>JAXDLW010000047.1:0-210690 GCA_034666405.1 Chloroflexota bacterium | reverse complement strand
GACGTCGACGATGCCCGCCTGACCCGGATCGACGCGCGCGGGATGTATGTCGCGCCAGGCTTCATCGACCTCCACACGCACCTGCGCGACCCCGGCCAGCGGCACAAGGAAACGATCCCGACCGGTGCCGAGGCGGCCGCCGCGGGGGGGTTCACCACGATCGTCGCGATGGCCAACACCGACCCGCCGGTGGACAGCGTCAGCACCCTTGAGCTGGTCCAGGAGCGCGCCCGTGCGGCGTCCATCCGGGTGCACTCGGTGGCCGCTGTGACGCACTACCTCGAGGGGTTCGAGCTGACCGACCTCGAGTCCCTGGCCCTCGCCGGCGCAGTCGGCTTCAGCGACGACGGCCGCAACGCGTATCCGCTGGAGCTGGCGGTCGAGGCCATGGGCCGGGCGGCCCGCCTGCAGCGCCCCGTCATGGTCCACGCCCAGGACGAGATGGCGTGTCCCAACGGCCAGGCCAACCCCGGGGTCGCGGTGCGAGCCGGACTCGAACCCTGGCCCTGCTCGGCCGAGGTCAGCGCCGTGGAGCGGGCGATCGAGGCCTGCCGGCGCAGCGGTGGGCGCCTGCACCTGCAGCACCTGAGCTGCGCGCGGTCCATCGAGTTGCTCGCCAGGGCCAGGGCCGAGGGGCTGCCGGTCACCGCCGAGGCCACCCCCCACCACATGGTCCTGACCGAGAGCCGGGTGCTCTGGGAGGGTGCCCCCGATCCCCAGGCCAAGGTCAACCCGCCGCTGCGCGCCGAGTCCGACCGCCGCGCCGTGGTCCAGGCCGTGGCGGACGGGCTCATCGATGCCATCGCCACCGACCACGCGCCGCACGAGCGCGGCAGCAAGGAGCTGCCGTTCGCGCGCTGCAGCTTCGGCATCAGCGGCCTCGAAACAGCCCTCTCCCTGTGCCTCGAGCTCGTCGACCGCGGCGAGATCTCGATCACCCGGTTGGTCGAGGCCCTGACCGTCGGGCCCTGGGAGTGCCTGCGCGACTCGTTGCCGCAGTCCCGCCCCGGCCTGCGCGTGGGTGAGCCCGCCGACCTGGTGGTGTTCGAGAACCGTGCCGTCTGGACCGTGAACCCCGACGAGTTCCACTCGCTCGGGCACAACACCCCGCTCCGGGGCCGCGAGATGCACGGCCGGCCGATGCTAACGATCGCCGGGGGACAGATCGTCCATGACGAGTGGTATGCGGGGGTCGTTTAGTGGCAGTGCGTAAACCTGGAGCCCTGGTGCTGGAGGACGGTCGGGTCTACCCCGGGTGGCTGTTCGGGGCCTCGCCGGTCGATGCCGTGGGACCCGCCGGCCGCCGGCCCGGCGAGGGTGAGGTGGTCTTCAACACCTGCATGACCGGCTACCAGGAGATCCTGACGGACCCCAGCTACGCGGGCCAGATGATCGTCATGACCTACCCGATGATCGGCAACTACGGCGTCAACTCCGCCGACCCCGAGTCCGGCGCGGTGTGGGCCCGAGGACTAATTGTCCGCGAGGTCGCCCGCGACGACAGCAACTGGCGGTCGGAGGGCTCGCTGGACCGCTCGATGCGCGATGCCGGCATCCCGGGACTCACCGGCGTCGACACGCGTAGCCTCACTCGTTACCTGCGCAGCGCCGGCGCCCGGCGGGCCGTCATCGCCGAGCTGGAGCGCCCCCTGGACCTGCGCGCCGCGGCGAACCGGGAGGTCGTCGACGAGCTGGTGCGCCGGGCCGGGTCGGTCACGCCGATCGAGGACCAGGACCTGGTCACCGAGACGGCCTGCACAACCCCGGTGGAATGGGACGAGGCCCTGGCCCCGGTTTACGTGCACGAGGTCGACAGCTCCCTGTCGGGCAGAACCATCGTGGTCGTGGACTACGGCATCAAGCAGAACATCATGCGGTCGCTGCGCAGTCGCGGCGCGCACGTGGTGCTGGTGCCCCCGTCGTCGACGGTCGACGACATCCTTCGTCACGGCCCGGACGGGGTGGTGCTGTCGAACGGCCCGGGTGACCCCGCGCGGTTGGAGCCCCAGGTCGGGGTGGTCCGGGACCTGCTCGAGCGGGTTGCCATCCTCGGCATCTGCCTGGGCCACCAGATCATCGGGCGGGCGGCCGGCGGCGACACCTCACGGCTGCCCTTCGGCCACCACGGCGGCAACCACCCGGTCAAGGACCTGGCCAGTGGCAGGGTGGCCATCACATCGCAGAACCACGAGTTCCAGGTCGTGGCCGAGACCCTGCCTCCCGGCTCCGGGTTCCGGGTGAGCGAGCGCAACCTGAACGACGGCTCGGTCGAGGGCCTGGCCCACGACAGCCTCCCCGTGTTCTCGGTGCAATACCACCCGGAGGGCGCGCCTGGCCCGCACGACAACCAGCGGGTCTTCGATGCCTTTGCCAGCCTGGTGATCCACAGGAAGCCGATCGTCGTCGCCGGCGAACCGCCGCGCCCGCCGCGCCCGAAGAAGGTCCTGGTGATCGGCTCCGGCCCGATCCTGATCGGCCAGGCCGCCGAGTTCGACTACGCCGGCACCCAGGCCTGCAAGGCGCTCCGTGAGGAGGGGATAGAGACGGTGCTGGTCAACAGCAACCCCGCCACCATCATGACGGAGCCCGGGGTTGCCGACCACACCTACATCGAGCCCCTCACCGTCGAGGTGCTGGAGCGGGTGATCGCCCGTGAGCAGCCGGACGGACTGCTGCCCACCCTGGGCGGACAGACCGGCCTCAACCTCGCGGTGGCGCTGCACGACGCCGGGATCCTGGAGCGTTACAACGTCCGCCTGCTGGGCACCCCGCTCGAGACCATTCGCAAGGCCGAGGACCGCGAGGCCTTCAAGCAGTTCCTGCTGTCCATCGGGGAGCCCGTCACCGAGAGCCGCACGGTCGAGAACATCGCCGAGGCGCGGGCCTTCCTGGCCGAGGTCGGGTTGCCCCTGGTGGTGCGCCCGGCGTACACCCTGGGCGGGACGGGCGGTGGCTTCATCTACCACGAGAGCGACTTCGACGAGGCGGTGCGCCGCGGGCTCGACGCCAGCCCCATCACCCAGATCCTTCTGGAGCGCAGCCTGGTGGGCTGGAAGGAGATCGAGTACGAGGTCATGCGCGACTCCGCGGACACGTGCATCACGGTCTGCAACATGGAGAACATCGACCCGATGGGCGTACACACCGGGGACTCCATCGTCGTCGCGCCATCCCAGACGCTCAGCGACAAGGAGTACCAGATGCTGCGCAGTTCGGCGCTGAAGATCATCCGCGGGCTGGGCATCGAGGGCGGGTGCAACGTGCAGATGGCGCTCGACCCCGACTCGTTCCAGTACTACATCATCGAGGTCAACCCGCGCGTCTCGCGGTCGTCGGCGCTGGCCAGCAAGGCCACCGGTTACCCCATCGCACGCGTCGCTGCCAAGGTGGCCATCGGCAAACGCCTGGACGAGATCCCCAACCAGGTCACCGGCCGCACCCTCGCCGCCTTCGAGCCCGCGCTGGACTACTGCGTGGTCAAGATCCCGCGCTGGCCCTTCGACAAGTTCCCGGGCGCGGATCGCAGCATCGGCACCCAGATGAAGGCCACGGGCGAGGTGATGGCCATCGAGCGAACGTTCGAGGGAGCCCTGATGAAGGCGCTGCGCTCGATGGAGCAGAAGCCGCCGGCGTTCGCGTCCGGGGTGGAGGACCGCCTCCTGCTGCAACCCAACGATCGTCGCATCTACGCGCTGCTGGAATGGATCCGCCGCAACGACACGCTCACCGTCGACCAGCAGGTCGCCCGGCTGCACGAGATGACCGGGATCGACCCGTGGTTCCTGCGCCGGCTGCGGCGGATCGTCGACATCGAAATGGGGTTGAAGGCGAGCATCGAGCCGGCCATCCTCCGCGACGCCAAGCTGGCGGGGTTCAGCAACCAGCGCATCGCGGCACTGTCGGGAGAGTCCGTCGAGGATGTGCGCGACGCCTGCTTCGAGGGTGACCTGCGCCCGGCGTACAAGCTCGTCGACACGTGCGCCGCGGAGTTTGCCGCCGCCACGCCCTACTACTACTCCACCTACGAGGCGGAGGACGAGTCACCGCGGGGGCTGCGCCAGGAGTCGGGCGGTCCCTCGGTCCTGGTGCTGGGCTCGGGCCCCATCCGCATCGGCCAGGGGATCGAGTTCGACTACTGCTCCGTCCAGGCGGCGATGGCCCTCCGCGAGGCGGGCTTCTCCAGCGCGATGCTCAACAGCAACCCGGAGACGGTGAGCACCGATTTCGACACCAGCGACCGGCTGTACTTCGACCCCCTCGACGAGGAGTCGGCCGAGAACGTCGTCCGGGCGGAGTCGGCGATGGGGGTGGTCGTCCAGTTTGGCGGCCAGACGGCGATCAACCTGGCCGAACCGCTGAGCAAGCGCGGCGCCAAGATCCTGGGGTCATCGGTCGACGCCATCGACCTGGCCGAGGACCGCCGCCGCTTCGAGGCCACCCTGCGGGAGATCGGCATCCCCCAGCCTCCCGGCGCCACCGCGAGCTCGCTGGAGGAGGCTCGGGCCATCGCCGACCGGGTTGGCTTCCCCGTGCTGGTGCGGCCCAGCTACGTGTTGGGCGGGCGGGCGATGGAGATCGTCCACGCGCACTCCGAACTCGAGCGCTACCTGGCAGGGGCCCGCGACGCCCTGGCCCGCGGCACCATCCTGGTGGACAAGTACCTGGTCGGCCGGGAGTTCGAGGTGGACGCCATCTGTGATGGCACCGACGTCCTGATCCCCGGGATCATGGAGCACGTCGAGCGCGCCGGGGTCCACTCGGGCGACTCTTTCGCGGTGTACCCCGCGCAGCACCTGAACGAGGTGGAGATCGCCCAGCTCGTCGACTACACCAAGCGCATAGCGCTGCGCCTGGGCGCGATCGGGATGCTCAACATCCAGTACGTCCTGCACCGCAACCGGATCTACGTGATCGAGGTCAACCCGCGCTCCAGCCGCACCGTGCCATTCCTCAGCAAGGTGACCGCGGTGCCCATGGTGCCCGTCGCCATGCAGGTGATGCTGGGCAGCCGTCTCGCCGACCTCGGCTACCCCGACGGGCTGTGGCCGGTATCCGGGGCCATCGCCGTGAAGGCGCCGGTGTTCTCCATGAGCAAGCTGCTCGAGGTCGACAGCCACCTGGGCCCGGAGATGAAGTCCACCGGCGAGGTCATGGGCATCGACTCCGAGCTCGCCCCGGCGATGTTCAAGGCCTTCCTCGGGTCCCTGGACAAGCTGCCGCGGTCCGGCAACGCGCTGTGCACAATCGCGGATGCCGACAAGGCCGAGGCGCTGCCGATTGTGGCCCGACTGGTCGAGATGGGGTTCGAGGTCCACGCCACGCCGGGGACCGCACGGGCCCTGCAGGCAGCGGGGATCAGCGTGAACGAGGTCGCCAAGATCAACGAGGGCAACCCCAATGTGCTCGACCTGATCCAGTCCGGCATGATCGACCTCGTGATCAACACGATCAGTTCGGCGGAGGTCCCCGTGCCTGTCGCCGGCCCCGCCGGGGCGCAACAGGAGGGCGAGTTCCCGGTCGCGATCCGCGACGGTTTCGAGATTCGGCGCGCCGCCGTGGAACGCCGCATTCCCTGCCTCACGTCCCTGGACACCGCGGCCGCGCTGGTCGAATCGCTCAACATGCTCGCGCTCGGCGGTGCCTACCAGGTGAAGACCCTGGGTGAGTACCTGGTGGCGCGCAACATCGACGACCGGCCCGCACCCGAGCCACCCGCGCTGGCCTCGCTGCCCGGGGTCGTGGGATGAGCGCGATCCTCGAGCGAGGCATGGTGACGCAGCGGGAGGAGGTCACGCCAGGGACGTGGCTCCTGCGCCTCCGCTCCCCGCGCATCGCCGCCGCGGGACTGCCCGGGCAGTTCGTTCACATCCGTTGTGGCGAGGCGACCGACCCGCTGCTGCGCCGCCCCTTCAGCTTCTGCGACATCGACCGCAAGGTCGGCACCTACGACATCCTGTTCAACGTCGTGGGCCAGGGCACCGCGATCCTCGCCGCCGCCGAGGCGGGCCAGGTCTTCGAGGCCCTGGGGCCGCTGGGGCATCCCTTCACCGTTCCGTCGCGCGGGACGCTCCTGATGATCGGGGGCGGCCTCGGGGTCGCGCCCTTTCCCCTCGTGGCCCGCGCCGCGCGGGAGAACGGTCTCAAGATGCGGTGGCTGAACGGCGCCTACACCGCCCATCAGCTGCTGCCGCTGGAACTGCTGCCAGACGGCATCGACGCCCACCTGTGCACCGATGACGGCAGCGCCGGGGAGCCGGGGTTCGTCACCGAGTTGAGTGAGCGGTTGATGGAGGGCGTGTCGATGGTGCACGCGTGCGGCCCCACCCCGATGCTGATCGCCCTGGCCCGGCAGTGGCAGCGCCTTGCCGACGCCGGCCGCAAGCTGCCGCGGTGCGAGGTCTCGCTCGAGGCCCCGATGGGCTGCGCGCTCGGCACCTGCCTCGGCTGCGTCGTGCCGACGGCGGCCGGCGGCTATGACCGGGTCTGCGTCGAGGGCGCGGTGTTCGATTGGCGCGCGCTGGACTGGCCGCGGTACGCCGCGCTCGGTGAGCTGGTCACACATCGCTCCGGCCTGGCGCGCATCCCCGCCGGCGCCCTGGTGGGGCGATGACCGTCGACACCAGCGTCGAGATCACCCCGGCCCTGCGCCTCGCCACACCGCTCCTGGCTGCCTCGGGAACCTTTGGTTTCGGGTTCGAGATGGCCGAGGTGGGTGGAATCGCCGGCTACGGCGCGATCGTCAGCAAGGGCACCTCGCTGCTGCCCCGCGAGGGCAACGAACCGCCGCGGATTGCCGAGGTCCCGTCAGGGATGCTCAACGCCATCGGGCTGCAGAACCCCGGCGTCGAGGTGGTCGCCGGCGACTACGCCCCGCGCTGGGCGGGCTGGGACGTGCCCGTGATCGTGAACGTCGTCGGCGAGAGCGTGGAGGACTACGTCGCGGTGGTGCGGCGGCTGGACGGGGCGCCCAACATCGCGGGGATCGAGCTCAACATCTCCTGCCCCAACGTCGGCGCGCGCGGCCTGATGTTCGGGGTCGACGCCCACCTCGCGCACCAGGTGACGGCGGCGGTGCGCGCGACCACGTCGCGGCCGCTGATCGTGAAGCTGACGCCGAACGTCACGGACATCGTGTCGATCGCCAGGGCCATCGTCGATGCCGGCGCGGATGCGCTGTCCGCGGTCAACACCTACGTCGGGATGACGCTCGACCTGCACACCGGGCGGCCCGTCCTGGCGAACACCACCGGGGGGCTTTCCGGGCCCGCCATCCGGCCCCTGGCGATGCACGCCGTGTATACCGTGTCCCGCGCGGTGCCGGTGCCGGTGATCGCGTCCGGAGGGGTGATGTCGGGTGACGACGCGCTCGAGTTCCTGCTCGCGGGCGCGTGCGCGGTACAGGTCGGGACGCTGAACTTCCTCCGGCCCGATGCCGGCGCCCACGTGCTCGAAGGCCTGACCCGCCTGCTGGAACAGCGCGCTGCGCCGTCGGTGGGCGCCGTCATGGGCGTGGGGGTCGCGGCAGGTTGAGCGCCACGGGAGACCGCATCGACCTCGCCGCCGAGCGGCTGCTGGTCGCCGACCGCACCGCCAAGCAGCTGCGGGCGCTGGAGATCTTCAGTCAGTCAGGCGCGTTCCTGGAGGGCCATTTCGTCTACACCAGCGGCCGCCACGGGCGGCAATACCTGGAGAAGTTCCGCATCCTGGAGCAGGCGGCGCACACCGAACCCCTATGCCGCATGATCGCCGCGGCCTTTGCCGACAGCGGCGCCGATGTCGTGGCCGCCCCGACCACCGGCGGGATCATCATGGCCTATGAGGTGGGGCGCATCCTCGACGTGCCGGGGATCTTCTGCGAGCGCGGCGATCACGGCCGCGTCTTCCGCCGCGGCTTCAGGATCGAGCCCGGGCAGAAGGTGCTCGTTGTCGATGACATCGTCACCACCGGCGGCTCCCTGCAGGACACCTACGAGGCGGTGCAGAAGCTGGGCGGCGACATCGTCGGTGTCGGGGTCCTGGCGGACCGCAGCGGCGGCGTCGTGACGGTGCCCTACCCCTACTTCGCATGCCTCGAGGTGGGTTTCGAGACCTGGCCCGCCGATGAGTGCCCGCTGTGTGCCGCCGGTGATCGCCCCGAGGGCCACCGCGGCAGCAGCGCATCCGTCGACCCCCTCACCTGACGCCGGGCGGGCTCGATGCATCACCATAGGAAGCTGTGGCTGATGTCGCGCACTTCGAGGTAACGCCCACCGGCCCGTTCGACCTGGCCAACCAAAACCGCTACTTCGGCGGCTGGCCTGAGGTGGATGGCGCGGTGGTCATGACGTTCCCGGTCGAGGGGTGGCGCACGTCCGCCGCCGTGTCCCTGCGGCAACAGGGCGACCTCATCACCGCCGAGGTCCACGGTGCCGGCGGGGACGCGGAGAGGGCGTGGGACCAGGCGAAGGCGGCGATCTCGCTGGACTTCGATGGCGCCGGTTACGCCGAGGTGGGCCGCCGCGACCCGGTCATCGGCAGGCTCCAGGAGGAGTACCACCACCTGCGCCCGTCGCTGTTCCACTCACCCTACGAGGCCGCGTCGGGCTTCACCATCGGGCACCGCATCCAGATCAACCAGGCGCGCCGGATCCGCCGGCTCATGGCCGAGAGCCACGGCGCGGAACTGGCCGTCGGCGGGACGACCCAGCACGCCTTCCCCACCCCCCAGCAGCTCCTAAAGCTGACAGACTACACCGGCCTGTCGGCGGTCAAGATCGACAGGCTGCACGTGATCGCGCAGGCGGCGCTCGACGGCTGGCTGGACCGGGCCACGCTGCGCGCGATGCCCGCCCGGGACGCCCTCGAGAAGCTGCAAACCCTACCCGGCGTCGGCCCGTTCTTCTCCCAGGGCATCCTCACCCGGGGCGCCGGGATGACCGACTCGATGACCGATGACGACCTGACCGTCCGGGCGGTCAAGAGCGTCTGCCAGCTCCCGGACAATGCCGGCCTCGCGGAGGTGCTGGAGCGCGTCGAGGCCTGGCGCCCCTACCGCATGTGGTGCGTCGTCCTGCTCCACGTCATGTTCCGGGGCCAGCCGGGCGAGACCGCGGGATCGCGGGGCGGGGGACGGACCGCGGCCGTGAAGGCGGGTCGAAAACGCCCGACGGCCTAGGCGGCATTTCGCGCCACTAGGATTTCCGGCCGAGGGCCCTTAGCTCAGTTGGTTAGAGCTTCTGCCTTTTAAGCAGAGAGTCGTGGGTTCGAGTCCCACAGGGCCCACCATTTTCTTGATGGCCTAAGCGTGGGCGCGTCGACCTGTGCTTGAGCCCATTTCGCCCAGGGAGGGCATCGAGCGCGGCGCGGTAGTGCTCTGCCGGTGGTCGGGGGTGAACCACCGGGGCTTCCCGTTCGCCGCGCCAGACGCTCAGCGCGACCCGTGGCCCGGCGAGGTAACCAAGGGTGAAATCGCCGGGACCGTAAGGACGCCGATGACCAGCAGTGTCCACCTGGGCCTCTTAGCGTGTCCTCATGTGGTCATATCGGATTTCTGCACTGCAAATGCAGTGTCCTCGGCATCCACCATTCGGTGCGCGACGGGCGCGGGGCGGGTTAGCCTAAGGGTCTCAGGACGAGGTCGTCGAAGGTAAAAGTGGCAGGGAGGCGCGCAGCGGGAGCCGCCGCTATGGACCCGGCTCGATCGAACCCACCCACGCCGGGGCAGTGGGCTGGGTGGCTGCACGCCCTGCATGACCTCGCGGTTGCCGCGAGCGGTGTCCTGGAACCCGCGGTGCTCTCGCGGCTGGCGTCGGAGAAGGCCAACGACCTTCTCGGTGGCGACGGCGCCGGGCTGCAGATGTGGGATGCCGACGCCCAGCACCTGCCCACGGTGGCGCAGAGCGGCTCCCAGGGGGTGGAGATCCCGGCGCTGAGGCCGGGTGAAGGCGCCGCCGGGGTTGCGTTCGAGACCCGCAAGCCGCTGGCCATCACGGACTACGTCGCGTGGAACGGCGGTGTGCAATGGGTCAAGGACCTGGGCTTCCGCAGCCTCATCGCGGTGCCCCTGCTGGTGCAGGACCGCGCCATCGGCTGTCTCACGGTTTCCTTCCGCGAAACGCGCCAGTTCACGGTCGAGGAGATCGAGCTGATGACCCTGCTCGCCGCGCAGGTCGCGCCCGCGCTCGAAGCCGCGCGCCTGCACACCCGCATCCAGAAGGCCAACCGGCAGTGGCGGCTGATCCTTGCCACGTCCCCCCAGGCGATCATCAACATGAGCCTCGACGGCAAGGTGCTCGCCGCCAACCGGTCGGCGCTCGATGTTCTCGGCTATAGCGATGAGGCCGAACTACGCCGTCTGACCCACCGCGACCTGGTGCGCTACGACGAGGGTGAACCGGAGCTCCAGGTCAGGCAGCTGGGGTCGGGATCGCGACCCTATTACAAGGCCCAGCGACGTGCGGTCAAGGCCGACGGCACGGAATTCGTCGCCGACCTGACGACGGTCCTGGTGCGCGATGAGAACGACCGCCCGGCGTTCTTCTACATCATCTTCGAGGACATCAGCGAGCGCATCGCGGCGCTGGAGGCGCTGCGTGAGAGCCGCGAGCGGCTGTCGGTGATCGTCGGCAACGCACCACTCATCCTCTTCGCCGTCGACGCGGACGGCATCGTCACGTTGTCGGAGGGCCTTGGCCTGGTGAGCATCGGGCGGACCCGGGGCGAGCTGGTGGGGAAGTCGGTCCACGACCTGTACGCCGGCTACCCGGACATGCTGACCAGCATCGAGCGGGCGCTCCGCGGGGTCTCCGGCGAGCGGGTCATCCAGCTCCCTGACAGCAACGTTGTCCTCGACGTCCGGTACTCGGCGCTGCGCGACGACGACGGGACGCCGCGCGGGGTCATCGGGGTGGCGATCGACATATCCGACCGGCGGCGTGCGGAGCGGGAGCGTGAGGAGGCCCAGGAGCGGCTGCGACAGAGCCACCTGGCACTGCGTGAGCGCGGGCGTGAACGCCGCCGGCTGATGGCCGCGCTGGTGACGGTGCAGGAGGAGGAGCGGCGGCAGATCGCCGCCGGCATCCACGACGACACCCTGCAGGTCCTGGCCAACCTGGGCTTCCACCTGGAGCGGCTGCGGCGGCGCAGCATCGCCCGCGGTGCCGACACGGACGTGCTCGACCACCTCGACATCAGCCTGCAGATGGCCGTCGACCGCCTTCGACGGCTGGTCTTCGACCTGCGCCCCGCGGCACTCGATGGCGAGGGCATCATGCCCGCGCTGAAAGAGCTGGTGCAGGGCATCCATGACGAGAACGGGCTGGTCGTCGACCTGACGGGGGCGATCCTGTCGGAGCCAACCGGCGAAACCCGGGTGGCGCTGTACCGAGTGGCCCGCGAGGCCCTCTCCAACGTCCGCAAGCACTCGAGCGCGCGGAGGTGCGAGCTGAGCCTGGAGGAGATCGACGGCTGGTACCACCTCGTCGTCCGCGACGAGGGCCTGGGCTTCGATCCGGCCCGGGCTCCCGAGCCAGGCCATATCGGGCTGCCCTCGATGAAGGAGCACACCGTGATAATGGGCGGTCGCATGGAGGTGAGCAGCGCAGCCGGCGAAGGGACCACTGTGTCGATCTGGCTGCCCGGCGAGACGGGGGCGCGAGGGGTGACCCAACGTGGCTGAGGAACCAGCGACGCCTCCCGTCACCGTCCTCATAGTCGAGGACCACGCTCTCGTGGCTCAGGGCATCCAGATGCTCCTCGACGAGGAGGACGGCATCGAGGTGGTCGGACGTGCCGGCAACGCCGCCGAGGCGCTGGAGATCGCGGCGGCCACGGATCCCAGGGTGGTGCTGCTGGATTTCAGCCTCGGCGAGGAGTCTGGCGCGGACGTCGCCCGGGACGTGCTGGCCGCGCACCCGGACGCGTCCGTGGTCTTCCTCAGCGCGGACGGCAGCGACGAGGCGATGATGGCCGCAATCGAGGCCGGCAGCAGTGGGTACCTGCTCAAGACCGAGGCTGCTTCGAAGCTCGTCGACGCGGTGCGCCGGGCGGCTGCGGGGGAGATGCTGGTGGCGCCAGAGGTCCTTGCGAGCCTGCTGTCCCGCCATCGCAAACGCCAGGCGGATGCCGCCGAACGCCTGCGCCTGGCCCAGTCCCTCACCCCTCGGGAACACGAGATCCTGCGGATGGTGGCCAGGGGCCTGGACAGCCAGTCCATCGCGGACCAGACCCATATCAGCATCACCACTGTCCGTGGACACGTCCAGCGTCTGCTGGAAAAGCTCGGCGCCCACTCCAAGCTGGAGGCGGTGATCCGCGCCGCCGACCACGGGCTGATCGACCGCTAGGCCCCCATACATTTGCATCAACCGGATACCCGGCAGATGCACCTTCCACGACGGCTCGGACCGGCGCACGCTGCAACCAAGGAACGGCGGATGGTAATGGAACGAGTCGAACGTGGGTGGGGACTGGGCGCGTCGAGCGAATTCGACGACCGGCTCGGCGTGCCGGACTCGCGCAGGCTTGACCGCGTGCGCCGGGCCATCGACGGCGTCGGCCTGCGGATGCATGGACAGCCGATCGTCAGGCTGGAGGACTGCTCGGTGATCGGCTGCGAGGCGCTGGCCCGGTTCGACGGCGAGCCCGAATCGACCCCCGTCACCTGGTTCAACAGCGCGGAGTCCTTCGGGCTGCGCGAGGACCTGGAGCTGGCGGCGATCCAGCAGAGCCTCGAGGCCCTCGACGTCATGGTCGGCGACAATTACATGGCCATCAACGTGTCGCCCCAGGTGGCCTCGACGGCGCGGCTGCGCGAGCTGCTCGGGCGATTCCCGATGGAGCGCGTGGTCCTCGAAATCACCGAGCACGACCCCATCGACAGCTACCCCGGCCTCAACCGGGCCCTGCTGGGCATGCGGGTCGACGGCCTGCGGCTGGCCATCGACGACGCCGGCGCGGGCTATGCCAGCTTCCGCCACATCCTCCACCTGCAGCCGGACATCATCAAGCTCGACGGCACCTGGGTCGCCGACATAGAGGCCGACGTCGCACGCCGTGCCTTGATCTCCGCACTGGTTGGTTACGCGCGCGAGATGGACGCGGTGGTGATCGGCGAATGGGTCGAGACCCGTGAGCAGGCGGTCATCCTGAGGGACCTGGGGGTGCAGTTCGGGCAGGGCTACCTGTTCGGCAGGCCCAGCATGCTTCGTCCCGCGGCCTGAGGGCGTTCGTCAGCCGGCCGGGATCCCCACCCTGACGGGGCCCAGCACCCGGTCGAGGTATTCATTGCGGAACAGGCCGCCGGGATCGAGACGGTCGCGCAGGGCCACGAACTCGTCGAAGCGCGGGTAACGCGTCCGCAGGGTTGCGGCGTCCTGGTAGTGCATCTTGCCCCAGTGAGGGCGGCCATCGAAGCCGTTCATGATCGCCTCCACCTCGCGGAAGTACCGCTCGTAAGGTAGCCCCTGGAACACGTGCACCGCGATATATGTGGTCTCGCGCCCGTGCGCTGTGCTGAGCACCGCGTCATCGCCGGCGCCCACCCGCACCTCGACCGGGAAGCTGATGCGCATGTCGCTGCGATCGATCATGGCCTTGAGCTCACGGATCGCCGGGACGGCATCCCCGCGGGGGATGGCGTACTCCATCTCCACAAAACGCACCAGGCGCGGGTTGGCGAACACCCGGTGGCTCCAGTCCCGCGTCTCGCCGTGGCTGATCACCGAGGTCGCGACGCGGTTCAGCGCGGGGATCCACCGCGTCCGGGCCCGTCCGACCCGCTGCAGGGCGCCGAAGACGTGGTTCTCCAGGAACATGTCGTTGAACCACTCCGCTGCCCTGCCACGAGGCCGCGGCGGGCCTTCGACGGGGTTGTTCCAGATCGCCTGCACCCGGTCGGTATGGGGGAACCAGAAGAACTCGAAATGCTGGTTGGACTCGCAGAGCTCCTCGTAACGCGCCAGCATCTCGTCCAGCGGCTTGGGGTCCTCCACCGAGTGCAGGACGAAGCTGGGCACGCACTGCAGTGTCACCGTCGAGATGATCCCCAGCGCCCCCAGGCTGACCTGGGCGCAGCGGAAGTCGTCGAGGTCGCGGTCCGGTGAGAACTCGGCCACCGACCCGTCGGCGAGGACCATGGTCAAGGCGCAGAGCTGGGTGGCGATGTTGCCGAGGCCCAGTCCCGTGCCATGGGTCGCGGTGGAGACCGCGCCCGCGATGGACTGGTAGGCGATGTCACCGAGGTTCGGCTGGGCCATGCCGTGGAGCGCCAGCTCCTCGCCCAGGCGCGCGGTGCTGATGCCGGCCTGCACCTTGACGCGGTGGTTCTGGGTGTCGATGTTGAGCACCTGGTTGTAGCGGTCGAGGTTGACGAGGTAGCCGTCGGTACAGGCGATGTCGGTGAAGGAGTGCCCTGCCCCATAGACCTTCACCCGCCGGCCCTCGGCCGCGGCCCGACGCACGATTTCCACCAGCTCCGCCTCGGTGCTGGGCCGGGGGGTGGCGACCGGGGCACAGGCCTGGTTGCCGGCCCAGTTGGACCAGGTCGTCACCAGCCGCGCAGGTCCACCGGCCAGGTGTCCACAACCTCGTCCCCGGCGATGAGGTGCATCTGCTCGTGGTAGGCGACGGTCGGGTCGACGTGGGCCGGCCGGATCGTGACCAGGTCGCCAACGCGTACCGGCTCGGCGGGGACGAACACGGTGTGCTCATCCGCGACATAGAGGACCGTGTGACCGCCCTGGAGCTCGGGGTTGCCGTGGTCCATGCCCAACGCCTTGAGGCCCGCGTTGGCGACGGCGTAACCGCCCGCGGACACCGAGATCACGGTGCTGAGGATCCCCAGTGCCTGCCGGAAGGGGATGTCGAGTTTCCCGTACGTGGTGTCCATCAGGACGTACGAACCGGCCTGGATCTCGGTCGCCAGCCGGTTGGTGTCGAAGGTGCCGGTGCCCCCTGCCGAGATCACCTCGCCGCCGGCGAGCTCGTGGGCCTGGCGCAGCAGGTCCATGCACTGCTCGGTCATCTCCTGCCGGGTCGGGCGATCCTCGAGCCCCACCACGTGGCCCTCGTAACCCATGACGCCGCGCACCTGCATGCCGCCCTTGCGGGCCAGGTCCGCCAGCCGCCCGGCGTCCTCGGGGGGGCAGCCACATCGCGGCAGCCCGACGTTGACGTCGATCAGGACCTCCCGGATGCCGGCCTTGATCGCCGCCTCGACCGTGGCGTCGGAGTCCACCGCCAGCGTCACCCGGGCCTCCACCCTGGCCAGCCGCCGGGCATCGACGATT
This sequence comes from Chloroflexota bacterium, assembly GCA_034666405.1. Classification (GTDB taxonomy): domain Bacteria; phylum Chloroflexota; class Dormibacteria; order DASZGP01; family DASZGP01; genus JAXDLW01. The sequence continues at coordinate 195,424 of JAXDLW010000047.1, read as the reverse complement.
TCGTTGGCAAGCAGGAGGTCTTCGCCAAGCCCGGCCGCGGCCATGCCCTCGACCTCGCGCACCGTGGCGCAGGTGAAGCCGGGGTGTCCGGCGCCCGCCTGTCGCCGGGCCAGGGCCGTGGTCTTGTGCGCCTTGACGTGGGGCCGCAGCCGCGCGCCAGGCAGCGCCTCGGCCATGGTCTGAAGGTTGTGGTCGAGGTCGGCCGCGTCCACGACCAGTGCGGGAGTGACCAGGTCCTGCAGCAGCATCCCCTCACTTTACGATTGACCGCATGCGGGTCTTCGTCGCGGGCGGCACCGGCCAGCTCGGCCTCGCCACGATCCCCAACCTCATTCGCGCCGGCCACGCCGTCCGCGCCACGGCCCGGGGCGAGGACAAGGCCGCGGCGCTGCGAACCATCGGCGCGGAACCTTTGGATGTCGACCTGTTTGACAGCGCCGCCCTGGGCCTTGCGATCCGGGGCTGCGACGCGGTACTGCGCCTGACGACCAAGATCCCGGCGTTGCCGGTGATGCGCAGCCGCAAGAGCTGGGACGCGAATAACCGGTTGCGCACCGAGGGCGCGCGGGCCCTTGTCGACGCCACCCTGGCAGAGGGCATCGGCCGCTACGTGAGTGAGTCGGTGACCTTCCTGTACGCCGGTGACGGCGACGGCTGGGTGACCGAGGAGGCGCCCATCGCCACGGCCGGGGTACCAATACTCGAAGCGACGGCGTCGTCCGAGGCGGAGGCGGACCGGGTCACGTCGGCGGGGGGCGCCGGCGTTGTCCTGCGCTTCGGTTCGTTCTACTCCGCCAGCTCCGATCAGACCCGGCGGATCGCCGGGCTGGTGCGCAAGCGTCTCTTCCCGCTGATCGGGAAGGGGGACAACTACTACGCCAGCATCGCGGTGGCTGATGCCGGGGCGGCCGTCACCGCCGCGCTGGAATTGGCGCCAGGGCTCTACAACGTGGTGGACGACGAGCCGCTGCCATACAGGGATTACGTCCGCACGTTCGCCGACGTCGTGGGCGGCCCCAGCCCGCTCCGCGCGCCCCGGGTCGCCGGGGTCCCGGTGCTCGGCGCCGACATCGCCGAGTACCTCTTCCGTTCATCGCGTGTCTCCAACCGCAGGCTCAAGGAGGCCTCGACCTGGCGCCCCGAGTACCCGACCCTGCGTGCCGGGCTGGAGGCGATCGCGGCCGAGCTCAAGGCCGCCTGAGAACATGACAAGCAAAAGGGCGGCCGGGCGAGCAAGCTCGCACCGGCCGCCCCGGGGAAACCGTGGACCGCTTAGACGACGGTGCGGCCGCGACGGCCCCGCAGGAAATGCAGGACCAGGAAGACGATGCCGATGACCAGCAGGATGTGGGCCAGGCCGCCGATGGCGTGGAACGTGATCACGCCCAGGAGCCACAGGACCAACAGCAGGATTGCGAATGACAGGAGCATGTTTCACCTCGATCCGAAAAACGCTAAAGCTAACATCACGACTATAACATAATGCGGGCGCCAGAGCATCAATATCGGCCTGCGCCGGGTACGCCGGCATGACTGTCCCGGCGGTGGCCGCGCTGGGGCTGGCCGGCGTCATCGCCGCGGCCGACTGGTGGGCCGTCGGCACCGGGCGCAAGCGCCTTGAATACGTCTTCAAGCCGGCCACCATGCTGGCGCTCATCGCCTGTGCCCTCCTGCTCCATCCCGTCGCGGCGGGGGAGCGGGCCTGGTTTGTCCTGGCCCTGTGCCTGGGCGCGGCCGGGGACGTCCTCCTGATGCTCCCGACCGACCGCTTCGTGGCGGGCCTCGGGGCCTTCCTGTTGGGCCACCTCGCGTTCGCTTCCGGTTTCGTCGCCGGCGGGCAGTCCGCAGGCCGGGTCGCGGCGGTGGCTGTGGTGCTCGCCATCCTGGCGGCCCTGCTGCTGCCGCCGGTGGTGCGGGGGGCGCGGCGTCAGGGCCAGTCGCGGGTGGTCCCGGCGCTGCTTGCCTACCTCCTGGTGATCGGCGTGATGGTCGCCACGGCGTTCGGTTCCCGCCAACCGCTCGCGGTCGTGCCGGCCATGCTGTTCTTCGGCTCCGACTCGCTGATCGCCCTCCGCCGGTTCGTCTCGCCGCGGCCATGGATGTCGCTGGCGGTCATCGTGAGCTACCACCTCGCCCAGGCCGGGCTGGTGCTGTGGCTGACCCTATAGGGACACCCGGCCGATGAGGTGGGTATGCAACCGCAGGACGGCGGCGGCGACCGCGGCGAAGAGGATCACCGTGCTCAACAGCGGCCGGTCCGTCACGAGCAGCTCGTCCGGCGGTCTTTCGGTGGTGTGGCTCACCTGCAGGTAGCGGATGATCCCGAAGAGGACCAGCGGCCAGGTCAGGATCATGTCGCTTGAACCGAGGCGGCTGCTGATGCTCACCGCGTAGATCGCGTACAGCACGATGATGCTGGCAGCCAGCGCGGAGAGCATCTGGTCCAGCATCGCCACCGAGTAGACGCCGAGGCTGGAGCGGGCCTGGGCCTCGCCGACGCCGAGGAGGGAGATCTCGGAACGCCGCTTGCCAAAGCCCAGCATCAGGGCCAGCAGCAGCGTGAGGGCGAGGAACCAGGGCGAGGCGCTCACCGGTCCCGCCGCGGCCCCCGCCACGGCTCGCAGCAGGAAGCCACCGGCGATGAGGAAGACGTCGGCCAGGGCGCGGTGCCGGCCCCACAACGAGTACGCGAGCATGAGTGCCATGTAGGCCACGACGCAGACGGCCACGCCCGGCCCGCTGAGGAAGGCGACGCCGACCGCCGCCACCGCACAGACCACCGACAGGGCAATGGCCGTGGACGGGCTGACCGCGCCGCTGGCCACCGGCCGGCGCATCTTCACCGGGTGCAGCCGATCCACCTCCCAGTCGCGGACGTCATTCAGCGCGTAGGCCGCGCTGCTCACCAGGCAGAAGGCCCCGAGCGCGACCAGGGTCCGGATCAGTACCGGCGTCTCGAAGAGCCGCGCCGCGAAGAGCGGGGCGGCGAGCACCAGCAGGTTCTTGACCCACTGCCGGGGTCGCAGCAGGGCGACCACCGCCCCCGCCCGGTTGCGGCCGGTGATGGCCCGAGGCGCTGATCGCTGCGCGGTCGTCACCGGACCATCTTCTCCCATGCGCTCAGCGTGAGGCGGGCGGTTGCCTCCCACGTGAACTCGGCCGCCCGTGCGAGGCCCATCCTGACGTGGCGGTCGCGCAGGCTTCGATCCGACAAAAGGCCGCGGCACGCTGCCGCCATTGCTGCCGTCGAGGTGGGGTCGGCCAGGACAACCGCGTCAGCGCCCACCTCCTCCATGGCGGTGCCGCGGCTGGTTACGACGGGGCAGCCGCAGGCCATGGCCTCGACCGCGGGCAGGCCGAAGCCCTCCTTCAGGCTGGCGAAGAGCAGGAACTCGGCGCCGCTGTACAGGGCGGCGAGCTGGTTGTCGCCCACCGGGCCGCACGCGACAACGGGGATCCCGCCCGTGTCCGGCAGGGGGTCGTGCCGCCCGACGACCAGGGCCCGCAGGCCCGGGTTGGCGTCCCGCGCCTGGGCCAGGGCGTCGAGCATGCGGGCCAGGTTCTTCCGCGGTCCGTACGGCGAGACCAGGAGCGCGTAGGGGGCGGCGATACCGGCGCTGGCCTCCGCCGCCCGAACCTCGGGTTCCGGCCGTGGGCGGAACACCTGGTGGTCGACCCCAAGCGGCGTGACGTGCAGGCGCCCGGCGAGGGCCGGCAGCCGGCCGCCGATGGCTGTCGCGGTGGAGTGCGCAATGGTCAGCGCGCCGGCGAGGTGGGGCGCGGCAGACTCCAGCAGGCGGCGCATGTAGACGCGGTTGTACGGCCGCGCCGTGGGTGGGTCGTCCCACGGGGTGTCATCCATGATCGACACACAGGTACTGAACGGTGCCCTCGGCGGCACCTTGAACCCGGCGCCGTGGTACAGGTCGGCTCCGCGCGCGCGGCCGAGGCGCACCGAACCCCAGGGGACCCAGGCGAGGTCGTGCAGGAGCACCCGCGCGGCCCGGGGCAGGATGGCCGACCAGCGCCAGGTGGCCTGCATCGATACCTGCTCGACCACCACGCCGCCCTCTGCCGCGCCACCCCGACCACTCCGGGTTGCGCTGCGCAGGCGCGGCAGCAGCGACGCCACGTACCGGGTCGTGCCGCCGCGGTCGAAATCGGTCACCGACGTGTCGAACAGAACGCGCAACCTGCCAAGACTAGGGCCATCGAACCCCTCCACCGATGCCGTCCGACGGGCTTTAGGTTCAGTTGACAAAAACCCGTGCGCTGAGTAGGGTAAGGGTCAGTGGAACCTAAACCTTCCGCCCCCACCGCCGAGAGCGGCCTGCGACTGCAGTTTGCCCTCACCGTGGACATCGTCCTGGTCACCGTGCGCCAGGGCCGTCTCAGCGTCCTGATGGTGGAGCGAGCCGGGGAGCCCTACGCCGGCCACTGGGCCCTCCCCGGGGGCTTCGTCGACCAGGACGAGGACACCGAGGACGCCGCCATGCGGGAACTCTCAGAGGAGACCGGGCTGGACCACCTGCCCGAGGGCATCCACCTGGAGCAGCTGCGAACCTACGGCCGCCCCGGCCGGGACCCGCGCGGTAGAACCGTCTCCGTGGCTTACCTCGCGCTGGTGCCCGACCTGCCATCCGTCAAGGGCGGGGACGACGCCGCCCAAGCGCGCTTCTGGCCCATCGAGGACCTGGTCGCCGACGATGCGCCCCGGCTCGCCTTCGACCATGACGAGATCCTGCGCGACGGCGTCGAGCGCGCCCGGGCCAAGCTGGAATACACCACCGTCGCACTGGCATTCGTACAGGAGCCGTTTACCTTCGCCGACCTGCGCCGGGTCTACGAGGCGGTCTGGGGGGTACAGCTCGATCATTCCAACTTCCGCAAGAAGGTCATTGACAACGAGGGCTTCGTCGAGCCGATCGGACGTGAGGCGCCGCGTCTCAAGGGCGGTCCCGGGGGTCGCCCCGCGGACCTCTACCGGCGCGGCCCGGCGTTCTGGCTGGAGCGGGCGATCATCCGCCCCAGGTTCGGCTGACCATGGCGCTTGAGACCCTGCCGATGCTCCGCCTGTCGACCGAGAGCATCAGCCGGCTGTCGGGCGAGATCCGGGAGATGGCGAAGGCCCGCAACGCGGTGATCCTGGCTCACAACTACCAGGTGGCCGAGGTCCAGGATGTCGCCGACCACGTGGGCGACTCGCTGGGCCTGTCCCAGGAGGCGGCGCGCACCGAGGCTGATGTCATTGTGTTCTGCGGGGTCCATTTCATGGCCGAGACGGCCAAGATCCTCAACCCCGGGAAGCGGGTGCTGATCCCCGACCTCGACGCCGGCTGCTCGTTGAGCGACACGATCACCGGCGCCCAGCTCGCCGACTGGAAGGCCCAGTACCCCGGGGCGGTCGTCGTGAGCTACGTCAACTGCACCGCCGAGGTCAAGGCCCTCTCGGACTACTGCTGCACCAGTGGCAATGCCGAGAAGGTGATTCGCGCGATCCCCGAGGACCGCGAGATCCTCTTCCTCCCGGACATGTTCCTGGGGGCCCACCTGGAGCGGGTGACCGGTCGCAAGATGCACGTCTGGATGGGCGAATGCCATGTCCACGCGGGGATCGAGCCCGAGGACATCGATGAGGCCCAGCGTGACCATCCCGGGGCGGAGCTGCTCGTCCACCCGGAGTGCGGCTGCACCAGCAGCACGATCTACCGCTTCGCCGACACCGGCCTGGTCCGCGTCCTGAGCACGGAGGGCATCGTCCGCCGGGCCCACGAATCGGACGCCACCCAGTTCATCGTGGCGACGGAGAACGGCATCCTGCACCGGCTGGAAAAGGAGGTCCCGGGCAAGGAGTTCTTTCCCGCCAGCCGGGGCGCGATCTGCCAGTACATGAAGATGATCAGCCTGGAGAAACTGCATGCCTCCCTGCGCGATGACCGCTACGAGGTCGACGTCCCGGAGGATGTCGCCCGTGCCGCGAGGACCGCGGTCGAGAGGATGATCGCGATCTCCTGACCGCGGCTTAAATGAAGACCGCCGCCCCGGGGGGCGGCGGTATCCAGCTTCCCTCTGAGGGGACAGGACTAGAAGAGCCGGAACTCCTCGTCGGGGTCGGAGGCGACCACGGCGCGAACGCGCTTCTTGCGCGAGGCACGGGCCGCGACCTCGCCGCTCTTGGCCCAGTCCTGCTTGACGCGCTCGATCTTCGAGCCCATCTCCCGGCGGAAGGGATGCAGGCCCTGGGAGATCCCGCTGAACAGGTTCTGCCGGGCCAGCGCCGCCGCCTCGGGCAGGGTGTACTCATCGCCCGGCTCGACCTCGCAGAGCCAGAGCAGCGCCTGGGTCGCGAAATGCTTGGCAGTCTCCACGGCCGCACCGGTGCGGTCACCGGCCGGCAGCACTCCGTCTGTCCCGCCGGTCGTGGCGGGCATGATGACCTCGGGCTCGTCGGACGGGCGCACCCACGGTCGCGTCGGGAAGGAGGTCGCGGCGGGCATGGACTGGGCCTCGAACGCGGTGGGAACCGGGGCGGCCGGGGTCTCCGGCGCCGGGTCCATCGGCGGCGGCGCGTAAAGCGGTTCGGAGACAACCGGTGGTGGGGCCGGGACCGGCTTGACGTTGATGACCGGGAGCACCGGCGGCGCGACCGGCGGCTGCCACGCATCGGCGGCCCGCTGCGGCTCCACGTCGCGCCACTCCGCGTTGCGCAGGGAGTCGACCCCGCGGTGACGCGGCAGCGAGGCGGGTGCGACTGCCCCGTCGACCAGGGCCTTCAGTGTCAAGTCCAGGCCGGGCTGGTAGAGGGGCTGGTCCACCGGCCAGCCGATGGTGATCGTGCAGCGACCGCTGCGCAACTGGGCGGCCGCCACCAGGGCCGGAGATCCCGCGCTCCCGCCTCCAATCGCGTTGAACGGTCCGCCCCGGTCCACCAACACGGTGAAGACCTGGCCGTTGGACTCGGCATTCAGGGTGTAGCGACCGTTGTGGTCGCAGGCATCGCGCAGGACGTCCAGGAAGCTCAGCCGGCTGCCCAGCTCGCGGACCTGGGAAGTGACCTTGAGGGCGGTTGGCTTGCGGTGTTTGATCATCATTTTTTGGATCTCCTCTCAAGCGCAATCTACCCAAGGGGGACGGCCTTGCGGGGCCTTCTCAGCGGACCGTGATCGCTTAGTTACACACGAGCCGCGTGGGAGTGGCCGCCTTCATCGGTCCGTCACAAGTCCTTGATGGGGCGCGGCCCAGAGGTCCCCTGCCGTATTCGCAGCCGGCCCGGGGAGTAAAATATGACCATATGAGTCGGATTTTCGAGGGACAGCCTTGCTGAAGGTTTCGAGCCGGGGCCATTATGGCCTCCGACTGATGACAGAACTGGCCCGCGCGCATGGCCAGGGACCGCTCTCGCTGAGCGAGGTCGCGCGCGTCGAGGGGCTTCCCCTGCCATACCTGGAGCAGCTGGTCGGACCCCTCCGTCGGGCCGGCCTGGTCGAAGGCACCCGCGGTCTGCACGGCGGTTACCGCCTGTCCCGGGATGCCCGCGAGATGACCGTCGGTGAGATCCTCCGCGTCCTCGAGGGCCCGGTCTCACTGGTCGACTGCACCGCCGAGGGCTACGTCCACGGCAGCTGCGACCGCGAGGCCGTGTGCATGAGCGGGTCGCTCTGGCAGCGGATCAAGGTGACCGTCGAGGCGATGCTCGACGCCACCACTCTCAACGACCTGATGTTCGACCCCGGGTTTGCACCGGGGATGCCACAGCTGCCTGCCGGCCTGGAGAGAATCCCGGTTGCCGCGGCCGCGACACCGGTCCCGGGTGGGATGAGGAGCGAGATTTGAGCACAGCCGTACAGAACAAGACCGGGGTCCTGAGCATCCAGGGCCTGCACGCCAGCGTCGAGGGCAAGGAGATCCTGCGCGGGATCGACCTGGACGTCCCCCAGGGCGAGGTGCACGCGCTGATGGGCCCCAACGGCTCCGGCAAGAGCACGCTCGCGTACACCCTGATGGGACACCCGCGTTACGAGGTCAGCGCCGGGTCGGTGACCTACCGAGACGAGGACATCCTCGGCCTCCGGCCGGACGAGCGCGCCAAGGCCGGCCTGTTCCTGTCCTTCCAGTACCCGACCGCGATCCCCGGGGTCACCATGCACAACTTCCTGCGCACCGCGACCAAGGCTGTCCGCGGCGACGAGTTGCCCCCGCGCGAGTTCCGCCGGGTGGTCGGCGAGCAGATGGAACGGCTGAAGATGGATCCCTCGTTCGCCACGCGCTATGTCAACGACGGCTTCTCGGGCGGCGAGAAGAAGCGGGCCGAGATCCTCCAGATGGGGGTGCTCAAGCCCCAGATCGCGATCCTCGACGAGACCGACTCAGGCCTGGACATCGATGCCCTCCGCACCGTCGCCGAGGGGGTGGAGGCGCTGCGCGGACCGGAGCTCGGCGTGCTGCTGATCACCCACTACCAGCGCATCCTGGACTACATCAAGCCCGACCATGTCCACGTCATGTACCGGGGCCGGATCATCCGCTCCGGCGGCGCCGAGCTGGCCAGGGAGATCGAGACCCGGGGCTACGACTGGATCATCGCCGACCTGCCGGAGGATGAGAAGTCCGCGGTGGACCAGGTCGGTCGCGACCTCAGCCCCGGGGAGCGGGCGTTTGCCGCGCAACACGTCGCCGAAGCGGCAAGGGAGAATGCCTGATGGCCATTGAGATCGACAAGACGAGCGGACCGGGAGGTCCCCTGACCACGGTTGCCCCCAGGGCAACCGTGAAGGCAGAGGACCTCAACAAGGACTACAAGTTCGGCTGGCACGACGAGCTCAAGGCCGCCTTCAAGTCCGAGCGTGGCCTCAGCGAGACGGGCGTCCGCCAGATCTCGGAGATGAAGGGCGAGCCGGAGTGGATGCTCAACTTCCGGCTCAAGTCCCTGCGGCACTTCAACTCCCGGCCGATGCCCAGTTGGGGCGCCGACCTGTCGGAGATCGAGTTCGAGAACATCTTCTACTATCTCAAGCCGCAGGCCGAGCAGGGCAAGAGCTGGGACGACATCCCCGCCGACATCAAGAACACCTTCGACCGCCTGGGCATCCCGGAGGCCGAGCAGAAGTTCCTCGGCGGGGTCTCCGCGCAGTACGAGTCGGAGGTCGTCTACCACTCCATCCGCGAGGACCTCCAGAAGCAGGGGGTCATCTTCACCGACTGCGACACCGGCCTCCGCGAGCACGAGGAGATCTTCCGCAAGTACTTCGGCAGCATCATCCCGCCCAACGACAACAAGTTCGCGGCACTGAACAGCGCGGTGTGGTCGGGTGGATCGTTTGTCTTCGTGCCCAAGGGCGTGAAGGTGGAGATCCCGCTGCAGGCCTACTTCCGGATCAACGCCGAGAACATGGGCCAGTTCGAGCGGACGCTGATCATCGCCGAGGAGGGCAGCTTCGTCCATTACATCGAGGGCTGCACCGCCCCGATCTACACCAGCGACTCGCTGCACTCCGCCGTCGTCGAGTTGATCGCGATGGAGGGTGCGCGCATCCGCTACACCACCATCCAGAACTGGTCCAACAACGTCTACAACCTGGTGACCAAGCGGGCCATCGCCCAGAAGAACGCCACGATCGAGTGGGTCGACGGCAACCTGGGGTCCAAGGTGACGATGAAGTACCCGGCTGTCTACCTGATGGGGGAGGGGGCCAAGGGCGACGTCCTGTCGATCGCCTTTGCCGGTCCCGGCCAGCACCAGGACGCCGGCGCCAAGATGGTGCACGCGGCCCCCAACACCACCTCCACGGTGGTCTCCAAGTCGGTCTCCAAGGGCGGCGGTCGCACCAGCTACCGCGGCCTGGTCAAGGTCTACCCCGGCATGAAGGGCGCCAAGGCCTCGGTGCGCTGCGATGCGCTGCTGATGGACGAGGACTCGAGGTCCGACACCTACCCGTACATGGAGATCGACGAGGACGACGTGCAGATCGGCCATGAGGCAACGGTCAGCAAGATCGGCGACGAGCAACTCTTCTACCTTCAGTCCCGGGGCATCCCCGAGGAGGAGGCGATGGCGATGATCGTCAACGGCTTCATCGAGCCCTTCACCAAGGAGCTCCCGATGGAGTACGCCGTCGAGCTGAACCGCCTGATCCAGCTGCAGATGGAAGGCTCCGTCGGCTAGGACAAGTCCTGGGCACCGCCTCGCGGTCGGCGCGAGGTTGTCACCTTCCCTGCTCCGCCCGGGTGTTTCAATGAGGCGATGAGCGAATCCTCGCCGGCGGGCTCGGAGCCCTTCAACGAGGATGTCCGAGGTCGTGGGGGGTACGTCTACACCACCAACCCCAGGCTGAGCAGCCGGCTCGCGACCGACCGGCAGGTCGACCTGATCCTCGGCCTCGGCCGGCTTCATGGCCGGCGGGCCGTTGACCTGGGTTGCGGCGACGGGACCTTTACCCAACGGTATTGGGACACCGCGCGGCCGTCCGCGTTGGCCGGCCTCGACGGCGCGGCCGCCGCGATCGAGGTGGCGCGGTCGCGCCCAGGCGCGTCTCAAATCGATTTCAGGGTGGGTTCGACCGACGCGCTGCCCTGGCCCGATGGCGCCTTCGACGTGGCCATACTGCAGGGGGTCCTCCACCACACCGCGGACCCGGGCGCCAGTGTGGCCGAAGCGCTCCGGGTGGCCGGCGAGGTCGTCTGTGTGGAACCCAATGGCTACAGCCCCGTGCTCAAGGTGCTGGAGCGCTTTTCGCCGTACCACCGGGCCCACGAGGAGCGGTCTTTCTCGGCGGCGACCCTGAGGCGGTGGGTCGTCGAGGCCGGTGGCCGGGTCACCGACGAGCGGTTCGCGATCCTGGTTCCCTACTTCTGCCCTGACGCCCTCGCCCGGCTGCTGAAACTGGTGGAGCCCATGGTCGAGCGACTGCCGGTTGTGCGGCGCTACCTGCTGGCGGTGTACGTCTTCCGGGCGGTCCGAGATCCAGGCTAGCCTCCGCCCGGCACGGTCGCTGCTGGCCATTGCCGGGCTGGCGCTGGCCGGCCTGGCCTGGTTCGACCTGGGCCCTGCACTGGCCTTCAACGACGACTGGGTCTACAGCTGGTCAGCCCGCCATTTCAGCCTGACCCATTTCCAGCTCTACCCGAAGCAATCCGCGCTGGCGATGGTCCAGGTGGGCTGGGGCTATCTCGCCTCAGCCGGCGGGGGTGACCAGCGCGCGCTGCGGCTCAGCCTGCTGCCGTTCGTGCTCCTCGCCGCCTGGAGCTGCTATCGCCTCGCTCGCCAGCTTGGGGCTGACGGCTACTGGTCAGTGGCGGCGGGCGTCACGCTCCTGGCGACACCCCTCTTCATGACCCTGTCGACGAGTTTCATGAGCGACGTCCCATATGTCGCGCTGTTGCTCGGCGCTGCCACGGCGATGATCTCGTGGGCCTCGGGCGAAGGTGGGCGGGGGATCCCGATCCTGGCCCTGCTGGCCACTCTCGCCGCGGTCCTGCAACGGCAGGTCGGGTTGCTCATCCCGTTCGCGATCATCCCGGTGCTCGTCCTCGCCAGGGTCCCCCGCACCCGTTCCCGCGGATCATTCGCCTTCATGATCCTTCTCCTGGTCGCCGCGATGAGCGGCATCGTCGTGCCCGCGGTCCTCCACATGGCCCCGGCCGCCCAGTCCAATCGCCTCGCGACGGTCAGCGGCCTCGACCTGGGTGCGGCCGTTCGTGCCCTCGTGACCGCGCCGATGATGATCGGTCTCTGCCTGGTCCCCTTCGCCGGCGCCCTCCTGGGCCGCCGTCCTGGAGCCGTCCGGCACCCCCGCCTCCCGTTGGTACTCGCGGGCGTCGGGGTCCTCCTGCTGGTCGTCCAGCTCCTCGTGCAGGATGGGCGTTTCTTCCCCGGGAACGTGTTCACACCCGAGGGCTTCACCCCGGAGTTGAACAAGGGGCAGGCGGTGCCCTGGGCAATCGGGTACGCGACCGAGGGGTCGCTGGCCTGCGCGGCGTTTGCCGGGATGGCATTCGCCGCCGGCCGGCAGCGCGCGGGCGGATGGTCGTCCTGGCGTGGAGCGCTGCTGGTGGCACTGTCGTTGTCGCAGCTGCTGCCGCTGATGCTCATCCCCACCGGTTTGTTCGATCGCTACTACCTGGCCGTCGCCGTACCCCTCATCCCCCTGGCGGCTGCGCTGGCCTCGTCGCAGGGCGGCAGAAGGACCGTCGCGAGCGCGTGGGCTGTCACGTCATTGCTCCTTGGGGTTGGCGTTTATTTCGCCGAACAGCAGGATTACGGGGCATGGCAGAGTGCTCGTGACCAGGCCGCCCACCTCGCCTACCAGCTGGCGCTTCCGGCCCAGGTGCAGGCGGGCTATGAGGCGAACGCCACGTACTGGGAACTGCCGGTTTTCGACGCAACCGGCCACTACCCGGGCACGGCGGGCCGCCTGGACGACCGCCTGGTGACCGGACCGATCCAACCGACGTACCACCTCGTCACCGTGCCCCTCGACGATCCTCGCCCCGGGGTGCCGTACTCCTCGCTGGCCCCCGCCAAGGTGGTCGTGGTCCCGCAATGAGTTCGTCTGCTGTGCGACGGACGATCCTGGAACAGGCCAGGCGAGCCCACGTTGGCCACATCGGGTCCGCCCTTTCAATCGCGGACCTGGCCTGGGCGCTGTGCTCGAGGGTCCTCGCCGGCGCGGGAGTCGAAGACCCTGATCGTGATCGCTTCGTTCTCTCCAAGGGTCACGCCGCGCTGGCCTGGTATGCCGCCATGAATGCCGCGGGAGGCCTGCCGGACGACCTGCTCGACACCTACTGTGGGGACGGCAGCCTCGCTGGTGTCCACCCGCAGCACGCCATGCCGGGCATCGACTTCACCACGGGGTCGCTGGGCCACGGCCTGCCGATCGGTGCGGGTGCTGCGCTGGCGGCCAGGTTGCAGTCCTCATCCCGCCGGACCTTTGTCCTAATGAGCGACGCGGAGTGCAACGAGGGGTCCGTCTGGGAGGCGATGAGCTTCGCGGCTCACCACAACCTGTCGTCGCTCACGGCGCTGATCGACGTAAACGGCCAGCAGGCGTTGGGGTACACCCGCGACGTCCTCGACACGGCGCCCCTGGCCGAGCGATGGCGGGGCTTCGGATGGGACGTCCACGAGGTTGACGGACACAACGTGGAGGCGATCACGACGACGATCGGCGGGTTGGACATGGACCGAGGCCGGCCACACGTGCTGGTCGCGCAGACGACCTTCGGCAAGGGCGTCTCCTTCATGGAAAACCAGATCAAGTGGCACTACAGCCCGATGTCCGACAGCGAGTTCGCGACTGCTATGGCCGAGGTCGCGGCTGCGCCGTGAGAGCCGCATTCGTGCGCGCCCTGGTGGAAGCCGGCGAGCGGGACGAGCGCATCGTCCTTCTGACGGGCGACCTTGGGTACATGGCCCTCGAACCTTTCGCGGATCGGTTTCCCGACCGGTTCTTCAACGTTGGCGTGGCCGAGCAGAACATGGTGGGCGTGGCCACCGGGTTGGCCGAGGCCGGCTTCATCCCCTACGTCTATTCGATCGCCACATTTGCCAGCTTGAGGCCCTACGAGTTCATCCGCAACGGCCCGGTCCTGCACCGCCTGCCCGTACGGATCGTGGGCGTTGGGGGCGGTGTCGAATACGGAAGCAACGGGATCTCCCATTACGCGCTTGAAGACCTCGCCGTCATGCGGGTGCAACCCGCCCTCACCGTCCTGGCCCCCGCCGACCACCGGCAGGCTTCCACGCTGGTCGCCCAGACCGTCGGCCTGCCCGGCCCGATCTACTACCGCCTGGGCAAGGACGATGTGAGCCTCGTACCGGGGCTCGATGGACGGTTCGAACTGGGCCGGGCGGAGCTGGTTCGGCAGGGCACCGACTGCCTGATGATCACCATCGGGGCGATCACCGTCGAGGCGGTCGCCGCCGCCGACCTCCTGGAGGCAGAGGGGGTGTCGTGCGCGGTCCTGGTCGTCTCATCCCTGCGGCCCGCCCCGGAGACGGACATCGCTGACGCCCTGCTGGCGTGTTCGACGGTCATGACCGTCGAGGCGCATTACACCACCGGCGGCCTGGGATCCCTGGTTGCGGAAATCGCCACCGATCGCGGAATCTCCTGCAGGTTGCGTCGGTGTGGGTTCGATGACCAGCCCGACACGATCTCCGGGTCACAGGGGTACATGCAGGACGCGGCGGGTCTGAGCGCGGCGGCCCTGGCGCGAACCGCTCTGCAGCTCGTGGCTGGGAGCAATCCTCAGGGTGTCAGCCCGATCCTGCCTGCATAGCGCCTTCGTAGTCCCGACTCGGCCTCGAACCAATCGGCGAGACCGCGCAACCCGTCCTCGAACCTGGTTCGGGAAGCCCAGCCCAGCTCCGCCTTGATCGATCCCGGGTCGGCCACCCACACCGTGGTGTCCCAACTGCGGTCCGGCATTGATCCCCATGACGGCTCGAGTGTGACCCCGAAGAGGCGGCGGGCGATGTCGACAGCTTCTCGAAGGCTGGTCTGCTGCCCGGTGCCGATGTTGAAGATCGCGCCGGCGGTGTTGCCGGCATGATCCGCGACCAGGGTGAACGCATCGCAGACGTCGTCGACGTGGATGAAGTCGCGCGCGATGTCCGGATGGGCAAGCGCGGGCAACCTCCCGGCCAGGGCGGTCAGCACCAGGGTCGGTATCAACCGGGACGGCTCTTCGAAGGGGCCATAAACGGAGTAGAGGCGGAGGGTGACCGCGGGGAGGCCGGCATCGCGGGCGAGGTGCCGGCACATCAGCGTCGAGGACGCTTTGGTGGCGGCGTAGTGACTGTTCGGTTCCACTCTGTCGAGCTCTGACGGCGGACCGTCCTTGAGCCCGTACTCCGACGACGACCCGGCGTTCACAAAGGCCTTCACACCGGCGGTAATGCACGCCATGGCGAGGTTGACCGTGGCGACGATGTTCGTTTGGACGGCGCTCTGCAGGTCGTTCTGCGAAGGGTAGGCCCCATAGGCAGCGAGGTGGAAGACCTGTTCAGGCGCAACCCGCGCGACCGTTTCGCGGACGGCCTCCGCCTCCCCCAGGTCAATGTCGTGGAACTGGGCGTGCGGCGCGAGGTCCGAGATGCGCCAGCGGTCGTGTCCTGGACGCAGAAACAGGTGAACGTCGTCGCCGCGGGCGAGCAGCCGCCGTGCGAGGTTGGCGCCCACGAAGCCGCTTCCGCCAGTGAGCAGGGTCCGTCTTGCCGCCACGACTATCTCGGGCGGCGAGCGACCAGGAACAGGTTGCCCAGGGGCACGGTCATGCGCCAACGCCCGGCGCGCCCGGTCAACAGCCGGCCGGCGGCGCGCCTCAGCCCGGCCGGCAGGGGTAGCAGGTGCGCCAGGTACTTCAGGCTGTAGGTGTTAGTGGCCGGGCCGCCCGCCACGACCTCGAACCCGCCGGCGGCGACGACCCTGGACATTGTCAGTGGGCTGTACAGGTAGGTGTGCTCGATATCGATGATGGGGCTGTGTTCGCCCAGGAGCCGGGACGAGAGTGAGGTGACGTTGTGGTTGAGGAAGAGGAGCAGGCCGCCCGGCCGAAGAACCCGGTGGATTTCCGCGAGCAGCGCGCCAGGATCAGGGACGTGATCGAACACCTGGAAAAGACAGACGACGTCGAATGCGTCCGCCTCGAAAAGCCCAGGCCGCATCACTTCCTCGACGATTGCCGGCCTGATCTCGGGGGCGGCCTTTTCTATGGCGTCGCGGCTGGGCTCGACCCCACGGACGTCGCGGTACCCCCGGGCCAGGGCCTCGAGCAGGAAGAACCCGTTGCCGCAACCGATCTCCAGCAGGCTGCCGCGAACCCCACCCAACGAATCCAGCCGGCCGAGGTAGCGACCATAGGTGCGGCGGAGGTTGGCGACCTCTTCGCCATAGTCGAAATCGCTGGCCTGGTAGAGCTCGGCGAGGGTGGATGACGGGGCGACGGGGTCCGAACGAACCAGGCCACATGTATCGCACCGGACGATCCGGAAGTGGCGGCGGTCTGGCGCCCGCCTGGCCGAGAAGATGACCGGGTTGAGGTCGTCCGGGTTGAACGCCTGCGGATATACCTCGCGGGCGCCCCTGCCTGGGCCGCAGATCGCGCAATCCGTAGATCGCATCTCTATCGTGCGGGCCTCAGCCGTCAACCTCACCTCCAGGTTTTCCGGCCGCGGCAGCCGACCCCGGGGCGTTCAGGATGCTGCCTACGATATATGCAGGACGTCGTTTCACCTCGTCGTAGATGTGCGCGAGGTACGAACCGATGATGCCGAGGCAGAGCAGCTGGATCCCGCCCATGAACAGTATGAGGATGATCAGCGTGGTGAACCCGGTTGGTGCCACCTGGGGGTTGAGGAGCCGGGCGATGAGCTGCAGCACGATGCCCGCGAACGCCGAGAGCACCGTCAGCAGCGCGATACCGGTTATGAGGTCCAGTGGGGCGTAGGAGAAGGAGAAGATCGCCCGCCGCGCCCAGCCCAGGTTGCGCAGCAACGAGTTCGTGGTCCGGCCGAAGGGGCGCTCGGGGCGCACATAGGGAACGCCAACCTGGCGGAACCCCACCCAGGCGCGGAGCCCGCGAAGAAAGCGGTTGTTCTCGGGCAGCGCGTTGAGCGCGTCGACCACCTTGCGGTCCAACAGGGAAAAATCGCCGGCGTCCAGGGGCACCCGGACATAGGATGCGGCCCGGAAGACGCGGTAGAAGAGCTTGTAACTCGCCTGCAGGAAGAGGGAGGCCTCGCGCTTCACCCTGCTCCCGTAGACCACGTCATATCCCTCCAGCCACCTGGCATAGAACTCCTCGATGAGCTCGGGGGGGTCCTGGAGATCGCCGTCCAGCAGCACGACGCCATCGCCCGTGGCCACGTTCATGCCGCTCGTGAAGGCGCTCTGCGAGCCGAAATTCCTGGTGTGGTTGATCACCACCACACGCGGGTCCGTCCCCGCGAGCTCCGCCAGGACTATCGCGGCGTCGTCCGGGCTGGCGTCGTTGACGAAAATGATCTCGAAATCGACCTCGAGCTTCTCGAACGTCTCACGGAGGCGCTGGTACATCTGCGGTACCGCGGGGGCATCGCGGTAGCAGGCGATCACTGCGCTGATCTTGCGGCGTCGATGATCAACGGGAGGAGGCATGCGGCCATCCTAAGGTCTGCCGCGCCGGCCGCGACCCGCAACCCAGATCGACCCTTCTTGCCGTTTTGAGGGCGATGCCGTTGTAATTGCAGCGATGGCGAACCGCGCCGCGGCAGCCACGCCCCAGCCCAAAAACGGCCCGGCCAGGCTCTGGGCGTTCTCGGTGGGGTCCTACCTGCTCCTCCTCGTGATCCTGGCCGGCAACGCCATCGTCATCAACCACGGGCATTTCGAGTACGTCCTTGACGACGCGTACATCCACCTGAGCATGGCCCGCAACCTCGTCACGACCGGCACCTACGGCGTCGTCCCCGGAACATACGAATCGGCGTCCTCCTCACCGCTGTGGACGATGCTGCTGGCAGTCTCGGCCGGGATGTGGCCGCTGACCTTCTCAGCGCTGCCGGCCCTGCTGAACATGGCCTGCGCCATCGCGCTCCTCTGGCTTTTCTGGGAGGGCCAGGACCTCGTGAAGCCGGCGGCCAGGATCCCGGTCGCGGGGGTTGCCCTGGCCGCGCTGCTGCCGCTCTTCCTGCTGCTGCCGTCGCTGACATTGGCCGGCATGGAGGCGATCCTCCAGGCGCTGCTTGCCCTCGGGGTGATGCAGCTCCTGCTTCGCCTGCTTCGGGGGCGGGAGGGGACACGGCCGGAGCTCCTGCTCCTGCTGCTCGTCGCGGTGTCGGTGCTGGTGCGCCTCGAGGACATGTTCCTGGCCGCCGGCTGCGGGTTGGCCGTGCTGGTGTTCGGCCGCGGCCGGCTTCAGCCGATCGCTTTGCGGGTCACGCTCACGGCGAAGATGGGCCTGGCAGCCGCCCTGCCCGCGGCAGCCATCGCGGCTGTGAACCTCGCCAATGGCCAGGCGTGGCTACCCAACTCGGTGGTCTCCAAAGCAGGTCTCTTCGAACGCCGAGGACTGCCCCTCGTCCCATTTGACGTGGTCATCGAACGGCTGATGGGCGATCCGCTGCTCGTTGCCCTGCTGGTGGTCTCGGCGCTCTACCTCGGTCGTTGCGCGCTGCTCCGGGTGGGCACCACGAACCTCCCGCTGGCCCTCGCGTTCCTGGTCACGGCGGTCCTTCACCTCGCCCTGGCCACCCTCGGCTGGTATGACCGCTACCAGGAGTACCTGGTGGTCATCGGCGCGTGGTTGCTGTTCCGCTATGCGGCCGAGGTGGCCCCCGAGCGGCGGATGGCGGCCGCGATGCTGGCGGTGCTGGCCCTGCTCCTGGTAAGTTCCCCTCGCAAGGCCATCCTGACGATATTCACGCCGACCGCGAGCAACAACATCTACCTTCAGCAGTACCAGATGGGCCAGTTCCTGGCTCGGTACTACAACGACACCGGCGCGGTCATCAACGACCTGGGAGAGGTGTCGTACCAGCACCACGGGCCGATCTTCGACATGTTCGGGCTGGGTTCGTACCAGGCCCTCAAGGCCCGGCGAGACGGTCGCTTCGACGCCGGATTCGTGGCGGCCCAGACCCGGCGCATCAATGCCCCGGTGGCGGTCATCTACAGCGAGTACTGGAGGCAGCAGATTCCAGCCTCGTGGGTGTTGGTGGGCAGCTGGTCGGTTCTTCACGCTCCTGGGAACCTGGGCGGGACCAAGGTGGACTTCTGGGCCACCTCAGCGGCGACCGCCGACGAGCTGCGCCGGGACCTGCGCGAATATGGCCGAGAGCTCCCCGACGGAGTCAGGGCCGAGGTCAGGTGACGCGGTCGGCGCGGGCTGAGGCTTGTGCAAGAATGCGCCCTTGATGGCGCGATACCTCGTTACCGGAGTTGCCGGGTTCGTCGGTTCGACCCTGGCCGAAGCCCTGCTGACCGAGGGCCACCACGTGCTCGGCATGGACGCCATCACGGACTACTACCCGCCCGCACACAAGCGAGAGCACCTCAACAGGTTGAGCCCGGAGGATCGGTTTGACTTCATCGAGGCCGACCTGCTCAGCGACGACCTCCGGGAGCGTCTTCGTGGCGTAGACGTGGTTTTTCACCTGGCAGGCCAGCCCGGCGTCCGGGCCAGCTGGGGAGTGTCCTTCCGGGACTACGCTGAACGCAATATTCTCGCGACCCAACGGCTCCTGGAAGCAGCCCGTGACACGCCGCTCAGCCGGTTCGTCTACGCATCCTCGTCTTCAATATATGGTGACGCCCCCGAGCTCCCGACACGCGAGACGACGCTGCCACAGCCAGTGTCGCCTTATGGTGTGACCAAGCTGGCCGCCGAGCACCTCTGCGGTATATATGGGCGCGCCTTCGGCGTTCCGACGGTGTCCCTCCGGTATTTCACGGTGTACGGCCCGCGGCAACGTCCGGACATGGCGTTCCGACGGTGGATCGACGCCGGCCTACATGGCGAGGCGCTTCACGTCAACGGTGATGGCCGTCAGGCGCGGGACTTCACCTATGTCGAGGACATCGTGGCGGGTACGATCGCGGCCGCGACCAGCGACGGCCTCGCTCCTGGCGCCGTATTCAATCTCGGCGGAGGCGTTCGTACGACCGTGAACGAGGTTCTCGACATCCTCGCCGCGATATTCGGACACCCACTCGAGGTCGAAAGAATGCCCGGTCAGGACGGTGACGCTCGAGAGACGTACTCCGACTGTTCGAAGGCCAGGGCCCAGCTTGGTTACGAGCCCACGTGGACGCTTGACGCGGGCTTGCGAGCACAGTTCGAATGGCAGAGCCAGGAGCCCGCGCTGGCCGCCAGGAACTCGGGTTGAGGAACCTGGCCCCGGCGGTGGTCGTGCGCCCCCGCTTGTCCGTGATCGTCCCGCTTTTCAACGAGGTCGAGTCATTGCCGGAGTTTCATTCGCAGCTCCGCGAAGCGCTGACCGCACTGGCCATCACCCACGAGATCATTTACGTGGATGACGGCAGCCGGGATGGTGGATTCGATTACCTGAAGACGGTTGCCGCCGGCGATGACCACGTCACCGTGATCCGTTTCAGGCGCAATTTTGGCCAGACGGCGGCGATCCAGGCGGGCATCGAGAGAAGCACCGGGGAACTACTGGTCTTCCTGGACGCCGACCTTCAGAACGACCCGCGAGACATCAGCCGGTTGCTGGCCAAATTGGATGAGGGTTATGACGTTGTCAGCGGTTGGAGGCGTGACCGGCAGGACAAGCTCATCTCCCGAAAGATTCCCTCGATGGTCGCGAACCGCCTGATCTCATGGGTCACAGGTGTGCACCTGAGCGACTACGGGTGCACGCTCAAGGTCTATCGTCGAGAGGTGTTGGAAAACGTGCACCTCTACGGCGAGCTGCACAGGTTCATCCCGGCGATGGCGTCTTGGGGCGGTGCGGAGGTGACCGAAATCCCGGTCACGCATCATGCTCGCAAGCACGGCCGGTCCAAGTACGGGATATCACGAACCTTGCGAGTCCTGCTTGACCTGCTGACTGTGAAATTCCTCGGGAGCTATTCGACCAAGCCCATTTATGTCTTTGGGTTCGCGGGCATCGTGTCGTGGGTACTGTCATTCTTCTGCGCGGTGGAGGTGCTGGCGGAACGGTTCCTCAGCGGCGTCTATGCCCACAACAACCCGGTACTCCTGTTGGGGGTCTTCATGGCCACCCTGGGCGTGCAATTCATAATGCTCGGCCTGCTGGCGGAGCTCGCAATCCGCACCTATCACGAATCGCAGGGCAAACAGATCTATGTCGTTCGGGAGATTTTCCCCAACCCCGTTGACGCCAGCCGGCCGCGGCGCGCAAGTCGGGTGAGCTGATGTGCGGCATCGTCGGCGTGGCCACCCAGGAGGGATCCCGCCCGCCTGAGCACGAATTGCTCCGCAATATGTGCGCGCAGATCAGCCACCGTGGCCCGGATGATGAGGGATTCCTGGAGCAACCCGGCGTCGGCCTCGGCATCCGCCGCCTTCAGATAATTGACATCGCGGGAGGACATCAACCGATCCACAACGAGGACGCCTCGGTGTGGACCGTCTTCAACGGCGAGATCTACAACTTTCGCGCCTTGAGGCTTGAACTCGAGCACTCCGGCCACACATTCGGCACACGTGCCGACACCGAGGTGATCGTGCATGCCTACGAGGAATGGGGGGATGCCTTCGTCGAACGCCTCAATGGCATGTTCGCCATCGCAATCTGGGATTCCGGTCGACGGCGATTGATCCTTGCTCGCGATCGCACCGGGATAAAGCCGCTGTACTACGCCGCGACACCCGGCCGGCTTCATTTCGGTTCAGAGGTGAAGGCATTGCTGGTAGACCAGGCGATTCCGCGAGAGCTTGACATGGAAGCTGTCGACGATTACCTCGCGCTCGAGTACATCCCGTCTCCCCGCACGATATTCCGAGCCATCCGCAAACTACCGCCCGCCCACCTCCTCACCTGGGATTGGCGCACCGGTCGGGTGACGGTTAAGCGGTACTGGGACGTCCCATTGGGTGCGACGACTTTCACCGGCGACGTGGCGGGGGAGGCGACGCGCTTGCTCGAACACCTGCGCGAGGCGGTTCGTCAGGAGATGGTCGCGGACGTCCCGGTTGGCGTCTTCCTGTCCGGCGGTATCGACTCCAGCGCGATCGCCGCGATGGCGACCGCCGTTGGCCAGGACCGGATAAACACATTCTCCATCGGCTTTGCGGACGAGAGCTTCGACGAGTCCAGGTGGGCGGCGCGCGTCGCGGAGCACCTGGGAACGGTGCACCATCACAGGGTCCTGGAACCGGGAACGCTGATGGAAATCATTCCTGAGTTGTCGCGCAGCCTCGACGAACCATTTGCTGACGCGTCCATCATCCCCACCTATCTCCTGAGCAAATTTGCCCGCGGGACGGTCACGGTCGCGCTCGGCGGTGATGGCGGCGACGAACTCTTTGCAGGCTATCCGACCCTGCAGGCGCACCGCGTCGCGGAGATCTACGAGAAGCTGCCGGGCGCCCTGAGGTCCAGGATCCGGCCTGTCGTGGACAGGCTGCCGGTCTCGCTGGACAACATCAGTTTCGATTTCAAGGCCAAGCGCTTTGTGCGGGGAGTAGGGCTTTCCACCGCCGAGCGACACCTCGCATGGGTGGGAGCATTCCTGCCGGAGCAGCGCCGTTCCCTGCTCACCGAAGCCGTGCGCCGAGACCACGGTTCAGTGGCGATTGAAGAAGCCCTGAACAACGACGCGGCGATCCGGGCCCTTGCCAGCCCCCTGGACCAGGTCCTCGCGATCGACATGCGCACCTACCTCGAGGGCGACATCCTTACCAAGCTCGACCGGGCCAGCATGCTCGCTTCGCTGGAGGCGCGCGTGCCCTTCCTGAACGTCGGCATGGTGGAGTACGCCGCCAGTTTGCCTGTCTCGCTCAAGCTCCGTGGGATGACGTCGAAATATCTCCTCAAGCGGGCATTGGCGGGGGTGCTCCCCGCCGACATCATCTCCCGTCCCAAGAAGGGGTTTGGTGTGCCCGTTGCCAAGTGGATTCGGGGACCGCTGAAAGAGCTGGTCCACGACACGCTGTCCAAGGACAGCCTTCAGCGCGACGGGATGTTCGACGCTTCGACGGTCCAGCGCCTGATGGCCGATCACCAATCAGGAGCAGCCGACAACCGCAAGCAACTCTGGACTCTCTTCATGTTCCAGCAGTGGATGGCCGTCTACGGGCGGCCACTCCCGTCGTCCACAGCGGCGGCCGCCGGATGAAGCGGCGCCTGCTCGACTTTGTTGTCTGTCCCGTTTGCGAGGGCGACCTGAGAGTGTCCGACGACGATGGCTCTACGGAAATCATCACCGGCAAGCTGAGTTGCGCAGCCTGCTTGCGAGTGTTCCCGGTTATTGGCGGGGTCCCGCGGCTCCTTCCGGACGCCATCTCTTTGGACAAGCGTCGCACGGCCGAGCGGTTTGGCTGGGAGTGGCAGCACTTCGTTGAGATGCACGAGGAGCATAAGGAGCAGTTCCTCGATTGGATCCACCCCCTGGAACCAAGCTTCTTCGAGGGTAAGGCCGTGCTTGATGGGGGATGCGGGATAGGTCGACACGTCGAGTCAGTCGCTGAATTTGGAGCGCGCGAGGTCATCGGGATCGACCTGGGCCCGGCGGTGGAAACGGCGCAACGCAATGTGGGACACCGAGCCAACGTCCATATCGTCCAGGCGGACATCTTCAATCCCCCGTTTCGCCGCAGCGGGCCCAGGCGGGACTTCGACTTCGTCTACAGCATTGGCGTCTTGCATCATCTGCCGGAACCCAGAGCGGGTTTCGGATCTCTGCTGCGATTGGTGAAGCCGGGCGGGGCTATTTTCGCGTGGGTATATGGACGTGAGAACAATGCGATCGTCCATCGCTTCATCAACCCGATCCGCAAGTCAGTCACCAGTCACCTGCCTCCGCTACCACTTCTGTGGCTGTCATGGCCCCTTGCCGCAGTTCTTGCCGCCCTTGCTCGAGGCGTATATGCACCCACACGATCGAGCCGGTTGGGCCGACGCCTCCCGTCGAGCGCCTACATCGCCAGCCTCGCCGCCTTCTCCTTCCGACAAATTCACGGCATTGTGTTCGATCACCTCACAGCGCCGACGGCGTTTTACATCGAGGGCAAGGAATTTCAGTCGTGGTTTCAAGACGCCGGAATGGTCGATACGGAATTCTCCTGGCGAAACGAGAACTCCTGGAGGGGACGAGGTCAGGTTCCGGTGGTCCAGACCGACCGCTCCCCAGTCTGAAATCCTCCGAGCGCCCTCTCGACCTACGGGGGGCAGCTGTAGCTGCGCGGGTGGACACGGTCGAGGATCACGATGCGTCCGGGGCTGATCGACCAGTAGGAAACGCCGGGACGAGGATCGCTCTGGCACGAAAAGGCCAGGACGCGATCGGGGTTCGGGGGGCCCGAAAGGGCCAGACCCAGGTCCGTTGACCCTGCCGCGAGGCCGGTCGTCAAAGTGCCGACTGCTTCGTACACCGGGATGTCCAGGTAGACCGCGTTCGCCTCATAACCAGCATCGACCCTGGAGGGTGGCGTATCGCGATATGCAATCCGAGCCGCTGCATCCCGGGCTGCCTGCCACGCCTGGTAATCCTGCTCTTCAACCGCATACAGCGCGACCCCGCTCGCGAGTACGACCAGGGCCCACGTGATTGCCGCCGTACCCTTGGTCCGGCCGCACGTCGAGGCGACCAACGGCCACAGAACGGCCACGACCGGGAGGTAATACCGATCGTGCGGTCTGGTCTGCAGGAGAAGGATAGGTACGAATTGGCACGCCGCCAGGAGAAGCAAGAGCAGCTCCCCAGAAGGGCGGCTCCTGCTCCGCCAAAGGTCGCGGCGCACCCAAACGAAGACCGTATAGCTCGCGATCACGAGTAAGTCGAGCACGAGTGCCGCGGGTACGGGCAACGCGGCAGGCTTCTGCAGCGCCTGCGAGACGCTCAAAGGCCCGATCTGGCGTTCGTCGAAAACGTAGCCGATGACCAGCCGCTGAAAGACGAGTGCACTCACCAGCAATGGGACGATCGCGACAATCGCCAACACGACTCGGTTGCGGTTGCCGGCAAGGCCCGCGACCCAGGTTCGCTGGCTCAGGGCTGCTCCAACGAAGGGTGAGAGGAGCAGACCGATCATCGCAGGCAAGAAGAGCGCAGCAGTCAACGAGTTGCCGACGTCGAGATGCCCCATTCCGCTCAGCCTGTTCGCCTGGGTGGGCGGGGCCAAGCCGGTCAGATTCGGCATCGTTGCCGCGGCGATGACGCACAGCCAGAGCATCAGCAGCCAGATCCAATCGCGCCTCGAAGTCGCCTGCTGGCGGAAGCGCATGAAGAACACAACAGTGACGGCTATCGGAATGGACGCGCCAACTTGTCTCTGCAGAGTTGCGGCGCCCGCCAGCAGCGCGACAAGCCATAGCAGCCTTCCCTCCTGTAGCCAGATCACAGCGGCTAGCGCGGCAGCCAGCAAGAGCCCGAGGTAGGGGAGGTCCGTCATGTAGGACGTTGCCATTGCCAGCGGCAGAGGCGACGCCAATAGCATGACTCCGGCAACGGCCGACCAGCGCGGCGGCGCGCCGAGACGGAGGCTGATGCGACGAAGGCATGCACACCCCAAGAGGACAAAGGGCACCTCTGTCAAGCGCAATATGCGCTGGTCAGTGTTGCCAAAGGTCACGAGCCAGGACCAGACGACCTGCACGAGGGCGAGCGCCGATTGTTCGGGGAAGACCCTGAGGCGATGATGATTGATCAGCATTCGGGCACCCCAGGCCATACCCCAGTCGTCGTTGAATGCCAGGGGTGGGCCCAGGTCAAATGTCACCAAGAAGGCCAGGCCTACAAGGCCGACGATGATTACAAGGCAGTGCGCCACGTCGGCGTGGCGCGCGCGAGTTACCAGGGACGGAGTCACCGCAACACCAGGATGATTCGGCCGGGCCCGAGGGACCGATATGTAACGCCCGGTCGCATGTCTCCGGGAGGCGCGAACATGAGCACCAACCTGGGCGAGAGGGGGCCATTCACCGCCAATTCGGACTCGGCACCCGTTGGTGGTGGATAGGGAAATTTGCCGGTCGCGAGGTATTGCGGCAGTAGGTCGTGTACCGCATTCGCCTCATACCCAGCATGCACCTGCGACGCCGGAAACAACTCATATGCCTTCATCGCGGCCTGGTCCCGCGCTGCGGACCATGCCTGGTAGTCGTACTCACCGACGCCGTAGGCTGCCACTGACAATGTGCACCAGGCAATAAACCACAACTTCGCCGCGGCCGAGAATCTGGGCCGGCCTGCCATAGCCGCGGCGATTGGGACCAGTGGGACGACGACCGGAAGGTAGTAACGGTCGAGGACGCCGGTCTGCACCAAAGGAACCAACTGCATTGCCGCAACCCCAGCCAGGACAGTCGCGGTCGGGACCCAGCCAATCCCCCCGGGCTCAACGCCGCGCAGGGCTCGAATGAGCCAGGCCACTCCAGCTACAGACGCCAGCACGATCACGGCCAGCACTGTTGCCGGCGGGAAAACTGATGGCTTGGTTCCCTCGAGGTGCAGGGGGTTGAGACCCTGGGCGTTGAGGTAATCCCCCGAAAACAACAGACCAAGGATCGCTGCTGCCGCCGTCAGCCCAACCCCGAGAACCACGATGGTATAGGCGGTTGCGCGTCGTGCCCGAGGGAACTGAAGGCGGGTGATCAACCCCACCAGGAACGGGATGGCGAAGAACCCCGCCATCGCCATCAGCTTGACCACCGGACGAGCGAACTGATCCGCTGTCGGATGAGTCAGCGTCGCGAGACGGCGAGCTTGTGTTGGCGGTACGACCGCTGTCAATGCGGCGCCCGCCAAGGGTGCGACGACCGCCATCCATAGAAGCGCCAGGCTCCAGGCATCCCGTCTCGACAGTCGAGCCCGCCTGACCACCAGGAGCGCGATGGTGGCGCCGGCAGGGAGGAGCGCGCCCTGCTGACGCTGGAGCGTTGCCAGAGCCCAGAACACGACCACCGGCCAAAGGGGGCCGTCGTCTTCGAGCCAACGTGCCGCGGCCACGAGTCCGAGCATCAACAGCGCGACATACGGGATGTCCGTCATGTAGCTGGTCGCAACCGTCAGGAAGAGGGGGTTCGTGAACACGGCCACGGCCGCCGCGAGGCTCCAGAATCGGTTCGCATTCAGCCGTCTGCCAAGGGCGTAGGCGCACCAGGCCGTGATGAAGGCGAACGGTACCAGTGTGAGCCGCAGCACCCTCTGATCCGGGTGACCGAAGCTGAGCATCGCGCCCCAGACCGCCTGGACGAGGGCCAGGGCCGATTGGTCCGGGACGATCCTGAGCCCATGTCCGGCGACCAATTCTCGCGCCGTCCAGGCGAACGCCCAATCGTCGTTGAAGGGCAGCGGTGGCCCCAGGTCGAACGCCACCAACCCTGCCAGGGCGGCGACCAGCACCGCCCCCAGGCCAAAGAGGCCCAGCCTGGACCCGCGCGACGCCAGGTCACCGGTCACGTCGCCTCCCTTCCCGAGCTCAGGGCCACCAGGAACATGACCACCGCAGCCACCAGCGCGAACGCGGCCCAGGGGAGCCAACCCCCCGCCGGGCTCCAGTCCGCCGTTCCGAGGAACCACCACGGGCCCGCGGTACCCACCGCGTACCGGTGGGCGTTGGAGTACCAACCGAGCCACTGAACCGCCGCGACCATTCCCCCTGAAGCCGCGCCCAACCGGCCGAGGGTGGGCGCGCTTATCCGGGTGCCTCGATTCCGGTAGAGGATCTCTCCAGAGACCATCAACATCGCCATGATGATCGGCAGCACGTGCCGACCCTGCACGGCGAAACCTGTGGGAAGCTCAACCGCCGCGGAGACCACGACGATGGCGGTGCCGACCATCACGATGACCAGGTCCAGGCCCCGGCGTTCCCGGTGTCGCCCCCGGAGCAGGGCCGGCGCCACCACCAACAGCATCGCGATGCCCCAGGCGGCATATGCAGGCCGCGGCATGAGCGTGTCCTGCCAGCCAAACACGCCAATCGCCTCGCCGAACGCCTCAGGCACAGCTGCAACTGACGGACCGAGGTAGCCCCACAGTTGCGACAGATCGCGGGTCTCGGGCGGTAGCACGATGAGCTCCCAGCCCAGGCTGAGGATCGTCGCGGCGACGATGCACCCGGCGCCTACGGCGGGCCAGGGCTTGCCCGACCGCAGTCGAGCCACGAGGCGCGACCGGCCATTCAGCAGCGCAACACACAGGACCAGGACCACCAGCCAGATCGGCCCAAGTGGCCGTGCGAGGCAGAGAACGCCCTCGGCCGCGATTCCCAGCGGCCAGGCCCATCGGGGAGGTGGTTCCTCGCGCGTCAGTCGCAGCAGGAACGCCAATGTCGCGGCCGACGCGGCCAGCTCGGGGCCGCTTGGCGAGATCACCGTGCCCACGAACACGACCGTTGGTGTCAGCGCGAGGATCCCGCCCAGCAGGGAAGCCGGCACCCGTCTGTCCCACAGCAGCAGCACCGCGAGGACCAGCAGGCTGAACGACATGGCGAAGTTGGCAACGCGTCCCAGGGCGAGGGCCGCGCTCGCCGAGTGGGCCAACCGCATGACCAGGCCGACAGGGGCGTAGACGTAAGGCAGGTACCTTGCCTCGTAGGTGGACTGGTGTGTGGGGAGGGGGTCCGGCGCAGCGGCATCAAGGCAACGGGCTGACGCGTCGTGGTCCAGGACGGTGCAGAACCATGACTGCGGCACGGATAGACCCGCCGGGACAGCCACCGAGCGGGTCGTGCGGAGGAGGTGATGCGCCTGCCCGGGGTTCTGGGGGCGCATCGGGATATCGGTCGTTGCGGAGCCCAGGAAGTCACCCTGGCCGATCGACAGGGCCCAGAGGTAGTGCTCTGGCTCATCCGGGCCGGTCGCCGGCGGGTTGGCCCCCAGCCAGGCCGCGCCGAGGAGGACATATGCCGCCGCCAGCAGCAATCCCGCGTGGCGCGCGACCGCTGACATCACGGGCTCACGTCCCCATCTCCTCACGGAGTCTGCGCGCGGCCGTAAGAGGCGGAACCCGGGATGACGATGATTCGTCCCGGCGCCAGCGAGTCCCAGGAAGCGCCCGGCCCGGCTGCGCCCGGCCCGGCAAACACCAGGCGCAGCACCGGGTTCTTAGGTCCGAGCATCGACGGCAGGTCCTTGCCATCGACGACCTGGCTGGCCGGCAGGCCTTCCCGCTCGTAGCGGGGAAGCTCGACGTACACACCGTTGGCCTCGAAGCCCGCCTGGACCCGGGGTGGTGGCGCGGTGGCGAAGGCCAGCCGGGCGGCGGCGTCGCGGGCGCCCTCCCAAGCCTGGTAATCCTGCTGGCCGGCCGCGAAGACGAGGAGCCCGAGTGCCATGGCAACCACAGCCCAGGGCCGGGCCCACCGCCGCGCGGCCTGCCCGCCAGCGGTCGCGAAACGGGCAATGACCGGCAGCAGCGGCAGGACGACGGGCAGGTAATAACGGTCGAGCACGCTGGTCTGCAGGAAGGGCAGGAGCTGGAACATGGCGACGGCGACCACGAATCCACCCTCGCGGCCGAGGCGGCGCGGCATCCAGCCGTCGCGCCAGCGCCAGACGATGACCACCCCGCTGACCGTGGCGACCGCAGCCAGCAACAGGTAGATCGGCAGGGGATAGAGATTCGGCTTGACGCCGTCCACGTGCGTCGGGCCCAGGCCCTGGCTGCTGAAGTAGTCCCCGGGGAAGGGGTTGTAGCCGAAAACCGCGAGGCCGGCAGCACTCAACATCCCCATCACACAGAGGGCGAAAGCGACTCGGTTCCGCCAGCGCCTCGCCGTCAGGCCGGCCGGCTCTCCAGGCAAGGCGCCGGCCTCGCCGCGCCACAGGGCCCCCATGAACGGCAACGCCGCGAACCCCAGCATGATCGGCAGGAAGATGACCCCGCCGGCGATCCGCTGGGGCTGGAGGGTGGTGAGCGTGGAGAGCAGGCGAGAGTTGGCGGAGGCGTTCAGCCCGGTGAGCGAAACGCCCACCGCCAGGCCCGCGATGACCAGCACCGCCAACGCGGCGTACACGCGGTCGTAGGCCGGCCGCCGCCGCTCCCGGCGTCCCACCCACAGGCACAGCAGGACGGCCAGCAGGAGCCCAACCGCCTGCTGCCGTTCGAGGAACGCCAGGCCCGTCAGGACCACGAATGCGGGGGCGCCCCGGCCATCCCGGATCCAGGCCACGCCGCTCACCGCGACCACCATTGTCAGTGCCGTGTACGGCGCGTCCGACATGAACGTGCTGGACAGCGCCAGAAAGATCGGCCAGGTCAACGTGGCCGCTGCGGCCACGCCCGACCAGAAGGCATCGGCGCCGAGCCGCCGCGAGAGGCAGTGGACGCACCAGGCCGTGAGCAGCGCGAAGGGCAGCAGGGTGAGACGGAGCAGCCGGTAGTCCGGGTGCCCGAGGGTCAGCACGACTCCCCAGAGCACGTGGGTGAGCGCCAGCGGCGACTGGTCCGGCGCCTTCAGGTACCCGTGGCCGGCGACCAGTTGCCGGGCGCTCCACGCATAAAGCCATTCGTCGTTCAACGGCAGGTTGATCGTGGTGTCGAAAAATGCAACCACGGCCAGGGCGAGTCCGCCGAGGAGCCATGGGGCGCGCGCCCATGGCGCACGCTCCCGCCCGGTGGCGGTCGCCTCCCCCAGGCCGGGCTTGCGATCCCCTTCCGGCTTCAACGACAGCCAACGGTATCGCACCGACCGGATAAGCTGGCCGCCATGGTCGTGGTGCCACCTCGTGGATGACGGCGGCAGGCAGGTGGCGCTGACCGGCTGGGGTCGCACCGCGCCCACCGTGGCCACCCTGGCGGAACCCGCCACGCCGGCAGATGTCGACGCGATGCTGGAGACCGTCTCCCAGCGCGGTGTGATCGCCCGTGGCCTCGGCCGCAGTTATGGGGACGCCGCCCAGAACGGCGGCGGCACGGTGGCCCTGATGACCGGCCTCGACGCGATCGGTGAGCTCGACCAGGCGATGGGGCGGGTGCGGGTCCAGGCAGGTGCCAGTCTTGACGACCTGATGCGGGCGCTCCTGCCCCGCGGCTGGTTCGTGCCCGTGTCACCGGGCACCCGCCACGTCACAGTCGGTGGGGCCGTGGCCGCCGACATCCATGGCAAGAACCACCACCGCGATGGCAGCTTCACGCGTTATGTCGACGACATCGACCTGCACACGCCACTGGGCCGGATGTCGGTGGCGCCCGACCGCGACCCGGAGGCCTTCTGGGCCACGGCCGGCGGAATGGGCCTGACGGGGGTCATCGCCGAGGTCTCCCTGCGGCTGCTCCCGGTCGAGACGGCGACGATGCGGGTCGACACCGACCGCGCCGCCAACCTCGACAGCCTCATGACGATGATGGAGGAGGGGGACGGCGGATACCGCTACTCGGTGGCGTGGATCGACTGCATGGCTCGCGGCGCCGGCATGGGGCGCGGGGTCCTGGCCCGCGGTGACCATGCGACGCTCGACGAGCTGGGGTCCGCCGCCCGTCGCAGCCCGCTCAGGTTCGCCCCGCTGACCCTTCTCAAGACCCCACCCCTGGTCCCCGGTGGCCTGGTCAACCAGTTGACGATCGCCGCGTTCAACGAGGCCTGGTTCCGCAAGGCCCCGAAAAGGCAGCGGGGGCACCTCGAGTCGATCGCGGCCTTCTTTCACCCCCTCGACGGGGTCGCGGGCTGGAACCGCATGTATGGCCCGCGCGGGTTCCTCCAGTACCAGTTGGCCGTGCCCTTCGGGGCCGAGGAGGTCATCCGGCACTCCGTCGCGACCTTCAGCGCCGCGGGTACGCCGTCCTTCCTGGCGGTCCTCAAGCGCTTCGGCGAGGGCACGCCGGGGCACCTCTCCTTCCCCCAGCCCGGCTGGACGCTGGCCCTCGACATTCCTGCCGCCCTCCCGGGGCTGGCCGCTCGGCTCAACGACCTGGACGAAAAGGTGGCCGAAGCGGGCGGCCGGGTCTACCTGGCCAAGGATTCGCGGCTCCAGCCCGATATGCTGGCCGCGATGTACCCGCGGCTTGACGAGTGGCGCGAGGTCCAGGCACGGCTGGACCCACAGGGAGTCCTGCAGTCGGACCTTTCGCGCCGGCTGCGGCTCACGAGCGCGACCCATTGAACGCGGTGATCGACGTAGAGACGGCGGTGATCCTCGGGGGCAACTCCGACATCGGGCTGAGCACCGCGCGGCTGCTGCTCAAGCAGGGCACCAGGAAGGTGATCCTGGCGGGCCGGGACACCACGCGCCTCGAGGCCGCGGCCGCGGACCTGCGCAGCCACGGCGCGGCGACTGTCGAGGTGGTGTCGTTCGACGCCGCCGCCACCGAAACCCATGCCGACCTGGTCGATGACCTCTTCGAGCGCGGCGGCGACATCGACCTGGTGCTACTGGCATTCGGGATCCTTGGCGACCAGCAGCGCGGCGAGGAGGATGCGGCCGCCGCGATCGAGGTCCTGCGGGTCAATTTCGAGGGCGCCGTCTCCGTCGGGGTGCCGCTGATGCGCCGGCTGCGCGGCCAGGGGCATGGGCACCTGGTGCTGCTCTCGTCGGTGGCCGCCGAGCGCCCCCGGCGGGGCAACTTCGTCTACGGCGCCTCCAAGGCCGGCGTCGACGCGTTCTTCCAGGGCCTGGCGGACAGCGCCGAGGGAACCGGGGTGCACGTCATGGTGGTCCGTCCCGGG
This sequence comes from Chloroflexota bacterium, assembly GCA_034666405.1. Lineage (GTDB taxonomy): Bacteria > Chloroflexota > Dormibacteria > DASZGP01 > DASZGP01 > JAXDLW01. Next base: position 163,126 of record JAXDLW010000047.1, on the reverse strand, counting down.
CGGGTTCGCACCAAGATGACCGAGGGCATGCCCGAGATCCCGTTCACCACGGACACGGACGTCGTCGCGCGTGACATCGTCGCTGGTCTGCGCCGCCGCGCGCACACGGTCTGGTCGCCCCCGATCATGCGGGTGGTCATGTTCGGGATGCGCCACCTGCCCCGCGGCGTGTTCCGCAAGGTGGGCGAGAGGGGCTAGCCCGGGGCTCACTGCTAAAATCAGAGCAGAACAGTCGGAATTTGCCGGAGAGCCCTCGTCATGGGGCGTGACGGCAGCACGGGAGTCATTTGAGCCAGGCCACCATCACCGATCTACTGACCGACGCCGCGATCGAGGCCGCCGGTCTGCCGGGTTGGCTGCAGCAGCGCAAGCTCGCCGACCTCGAGGTCTACCGCGAACTGCCCGTGCCGGACTCCAGCACGATGGAGGACTGGCGCCGTACCGACCTCTCCGGGGTCGACTTCGGCGCGACCCGTCCCGTTTCGGCACAACTCGGCGCAGCCGCTCCGGACGCCGGCCTGAGGGCCAACTACGAGCGCGGCGGTGAGGGCGGCGCCCTGCTCGTGCACCAGCCCGGTCGCGCCGAGGCCATCGATCTGCCGGCGAAGCTCGCCGCCCAGGGCGTGGTGGTGACCAGCCTCGAGGAGGCCGCTCGCACTCACTCCGACACCGTGCGTAAATACCTCGAACACGAGGTCGTGCCCTCCGCCGCGGGCAAGTTCGCGGCGCTGAACGCGGCCTTCTGGCGCGGTGGCGTCTTCGTCCTGGTGCCCCGCGGGGTGCAGGCCGAGCTGCCGGTGTGGGCGACCTTCGGGGCGGGCGAGGCGGGGGACACGGTGCTGCCGCGAACCCTGATCGTGGTCGAGGATGGCGGTTCGCTGGTCTACACCGACGAGTACGCGACCGGTCCCTCCAGGGCTGCCCGCCTCAGCAGCGCGGTGAGCGAGGTGATCCTCGGCGACGGCGCCAGCATCCAGTACCTGGTGTTGCAGCAGTGGCCCGAGGACGTCACCCATGTCGCCACCCACCGCCTCCACCTGGGCCGCGATGCCCGCGCCGAGTTGGTGGTTGCCGCGACCGGGGCCGGCACGTCGAAGGTCTACATGGAGGTGGCGATGATGGGCCAGGGCGGCTCGGCGCGCATCTCCGGCCTGGTCATCGGCGATGGCAAACAGCATTTCGATTACCAGTCGCTGCAGGACCACTTCGCGCCCAACTGCGTCAGTGACCTGCTGGTCAAGGGCGCGCTGCGGGACGAGGCGGTGAGTGTCTACTCCGGACTGATCAAGATCCGCAAGGACGCACAGCACTCGGACGCCTACCAGGCCAACCGCAACCTGCTGCTCTCGAGCGGGGCACACGCCGACTCCATCCCCAAGCTCGAGATCGAGGCCAACGACGTTCGCTGCACCCACGGCGCCACCGTCGGCCAGGTCGACTCCGAGCAGGTTTTCTACCTCCAGAGCCGCGGCTTCTCGGTCAAGGAGGCGCAGGACATGCTGGTCCACGGGTTCTTCCAGCCCGTGATCGACCGCATCGCGCTCCCCCGGGTGCGGGACCAGATCCACGAGGCCATCGACTCCGCCCTCCAGGACCTCGACCCCGGCGAGGCCGCAGCATGATCCGGGTCGCCTCGATCACTGAGATCCCCGTCGGCGAGGCGCGACGCTTTCTAGTCGACGGCAACGAGGTGGCGGTGGTCAATGCCGGCAGCTACCTCTACGCGGTGGATGACATCTGCAGCCACGAGCACTTCCACCTCTCCGACGGCGAGGTCGACCTCGTGAGCGGAACCATCGAATGTCCCAAGCATGGCTCCGGGTTCGACCTGCAGACCGGCCGGCCCACCAGCCTGCCGGCGGTGTTGCCGGTGCGCACGTACGGTGTCAAGCTGGTCGGAGAGGACGTGATGGTGGATGTACTTGAGCCCGCCTCGGACAACGTCGCCCCGGCCGGGGTCTGAGGTCATGGCGGAGAGCGCGCCGCAGCTCGCGACCCGCCCCCTCGATGTCCGCGCCCTGCGGGCGGACTTCCCCATCCTGGACAGGCAGGTCCGGGGCGGTCGGGGATTGGTCTACCTGGACAGCGCCGCCTCGAGCCAGAAGCCGAAGGCCGTGATCGATGCGCTCAGCGACTACTACACGCGCTACAACGCCAACGTCCACCGGGGCATCCACACCCTCTCCGAGGAGGCCACCGACGAGTACGAGAAGGCTCGGCGCAAGATCCAGCGGTTCATCAACGCCGGGCACCCCGAGGAGCTGGTCTTCGTTCGGAACACGACCGAGGCCATCAACCTGGTCGCCCACTCGTACGGCGAGCGGCTGCGCGAGGGCGACGAGATCCTGCTGAGCGAGATGGAGCACCACTCCAACCTGGTGCCCTGGCAGATGCTGGCGGACCGAAAGGGCGCGCGGCTGCGGTTCATCCCGCTGTTCGACGATGGCACCCTGGACCTGTCGGGCCTGGGCGAGCTGCTCACCGACCGCACCCGCATCGTGGCGCTCAGCCACATGTCCAATGTCCTCGGCACCATCAACCCTGTCGAGGAGATCACCCGCCGGGCCCACGAGGCCGGGGCGGTGGTACTGCTGGACGCCGCCCAGTCGGTGCCCCACATGCCGGTCGACGTGCAGGCCCTGGGATGTGACTTCCTGGCATTCTCCGGCCACAAGATGCTCGGCCCGATGGGCGTCGGGGTCCTCTACGGCCGGCGCGAGATCCTGGAGTCGATGCCTCCGTTCCTGGGCGGGGGCAACATGATCATGCTGGTCGAGTTGGAGCACGCCACGTACAACGAACTGCCGGACAAGTTCGAGGCCGGCACGCCCGATGCCGGCGGCGCGATCGCGCTGGGCGTGGCCGTCGACTACCTGTCGGCGATCGGCATGGACAACGTCCGCAACCACGAGCGCGAGATCACGGACTACGCCCTCGAGGTGATGATGGGCATCGACGATGTCGCGCTGTACGGGCCCAAGTCGGCCGAGGCGCGTGGCGCCGTGATCGCCTTCAACTTCGCCGACATCCACCCCCACGACCTCGGCACACTCCTGGACCGCGATGGTGTCGCGATCCGCGCCGGCCACCATTGTTGCCAGCCCCTGATGCGCCGGTTGGGACAGGTGGCGACGGCGCGCGCCAGCTTCTACGTCTACAACACGCGCGACGAGGTCGATGCCCTCGCCGAGGCCCTGGGCCACGCCAAGAACGTCATGTACGGGAGTAAATAGGTGTCCTTCCAGTTCGACGACGAGCTATACCGCGAGATCATCCTCGACCATTACCGCAATCCCCGGAACAAGGGCGACCTCGACCCCGCCGACGTCAAGGTCAACGCCAACAACCCGCTCTGCGGCGACGAGGTGACCATCACCGCGCGGCTGTCCGCGGACGGCCAGACGGTCGAGGCCCTGCACTTCAGCGGTCGCGGCTGCTCGATCAGCCAGGCCTCGGCGTCGATGATGACCGAACAGGTTGAGGGCAAGGCCGTGCCGGATGCGCTGCGGATGATCAACCGGTTCAAGGACATGATGCTGGCCGACGGCGGCACTGAGGAGCTTGGCGACCTGGAGTCCCTCCAGGGGGTCAAGCAATACCCCGTCCGCATCAAATGCGCCGTGCTGCCCTGGAACTCATTGCTCCAGGGGCTGACCGAGTCGGCCGCGGAAACCACAGGGCCTGAGGCCCACACCCACACCGTGGGCGGCTGAGAAGGAGGGCAAGATGACCGAGACCACCACCAGCACCGAGAACCTGGGGGCCTACAACGAGGACCCGGCGGAGACCGGCGAAGAGCTGACCAGTGAGCGCGTCTTCGAGGCGCTGAAGGCGGTTGTCGACCCCGAGATCGGGATCGACATCGTCAACCTGGGCCTGATCTATGACGTCGCCCTGAGCGACAACAACATCTCGGTCAAGATGACGCTGACCAGCCCCGGCTGCCCCGTCGGGCCGATGCTCCAGAGCCAGGTGTACGGCATCGCCGCGGGCATGCCTGGCGCCCGCAACGTCCAGGTCGACGTGGTCTGGGTGCCCCCGTGGGACCCGCGCACGATGGCCAGCGAGGAGGCCAAGGACACCCTCGGCATCTGGTGACCCGGGGGGCCGTTGCTAGACTTTTCCACACACATGACCTTTAGGTCACCGCGCCCGTCCGGAACGGCGCGGCTCTGCCTGGTGGCGGTCCTCCTCTTTCTCCTCACCGCCTGTTCTCCCATTGGGGCCTCGCCCGGAGCCGCGCAGAAGAGCTTCAGCCTGCCCAGCACGACCAAGGGCGCCGTCGCGTTCAGCCCGGTGGACGGCTCGACCGAGCTCGACCCGGCCCAGACCGAGGTGGTGGTCCGGGCGGTCGCCGCCGGTTCGACGCTGCGCTCGGTGGTGGTCCAGGCAGATGGTGGCGAGCCGATCGCCGGCACCATGTCGAACGGTGAGTTCCACCTCAAGCACGGCCTCAAGACGGACGCCCGTTACACCGTCACGGCGGTGGCCTCGGTCAAAGGCCAGGCGGCCGGCGCACCCGATCCTTCCGAGACCAGCCTGTTCAGCACCGCGACCACCCCTAAGGTGGTGTCGACCAACCCGCAGACGATCGGCGACGGCCAGTCGGTGGTGGTGGCCCTCAACCCGGCGGCAAGCGCGATCACCGTCGACGGGCCCGTCAAGGGCCAGCTGGGACCGGACGGCACCCAGGTCACCGTGGTGCCGGCCACCTTCCAACAGGGCCAGGCCTATAAGTTCACGATGGTCGCGAAGAACCTCAAGGGCGTGGCCGGTGCTCCCCAGGACCTCAGTTTCAGCAGCGTGCCCGCGGCCACCGTGGATGTCCAGCCCGAGCCCGGCACCCAGAACCTCGGCGTGGCCATCCCCCTGACCGTGGCTCTCAGCGCCGATGTCGGTGACAAGACGGACCTCGCGGGCCGGCTCCAGGTCACCGCGGACGTCCACACTCCGGGTGTTGCGGGAACCGCGGCCTGCGGCGCCTACGGCGGCCCGGTCATCGCCAGTGGACCGTTGGAGGTGACCGCCAGTTGGCTCAGCTCCAAGAAGGTGCGTCTGGTGCCGAAGACCGCGGACGGCTACTGGCCCGCCAACAGCACGATCACCCTGAACGCCAGGCTGACGGGTTACCACCTGGCCGCGGGCAGCTTCTACGAGCACGACGTCTCGGTCAACTTCAGCACCGGGGACAAGCGGGTCGTCGACGTCGACCTCACCGCCCAGCAGCTCACGGCCTGCAAGAACGGGACCCAGGCCAACCAGTTCCTCATCAGCAGCGGGACCGCCCCCAGTCACTTCACCTACACGGGCACCTTCTACATCTACCGCCGCGTCGCCGACGAGGAGATGAAGAGCCCCGAGGGCCCGTTCGCACCCGACTACTACGACATCAAGCACGTTCCCTGGACGCAGTACTTCGACGGTGGGGCGGCGCTGCACGGGGCCTGGTGGCACAACAACTTCGGCCACCCGATGAGCCACGGTTGCGTGAACATCCAGACGCCGACCCAGAACACGAAGTGGCCCAGCGCCGCACCGCAGGCGGAGTACCTGTGGAACTTCGACAACATCGGCGACCCGGTCATCGTCCACGGCGTGACCCCCGGCCTCTCGGCGGGTCAGCAGCTCTCGGACTAGCCTCCCATCGCTGAGGCATAATTGGCGCCGATGGAATACATGCTGCGCGCCATGGCAGTCCTCACGCTGGCCCTTCTGCTGATCGGTTTCGGGTGGTATTTCTCGTTCGGGACCGACACCCTGCAGCACGACTGGATCTTCTTTGGGGGCGGCGTGCTCTCCCTCCTCAGCGGCCTGGCCACCCTGGGCTTCATCCCGATGCTGCTGAAGCTGAAGCAGGAGTTCGGGGACGACGTCACCTCCGACATCGGCTACCCGGAACTGGTGGGCCCCCCGCCGGCGCGGGGTGGGGCCGCCGCCCGCGCGGCTGCCGCCGAAGCCGAGTCTGAGTCCGAGGACGTCTAGACTCCTCACCCCCGGCCGCCCCGTGGGGTCGGCACCAGCTGCCCGGGTCCACCGCCGTGTTGTGTTTCCCGGCCGGCGCGCGTAGTTAGAGCCAGATGGGACCGTCACAATGACGCTTGCCTTGAATTGGGACCCGGTCCGTTCGACAGCGCTGGAAGCGGAGCGGCCGTCGCCCCAGGAGCTGTGCGAGCGCTACGCGGACCGGGTCTACCGCTTCGCGGCGCTGGTCGGCCGCGACGCCCTTGAGGCCGAGGACCTCGCCCAGGACGCCCTGGAGAAGGCGATTCGCTACCTGCATACCTACGACCCGGCGAAGGGCGAGCTCGAGCGATGGCTCTTCCGGATCGTAGTCAATGCCGCGCGCGACGCCGGCCGGGTGGCGCGCCGACGGCACCTCCTCTGGGAGCGCCTGGTATCCACCCGACCAAGCGTGGAGGCCGACTCGATGGACATAGCCGACTCGATCGCTGACGACTCGATCCTCGCGGCGGTGCGCTCGCTGAAGCCCCGCGACCGGGCCCTGGTCGCCCTGCGCTTCGGCGCCGACCTGGACTACGCGACCGTGGGCACCCACATGGGGCTCTCGGCGGCTGCCGCCCAGGTCGCCACGAGCCGCGCCCTGGCCCTGCTCCGGCGGCAGCTGGAGGCGGCGGGAACGGAATGAGCAACCTCGAAGACCGCCTCCGCGACCTGCCTCTCCGCCCCCCGGAGGATCTCAAGAGTCGCGCGATGCAAGCTGCCTCGACCAGCGAGCCCGGGCCTGCACGCCGTGGCGTCGGCTCGTGGGTGCAGGTGGCCGTCACGATGTCGGTGGTCGCGCTCGTGGTGATCCTGACGCTGACCCTGGCGAACACCCCGGCCTCGAACGTGTTCAGCAACATCTCGGCCGGCCTCGGGACCTAGCGTCCTGCCTCGCCGGGCGCGAGCCGGACGGCTAGACGGCGGTGTTGACCTGGATCCGGTTGGAGCCGTGCGACCGGCTCTCGATCAGTGCCTGGGTCGCGCGGCCCACCAGGTTGGCGTCGTGGACCTTGTCCGAGCCCACCGTGGCGACTCCACATGAGACGGTCACCACCCCGCCGCCGTCACTGAAGTCGACGACGGTCGAGCTCACCAGGGACCGGATCTTCTCGGCAGCGCGGTAGGCGCCCTCCTCACTGGTGTGGGGCAGCAGGACCAGGAATCGCTGGGTTCCCAGCGCCGCGACCCGGTTGGTGGCCGCGATCGTGTCGGGGTCACGGATCGCATTGGCTATCGCCTCGCCCACCTCGCGGATCAGGCGGCTGGTCTCGGCGTAACCGTAGGCCGCTTCGAGGGCGTGCAGCTCGTCTATCTCGACAACCAGCACCGAGAGATCGTGGCCGTAGCGGATGGCGCGGTTCAGCTCCTGCTCCAACAGGGACTCGAAGAAGACCACGTTGAACAGGTTGGTCAGGCCCTCGATGACAAAGAGGGGGCGGTCATGGGCCGGGTCGGTGGGCATGCCGCAGTGCGAGCAGTAGTTGTAGTCAGGGCGAATGCTGGCCCTGCAATACCGGCAGCGACCGTCACGGTCGGCCTTGGCCGCCGCGGTCTTCGGCGCGGCGACAGACCGCCTCGTCCTGGTCCTGGTCTCCTCGGGCCGCCGGTTCTTAGCCATGGTAGGCCGTCATCATAACCTCGCATCCGGGGCCCTACTCACCAGCCCTGACCCCGCCCCGCGCCCCGCTAACATGGGGTCGATGTCATCCCCAGATGCGGCGCACCTCGGGGCGGGCGTCGAGGTTGACGGCCTGATCAAGGACTTCGGGGACTTCCGCGCCCTCGAGGACGTGACCTTCACGGTGCGACCGGGCGAGTCCCTCGTGATCCTCGGCGAGAACGGCGCCGGCAAGACGACCACGCTGCGGTGCCTCGCCGGGGTGCTCAAGCCGACGTTCGGCACGGTCCACGTCGGCGGGATATCGGTGGCTGACGACGCCGAGGCGGTGCGGGCCCAGGTGGGCCTGCTGTCGGAGGTGCCCGGGCTGTACGAGCGCATGACCGCACCCGAGTACCTCGATTTCTTCGGTCGCGTCCAGGGCATGGAGGAGGGGACCCGCCAGGCTCGCATCGCCGAGTTGCTGGAGATGTTTGGGCTGGCGTCGCGCTCCGGGGTTTGGATGGGCAGTTTCAGCAAGGGGATGCGCCAGAAGGTCGCCCTGGTGCGCGCCACCCTGCACCACCCATCGGCATTGCTGCTGGACGAGCCGACCTCGTCAATGGACCCCGCCGGCGCCCGGCTCACGTGGGACTACATCCTCGCGCTCAAACGCGAGGGATTGGCGGTGGTGGTCTGCACCCACAACCTGCGGGAGACGGCCCGGGTGGCCGACCGGCTGGCCGTGATGGCCGGCGGCAGGATCCTGGCCCAGGGGACCCTGGCCGAGCTGCAGGCCGAGCTCGGGCTCAAGCCCCGGTACGTGCGGACGGTGGTCCCCGGCCTGGAGGACATATACATGGAGGTGATGGCCCGCGCCGGTCGCCTGCCGACCGCCGCGGCGACGGCCCTTTGAGGACCTGGCTGGGCCGTCACCTCTTCACTGGCGCCCGCGCCCCGCGACCGGGCTTCGTGCGCCTCATCGCGCGCCGCGAGCTGCGCGAGTCGACATCCGACACGCGCCTGTTCATCGCGATGACCAGCCTCACATTTGTCATCCCCCTGCTCGCCGCCGGCGGTGTCACCGCAATCACCAATTACCTTGGTCATGGCGGGTTCGCGATCTCCCAGAGACTCGCCGAGGTCGGCGCGTTCTTCGTCGTCTTCCTGCCTGCCTCGTTTTCGCTGGTGCTGGCGCTCGAGTCCTTCAGCGGCGAGCGCGAGCGCAACACCCTGGAGACCCTCTTCGCGACGCAGTTGCGCGAGAGCGAGATCTACCTCGGCAAGATCGCCGCCGTCCTCCTGCCAAGCCTGACGCTGAGCTACTCGGCCCTGGCGGTCTACACCATCGGCGTGGCGCTGTTCACGGGCTTCGTGCCGACCGACGAACTGGCACCGCTGGTCGCGGTCACGCTGGCCCAGGCGCTGGTGATGGTCACCGGGGCCACCATCGTCAGCAGCCAGACGAAGACCCTGCGGTCGGCCAACGTGATGGCCAGCTTCGTGATCATCCCGATGTCGGGGGTCATCCAGGCCGAGTCCGTCCTGATCATCAGCAAGCTGGAATGGGTGCTCTGGGGGGTGGCCATCATGCTGGCCATCGTCGCCCTGTTGCTGCTGCGGCTCGGAGTGTTGAATTTCAACCGCGAGAACATCCTGGCCAAGGACAGCCGCCCACCCGACCGGGGCGCGCTCGCCCGCCGCCTGTTCACCGGGGCCCCGGGCTCCCCGGTGACCGTTGTCCGCTGGGTCGCCCGCCAGGTCCGCGCCATCCCCGGCGCGTATCGCCGCACCGCTTCCGCAATCGCTGTCTCGGCGGGATTGCTCATCGGCGGCGGGCTCTTCGGCGCGGCCGCGGCGCTGCTCGGGTTGGTCCCCACGCGGGCCGTTTTCGGCGCGGTGTCGGCCGCGTCGGCGGGCCACGAGGTGGTGGTGGGGACGCCCCACCTGTTCGGGTTCATCTTCACCCACAACCTGCTGGTGGGCTTTGTCATGCTGATGTTCGCGCCCATCAGCCTGGGGGTCGTCGGGGGCCTGCTGATGATCGTGAACGGCTTCGCTGTCGGGTACGTCGGCGGATACTTCTTCCAGATCCACCAGCTCGGCCTGTTCGCCTGCGGCACGCTCCCACACGGTGTCATCGAACTGCCCGCCCTGGTCTTCGCCTGCGCGTTCGCGCTGCGCGTCGGCGCCAGCATGGTCCGGCCCTCGCCTGAGGGCTGGCTGCGGGGCATGCGCGGGGCCCTTGCGGACTACGGCCGTGGAGCCCTCTTCTTCATCCCGCTTTTTGCCATCGCGGCGTTCATCGAGGACTATGTGACGACCACCGTGATGCGCAGTTGCTGACGGGTCCCGGCACCCGTCCGACACGGGTCCGCAGGACCTCCTTCAAACCCGTTGGAGCCGCCTTGCCCGGATGTTATGATCCGGCCCGTGAAGCGGATTCTGGTGGTCGAGGACTACTACGCCCTCGCCGACATCGAAACGCTCCTCTGCCAGATGGAGGGGTACGAGGTGAAGACCGCCAAGACCGGGGAGGAGGGGCTCGAGCTGATCGAGTCATACAAGCCGGACCTGGTCATCCTCGACCTGATGCTTCCCGGCGAGCTGAGCGGGACGCAGGTCCTGCAGCGGATCCGAACCGACGGCCAGGAGGATCCCAAGGTGTTGGTCGTCTCCGCGCTGGTGAACCAGACAACGGCGCCGGAGCTCGAGAAATACACCAACGTCCAGGCGCTCAAGAAGCCCTTCAAGGTCAAGGACCTCGCCAACCGGGTGCGGTCCATGGTCGGGCCCAACTAGCCCATCCGGCATCGCCGTCCCCCGGGGCGGGAGGCTCCTGATGGCCCGTCGTTGCACCTACCTCGAGCAGATCCTGGTCAAGAAGGTGGGACCATTGAAGCGCTACCGTGCAGATTGCCATGTGTCCCACAAGACCGAGACCTTCACATACCTGCGCCACCCATCGCCGCCCTGCCTCACGGACTACGAGTCCTGTCCCCTGTACCAGCGGCAGCACGATGAGGAGAACCGCAGCATCACGCGGTACACGGACTGAGGTCCTCCAACTGAGCCCCGGCGTCCTGTGAGGCCCGGCGGCCCCCGCGACTTCTTCGAGAACATCGAGCCGCTGTTCCCCCGCGGCCGGCCCGCGAACTTCGGCAATTTCACCCCCAGCCGGGGAACCCGCCGCCTGCTCTGGGTGGTCGGCCTGGTTCTCGTCCTGCTGTTCGTCGTGCGCCCGGCGATCGGCTTCTACACCGACCTCCTGTGGTTCCAGTCGTTGGGTTACCAGGCGCTCTACGTCACCCGGGTGCAGTACCAGGGCTGGATCCTCCTGGCGAGCTTCCTGGTCGCGTTCGTCGCGCTGTCCGCAAGCACCGGGTACGCCGTCCGGCAGGTGGGTTTCAGCAGCCTCAGCGCGATCGGGGTGCGTCGCCGCTTCCTCACCGCTGCCGCGGGGCGGTTGGTGCTGGCCGGTTCGGCCGCCATCGCCCTGGTCATGGCCACCGTCGCCGCCGGGGCGTGGGAGACAGTGGCCCGGGCGGTGAACGGGGTGTCATTCAACCGGACCGACCCCCTGTTCGGCCAGGACATCGGGTTCTACGTGTTCCAGTTGCCGCTGTACCGCTTCGTCTGGGGGTGGCTGCTGGCGCTGCTGCTGATCTGCGCCGCGAGCGCCATCTTCATCTATGTCTCGCGTGGCGGCGCCACCCCGCAGGGGCTGCCGCCCCGGGCCCTCACCCACCTGTCAATCCTGGGAACCGCCTTCTTCCTGCTGCTGGCGGTGCACTACCGGCTGGCGATGTTCGACCTGCTGCTCAGCAAGCACGGGTTCGTCTTTGGCGCGGGCTACACCGATGTCAACGTGCGCCTGCCGGTGTACTGGATCCTGGTCGTCCTCTGCGCCCTCCTGGCGCTGTTCAGCCTCGCCAATGGCGCGTTGCGCCGGCCGCTCCTCCTGGTGGGGCCCCCCGCGGTCTGGCTGGTCGCCGTGATCGTGCTGCTGGGGGTCATCCCGGCACTGGTGGAGCGGGTGTCGGTGACCCCGTCGCAGCTGTCCCAGGAGCGCCAGTACATCCAGCGTGAGATCGACGCCACCAACACCGCCTACGGGTTGGACGGTATCGCGGTGCAGGACTTCCCCGACAAGCAACAGGTCAGCAAGGATCTGCTGGCCGCGAACACCGGCACCGTCAGCAACATCCGCCTCTGGGATTACCAGCCGCTGCAGGACGCGTACAAGCAGATCCAGACCATCCGCCAGTACTACGAGTTCAACCGTGTCGCCATCGATCGATACAACCTGCAGGACGGCTACCGCCAGGTGATGCTGTCGGCGCGGGAGTTGAACACCGGCGGCCTCGCCGACAATGTCAAGACGTGGGTGAACATCCACCTCAAGTACACCCACGGTTACGGCGCCGCGGCGACCCAGGTCACCCGGTCCGACAGCGAGGGCCGGCCGGCGCTGTCGCTCAGCGACATACCGCCGGTGGGCGAGCCACAGCTCACCCGGCCCCAGGTCTACTTCGGCGAGACCAGCACCGACTACGTCGTCGCGCGCACCAAGGAGGACGAGGTCGACTACGAGAAGGGCGACAACCAGGTGTATTCGAAGTGGCAGGGCACCCACGGCGTGCCCATGTCCGGGACCCTGCGACGCCTCGCCTACGCCTACCAACTGGGGGATGCCAACCTCTTCCTCAGCACCCAGATCAACCCCGACAGCCAGCTGCTGTACCACCGCGCGATCCAGGACCGCCTGCAGACCCTGACGCCGTTCATCACCTACGACAGCGACCCGTACATGGTGATTTCCGGCGGCAGGATGTACTGGATCGTCGACGGCCTCACCACCACCGACGCCTATCCCTACAGCGACCCGACCCAGGACGGCGGACCGAACTACGTGCGCAACTCCGTGAAGGCGGTCATCGATGCCTACGAGGGGACGGTCTCCCTCTACGTCGCCGACAGCCACGACCCGCTGATCCAGACGTACCAGCGGATCTTCCCCGGCACCTTCCAATCGATCGACAAGATGCCCGCCGACCTGCGTCAGCACGTGCGTTACCCGGAGTCGCTGTTCACCATCCAGGCCCAGATGCTGGAGACGTTCCACATGCACGACCCACAGCAGTTCTACAACCGCGCGGACGCCTGGTCCCAGCCCAACGAGGTGACCCAACAGGCCGGCACGTCGGCGCCGCTGCAGCCCTACTACGTGATGATGAAGCTGCCCGGCCAGGACCACGAGGAGTTCGTGCTGATCCAGCCGTTCACGCCGCTCAACAAGAAGAACATGGTGGCCTGGATCGCCGCCCGCAGCGACGGTGCCGACTACGGCAAGCTGGTTGAGTTCCGCTTCCCGACCGACCGCCAGGTGACAGGGCCGGAACAGGTCGAGAGCAGGGTGGACCAGGACCCGACCATCTCCCAGCAGTTGACCCTGCTCAACTCCACCGGGTCGAAGGTGGTGCGCGGCAACCTGCTGGTGATCCCGATAGGCGATTCCATCCTCTTCGTCGAGCCGATCTACCTCAAGTCCACCGGCCAGGCGCCGACTCCCGAGCTGAAGAAGGTGGTTGTTGCCGACGAGCAACGGGTGGTGTGGGCCGACTCGCTGGACCAGGCGCTGCAGGCGCTGACCTCCGGGCAGACCGGCGCCCCCGGCGCCACGCCGCCGAGCCAGGCGCCCCCCGCCAGCCAGACCCTGCAGCAGCTCGTGACGCGCGCCCAACAGCTGTACGCCGACGCCCAGGCCAAGCTCAAGGCGGGTGACTTTGCCGGCTACGCCACGGACATCCAGCAGCTGGGGGCTGTCCTCGACCAGGTCCGGGCGGCCTCGGGGGCGCCGGCGGCCAGCCCATCCCCGGGAACCTCGCCCCGCCCCAGCGCCTCGCCCTAGGGCGGCGGGATCAGGGACCGGCCGGCTCGGGCTCCGGCCGCACCACGGCGCTCGCCTCGCCCAGCCCCAGGCGCCGGTAGAGGCGCGCCACCGGGCCGGGGGCCCACCAGTTCAACTGGCCCAGCAGCCGCATGGTGGCGGGCACGATCAGGGCCCTGACCAGGGTCGCGTCGATGAGGACCGCGATCGCCATGCCGATCCCGAGCGACTTGATCAGCAGGACCTGGGCCAGGCCGAAGCCGATGAAGACGGCGAACATGATGGCCGCTGCGCCGGTGACCAGGCGGCCGCTCAGCTCGAGGCCCTCCGCCACCGCGTGACGATTGTCACGCGTTCGCTCCCACTCCTCTTTCATGCGGCTCATCAGCAGCACCTCGTAGTCCATCGACAGCCCGAAGACGATGCAGAAGAGCAGGACCGGGATGGAAGGGTCGACGGCCTGCGGCGTGAAGCCCAGGAGGCCGGCGAGGTGGCCGTCCTGGAAGACCCAGACGAGAGCCCCGAACGAGGCTGACAGCGACAGGAAGTTCATCACCACCGCCTTGATCGGCAGCACCACCGAGCCCAGCAGCAGGAACAGCACGATGATCGTCACGCCGACGATGAAGCCGACCGCGGCGGGTGTCCGGTCGACGATGAAGTTCACGATGTCGAGGTCGAACGCGGTCTCACCGGTAACCTCGAGACGGCCGTCAGCGACGGTGCGGTCGGCGCGGATCGCGCGCACGATGTCGCGGGCCGGGTCGCTCTCCGCGGGGAGGTCGGTGCTCGCGTTGAGCACCATCACGTGCTTGCCCACGCCCTGCTTCAGGGCCTGCGCCACCTTGGGCGGCCGGGTGGATGCGGGGGCGGAGTAGAGCGCCTGGTAGGCGGCCCGGTCCAGGGCCGGGTCGAGGTCGACGACGCTGCTCACGCTGGTGACGCCCTTGATCTTCGCGATGCGCCGGCTCAGGTCGTAGGCGGCGCCCACCCGGGAGGGGGTGAGCGGGTCGCCGGGGAACTCCAGGACCACTTCGACGGTGGTCTGCCTGGAGCCCGGGAACTTCCTGACCGACAGGTCGTAGCCCTGGCGTACCTCCGCGGTGGCCGGCAGTTCCTCGATGCCCCCGTTGGCCATCCGCAGGTGGCCGAAGGGCAGGCCCGCAAGGACTATGAACGCGACCGTGGGCACCAGCACCACGACCGGGTGGGCCATGACCCCCATCGCCAGCCGGTGCCAGCTCTTGCGGCTGCCGGTGGCGGCGATGGGGACCCGCACCGCGTTGATCCTGGGCCCCAGCAACCGCAGCAGGGCGGGCAGCAGGGTCAGTGAGTAGAAGACGGCGACCCCGACCACCATCGCCCCCGCGATGCCCATCGAGGGCAGGAAGCTGCCGGTGTAGAACAGCATGCCGGACAGCCCCACCGCGACGGTGAGGCCGGAGAACATGATGGCGCGGCCCGCGGTGGCCATGGTCGTGGCCAGCGCCTGCTCGCGGTCAACGCCGCGAGCGAGCTCTTCGCGGAAGCGGTTGACGATGAACAGTGAGTAGTCGATCGAGACCCCCAGGCCGATGAGCGTGACGACGTTCTGGGCGTAGCTGGAGACGTCGGTGAAGCCGGCGATGGCGTAGATCCCGCCGATGCCGCCGAGGATCGAGACCAGCCCGATCAGCAGCGGCAGCCCCGCGGCCACCAGCGCCCCGAACACCAGCAGCAGCAGGAGGATGGTCGCCGGCAGGGCGATCACCTCGGCCCTGCTCAGGTCCGTCTGGAGGTAGGTGTCGAACGCGTTCCCCTCGGCCACGCCATCGAAGGCCAGGACTTTGAGGGGGCCGGGGTGGACCTGGCCCCGCAGGTCCCCGTAGTACTTGCGGCTCACACCTCCACTGTCCTTCAAGAGGACGTAGACCACCGCGCTGGTCTGGTCGGCGGACACCTGGGTCGCAGGGCTGGCGGTGGACGTCGGGTCGGGCGCCGGGATGTTCCACGGCGTGATGACCTGCTTCACGCGGCTGTCCTGGGTCAGCGGCCGCACGGCGGCCTCGACCGCGTCGCGGTACCGGGCGTCAGCGACCCGGACATGGTCGCTGGTGAAGATCAGCGAGAACGAGGACCCGCCGCCCCCCGTGTGGGGCAGCTCACCGGCGGCCAGGTCGCTGGCGTGGCCGGCCTCGAGGTTGAGGGACCGAGGGTTCTTGAGCTCGCCGCCCCTAACGAGGAAGACGATCGACAGCGCGAGCACGACCCCCGAGAGAGTCAGCGTCCAGAAGGGGTGTCGATGACTAAAGCTGCCCCACCGGCCGAGCATCAGTAGTGGATGCCCGCCTCGAGGACCACACCGCAGGTCGCGCACGACGTGAAGACGATGTCGGTCATGCGGTGGGGGTTCTTCAGCGGCAGCGTGTCGGACTCCGCGATGTCGCTCTCGAAATGCCCATCGCAGGAACATGGTGGCTCCCCTTCGACGAGGTGGGCGCCTAGCAATTGCTCGCAGATCAGGCAGTAGGTGATCGCCACCCGGGGGAAGCGGTAGCCGCGGTTGGTGAAGACCACCATCTCCGCGATGGAGCTCACCGGGGTCGAGCGGCAGTAGGGGCAGCGCTCGCGGGTTAGCTGGTGAGCGCGCTCCCGGAGCCAACCGCGCAGCCTGCGGCCCGGCGACGGGTTGCCGGCGGGAGTGGGCTGCGCCATGGGTTCATTCTTCCAGACCGCGAGCACGTTGGCCGCGGGGCGGGGTCAGGCGCCCGGGGGCTTGGTCCCGGTCAGCCGGTAGAAGACATACCGGTAGTGCTGCACCGCGCGCCGGAGGCGCTCCGTGTCATTGCCGGCACCCTTCAGCTCGTCGTGCGCGGTCTCCAGCGAGCGCGCTGCCTCGCGGTCGTGGCGGGCGATGTCCTTGACCCGTTGCGCGGGCTCGATCCGGTCGGGAAAACCGCGCCGCCGGACCAGTTCCTCGACGAGCCCGCGGGCGCGAGCCGCGGCCTGCTCGGGGCGATCCACGAACTCGCGCTCGATCGATTCGAACTCGGCCTGGTAGCGCTCGACGTCCTCGTTCGCGAGGTCCCGCAACTCGACCTTTGGTCCCCGCGACCGTCGCGACATGACAACCGCGAGCACGACCAGGACCACGATGGCGACCGCGAGGAGCGCCCACCAGCGGTCCTGGATCCCCAGGATCGCCATGATGCTGAGCCGGGTGGTTGCGCCCGCGCCGGAAACGACCATGTTCATGTCTATCAAACCGCACCCCCGGCCTCGACCGGGGCATGGGGGTGGATCGCCACGAGCGTGTCGTCCTCATACACCAGTTCCAGGAACCCGCCCTTGGCCAGGTCCAGGAAGTGGAAGCGCCAGTCAGGCCGGCCCAGGAACCTGTTCCAGAATGCCTTGACCGGGTCCGCGTGGCTCACCACGGCGGCAGCCTGGCCGCGGCATGCCGCGACGGCCTCGCGACAGACCCCGTCGACCCGGGCCGCCAGGTCCGCCACCTTCTCGTCGATGGCCAGCGCCCCCGGGCGAACGAGGTGGACCCACAGGAGCGGGCGCACCACCAGCGCGCGGCGCTGCGTGACCCCCTGCAGGTACCTGCCGAAGTGGGCCTCCACCAGCTGCTCGCGGGTCTCTATCGGCACCTCCCGGCCCAACCTGGAAGCCGCCAGGGAGGCGGTCTCCTGGGCGCGTTGCAGGGGGCTGGCGTAGATCCGCTGCACGGGGTAGCGGGAGAGGTGGTCACCCAGCCCGAGCGCCTGGCGCACCCCGAGCGGGCTCAGCCCAAAGCCCGGCAGGTGGCCGTAGAACACCCTTCCGGGGTTGGCCGGGTGGGCGTGGCGGCAGAGGAAGATGCGCGTGACCTGGGCCATACGGCTGGCAACCTTACCGGGCGCACACTTCGAGGCGGGCCTCGATGCTGCGGTCCGGGCCCGGCATCCCCGCCAGCCCGGCAGGGTCCAGGCCGGTCAGCGCGGCGGCGGGGGCGAGACCGACAAGCTCGGCCTCGACCACCCTCGTCAATTCCGCGGCGGCTGCGGCCCGAACCGCCGCCACCAGGGTCCCGATCGACGTCCGCGCGTGGTCCAGCAGGTTCGTGCTTACCTGGGCGCGACCGCGGCTGGGCAGGAACATCCCCAGCGCCTGCACCGCCGCCAGGCCTCCCGAGGACTCGCGGACCGCAGCCGCGACGCGCCTGGCGATATCGACGTCGGCCGTGTCGAGAAGCAGGTTGAAGGCCACCAGCGGGCCGCGCGCGCCAACAGCCACCGCGCCCGCCGTCGGGTGGGCGGCGTCGGGCCCGAAGTCCGGGGACTGGAGCAACCAGGGCGCGGCCGTCAGCGCCTCGAACCCACCCCTGCGGAGGTCCGTGAGCACGCGCGGCCGGCCCGGCCGCGCCGCCTCGCCATAGAGGTAGGCAGGCACGGCGAGGTCGGCCGCGAGCCGAGCGCCCACCCGCTCTGCGAGCAGGCAACACCCGGCCAGGTCGATGCCCGACAGGGGGATGAACGGCACCACGTCGATGGCCCCCATGCGGGGGTGCGTCCCGTGGTGCTGGCGGAGGTCGATG
Organism: Chloroflexota bacterium; assembly: GCA_034666405.1. Taxonomy (GTDB): domain Bacteria; phylum Chloroflexota; class Dormibacteria; order DASZGP01; family DASZGP01; genus JAXDLW01. The sequence continues at coordinate 145,075 of JAXDLW010000047.1, read as the reverse complement.
CGCGCCACCGCCACCCCCGCCAGGGACAGGGCAGCAGCCTCCACGACGCCCGGTGTCCCCGCGAAGGTGAAGACCGACCGGTTGTGGTCGGCGTCGCTGTGGACGTCCAGGAGGCAGCAGCCCGGCACCACCTCGATGGCGCCGCGCAGTTCGGCGATCACCTCGGGACGCCGCCCCTCGGAAACGTTGGGAACGCACTCGACCAGCGGGGCCGGCGCGCCGGTCAGACCAGGCGTCCCTGTTCGGTGACCAGGCGCGGCGCCTCGACCTGGCTCACCTCCACCCGGTTCTTGCCGTGCCGTTTGGCCTCCATGAGCGCGCGGTCGGCAAGGTCGAAGAGGTCAACGGCCAGGGGCTCGTCGGGGTGCTGGGTGGCGACCCCGGCCGAAACCCGCATGCCGACCGGGGCCAGGCCGGCGACCACCAGGGGACGCTGCTCGATCTCCTCGCAGAGCCGGCGCGCCACCCCCAGGGCCTCGTCGGGCGAGCACTCGGGGATGATCACGCAGAACTCGTCCCCACCGTACCGGCAGACGGTGCTCGACCGTCGCAGGGGAACACGGAGGGCATCGGCAACCAGCCTCAGCGCGTCGTCGCCAACCCGGTGGCCGTGCGCGTCGTTGACCAGCTTGAAGTCGTCGATGTCGATGATCACCATCGATACCGGGTAGCGGCTGCGGTGACTGCGGGAAAGCTCCCGCTCCAGCTGCTCGTGCAGGAACCGGCGGTTGCCGAGGCCCGTCAGCGCGTCGGTCATGGCCGCTTCCTGGCTCGCCTCGAGCTGGGCAACGAACGTCAGCGTCTGGGCGCTGTGGGCGGCGAGGACTGAAAGCCGGTGCACCTGGTCCTCCAGCTGCGCGCGGGGCTCGCGATAGTAGGCGGTCCACCAGCCGCGCCAGTGGCCAGGGAGTTTCACCGGCACGGCCACCAGCGCCCCCTCGAGGTCCAGGCCGCCCAGTACGTGGCGCCGCCATGCGCTGCCGCCGAGGTCGGGGAAGCTGATCGGGTAACCGGTTTGCGAGATCCATTTCACCACCTCGCCGGTGAAGGTCAGCAGGAGCCGGCGCTCGTCCTCCGGCAGGGTGTCGTCGAAGGCGGCCTGGTGGCCGAGGCTCTCGAGATCCCCGGGATGGGTGCTCAGGACCACGGCGTCGGCGTCACTGAACTCGCGCACCAGGCTGGTGAGAAGCTCCCGGATCACCGCCTGGTTGCCCTGCATCCCGACCTCCTCGAAGGCCTCCGCGACAGCCAGGTTGCGGGCCCGGCTGCTGCGGTCGTCGGCCACCCGCTGAAGGACCATGGTCACCAGCCCGGCGAGCTGCAGCAGTTCATCGCGGTCCACGACCGGGAGGGTGCCGGCGGCCGTCGCCAGGTTGTCCGGGTGGCTGTTCAACCGGTGCGATTCGGCCAGCAACTCGTCATACGGGGCCCTACCGACGGCCATCGGCTCGGACACCATGCGGCCGAGCTCCTTCACATCGCCGCGGGCGCTGCGGTGGCGAATTGGCACCACCAGGTGCCCGATGCTCCCGAGGCAGGACCGGAAGTTGGGAATCTCGGGTAGGGGCGCCATGGTCACTGCCGGGTTGGCAAGGCCGCAGCGGAGGTGGTTGATCATCAGGGAGCAGTACCGCGGTACTTCGGTGGGCGGCGCGACGGTGTAGCCACTGAGGTCCTGGAACCAGAGGCGCACCCCGGTCCGCTCGTGGAAGAACGCGACCACGCCCTGGAGCAGGTCGTCGCTGACGATAGACGACAGCCGGGTCGTTCCTGCAGCGTTGGTGGAGTCGCTCAAACCGGGTTACCGGTGGCCAGTGTACTTCGGGGCGGGGCCCTCAGCGGCTGGTGTTGGGCAAGCTGCCGGGTCCACTGCCGGACCCACCTCCCGGGCCGACCGTCGCGGCCGCCCCGGCGACGATGCCGCAGAAGACCCGGTACGCGCCCGCGCCAGGGTATGCGTACGCCTCACGGCTGCCCGCGCCGCGGTCGAAGACCTCGAGCACCGCGTTCTCCGCCCGGACCTCGCAGGTGGACGCCGGGGGGACGAAGACCAGGGTGGCGTGGGCGCTGTCCCCGGCCCGCACCGCGGCGTCACTCACGGCGCGGATGTCGAACCCGGTTGTGTCGGGGTCGTAGGTGACCTGGGTGAGGTGGCCGGTCGTCGCCAGCGGGTAGGCCCGGCCGCTGAACTTGATCTTGCCGGCCTGCGGGACGCCCCTGGTGGGCGCGTCGAACGGCTTGCCGTAGATGCCCCAGAAGAGGGTCGCGTTGATGTCGTTGGCGTTCTCCTTCCAGAGCCAGTAGGCGCCGCCCAGCATGTACTGGTCCTGGAGCTGGTAGCTGGACCTCATGATCGTGTTGTCATCGGGCGGGTCGTTGCCGAACTCGCCAATCCACAACGGCAGGCCGAGGTTCTGCGCATCCCGGATCGAGCTCTGGTAGCCGCCGTTGGTGGGGAGCAGGCGCTGCTGGGCGGCCTGCTGGTCGAGGGTGAAGACGCCGGTGTAGATGTGGGGAGCGTAGACCGCGTTGGGGTACGCGCTCGCCAGCGTCCAGGGGGTGAGCACCTGGCTGGCGTCGACGACGTCGCGCAACACGCTGGGCTCGAAGAAGAAGAGCTGGCGGAAGCCGGGGGTGGCGGCCACCACCGCGTCCACCATCTTGCCCCACAGGTTGATCAGCTGGGGGTCGGTCGGTTCTGCCGGGGCGGGGCTGGGCTCGTTCATCAGCTCGTAGCCGGCCACCGCGGGGTTGTTCTTGAAGCGTGCGGCGAGCGCCTTGAGGACGCCCACGAAATGCTCCTGCAGGCCTGTGCCGTCGGAAGCCTGCACGTCGGTGTAGAAGTTGTTGAATCCCTGGTCCACCGCCGTGTCCAGCTCGCGCACGCCATGCAGGGCGCAGGCCGGGCCGGTGTAGGCGGCGGCCCACGCCGGCGCGCCGTCGTAGCCGCGGATCGCGTTGAAGCCCGGCGGACAGGTGTCACCGGGGTGGGTGTAGACGTGCTTGCTCCACGCGTCCTGGTGCATGTCGAGGACCACGTACACCCCCTGGGCGGCTGCCCACCCCACCACCTGCGCAACCCGGTCGAGGTACGCGCTGCTGATGTTCCCGGGTGTCGGCTCAGCCAGGCTCCAGCTCAGGTTGAGACGCAGGACGTTGAAGCCCATCGGCCGCATCTGGGCCAGGTCCCAGGGGCAGACCGGCACCCCTTCCACGGCGGGGACGTCGGGGGGGCACGTCATGCCCGCGTAGTCCGATGGCTGGATCGAGTACGGGTTGGGCAGGGTCGGCGGCTGCTGCCAGTAATCCACCAGCCCGTCGGCATTGACGCCTTTGAGGAGCACCTCGCGGCCGCGTTCGTCAACCACCTGGGCCAGGTGGCTGGTGGGGTTCACGGGGCCCACGTGGAGGAACTGCAGGACGCGGTCCGGTGCCCCCGCGAGCGGCTGCGCGCCCTGCACTGGGCCCGTCGCGCTGCCCGCCAGGATGGCGGCCGCGGCCAGCCCCCCGGCGATTCGAGCCCCCCGCGCCCGTCCCAACACCACCGACGATCGTAGCAACGAGTGGCACCCGTTGCCGCGCGGCATTACAGTGAGCGCCGATGGCAGCGGCGACAGCCGGCACTGCGACGCCCCGGCGGCTGGGAACCCCGCGGATCGCCCTGCTCACCACCTACTGGCTGGCCCTGGGGTTCCTTTGGCTGCCGCTGGGCAGCCAGGTCCTGCCCATCCTGATCCTCCACAATGTCGGCGACGAGCACAAGGGAACCGGCGTCGCCATCCTGGAGGGGATCGGGACGTTCATCGCCGTCTTCTGGCAGCCGATCATGGGCGCGGTCTCCGACCGCACCAACACCCGGTTCGGCCGGCGCAAGCCGTTCATCGTGGTCGGCACGATGGGCTCGATCGTCTTCCTGACGTTGATGGCCTTCACGCCGTCTTCGACCTCCGGGGCCTCCGGCGCGGCGGTATTCCTGGCGCCCGGTTACCTGTACCTGCTGGTCCTCTACTTCTTCCTGCAGCTGTCCGAGAACGCGGCGCAGGCCCCCTACCAGGGCCTGCTCCCCGATGTCGTCCCGGAGGCCGAGCGCAGCCGCGCCAGCGGGTTTGTCGGCGCGGGCAACCTCCTGGGCCTGGCGATCGGCTTCTACGTGGTCGGCACCTTCATGGGCAGCAACCGGCCCGACCTGGCGCTGTTCTCGATGGCCGCGGTGCTGGGGGTGTCGATGCTGGTCGTCGTCCTGCTCTTCCCGGACCGCGTGAAGCCGGATCCCAACCTCAAGAGCTCGTGGTCCGATGTCATCGTCGGCACCTTCCGGATCAGCCCCAAGAGGCACTCCGACTTCCTCTGGCTGATGCTCTCGCGGCTGACCATCCTGGTCGCGATCGCGGGGCTCCAGCGCTACGCGGTCTTCTACTTCAAGGACGTGTTCTACCCCGGCCATGGGACCCACCTCGAGGAGCTCGCCAGCATCGCGGCGCGTGACCTCCAGGTGGTGATCGTCCTGTTCGCGCTGCTGGTCAGCCTGCCGGCGGCCGAGCTGTCGCACCGCACCGGCCGCAAGCCGATCATCCTGGGGGCGGCGATCCTGGGAGTCCTGGGGACGATCGGCCTGATCGCCTCGCCCTACCGCATCCTGCCCGACTTCATGATCGGTTTTGCCAGCGGCCTCTTCAGCCTGCCGCCCAACCTCAGCCAGGCGCTCTACTTCGGGATCCTGGTGGGGATCGCGGCCGGCGCCTTCCTGTCGGTGGACTGGGCCTTCATGATGGATGTGATCCCGAATGACGAGGCGGGCCGATTCCTCGGCTTCTCGAACATCGCGACGGCCGGGTCCGGGGTGATCGCCGGTTTCGTCGGGGGCTTCCTGATCGACTATTTCAATGGACGCGGCCAGGTCTTCGGGCAGCCCGGGGGCTACCCGGCGACCTTCATCGTCTACATCGTCTCGTTCATCGTGGGCGGGCTCGTGATCTTCAAGGTGCGTGAGACCCGCGGGCGGCGCGGCACCCCGCCGGCCCCTGCCGTCGGGCACTAGCCCGGTAGGCTCGGTCGCATGAGCATCCCTGGCCCGCGGTCCCTCGCCAGGCCGGCCGCCATCGTGGCCCTGGTCGTGATCGCCGCCAGTGCCGGCGGTTGTGTGGCGACGATCGAGCCCAGCTCGAGCCCGGTGCCCCGGGAGATCCCCACTGCCACCACCCCTCCGGCCGATGAGGCCTCGCCGCTCCCGAGCCCGTCGCCGGTAAGGCCGCCGGCCTCGCCGCCGGCCGGCAACCCCGCCCCCGACTGACCCCGTCTCCCCGGGACCGCCGTTCCAACCCCGGTTCGGCGCTGCTACCATGCAGAAGCCGTGGCCCAGCTTGAAAATGCCTCGATAGAGGCGAGCGAGGGCGCCCAGGACAACGGGGTTTCCCCGCCTGCGCCCCCAGTAGAACCGCCCCTGGAAATGGAGCAGGTTGTGGGTCCGCCTGCGGACGTCGCCGGCGGCTTCATGCCTCCGCGCCCGCGCACCCTCCAGCAGACCGGCCTCTCGGCGACCTTCGTAAGCGACCTGATCCTGAAGCTGATGCACTTCAGCACCCAGCTGCCCGCGCACGAGATCGCCACCAGGCTGCGGCTGGACTACGAGTGCATCCACCCGGTCATCGCCCAGCTGGCCAACAACTCGCTGATCCAGTCGATCGGCCAGGGCGCCCGCCCGGAACGCCGCCTCGAGACCCTGGAGGAGGGGCTGGCGTACATGATCACCGAGTCGGGCCGGGAGCGCGCCCGCGAGATCCTCGATCGCAACCAGTACATGGGCCCGGCCCCGGTGCCCCTGCGCGAGTACAACGCGTCGGTGGCCGCGCAGGGTCTGCCGGAGAATTTCGCCACCCGGGACGCCCTCAAGGGCACCCTGGCGGGCCTGGTCCTCAGCGACGAGACCATGGAGGTCCTGGGGCCGGCCTTCAACTCGCGCAGCAGCGTGTTCCTCTACGGGCACCCCGGCAACGGCAAGAGCTCGATCTCCCGCGCCGCCCAGACCCTGCTTGGCGGATCGGTATTCATGCCCTACGCGCTGGCGGTCGATGACGCCGTCATCCGGCTCTACGACCCCAGCCACCACGAGCCCGTCGGCCCACCCGTGGCGGAGGCCGACCAGCGCTGGGTGCGCTGCCGGCGTCCCTTCGTCCAGGTCGGTGGCGAGCTCGACCTGTCGATGCTCGACCTGGTCTGGCAGCCCGCCTTCAAGTTCTACGAGGCCGGCCTGCAGATGAAGGCCAACTGCGGCATCTTCCTCGTCGACGACTTCGGCCGCCAGGACGTCTCGCCCCGCAAGCTGCTCAACCGCTTCATCGTCCCCCTCGAGGAGGGGGTCGACTACCTCAACATGGCGGTGGTCGGCAAGAAGATCGAGGTGCCCTTCGGGATGCTGATCTTCTTCTCCACCAACCTGGACCCTTCCGAGCTGGTGGACGAGGCATTCCTGCGCCGTATTCGCTACAAGATCAACATCCCCGACCCCACGCCCGAGGAGTTCAAGGAGATCTTCGTCCGCGAGGCGGACAGGATGGGCCTGGCGGGTGGCGAGGCCTCGGCCTACTACATCCTGGGCAAGTACTACCGCTCGCGCAGCCCTCGCGGGGTGCACCCGCGCGACATCCTCGCCCACGTCAAGGAGATCGCGGCATACCTGGGTCAGCCGGCCAACCTCAGCAAGGAACTGCTGGACCGGGCCTGCTCCACCTACTTCCTGCTCGAGCGCACCTAGCCCACCGCGGCCGCCGCTGCCTGGTGCTCGTAGGCTGGGCCGGGTGAGCAGCCTGTTGTGGGAGGCCTGCGAGTGGGCGGCGTCGCTGCGGCTGGCAGATATCCCCGCTGACGTTCGGGAGTTGGCGATCGCCCAGGCCCTCTCCCAGGCAGCCGCCGCGGTGGCAACCCGCCGGCACCCGGTCTCGACGCGGCTCCTCGCCGCCATCGAGGGCAGCAGTTGGGCCGAGCGCGCTGCTCGCAACGCGCTCCTTACCATGGCCCTCGACTTCGACGAGACGGCCTTTGCCGGCCACCTCGGCCATGCCTGTGCCGGCGCCGTCCTGGCTTGTGCGGCCGACGCGAACGTGTCAGGTGAGCGTGCTCTCGTGGCCCAGGTGGCTGCCTCGGAGGTCGCCGCCCGACTGACGGCGGCAGTGACCCTCGGCCCGGCACGCGGCCAGGCGGCGGGGCACACCCACGCGGTGGGCACGGCGGTCGGGGCGTCGGTTGTACTGGGCCTTTCGCCGGCCCAGATGGCCGGTGCGGTTGGGCTCGCGCTGGCCCAGGCGCGGCGGGTCCTGATGCCCGCGTTCATGGGCTCGGATGACAAGTTCTGGATGGCAGCGAGGCCGATCCTCGATGCGGCGAAATGCGTACAGCTGGCCCAGCGCGGCTCAATCGGGGTCCCGGCGTTGCTCGAAGGCCCCGGGGGCGTGCTCGAAACGCTGGCCGACGTGGCCGTCCCCGAGGCAATGGCTGACTATGGCCGGCGCTGGCACCTGCGCACGCTCTCGGTCAAGCACGTTCCGGGATGCGCCTACATCACCGCCCTGGTCGAGGCTGCAGCCGCGCTCGGGCCGTTGGGCCTGGACGACGTAGCCGGTGCCGAGGCTGACGTTTCGATCTTCACGCTTGGGATGGAGGCAGAGAGCAGCCCGTTCCTGGCCGGCTCCAGGACACCGTTGCCGGCGCTGGGGTTCAGCGCCGGCTACAACCTCGCGGCCGCGCTCGAGCGCGGCGGCCTCGATGTCGGCGACCTTCATGGAAGCGCCCTCGCCTCGCCGGCGCGCTGGCGCTTGGCAGGGAAGGTCGTGCTCCGGCATGACCCCGCCCTGACCATGGCCGCGCTTGCGGCGACGGCACCCGTCGGGGCCGCTATAGCGTGGGCGGGCGGGCGCGCGTTTCCCTACCTCTTAGCCCACGGGGCCGACGAGAAACTGGCTCACGCGGTGATCGAGGCCGCAAGCGCAGGTGGGACTGGCCTGGTCACGGTGGCGAAGCGCGTCGGCGCCCGGGTCAAGGTGACGCTGAAAGACGGGACCGTCCTCGAGTCTGAGCGTGCTGCCGCTACCGGGAGTTGCCAGGAGCCCGCGGGGTCCCGGCTGGCGGGGGCCGCCGCGAAGCTGCGCGGACAATTGGAGTTCGGTCCTGACCCCTCGGACCAGCTGACCGAACTGTTGCTCAACCTGGCGAGGCTGTCACCGGCCGAGCTTCGCCGCCTGGCCTGAGGGGAACAGTAAAGGGCGCCGGTTGCCGGCGCCCTTCGTTGCGACCGCGGAGGGTCAGTTGGCGGAGCGGGACCTCCGCAGGACCAGCCCACCGGCGATGACCATGGCAATCGCGAGGAGAAGCGCGCCGAGGATGGCGACCCTCCCGGTGGTTGGCATGTTGGTCGCTGCGCCAAGCACGCCCTGCTGGGCAGGCGCTGATGGTGAGCCAACCACTATCGTCGCGGCCTGGACGCCAGAGCTGGGCGGAGTCACCGAACCACCGGTACCGGTCCCCTCGGTCCCGCCGCCACCGCCGCCACCGTTACCGGTGCCCTCGGTGCCCCCGCCACCCGGGGTGGGGGTGGGTGTGGGCTTCGGCGTGGGAGTGGGCGTCGGGGCGGGGGCCGGGCAGCTTACCCAGAACGTCTTGTGCTTCTGAGGATCCTGGGTCAGCTCCAGCTTGAAGTGATAGCCGTTCTTGTTGGCCGGCGCCGCGCCGGCCGCCTGGGCGCTGGCAACGAGGGTCTTGACGTTGATCACCGAGATCACCTGCGGCCCGCCCTGGGCCTGGTCGTAGCTCCAGGTGGAGCTGTACGCGAGGGACTTGTTGCCGGACGGCGGCCACGAGTCGATCGTGTAGGCGTCGCCGGAATCACCCATCTTGTCGCCCCATAGATTGATGTCGGCGCAAGCCAGATGGGTGTCCTGTTCGTGACCGGGCCCGGAGGGCTGCCCGACGTTGTCGGTCCAGACATCGCCGCGGTTGCTGTCGCCAGGACCGTCATGGTTACTCTGGCCGTGGCTGGACGCCGCGTTCTCGTCGTGGGCCTTCGCCAGGGTGGGCGCATTGCTCAGCCACATGCTTGCGCCGGCGATCAGAACCGCCGCCGAGCCGGCTGCGCCCCTCCGCATAGTTCCTTTAACCGTCAGGTGCTCCATGTGGATCTGGATCCTCCTCGACTAGTGAGTGATCGTGGCGGTACTTTGTATCGCATTACATATAACCGTCACTATCACTATTTACCCCACCGGCACTCTGTGCCAGTGGTGTAACAGTCATGGCGGGGAGGTTGTTGCTGCCGCCTGGGGTTAGGAGAAGTTGTGGGTGCCCAGCGTGATGGGCCTGAACTCGGGACCCGATGGATGGGTGCGGCGCGCCGCCCGCCGCCGGCGGACCAGGAAGATGGCGAACCCGTTGGCCATCAGCCAGGCCACCATGAGCAATTGCTGGCCGGTGTTGAGCCCGCCGGCCTCACTGCCAACGTGGACCAGTGAGCCGACGACCAGCCCGGTGCCCATCGGGACGAAGGTGCCCGAGATGCCGAGAACGCCCTGCTTGAACTCCTCCGCAGCCTGCCCGCCGGACGGCAGTGCCGGCCCGCCCGAGGCCGCCATCGCCCCGGCCGGAGCCTGTGCCGCGGAGACCGTGGACGCCGTCGCGTGCGACGAGGTGGCGGCGGGGCCCGCGGCGTGGCCAAGCGTGCCGGTGGACTTGACCGCCGGCGCCTGGGCCGCGCTGGTCGTGCTGCCCGCGACCGCGCTGCCGCCCGGGCCGGTGCTGGTGCCGCCCGTCGAGCCGGTCGCCGTCGGGATGGCGGTCGGCCTGGGGCTCGGCTTGGCCGTCGGCCTGGGGCTCGGCTTGGCCGTTGGGGCGGGGCTGGGCTTGGTGGTCGGCTTCGGGCTGGGCCTCGAATGCGAGCGGTCGTCCCGGCGGCCCTGGGTGCTCGAGCCCTGCCGCGAGCCGCCTCCGTCGTGCGCCATGGCGACGGTGGTCAGGCCGACCACCAGCACGCAGATCGAGGCGATGATCGCTGCCAGTCGCCCAGCGGACTCGATGTGCCTTTCCATCTGTGTTGGTGTAACGGGTGTGACAGTCACAAACCTGTGGCACGGAGGCCTTCGTTACACAGACGTCACAGCCGAGGCGCCACGGTCAGGCGGCCCGGGGCGCAGCCCAGGTCCACCGAGTACACCTCCCGTTCCCAGATGTCGCCGTCGAACTCTGCCAGCATGCCCTCGGGCGCGGTGACCTCGACGGCCCGCCCCCGGGTGTGGCGCGCCAGTGGGTGGTCGAGGTGCCTGCCCTCGAGGACCGCACCGAGCAGGTCGTTGAAGCCGGCGGTGTCCGTCGCGGAAACGGCCAGCACCTCGAGCAGACCGTCATCCATGAGTGACGATGGGAACACGGGGAACACGGAGGCACGCACGCGGGCGCCCCCAATCGCCAGCAGCCCGAGGTCGCCCTCGGCCAGCAGCTCGCCGTCAACCCTGACCGTGGCGGCAAAGCGCAGCGGCGACTGGGCGGCCACACCGGCTGCCTCCGCGTAGGCCGCGGCGCCGCCGGTCGAGCCCCTCGCCGCGAGCTGCACGATCTGCGCGAACCAGCCGACGCTGAAGCCCAGCAGGCCGAGCTCGCCGGTCTGGCGGATCTCGATGAGGTCCACCGCGCGGGTTTCAGATGCCACGACGGCGCTCGCCAGGACGCCCTCCCACGGCACCCCGCCGAAGAGCTCCAGGTAGGAGCTGTTGCCGGTCCCCGCGGGCACGATCCCCAGCGGCACCCCGGTGCCGGCGAGCCCCGCGGCGACCTCTCGCACCGTCCCGTCCCCGCCCACGGCGACCACCAGCTCCGCGCCTTCCGACGCGGCCGCGGTGGCGAGGATGAAGGCGTGTCCCCGCATGTCGGTCGTGGCCAGGGCGACCTCGGCTCCCGCCGCCCTGGCGATGGCCTCGGCCCGTGCCGCCATCGCCGCGGAGTCACCGCGCGAGCCTGGGTTGTGCACCAGGGTGACGCGCCGAGCCCTCACGGGGTTGATCAGCGCGCCCGGAAGCGCACCGCCGGCGAGCCCCGGCGCAGCGCCACGCCGGTGCTTTCGATGGCGGCGCGCAGGGGGGACGGCAACCCGGCCAGGAGCACCTCCCGCGCGGCCTCGGCTGCCGGTCCCTCGACGACCTCCGCCCGGGCGCGGTGGACCGAAACGCGGTCGTCCACGACGACGTCGGGCTTCGCTCGCAAGTTGCGGAGCCAGGACGGCGTCCCGATCCACGGCAGGACATAGTTCTCACCATCGACGTCGACGCCCGCGAGGACCACCGTGTGGGGAAAACCGGTGCGGTGCCCCTCCGTGGTCAGGAGCATCAGCCTGTCGCTCCACGAGGTGTCGGCGCGCATCGCCAGCTCGTCGATGATCGCCCGCGCCACCCGCACGCTCTGGCGGCGCGATGGCGGGAACGCGATGGCTGCCGCCACCGCGGCCCCCGTCACCGCGGCCGCGAGCTTGGGCAGCTTCGGCACGGCTGATAAGTTAGCGCACGTGGGGCAGGACTTCGCCGAGATGCTCAATGCCGGGCGCGGGCCGTTCGAGGGCGGCCTGGGGCTGGTCATCACCTCCGCGACCACCGAACGCGTGGAGGGCATCGTCGACCTCGACCCCGCGCGCCACACCCAGCCCTGGGGCATCATCCACGGCGGCGTCTACTGCACCATCATCGAGAGCCTGGCGTCGATCGGGGCGGCGATCAACGTGATGCCCGAGAAGACCTCGGCCGGGATCGAGAACCAGACCAGCTTCCTCCGCAGCGTCTCCGGCGGCCGGGTGACCGGGGTCGCCACGCCGGTGCAGCGCGGACGTCAGATGCACCTCTGGCAGGTCGAGGTGCGCGACGACCGGGACCGCATACTGGCCCACGGCCGGGTGCGCCTGGTTATCAGGGATATCCAGCCCGCGACGTGAGGACGCGGCGCCGCCGCCGGCTGGGGCCGGTCGAGATCGGCCTCGCGGGCGTCTCGATGGTCCTGGTTCTCGCGTTGCTCGGCCTGCTGGTCTCGGGCCGGCTCGGCGGCCGCACCCCCGCGGCCGCCCGCGTCTCTCCAGGCCCCACCGCAAGCGCCAGCAGCGCCCCCAGCCCGAGCCCATCGCCGTCGCCCATCATGCCCCTGTCCCTGGCGGCGATTTTCGGGACTCCGCCGGACCTGTCCGCGGTGGCGGACGCGCGCAAGGTGACCATGATCGTCACCGGCGACATCATCCCCGCGCGCAACACCAATGAGCAGATGCTCAAGCGCAACAACTTCAAATGGCCCTTCGAGGCCACGGCGGACTATCTCCGCAGCGGCGACATCGAGTTCATCAACCTCGAGGCCCCGCTGTTCGCCACCTGCAAGCCGTCACCAACCGGCATGAGCTTCTGCGGTGACCCCCGGTTCATCGACGGCCTGGCATATGCCGGTGTCAACATCGCGAACCTCAGCAACAACCACCTCACCAACTTCGGGGCGGTCGGCACCGACAGCACAGAGAAGCTGCTCACCGAACACCAGATCCAGCCCACCGGGCTCGGCCTGGTGGCGACGATGACGGTGCGCGGGGTTCGCTTCGCGTTCCTCGGCTTCAACGGCGTGGGGGTGGCGATCAACCGAGCCGAGCTGCAGCGCGAGATCGCCCAGGCCCGCCCCAGCGCGGATGTTGTCGTCGTGCAGTTCCACTGGGGCAAGGAATACGTTCTCACCCCCCAGTCCACGCACGACTTCATCGCGCCCGACGACCCCCGCGAGATCGGCCACCTGGCCATCGATGATGGCGCCGACCTCGTGATCGGCAACCACCCCCACGCGGTGCAGGGGGTTGAGATCTACAAGGACAAGCTGATCACTTATGCCCACGGCAACTTCGTGTTCGACCAGATGTGGACGCCCGACCCGGGCCAGGAGGACCCGCGCGACGGCGTCGTGGGCAAGTACACGTTCGTGGATGGCAGGCTGGCGGCGGTGACCTACAGGCCGACGCGGATCTACGAGTACGGCCAGCCCCGCTTCCTCAGCGGGCCTTACGCCGACTATGTCACCGGTCTGATGAGGACCTCCAGCACCCTGATCGCGGCGGGCACCACCGAGGCCCCGCCCTCACCCCCGGTTCCCGCTCCGCAGTGACCGCGGCCGCGCGCCGCGTGGCGACCATCGTGGCCGGCCTGTCGATCCTGGTCATGGCGGCTTGTGGTTCCGCCCCCGCAGTGCCTCTTGTGGTCGACCAGGCGGACCCCAGGATGGGGCACCAACCGCTCGGAACCGTGGAGCTCTTGACCGACCCGGATGGGACCAGCCTGCGCTACGCGGTCCACGGCCTGCAGCCGTCGAGCGTCCACCCGCTGGAGGTCGGCCAGGCCGGTTGTGGCTCGCCGCCGATGCCCGTCGGGCTACTGCGCGCCGACGCGGCGGGAACCGCAACGGGCGACCTTCGCGTCGCGTTGCCGGGGCGCCCCGGCGCGCTCGATGGATCCCTGCTGTCCTGGGGCATTTCCGTCGCCGTCGGGCCTGGGAGCCAGGCGCCGGCTGAGCTGTCTCCCCTGGCGTGTGCCGCCGTGACCGGTGGTGCGCGCACCGAGCTGGCCCCGGCAGCCGCCTATGCGGCGACGGCGGCGACCGTGCACATCAGCTACGACCGGGCGACGCGGGTGATGACTGTGCGGGTGCGGGCCTCGGGCCTCGAACCGGGGACCCGCCACCCGAACCACCTGCACGTCGGTCAGTGCCTGAACGAAGGCCCGGTCCGTGAGGTCCTGAACGTGCTGGTGGCCGATGCCACCGGGAAGGCTGAGGCCACCACCGAGATACCCCAGTCGGACGGGATCAAGTACGGCGAGCGGTATGTCGCGATTCACCACGGGCCAGGCCTGGACGACCAGGGTCAGTACGCCCTCCTCACGTGCGGTGACGTCCTCAACGCGGGGGCGGCGACCCCCTGACCGGCTCGCCGGGCGTGGATTTGGTGACGTAGACTGACGCTCACTGAAGCGGGAGCAGGAGTGAAGGGTGCATAACCAGGCCATCGCGAAGAGGGCGGGGCTGGTTCTGGGATTGCTGGCGGCATCCAGCCTTCTCTTCAGCCTGCCGGTCCTCGCGGCCGACCAGGGCGTGAACATCACCGGCGTCAGCGGCGGGTTCAGCCCCAGCCCCGTGTCCGTCGACCCGGGGAACACGGTGACGTGGACCAACCGCGATCCCAATGCCGGCCATAACGCCTACTGTGGCGGGCCCCCCAACTGCCCGGTGGCGATGATCATCAACGGGGGCAGGGCGGTGTCCAGCGGCCAGTCGGAGTCATTCACCTTCCAGTACTCGGGCACCTACAACTACATCTGCAGCATCCACCCGAGCATGAAGGGCCAGGTTGTCGTCAGCGGTGACGTGCAGCCCCCGTCGAGCAGCGGAGGGGGCAGCAGCCCGGGGTCGGGAAGTGGTGGAGGGGGGTCGGGAGGCGGAACGACGGCCGGCACCACGGCCGCCACGCCAGGCTCCGCCGGCACGACTTCGAGCCGCACGACGACGGCCAAGCCGGCCTCGGGTGGCAACACGCCGGCGTCGAGCGCGAGCGGCGCCGCATCCGACACGGTCTCCACCGGCCAGGCGGTCAAGGATTCACTCGTGGGCATCGACCTGCGCCCCAACGTCGTGGTCAAGACCAGGGCCTCCGGCACCGCGCCCTGGGTCCTGGTCGCCACCGGCGCCGCGCTGGTGGTCTCGGCGCTCCTGTTCGGCCTGGCCTGGTTCGGTCCCCCCATTCGTCTCGGGCGATCGCGATGACGATGACGGGCGCGATGACGGCATTGACCTCGCTGCGGGCGGTGCGTGCGCTTGCCGTGCTGGGACTCCTGGCGGCGATCTCATCGCTCGCGCTGGTGCCCACGCGGGCGGCGACACCCGGCCGGGTCCTGCGGGTCCCGCAGGACTATTCCTCGGTCGGAGCCGCGGTCCAGGCGGCGCAAGAGCACGACCTCGTGCTGATCGGCCCGGGTACGTACCACGAGGCAATCCAGGTCACCACGCCATACCTGACGATCCGCGGTGTCGACCGCAACACGGTCATCTTCGAGGGCGACAAGAAGCTCGACAACGCCTTCTATGTCAACGGGGCGAACTACGTGGAACTGTCGAACATGACGGCCCGCGACTACACCGCAAACGGCTTTGAGTGGGACAAGGTAACCGGCTTCAAGGGATCCTTCCTGACGGCCTTTGACAACACCGAGTACGGCGTCTACGCGTTCCGCTCAACCCTAGGTGAGATGAGCTACTCATACGGCTCGGGCAATGGTGACTCAGGGTTCTACATCGGCGCCTGCTTCGACTGCAAGGCCGTGATCACCGATGTCCACGCGGAGAACAACGGGCTCGGCTACTCGGGCACCAACGCCGGCGGCATCCTGATCAAGGACTCCGAGTGGAACAACAATGTTGCCGGGATCGTGCCCAACACCCTGACCAGTGAGGACGACGCCCCGCAGGGAGGCAAGGTGGGCAACGTGATCACCAACAACTATGTCCATGACAACCAGAACGCCTCCGCGCCCAGCACGTTCCAGATCGGGCCGCTCAGCGCGCCCATCGGCATGGGCATCGAGATCGCGGGGGGGTGGAACAACCAGGTGATCCACAACAAGGTGCGTAACCAATCGCACTACGGGATCGTCCTGCACTACCTGATCACTCCAACCGTGGGCAACCAGGTCCAGTTCAACGATATCTCCAACTCGGGCGATGCCGACGTTGGCTGGGACGGGATCGGTGCCAACAATTGCTTCGAGGAGAACACCGATAACGGCAAGCCCGCGACGCTGGACCCCCCCACGCTGGAGCAGGCAAACTCCTGCGGCCCGGTCTCGGCGCCGGTCGGTGGCGACCCTGTCGTCGCCATCCGGACCGCGCTCGGCGCGGCTGGTATCACCGACCCCAAGTCCGAGACCAAGCAGCCCAAGCCCGGTCCTCAATCGACGATGCCCGACCCGTGCGTGGGCGCGCCCCCGGGATGCGGCCAGGCCAAGGCCGCGGCGGTCGCCGCACCGCCGGCCAACGTGGTCCCGGCGACCCGTCAGCAGTCGGCGCCAGACGGGTACGCCTCGGTCACCAGCCTGGCCTCGGTCGACGCCGGCCTCCGCCAGCAGCCGACGGTCGATGACGTCCGGCAGGCGATGCGCGACGCGCTGGCCAATCTCCAGCGCAGCAACCTGACGGTGGACGCGCCCGCCGCCCAACCCGACGTCAACGGGTATGCCGCGACGGCGATGGGGGTCGCCGCGCTGTTCCTCCTGATTGGCGCGGCACTGGGATACTGGCGTCATACATGGATGCCGGTACACGGCGCCAACTTCCCGCCACCAGGAGGATGAGGTTGACCCACACACGGAGCGCGGCGCGCGCCGGCGCGCTTGTCATTGCCTGCGTGCTCGGCGCGTTCGCCTTCCCAGCCGCACCTATGGCTGCCGGCCCGAATGTCCTGCTGGTCGGCCCGGCCGGCACCCCGGGTGCGCAGTACACCAGCATCCAGGACGCGGTGTTCCACGCCCAGACTGGCGACTGGGTCCTGATCGCCCCTGGCGTCTACCACGAGAAGGGATTCAGTCCGAACGCCGGCGACGTCCAGCCTGCGGGGGTGCTGGTGTCCACCCCGGGAATCCACATTCGAGGCATGAACCGCGACACCGTGATCGTTGACGGCACCAACCTCTCGGCCACTGAACCGAAGGGAACGGCCGCCGCGGGCAGCGTGGCGTGTTCGCAGACGCCGGCGCTCCAGGGCGCGCAGGTCCAGTTCACGGACAGCACGATGCACAACCGCCAGGGGATCATGGTCTACAAGGCCAGCGGGGTGTCGGTGGAGAACCTCACCGTCTGCAACTACCTCGACAACGAGATCTGGTGGAACGGCGGCGACGGCAGTGGTACCTCGATCCCGATGGCCATCAAGGGCGACTACATCACCGGCACCTCCACGTACTACAAGGACTCGACGTCGCCATCCGCGGGTTACGGCATCTTCACCAGCAATGAGACCGGCCCCGGGCTCATCGACCACTCCTATGCCAGCAACATGCGCGACTCCGCGTATTACGTCGGCGCCTGTCGCAACTGCAACATGGTGCTTGACCATCCCCACGCGGAGAACAGCGCGCTCGGCCTGTCCAGCACCAACGCCGGGGGCAATTTCCTGGTGGAGAACGGGGAGTGGGACCTCAACCGCACGGGGCTGGTGTCGAACGCCCAGAACAACGACGACGCGCCCTCACCGGAGTACGGGCAGTGTGTCTCGCCGTCGACCTCCCCGACGCTGGGGGGAATCGCGGCCGGGCCCAACAGCTGCTACGTGATCTACAACAACTACATCCACGACAACAACAACGGCAACACGCCTGGTTCGGGCCTGACAGCGGTCTCCGCGGTCGGCACGGGGATCGAGCTGGTCGCGACCCAGCACATCAGCGTCATCGGCAACCGCATCGCCAACAACGGGTCGTGGGGCATCGTCACGCACGACTTTCCCGACCCGGAGAGCGGGCTCGCAGCGTGCGGTGGTGGCATCGACAACAACGTGCCGTCGCCGGGCGAGGTCTGCACCTACCTGTCGCTCGGCAACTACATCGCTCACAACGTCTTCACCAACAATGGCAACTTCGCCAGCCCAGCGAACCCCAGCAACGGCGACATCTACAACCAGGCCAGCGGCGCTGCGAAGGCCCCCAGCGACACCGTAGGCTCCGCGCCCGACCCCAACTGCTTCAGCAGTGACACCAACACTGGGGGCACTCTCACGACCGACCCTCCGACGCTCGAGAGCACCCCCTGCGTCGTCGGGGTGACCAACAGCGACGCGGCCAACACGGGCCAGATCGTCTGCGCCACCGGGGCCCAGAGCCTCATCGTCAGCGCCTTGCCACCCTGCCCCGAGGTCCCGGCAACCAGCTACCAGCCGCGCGACCGCCAGTGCACGCCGCCGGCCCAGCTGGTTGGCGACGAGGGCGCCGGGGTTTGCTTCCTGCCACTGAGCTACACACTGAGCGCCGCCGTCACGCCCACAATGCCGGACCCCTGTGCCGGTGTACCGGCGAACCCGTACTGCCCGGTCGCGGCCGCGCCCAGCCCCAGCCCATCGATCCTGCCGTTAACATCCGCGGGCGGTCCCGCGGGGGCTGCCGTGGTGGCCGCGGGCGTGGTGCTGGCCCTCGTTTTGATCGCTACCCCGGCGCTGTTGGTGCGCAGGCGCCTGGGCCGACGCTGACCTAGCCGGCGGACGCCTCGTCGATCGCCCGCGCCACCGTGGCGGGGCGGCCGGGAAGGACCATCGCCGACGCGGTCCCCAGCGCGACCGATTTGCCGTCGGCGTTGACCACCTCGCACGTGCCGATGCACAGCCGCCGGCCGCGTTGCACGACCTGCGCGGTGGCCGTGAGGTCCCGCATGTCGGGCGGCACCGGTCGCAACAGGTAGACCTTGAGGTCGAGTGACGCGAACGCCGTGCCCGCGGGCATCACGGTCTCGAAGGCCCCATCGATCGCCATGCCCGCCAGGAAGGCCGTGAGGCCCCCGTAGAGCTGCCCCGCGACCGGGCTCGACATCCACTCGGTGGCGGGCATGGTCCAGGTCATCGCGCCGTCCTCGGCCGTGATCGGCCAGATCCCGGTCAGCTTGCAGATCGGCGGTGGCGGCAGCTCACCCGAAATGTGGCCACGCATGACCTCGAGTCCGCTCAGGCGGTCCCAGGTCTCCTGGGGAAGGACCTCCCCTTCAACCTGGCGCTCGTATGGATGGGGCGTCGGCCAGCTCGGCTCGACAGCGGGGCCGGGCTCACCAACCCGGCCGGGCGTTACCTCCAGGGCCGGCATGATCACGCAGCGGGTGGACGCCAGCGCGATGACATTGCCATCGGCATCCACCACCTCCGCCTCGGACATCGCCAGGCGCTGTCCGGCGTGCACCAGCCGCCCGCGGCAGGTCAGCAGGCGTCCGTCGGCCTTGACCGGCCGCAGGTACTGCATCGAGAGCTCCGAGGTGGTGTAGGGCGTCGCCGGCGGCAGCGCGGTCTGGATGGTGCACGCCAGCGGCCCGTCAACCAGCAGGGCCAGCGACGCGCCCGACAGGATCCCCTGAGGCGAGAGCAGCCAGGGCGATGCCGGCATTGTGAAGGTCACGGAGCCCTGTTCGACCTCGGTCACCCGCAGCCCGTACAGGTAGCCGACCGGCGGCGACAGCAGCCGACCCTCGGGGAAACCGCGCAACAGCCGGTAGCCGGACAGTGAGGCGAAGTCACGCGGGTCCATGTGGAAGCCCCGGGGTGCCTCCTGTTGGATCTCGGAGTGAACCAGGCCCATGGCGCCGGAGCTTAGCCCAGGCGCCGTGCCGTGCCGGGGGCCGGGAGGCGTCGCCCGAGTTGACGCTGAACTCGACGGGGGGCGAAGATTACCGTTCCCGGCAGCGCCGGGACCTGCGGGAGCGGGACATGAGGAGGACCACCTGACATGAGCTTCAACCTCGCAACCATCCTCGAGGAGACCACGGCCAAGCACCCCGACAAGGTCGCGATCATCCTCGACGACTTCAAGATGACCTACAAGCAGCTGGACGAAGCCGCCAACCAGGTGGCCAATGCGCTGCGCGCCAACGGCATCGAGGCCGGCGAGCGCGTCGGCATGATGCTGCCCAACGTGCCCCACTTCCCGATGATCTACTTCGGGATCCTCAAGGCCGGCTGCGTGGCCGTCCCGATGAACGTCCTGCTGAAGGCCCCGGAGATCGAGTACTACCTGAGTGACTCCGAGGCCAGCGCCGTCTTCTACTGGGACATGTTCGCGGCCGAGGCCGTGGAGGGCGCCGGGCGCGTCAGCTCGGTCAAGCACAAGATCCACGTCAGCATGATGGGCGGGGACGCGCCCGAGGGCACCACCGAGTTCTTCGGGATGATCGGCGACCAGCCGAAGGAGTTCGACAGCGTCGCCACCGGTTCGGACGACATCTGCCTGCTGATCTACACCTCGGGCACCACCGGCAAGCCCAAGGGCGCGGCGCTGACCAACTTCAACCTCTTCGAGTGCTGCCACATCGGCACCCACATCTTCGAGTTCCTCGAGGACGACGTCATCATGGCCACGCTGCCGATGTTCCACTCGTTTGGACTGTCGAACGTCGTCAACGGCAGCATCCACGGCGGCATCACGATGACCCTGCTGCCGCGCTTCGACGCCGACAAGGCCCTGCAGATCATGCAGCGGGACAAGGTTTCGCTCTTCCTGGGCGTTCCGACGATGTATTTCGCGATGCTGAACCACCCCGAGCGCAGCACCTACGACATCAGCAAGCTGCGGCTCTGCGTGTCGGGCGGCGCCTCCATCCCGGGGGAGGTCATCAATGCCTGGGAGAAGGCCACCGGCACCAAGATCCTCGAGGGCTACGGCCTCTCCGAGACCAGCCCGACCGCGACCTTCAACCAGATCGAGACAGGGCAGAAGGTGGGCTCGATCGGCAAGCCGGTCTGGGGTGTCAGGGTCGCGATCTTCGACGACGAGGGCAAGCCCGTGCCCCAGGGTGAGCGTGGCGAGATCTGCATCAAGGGCCACAACATCATGAAGGAGTACTGGCGCAACCCCAAGGCCACCGCCGAGGCCATCAAGGACGGCTGGTTCCACTCCGGTGACATCGGCTACGAGGACGAGGAGGGGTTCCTCTTCATCGTCGACCGGAAGAAGGAGATGATCATCCGCGGCGGCTTCAACGTCTACCCGAGGGAGATCGAGGAGGTCATCTACCAGTACCCCAAGGTCGCGGAGGCCGCGGTCATCGGGATGCCCGACGAGAAGTTCGGCGAGGAGGTCCACGCGGTAGTGGCGGCGAAGCCCGGCGAGAAGATCGATGCCGGCGAGCTGCAGGCCTTCATCAAGGAACGGGTCGCGGCGTACAAGTACCCCCGCACCATCCAGGTCTGGCCCGAGCTGCCCAAGGGGCCGACGGGCAAGATCATGAAGCTCGAGATCAAGAAGAAGGTGGAGTCGGGCGAGGGAGAGGGCGCCGGCGCCGGCGCCGAGCAGGCTCCCGCCAAGGCCTAGCCTGGGCCAGCTCAGCCGGCCCCTGATGCCGGGGGAGGTCGCGAGCCTCCTCCGGTCGATAGGCACCTCACTCAAGGCCGAGCTCGGGGCGATCCCCGAGGACCTCGCCTCCTGGCACCCCGCGGCGGGCGAGTGGTCGATCAAGGAGTGTCTCGGCCACGTCATCGAGACCGAGGCGCACGGCTTTGCGGGACGGATCAGGCGCATCCTCGCCGAGCCCGGCAGGACCGAGACCGGCTGGGACCAGGCCCGGGTCCAGGCGGATCGTCAGGACGACCGCCGCCCGCTGGAGGAGCTGGTCGAGGCGTTTGGGGAGATGCGCGCCGAGAGCGTGAAGCTGGTCGACGGGCTCATGAACACCGACCTCTCCAGGTCCTGTTTCCACGTGCAGGCCGGCGAGCTGCGCATCGAGGACCTGCTCCACGAGTGGGTGCACCACGACCGCAACCACTACCGGCAGATACTGGCCAACGTGCAGGCGTTTGTATGGCCCGCGATGGGCAACGCCCGGCGCTTCTCCGACCCCTCAGTCCTCGCCGCCGGCCCCGGCTGAGCCGATGGCGGCACAGCGAATCCTCATCGAGCGGGGCGTGCCGGCGGCAATGCGAGACGGTTGCGTCCTGGTCGCGGACCTCTACCGCCCCGACGATTCCCAGCGCCACCCGGTCCTGTTGCAGCGCACCCCGTACGACCGGACGCTGGTCAGCAACTCCGCGTCCGACGCGGACCCCGTCAAGCTGGCCCTGGCCGGGTACGCCGTCGTCGTCCAGGACGTCAGGGGTCGTTTCGACTCCGAGGGTGAATTCGTCACATATGAGAACGAGGCGGTGGATGGCCACGACACCGTGCAGTGGGCCGCCGAGCAGCCCTGGTCGAACGGGGACGTCGGGATGTTCGGCCTGTCCTACATGGCGCAGTGCTGCCTGCTCGCCGCCTCGCAGAGGCCCGCCGCGCTGCGGGCGATCGCGATCCTCGAGAGCCCCGACAGCACCACCGGCGGAGACCGGTACCGGGGCGGCGCGCTCTCGCTCGGACTGCTGGCCAGCTGGGCCACGCAGACGATCGTCCCCACGGGGGTGTTGCGGGCGGCGCGCACCGACCCGTCGCGCTACGCCGAGATCCCGTCGGTGATCGACGACATCGACAACCTCGACGAGCACATGCGCCGCCTCCCGCTCTCGCCGTTCCCGCCGATCGACGACCGCGGCGTTGATCCGACTAGGAACTTCGACCGCACCGTCGAGTACGCCTTCTTTCCACCGATCCCGCGCTTCGACCCTGTCGACATCACGGTCCCGACGCTGGTGATCGCGGGCTGGAACGACGTCTTCCTGCAGCCTGACCTGGACCTCTTCAACTCGCTGCGGGAGAACGGCGCCACGGAGGACGTTCGCCGCCTCAGCCGGCTGATCGTAGGCCCATGGGCCCACGGCACCCCGACGTCGGTGGTCGGCACCACCGATTACGGGTTCCGGGCGTCACCCCTGTTCATGGACCTCAAGGAGGACTTCACCCGGCTGCACCGGCGCTGGTTCGATGCCCGGATGAAGGGCGGTCAGACCGGGATCGACGAGGAGGCGCCCGTGCGTATTTTCGTGATGGGCACCAATCGCTGGCGGGAGGAACAGGAGTGGCCCCCGGCGCGCGCGACCCCGCAGGAATGGCACCTGCACGGGGACGGGAGGTTGGCCCCGGGGTCGCAGTCGGAGGTCGCCCCGTCAGAGTTCCGGCTCGATCCCGAGAACCCGGTGCCGACCGTGGGAGGCGCGATCCTGATGACCGGCAGGTACGCGCGCGGCCCTGCCGAGCAGGGTCGCGTCGAGGCGCACCCGGACGTCCTCCTGTTCACCTCGGAGCCCCGCGACCAACCCCTCGAGGTGGTCGGCCCCCTGCGGCTGGTGGCGTGGGTCGCCGCCGAGACCGCGGACACCGACGTCGTGGCCCGCCTCTGCGATGTCCACCCCGACGGCCGCGCCTACCACCTGTGCGACGGGATCCTCCGCCTGCGCTTTCGCGAGGGACCGGCCGATCCCCATCTCCTCGAACCCGGCGAGGTCTACCGCGTCGAGGTGGACCTGTGGTCAATCGCCCACGTCTTCCTGCCTGGACACCGGTTGCGACTGCAGGTCCGGGCGAGCGATTTCCCCCGGTACGACCGCTGCCCCGGGACCGGCCAGACGTCGGCGGATGTGGACCGGGTGCTGCCGCAGCGCAACCTGCTCTTCCATGACCCGGCACGGCCGAGCCACCTGGTGCTGCCGGTCATCTAGCTGGCCGCGGCCAGGGCCTGCTGTTCCTCGAGGAACCCCAGCACCACCCTGAGGTGCTCCTCCGGCCGGTCGGTCCCGTACACATGCCCGGCGCCCTCGAAGACGTGGAGGCGGGCCCCCGGGACCAGGCGGGCGATGATGCGCCCGTTCCCGATGGGGATGAGCCGGTCGCGATCGCCGTGGATGACCAGGGTCGGCACCCGGATGCGCCGCAGCCTGCCCAGGCTGCTCCAGCGCAGCACGGCCTCGAACTGGCGCCGGACGCCGAGTGGGGTCACCCTGACGCGCAGCCGCCGGTGCATGACCTCCTCGACCGCCTCCGGGTTCTCCTCCAGTGAGACCCCGTAGAGCAGGCGGGCGGCGCGCATGAACGACTGCTCGGGGGTACGCGGCTGCCGCCCCAGCACCATCCGCAGCCAGCGCGGTGACGCCGGCAGGCTGACCACGCCGGGGCTGGGGCAGCCGAGGATCAGGGACCGGACCCGGGCGGGGTAGCTGAGGGTGAGCTCCTGGGCGACCATGCTCCCGAGTGAAGCCCCATAGACGTGGGCGGAGTCCATGCCGGCGGCATTCATGCAGCGCACGACATCGCCGGCCATCTGGCGGATGGTGTACGGCTTGTCGGGCTTGTCCGACCTGCCGGTGCCGCGGTTGTCGAGGCGCAGGACCCGGTAATCCCCGAGGAAGGGCATCATCAGGCTCCACCCGGTCATGTCCCAGCCCAGGCCCATGATGAGGACAAGCGGGGGCCCCGACCTGGGGCCGCTCACGCGGTAGTAGATGCTGGCGCCGTCTCGCGCCCTGGCGTAGGGCATGCGGTGATCCTAGGTCGGCGGTCCGGGGGCTCGCCTCCGCACCAGGACCAGCCCGGCCAGCACCACGCTCACCAGGGCCAACCCGACGCCGGCCGCCGGGACGCCCTCCCGCACCCCGGTCGACGTGTCCGGCAGGGCGCCGTTGTCCGTGCTCGGGGTGGGGGAGGCCAGCGGCGCACCCTCGGCCCCGTTGGCCGACAGGACCGAGACCCAGGTGCGCTGGTGGAGATGGGGCAGGCAGCCGGGGGCGTCCAGGTTGATCCCGGCCACGACCCGGCAGCCCGAGACATCGCCGGTGTAGACGTCGCTGCTGGAGTTGTAGACCTGCCCGGCGGGCTCCCCGGGGTACTGCGCATAGGCCCGCTCACGCACGATGTACGTGAACGCTCCGCCGGAGGCCAGTTGGTTGTAGTCGCCCTGGAATAGGCCGTTCCGCGAGAACGCCCCGTAACGCGCCTCGGCGGGCTGGCTGGAGATCTTGAGCGGCGCCGTCCAGGTGGTCCCGCCGTTGCCCGACTGCTGGTGGTAGGCGTCGATCGTGGGCAGGAAGCCGGTGCGGTCCGCGCCCTCCTGTCGCTGCAGGTATGCCAGGTGCAGGGTGGAGTCGGCGCCCATGCCCAGCATCACGTTGTAGTGGTTGAGGTCGGGGCCGTCGTTGACCGGGATCGGCGTGACCGGTGACCATGTCAGGCCGCCGTTGCTGGACTTGGTGAACACGATGCCGTTGACGTTGTCGCTCCGGCCCCGGGCGTCCTCCCAGCCGATGTAGACGTCGCCCGTGACCGGGTCGATGGCGGACGTCGGCAGGCCGTCACTGGCGCGCTGGTACCGGGTGGCGCTGGCGCGGTCGGAGGCCACCGGGATGTTCACTGTGGTGAAGAGGAGCGGCGACGGCCAGGGGGTGGTGCCTGCCAGCGGCGCCAGCGCGAAGACGATCTGGGTCGTGCCCGGTGAGAACTCCGGTTGTTCGCCCGGCAGAGAGAGCGGGCTGCCGGCCTGGGTGGTGTACATGACGCCCAGGCTGCCGTCGTTCAGGACCATCGGCTGGGCGCCGATCCCCTGCAGCCCGTTGATCGGGAGCATCGTGGGCACCCAGTTGGTCAGGACGTCGCAATCGGCGTCGCAGTAGTTGTAGACCACCGGCGCGACGCGGTCCCAGACCACGTACACCCGCCCCTTGTGGTGCCCGGCCGCGTCGCTGTTGTCCACCACGATCCAGTTCTTGTCGTTGAGGCCCCCGATGTTGTCGTCCTGGAAGGTGACCGGCAGGCTCCAGGTCAGGCCGCCGTCCTTGGAAACGTTGACCGTTATCGCCGAGCGCAGCGCCTGGCCGGTCTCGTCGTTGAAGATCAGCGAGTTGTAGTAGACGGTGTTGTCCGGGCCAAAGGCGATGACCGCGTCGGAGGCCCGGTCGAAGGCGCCACCGGTTGGGCAGCGCGGGTCGGTGTGGACGGTGTAGGTGAGGCAGGGGACCTCGCCGTATGTCCAGGTCTGCCCGGCGTCGAAGCTGGTGGCAAACCCGTTCGTCATGTCCCCGCCGCCATCCACGCGGCCCTCCTGGAAGCCGGCAACGACATGGCGGGAGTTGGCGGGGTCGATGGCGATCGAGGGCTCGATCTGGGTGTCGGGCTGGATCACCTCGGGGTGAAGGGCCGTCGGCGCCGGTGGGACCAGCTGCAGGCGGGCCGCTTCGACGTCGCGGATCTCGACCGCCCCGCCCGGGGCGAACGTCGCCGCCGAGGCTGGCGGGTTCGCGACGAGCGCGGTCGCGGGGCTCAGCATTGCAACGATCAGCGCAAGCAGGCGCAGGCGGATTCTCCGGCTCATAACAGCCCTCCCAGGACAACTCTGAACAGCCGCCCCTTCCCCGGCGGATGCTGCGGAGATCCTAGCTGCCGCCCGGCCGAGGCGGCCGGTTGATCCGCACAAAAAAGGGCCGGCCCAACTGTGGGGCCGGCCCGAATCCGTTTCCTCAGTAAAGAGGACCCCGGCGTGCGGCCGGGTGTATCAAAGGTCAAACCAGGGTCTAGGCCGCCTCGCGGCAGCCTGGATTTACTCGGCTCGACCTCGCCGTAGTCTGTGCCAGATGCTGACTATCGTTACGGCCTCCGATTGGTGGACCCAATGGGACTGTCTACCTCCGGTTTACACCCGTTAACCCGAGGCGTCAAGTCCCCGCGCCGACCTTCCTGCTACCGTTCGCTCGTGACCCCGGTCAGCGCCCTCTCGGCCGTCATCGAGGAACCCTGGGTCCGCTGGTCGTGGGTGACCCAGCACACCACGGCGATCTGGGACGCAACCGTCGAACACGTGATCCTGACGGTGCTGGCCGTGGGCATCGGCCTGCTCATCGCCGCCCCCCTGGCGCTCCTGGCGTGGCGCTCACCGCGCTGGCGCGAGCCGATCCTGGGGTTCACGGGCACGCTCTACGTGATCCCCTCGCTGGCCCTGTTCGCCCTGCTCATCCCGTTCCTCGGCCTGACCATCCTGACCGCCGAGGTGGGCCTGGTGAGCTACACCCTGCTGATCCTGGTGCGCAACATCGTCGTCGGGCTGGACTCGGTGCCGCCGGACGTCCGTGAGGCCGCCCGGGGCATGGGCTTCTCCCGCACCGAGCAGCTGCTGGGGGTCGAGCTCCCGCTGGCCCTGCCGGCGATCATGGCCGGGGTCCGCATCGCAACCGTGACCACCATCGGTTTGGTCACGGTCACCGCGCTGATCGGCGAGGGCGGTCTTGGCCGCCTCATCCTGCAGGGGTTGATCGACGACTTCCGCACCAAGCTGGTGGTGGGTGCGGTCCTTTCCGTCGGGCTGGCGATCCTGGCTGACGTGTCGCTGGCGTTGCTCCAGCGCGCGGTCACGCCCTGGGCACGGAATCGAGCCGCATGAGCCTGTTCGCGGACGTCGTGCGCTGGTTCCTCGACCCGGCCCACTACCAGGGCAGCACCGGGGTGCCCACCCGGGTCGTCGAGCACCTGCTGATGTCCGGCGCCGCGCTCGCCGCCGCGGCGCTCATCGCGCTACCCGTTGCCGTTGTCCTCGGTCACTACCGCAAGGGCGGCGCGGTGGCGATCAACGTTTCCAACATCGGCCGGGCGATACCGTCGTTCGCCATCCTGGTTCTCGCGGTGCAGTTGGTCGGCATCGGCGTGAGGCCGGCTTTCCTGGCCCTGCTGGCACTGGGCATCCCCCCAATCCTCACGAACACCTACATCGGCCTGGCCGAGGTCAGCCCCGAGCTCCGCGAGGCGGCGCGGGGGCTCGGGATGACCGGGCGCCAGGTCCTCTGGCGGGTGGAGCTGCCACTGGCGGCGCCACTGATCATGGCGGGGATCCGGACGTCCGCGGTGCAGGTGGTCGCCACGGCCACCCTCGCGGCCGAGGTTGCGTGGGGCGGGCTCGGCCGGTTCATCATCGACGGCTTCAGCCAGCAGGACAACGTGCAGATCTTTGCCGGGGCGCTGCTGGTCGCGGCCGTCGCGACCCTGACCGAGCGTGGCCTGGGCATGGTGCAGACAGCGGTCACGCCGGCAGGGATGCGGTCGAGTAAGAAGGGAGCGGGACTCCAGGGCTCCCTGGGGTCCCGCTCCGGGGTCAAAGCCGCTTAGGCCGACCTAGTACCCGTGGCTGCTGAGCCAGGACTGGGCCACCTGGTCGGGGTCCGACTTGTCGATGTCGACCTGCTTGTTCAGGTCGGCCAGGGTCGCGGTGTCCAGCTTGGACGAGACGTCGTTGAGGACCGCCTGGGCATCGCTGTTGACGGTCGCAGTCCGCACGATCGGGGTGACGTTGTCCGCGTTTTGCAGGCCCTTGTCGTCGGCCAGGGTGACGTAACCCTTGGCCTTGATCGCCCCGTCGCTGGAGAAGACCAGCCCGAGGTCGATGTCACCATGGTCCAGCGCCGCCTTGGTCAACGGACCGCCGGCATCCAGCGCCCTGAAGGACTTGAAGGTGAGGCCGTACTTGTCCATGAGGCCCTTCTCGCAGAACGGCCGCGTCGGGCACTCCGGCGGACCGCCGAGCGTGACCTGGCCGTTCTTGGCCACCAGGTCCGAGAGTTTGGTCGGGTTGCCGAACTTGGCCGCGCCGTCCTTGGTCATCACGAAGGCGTTCTCGTCCTGCGCCGCGGAGGGCGTCAGGGCCTTGAGGTTCTTGGGCGCCAGGATGCCGTTGAGGGTGGCAACCGTCTGGGTCGCGTCCGCCGTTGCGGTGCCCTTCAGGAAGACGGTCTCGGTCGCGGCATAGCCGGGATAGAGATCGATGTCACCCTTCTCGAGGGCCGGCTCGACAACCTCGCGGGCGCCGAGTGCCAGCTTGTACTTCACGGTCCAACCCTTCTTGGCGAGGGCCTTCCCGTAGATGTTGGCGAGGATGCTGCCCTCTGAGAAGTTGAACCCGGCCACGGTGATCGTGCCCTTGTTCGCGGTCCCACCGGTACTACTGCTTGTGCCACCGCATGCGGCGAGCAGGAACATGGCGGCGACTGCTGTCACCACCCTTCTGATAAGTCGCGTCTGGCTCACGAGGTGTGTCCTCCTTTTCGCCTGGTTCTCAGGCGCAATGAGTCGAACGGCTTAGCGAGCATTCACTCTGGCTCACCACTACCGACGATGGCGTCGAGGGTCAGCAAACCTAGGTGCTTGTCCCCGTCCTCCACTAGTAACTCCTGCTGGCCGGTGGCCAGCAGCCGGTCAAGGGCACTGCGGAGGTCGTCCTCGGGAGAGACGACCGGCAGGCCCTCATGTGGCCGCCCATTGGGCACGAGCGGCGCGTCGCCGACCCTCATGAGGGAAAGCCGCCGGAGCTGGCGGTCCTTGCCCATGAAGCCGGCCACGAAGTCGTTGGCGGGGTGCCCCAGCACCTCCGCCGGGGTGTCGAACTGTTCCAGGATTCCGCCCACGTTGAGCAGGGCGATGCGGTCCCCGACGTTGACCGCCTCCTCGACGTCATGGCTCACGAAGATGATCGTTTTCCGTACAACACTCTGGAGGCGGATCAATTCCTCCTGCAGCCGTTGCCGGGTGATCGGGTCCAGTGCCCCGAACGGCTCATCCATCAGGAGGACGGGCGGGTCGGCGGCCAGGGCGCGGGCCACACCGACCCGCTGCTGCTGCCCGCCGCTCAGCTCGCTGGGAAGCCGGCTGCCGAAGGCCTGCTCCAGGCCGACGAGGTCCAGGAGCTCCCTGACGCGTTCGCGGATGCGGTCCTTCTTCCAGCCCAGGAGCCGCGGCACGGTACCGATGTTGTCCGCGATGGTCATGTGCGGGAAGAGGCCGCTCTGCTGGATCACGTAGCCGATGGACCGGCGCAGGTGCACCGGCTCGACCCTGCTGATGTCCTGGCCGTCCACCATGATCGTCCCGCTGGTGTGCTCGATGAGCCGGTTGATCATCTTGAGCGAGGTGGTCTTGCCACAGCCGGAAGGGCCCAGCAGCATGACGATCTCGCCCTCGCCGATGTCCAGGCTCAGCTCGTTGACCGCGAGGGAGTCGCCAAACCGCTTGGTGACCCTGTCGAACGTGATCATGGGGTTGCTCACGAAGCCGCCACGGGCACCCCGCCGATTCTCTCCACGAGTTTCCTCTCCTGAATCTTGTAGGCGCCCTGGCCTGCCCCTGATTATGCCTTCACGACCGGTTGATTGCCGTGGGCAGTTCGATCGGGGCGCCCGGCACCCTCGCTAGGCTTAGGAGTGGACCGCGACGACTACCTCATGCTGGTGGCCCTCGCGGGGATCTGGGGCGCCTCGTTCGTGTTCATCAAGATCGCGGTGCACGACATCCCGCCGGTCTCCATGGTGTTCCTCAGGACCCTGTCGGCCGCCCTTGCCCTGGGTGCCTGGATCGCGCTCACCCGCGTCTCCTGGCGGCAGGTGGCGCGCATGTGGAAGCAGGGCCTCGTGATCGCGGTGTTGAACGCCGCCCTGCCCTACGTTTTGATCGCCTCCAGCGAGCAGTACATCGACAGCTCGCTCGCCGGGATCCTGAACGCCACGGCCCCGCTCTGGACCGCCCTCCTGGCCCCGCTCTTTGCCGAGGCGGAGCAGCTCCATCCCCGGCAGGGGATCGGGCTGGCGTTGGGGTTCGCCGGTGTTGTGATCCTGGCGCGGCCCACCGGCAATGTCCTGAACTCCAACTTCCTCGGCGTGCTGGCGGTCATCGCCGCCACCCTCGCCTACGCCATCGCCACCCACTTCTCGAAGCGCGCATTCGAGGACGTGCCCGCCTCCGTCCCGGCATTCCTGCAATGCGCGGGCGCCGCGCTCCTGCTGGCGCCCCTGCTGATCGTCAGCCACCCCGCGCACGTGCCGTCGCTCGGGTCCCTCGGCGCGACGCTCTGGCTGGGTGTCGGCGCCACCGGGCTGGCGATGGTGCTGTCGTTCGGGTTGATCCAGAGGGTTGGCGCCGGGCGCACCATCGTCGTGACCTACCTGATCCCGCCGATGGCCCTGGTCTGGGGCGTGTTCCTGCTCCACGAGCGCCCCTCTCCCGCCGTCCTCGTCGCCCTTGTGCTGATCCTCGGCGGCGTGTTCTTCATCACCGCGCGGCGCCCCGGTGCGACCCTGCCGGCCGCGAGCGGACCGGTGGCATGATTCCTGCTGTGCTGGCCGCGATCACCATTCCCGTCGACCCCGTGATCTTCCGCCTGGGGAGCTTTGGGATTCACTGGTATGGGATCGCCTACGTGGTCGCGTTCACCGTGGGTGCCCAGCTCGTCAGCCGCTACCTGGTGCCGCGGGGCTTCAGCGCCCGGGACATCAGCGACGGGCTGTGGTGGACGATCGGATTCGGCCTGCTGGGGGGCCGGCTCTACTTTGTCCTGCAGCAGCCGAACCTGGGCGACTACCTGCGCAACCCACTCGAGATCATCGCCGTCTGGAAGGGTGGGATGGCGTTCTTCGGCGCGGTCATCACGGGGTGCCTGACGATCGCGGTCTTCGCCTACCGCCGCGGGCTCCCGGTGTGGGTGACGCTTGACGCCGGGGCGGTCTTCGCCACGCTGCCCCAGGCGATCGGCCGCATCGGCAACATCATCAACGGCGACATCCTCGGCCCGGCGTCCAACCTGCCCTGGGCGACGCGCTACACCAACCCCCACACTTTCGCCCCCGCGCTCGGCGTGGCCTACCAGCCGGCCGGCGCGTACGAACTGCTGGTGGCGCTGTTGCTGTTTGCGCTGGTCATGTACCTGGTGTCACGCCGGCCCCCCGCGGGCAGCCTGATCATCGTTTACATCGCTGCCTACGCGGTGAGCCAGTTCCTGCTCTTCTACCTGCGGTCGACGGAGCCGGTGGTGGCGTTCGGGCTCAAACAGGCCCAGCTCACGGCAATCGGGATGCTCGTGCTCGTGGTGCCCGGGCTGATCGCGCTGCGCCGGCGCTTTCCCGAGCTGGGCGTCCAGCCCGTCCGCGACGTCCCCGCGCCCCGGCCGGCGGCGGAGGCCGGCTGATGGACTTCGTGGGGCTGCCCGCGCTGGAGCTCGCGGAGCTGGTCCACTCGGGCAGGGCCCGGCCGTCGGAGATCGTTGCCGAGCACCTGCGCCAGATCGAGGCCGCCGAGCCCGTCATCCATGCCTTTCTCAGCGTGCGTGGCGAGCGGGCGATGGCCGAGGCGCGGGAGCTTGACGGCAGCAAGCAGCTGAAGGAGCTGCCGCTGGCCGGGGTACCGGTCGGCATCAAGGACTCGGTGGACGTCGAGGGCGAGCCCACCCGCCTCGGCAGCCTTGCAACAGACGACACCCCGGCCCCGGCCGACGACGAGCTGGTGAAGCGCCTGAAGCGCGCCGGCGCGATCGTGATGGGCAAGACCCGGCAGCCCGAGCTCGCCTACATCCATGCGACCGAGTCGTACTTCGGGGTGACCCGCAACCCCTGGAACCTGGAGCGCTCCCCGGGCGGCTCGAGTGGGGGTTCCGCCGCGGCGGTGGCTTCGGCGGAGCTGCCCATCGCCCAGGCGTCGGACGGCGGCGGCTCGATCCGCATCCCGGCCGCCTACTGCGGCCTGTACGGGATCAAGCCTGGGCCGGGAGTCGTGCCGGTTGCCGGCGGGCTCCCGGAGCACTGGTACGGCCTCAGCCAATGGGG
The DNA here is from genome assembly GCA_034666405.1 of Chloroflexota bacterium. Taxonomy (GTDB): domain Bacteria; phylum Chloroflexota; class Dormibacteria; order DASZGP01; family DASZGP01; genus JAXDLW01. Next base: position 112,818 of record JAXDLW010000047.1, on the reverse strand, counting down.
GCCCCTGGCCACGACCGTGGGCGATGCCGCCCTGACGCTCGACATACTGGCCGGATCCTCGCGCTACCGCGACCCCCGGCCGCCGGCGGGCCGTCTGCGCATCGCCGTCTCGACCGCCACCCCGACGCCCCTGGCCCACGTCGACCCGGAGCTGCGGCGGGCTGTTGATGCGACCGTCGACGCGCTCCGCGGGGCCGGCCACCAGGTGACCATCGCCGACCCCCCGTACGGCCAGCGCATCGCGATGGCGTACCTGCACCGGTTTGCCGCCGGCATCGCGGACGAGGTCGAGCAGCGGAACATGCGTTTCGACCGCCTCGAGCCGCGGACCCAACGGCTGGTCCGCCTGGGCCGCTACTTCCTCAAGCACCGCCCCGTCCCCCCAGACGGGCTGGAGCCCTGGCGGGCCCGGTTCACGGCATGGTTCAGCGAGTACGACGCGCTGATCGCCCCGACCACCGCCATGCCTCATGCCCCCGCGGCGGGCTGGCTCGACGTGAACTGGATCAAGTTCCTGGGCATGGGCTCGCGGCAGGCCCCCATGACCCAGGCCTGGAACATTGCCGGTTTCCCGGCGGCGTCGATCCCGGCTGGTTTGACTGCGGATGGCTTCCCACTCGGCGTGCAGGTGGTCGCCCCCCGGGGCGGGGAGGAGATGGTCCTATCGATCTCCGCCCAGCTGGAGGAGCTGCGCCCGTGGCCGCGCCACGCGCCGCTGGCCGAGACGGTGGCCGGCTAGCGCTCCAACCAGCGGCGGACCTGGTCCACCAGCAGGGTCGGCGTCATGGACGCCTTTTCGATGAAGTCCAGGGCATCCAGTCGCAGGGCGCGGTGGATCAGGTTGCGGTCCGAGAAATTGCTGATGATCGCAACCTTGATGGCCGCGGTAGTGGGCTCCTCGCGGAGCTCGCGCAGGATTTCGATCCCGTCCACCCCCGGGAGCCCGACATCGAGCAGGATCAGGTCCGGGTGCTTGACGGCAAGCTCCTTGCGCAGGTCCGGTTCGCCGTGCGCGACCCGCACGAGGTGGCCGCTGTGCTCGAGTCCCAGCGCGAAAGCCTTCGCCAGCGCTTCGTTGTCCTCCACCAGAACTATGTCTGCCACGCGAGTTCGGACGTTAGCAGGTGGTCGAGGATGGGGGAACGGTCCTAATCTTGGCCCGTGCGCATCATCGACCGCCTGCAGGGCGACGAGCCCTGTTTCTCCTTCGAGTTCTTCCCGCCGCACACCGCGGCGGGTGTGGATGCGCTGTTCCGCACAGTGGTCGAGCTCGGCCCGCTGCAGCCGGGGTTCGTGTCATGCACCTACCCGGGTAGCGCCACCCCGACGCCCGATCCCGAGATCCAGCGCCGGCGGGACCTGACCCTCGACGTCACCAGCCGAATCCGAGAGGAGGCGGGCATCGAGGCGATGGCCCACGTGACGTGCAGCGCCCAGGGGCGCAATGACCTCATCCGGGTGCTCGACAGGTTGGCGAACGAGGGCGCGGAGAACGTGCTGGCGCTGCGCGGCGATCCCCCCGGCGGCGCCGGCTCTTTCGTCCGCCACGAGGGGGGCTTCGAGCACGCCGTCGAGCTGATCACCCTGATCCGCGAGCAGGGCTACAACTTCTGCGTCGGCGCGGCCTGCTACCCCGAGACCCACAGCGAGTCGGGCGACCCCGATACCGATATCCGCCACCTCAAGGAGAAGGTCGACGCCGGGGCTGACTTCCTCATCACCCAGCTCTTCCACGACAACGGGTGCTGGCAGGACTTCATCACCCGGGTGCGGGCCGCCGGCATCACTGTGCCGGTCGTGCCGGGCCTGATGCCGATCATCAACCGCGACGGGATCGTGCGCATGACCGAGCTCTCGGGCGCCACGCTGCCCGACTACCTGCGCCGGGAGCTTGACTCCCGCGGTGACGATCCCGACGCGGTGGTCGAGATCGGGGTTGCCCACAGCACCGCGCAGTCACTGGAGTTGCTCGAGGCCGGGGTCCCCGGGATCCACTTCTTCACGCTCAACAAGTCGCGGGCGACGCGTGAGATCGTCAGCGCGATCCGGGCCCATCGCGGGGCGCGATAGGGGACCTTAACCCGGCTAGAGGACCGGGCGCCTGTCCGCCCAGGGCGCGGCCTGCTCGACCTGTGCGCTGAGCCTGAAGAGGGTCGCCTCGTCACCCATCTGGCCGGCGGCCTGCACGCCCACCGGGAGGCCGTCCACGGTCCAGCCCAGCGGCCAGCTGGCGGCCGGTTGACCGGTGATGTTGAAGAGCGCGGTGAAGGGCGCCGCCATCGCCGAGCGCGGGATCAGGGGGGACAGCGGATCGGTCGCGGCGTCCTCGAACAGCCATCCCACGGTTGGCGGCGGGAGGGCGGTCGTCGGCGAGAGGATCACGTCGTACTTCTGGAAGCTCTCGTCCAGTCGCTTCAGCATGTCGTGGCTGCGACCCACCGCGGAGAGGTAGTCGGACGCCGTGATCTGCTTGGATTGCTCCCACAGTGCGTGGCTGTGGGGCTCCAGCAGTGAGGGGTCGAGGCCGAAGCGGGCGAGGGCATCCACGGCGTAACCGAACTGGGCCCGCCAGATGTTGAGGAAGATTTCGGCCGCCTCCTCGTCAGCCCAGTCCGGGTCGTGCGCCTCGACGTCGTGGCCCAGGTCGGTGAGGATTGCGACAGCCCGCTCCACCGCCGCCGCGCACGCCGGGTCGACCGGGGTGGGGTAGGGCGGCTTGAGCGTCCAGCCGATCCGCAGTTTCCCCGGGTCGGCCCCGACCTCCTCGGTGAATGGGCGCTCCAGCGGCGAGCACCAATAGCGGTCGCCGCGGGCGTACCCCTGAACCTGGTCGAGCAGCAGGGCGTTGTCCATCACGGTCCGCGTGATGAAGCCCTGGATCAGCAGGCCGGTTACGTCACCGAGGGGCTCCTCGCTGACACGTCCGCGCGTGGGCTTGATTGTGAAAAGGCCGGTCCAGGAGGCCGGGATGCGCAAGCTCCCGCCACCGTCCGCGCCGTGGGCGACCGGCACCATCCCGGAGGCGACAGCGGCCGCGGCGCCACTGCTGGAGCCGCCCGGGGAGTGCTCCAAATTCCAGGGATTGCGGGTGGCGCCGAAGCGCTCGCTGACGCTTGCCACCGTCGAGCCGAGCTCGGGCATGTGGGTCTTGCCGATGATCACGGCGCCCGCCCGGCGCAGGCGCGCCACCGACTCAGAGTCGAACGGGATTGGGAAGTCGGGCGACATCCGGGAGCCGAGCGTGGCGGGGGTGCCGGCCACCAGGGCGATGTCCTTGATGGGGATGGGCAGGCCCTCCAGGGGCCTCGCCTCGTTCCTCGCGATCCGCGCCTCACTGTCCCGGGCGGCGGCCCTCGCCTCGTCGGCCAGCACCAGGATGAAGGCGTTGACCTGCGGGTTGAGCGCCTCGATCCTCGCGAGGCAGGCGTCGACGAGCTCCACGGGGGAGATCTCCCGGGAGGCCATCCGGCGCACCAGTTCGGCCGCCGGGGTGAAGGTCAGATCGTGGGCCGGCGCCATCGTCTTGTCCCCCTGGTCGTGAGGCTTGGTAGCCCGTAGCGGATTCGAACCGCTGATCTCCGCCTTGAGAGGGCGGTGTCCTAGGCCTCTAGACGAACGGGCCACGTTGACGCGCACCGGGTCGTCCGGGTGACGCAGCGGCAATCATTATATGAACGGGGCTCGGGCGGCGAATTGGCGGTTGCCGTCTGCAACGAGGGTCTGCCGTTTACCATGTACCACTACATGTCGCTCGTGACTGGAATCATCCTGGCCGTGACTCCCTCGCCGGGAGCCACCTCGGCCGCTTCGCCGGCGCCCGCCGCGACGACGGCCGTTGCCTCGAACCCGCTCTACTTCGTCCTGATCGGGCTGGCGGTGCTGCTGGTCGTGCTCATCCTGGCCACGCGCCTGGGCAGCCGCCGCAGGAGCAAGGACGAGGTCGAAGACCGAATCGCCCCCGCGCCCATGCCCCTGAGCACCGACGTCGATCCTGCCCCGGACGGACCCCGCGAGATCTACAGCGCGCAGCCGACGCCGTTCCGAAGCCCGACCGGCGCGCCCGCCGCCGTTGCCGCGCCGCCGCCGCCCGCCCCGGTCGCGCCCGCGCCCGCCCCCGTCAGCGCTGCCCCGGCAGCGGCGCCGCCAGTGACCGCGCCGTTGACGCCGGCGCCACCCCCCGTTCTGCCCCCGATCACCGCACCGGCGCCGCGGCCAGAGGCGATCCCCGCCCCGGACGCCTCGTACCCGGCGTCGCCGATGTCCCCCTGGACCAGCTCCAGCCCGGCCGCTCCGGCCCCGGCCGCCGCCCCGGTGGTCCGGCCGCCGCTCGAGCCACCGCCGCCGCCCGTCGCCCCGGAGCCCCCGCGGGTCGAGCCCCTGCCCCCGGTGGTCATCCCGCCCGAACCCGAGCCCGCGCTCCCCATCGAGGCCGCGGCCACCCCGGCCGACGCGCTGGCGCCCTTCGCGACGTCCGAGCCGCCCGCTGCCGAGCCCGAGCCCGAGCCCGAGCCTGAGCCCGCCCCGGCGGCGATCCCGCCGGCACTCGCGGCGCCCTTCGCGGCAATCGTCTCCCCGCCTGCGGCGCCCGTCGAGGAGCCCGTGGTCCTCCCGGAGCCGCCCGCCGTGCCCGAGCCGCCGGTGGTCGAGGCCGCCGCCGCGGGGGCCGTGGCCGCCGTGCCGGCCTCAGAGCGCGAGGGCCCCCCGCTGATCCTGATCATCGAGGACGACGAGCGGATCGCCAAGTTCTACAACATCCTCTTCTCGGCGAAGGGCTACAAGGTGGAGAACGCCCACGATGGCGTCGAGGGCGTGGACATGGCCACCGCGCTGCTCCCCTCGCTGATCCTGCTCGACGTCATGATGCCGAAGATGAACGGGCTGATGGTGCTGCAGACGCTGCGCGCCAACCCGGAGACCGAGGCAACGCCGGTGGTGGTGCTCTCCAACTACATGGAGCCGCCCCTGATCCAGCGCGCGCTGCAGCTCGGGGCGATCGAGTACGTCGTCAAGTCGCAGGCCCGCCCGGAACAGCTGGTGAATGCTTTGCCGCTGTGGCTGGAGGGCAAACCCGCCCTCCACTAGCACGGCCGCTGAACGGCCGGGGCGGGCGTCGAGTGCGTCGCTACGCGACTCCTGCGATTCTCGCGCGAACTTAGAATCGGGGAACAGCGGCGGGGAAGTATCGGTTTCAACCGGTGGAACAGGGAATCACCCATCTAGGAGGATGAGCCATGGCCAAGTACGAACTTCCGAAGCTGCCCTATGGATATGACGCGCTGGAGCCCCACTTCGACGCGCAGACCATGGAGATCCACCACACCAAGCACCACCAGACCTACGTCGACAAGCTGAACGCCGCCCTCGAGGGCCACGCCGTCCCCGAGGGCGAGTCCGTGGAGGACCTGCTCCGCAACATCGGCAAGGTGCCGGACGGCATCAAGACCGCGGTCACCAACCACGGCGGCGGCCACGCCAACCACTCGCTGTGGTGGAAGATCCTCGCCAAGGACGCCGGCGGCGAGCCCGACGGCGACGTTGCCGACGGCATCAAGGACGCGTTCGGGGACTTCAACGCCTTCAAGGAGAAGTTCAACGCCGCGGCTGCCAACCATTTCGGCAGCGGCTGGGCATGGGTCGTGGTCGACGGTGGCAAGCTGGCGGTGATCAGCCTGCCCAACCAGAACTCACCGCTCATGGACGGCAAGACCCCGATCATGGGCATCGACGTCTGGGAGCATGCCTACTACCTGAAGTACCAGAACCGCCGGCCAGAGTACATCGCCGCCTTCTGGAACCTCATCAACTGGGACCAGGTCAACGAGAACCTGAAGGGCGCCAAGTAGCCGAAGGCTGACCCGAGGGGGCCCGTTCGCGGGTCCCCTTTCTTTTTGCCCTCAGCCCCCCAGCCCGGGCGTCCCGGGCAGGTAGACGTGGACCTCGCGCCCCGATTCCAGGGCCCTCTCGACCGTCTTGCGCGTCCCCTGGCTCTCGCCATCCCAGAAGGCGACAAGCACGTCCGCCGCGTCGACCAGCTCCTGGTTGCGCCGGACTGAGGCGCCAGGGTCGGTGCTCTCCTCGAACCGCGGCGGCAGCTTGATGAGCCCGAGCGACCTCTCGCGGGCCGCCTGGCCCGCGGTCGCGTCGACCCCGCTCGCGCCCCCCGTGAGGACGATGGCCCCCGCGGGCAGGCCCTCGACGAAGGTGCGGACCCTGTCCATCTCGGGGAAATGCCTGCTCCCCACGATCGCGACCTTCACGGCCGGAATTCTACGGACGGCGCGCCGCCGGTCCCAGTTTGCCCCGGGGCCTCCCCGGGCCCACAGGCATACTCGATGACCATGCGCCGGCGCTTCCTCCCCCCACTCCTGGTCGCCCTGGCGGGGCTGCTGCTCGCGTCCTGCACCCAGAACACCGGGGGCGGGTTCTCCGACTCACCGAGCCCTGTTCCCACCGCCTCCGCGGCCCCCGCGCAGCTCGACCTGCGCAGCCTGGCGAGCATCCGCGCAGCCGCCGCGACGGCCCTCGGCGCGCACCTCCACGGCGGCGTCCCCGACCTTTCGTGGGGCGGCGGTACGGCGGCGCAGGTCGCCGGCCCGTATGCCGACGCGGCACCCGAGGCCGACGCGCTGGCACTTGAGGCGATTCGCTCCCTGGCGCTGACGCCGGCGGCGGGCGGCCAGGGGACTGCGGGCCAGGGGGAGGCGGCGGCGGCGGCCACCGCCCAGGCGTTCAAGGAGCTCGACGGGCCCCGCGGCGGGGCGTTCCTGCTCCTCGTGGACGGCGCCCACCCGCAGCCTCCGGCGGCGCCCGCGGGGGTCGACCCCACGCCCTCTTCCTGTTCCACCCCGAACCCCGCGTCCATCACCCCGGACTGCCTCAGCCGCCAGGTGACCGACGGCCTCTACGCCGCGTGGTACGCACCCGACACGAAGATGTTCTTCAAGGCCGGGGAGACCAGCACCATCTACCGGCCGGTGGATGCCCTCGCGGTGGGCGCGGCCCTGGTGGTGGGCGGGTTCCGCACCCACGAAGAACAGAAGATCCAGGCGGGGGCCAACATCATCCAACGGGAGATGAGGACCGACATCGATGGGCATTTCGGGATGCTGGCGGGCCTCGTCACGGCCACCGCGGCCGGCGGCCACGACATCACCGACTACAACACCCGGCTGGCCGACCAGGCCGGCGCCGCGGAAATCCTGCTGGAGGCCTTCGACGCTTCCCGGGAGCAGCAGTACATGGCCGACGCCCAGAAGTTACTCCAGCCCCTGCTCGACGAGCGCGTGCAACTGCGCGTCGGATCCGGCGGGTACCTGCCCGGGTTCGACCTGCAGTCATCAGGTCCCCCCGACCACGGTCCATCCGACGTGGTGGCGACCCTGCTGGTTCTGCAGGCGGCGCGCCATTACGACCGGGATGACGGCGACCACTTCGCGCGCCTCGAGGAGACCGCCGCTGCCGCCCTCATGACCCTCGTCGGCTCTGATCGAAAACTGGGTGGTGACCCCGGTGCGGGGCTGCCGGCCGGGGTGCCGGAATCCGGGTTCGGCGCGCGGTCGGGCCTCGTGACTGCGCTGGCGGTGGTGGTCCTGGGTGATGTCGCCAGGGACCTGGGCCAGGCGACCGCGAGCCCCGCGACGTCGAGCTCTCCCTAGAGGCCGCCTGAGCGGACCAACCCGAACAACAACCACAGCCCCAGCACGAATGCCGTGAGGAACATGAACGCGCCGAAAACCGGGACGTCGCTGACCTTGGGCCCGAAATGGATTGAGGACGACGCCACCACCAGGGCAGCCATGAACACCGCGAGCGAGAGGCGGTTGAAGAACCGGCCGGCCTTGTTCACCTGGTGGTCCAGCACCTGCTCCAGCCGGCGTGTCTCGCGCAGGGTATCCTGGATCTCGTCCATCAGGTCGGATATCTGGTAGGGGTAACGCGACAGCACGTCGACGAACTCGGAGGCGCGCTCCATGTTCTCGTTGGCCAGGGTGCCCGGGCTGTACCGGCGCAGGGCCATCGCCCGGACGTAGGGCTCCGCCACCTCCCAGACGTTGAAGTCGGGGTAGAGCTCGCGCCCGGTGCCCTCGACGGTGGTCATCCCGCGCAGGATCAGGAAGTACTTGGTGGGCAGGCGCATGCGGTACCGGTACACCATGTCGAGCAGCTCGGTGACCAGCCGGTTGGTGTCGACCTGGGCCAGGGTCACCCCGGTGTAGCGGCGCAGGATGCCGCCCATCGCTGACGCGATGTCGTCCTCGAACTCGCGCGGAAATTGCACCCCGAGGTTCTTGAGGTCGCGCACCAGGCGGTCCGGTTGCTGGCGGACCATGTGGATCAGGTAGTCCGTCATCACGCGCATCTCGCGCTCGCTGATCAGGCCGATCAGGCCGAAATCGATCAGCCCGTACTGCTCGGTGCTGACGACGATGATGTTGCTGGGGTGGGCGTCGCCGTGGAACGCGCCGTGCTCGAAGACCTGGGTCAGGGAGATCTGGGCCCCGAGGATCGCGAGCCGGCGGCGATCCTCGCGGCTGTACTTCTCGGGGTCGATCTTCGAGAGGGGAGTGCCCGGTACGAAGTCGGTGGTGAGAACCCGGCTGGTGGTGCGGTCCCAGTGCACCGACGGGATGATCACCCGAGGGTCGCCGCGGAAGTCCTCGAGCACGCGCGCGGTGTTGCGCGCCTCCTCCAGGTAGTCCAGTTCCGAGTACAGGAACTGCTTGATCTCGTCGACCAGCTTCACGGGGTCGAACGGCAGGTCCGGCTGGCGCCGCTTGAGGACATTGGCGATGTCCGCGACGACGGGGAGGTCGGACTCGACCTGGCTGCGCGCGCGCGGGCGCTGGACCTTGACCGCCACCTTCACCCCGTTGTGGTGCGCGGTGTACACCTGGCCGATCGAGGCCGACCCGATGGGCGTCTCGTTGAAGTCCTTGAAGAGCTCCTCGATAGACGCGCCGAGGTCCTCCTCGATGACCGCGCGAACCTCCGCGAAGGGCACGGCCCTGACCTCGTCGCGCAACCCGCGGAGCGCGAACAGCACCTCGGGCGGCAGGATGTCCGGGCGGATCGACAGGAGCTGTCCCACCTTGATGTAGGTCGGCCCCAGCTCCTCCAGGATCTGCCGCAACTCGTCACCCCAGTGCGCCGGCAGGCGCTCCTCGCGGGGCACTCCCCGGAAGCGCAGCAGGTAGCGGCCCAGGGCGTAGCGCTTGAGGACGAAGCCCATGCCGTGGCGCAGGAAGACCTCGGCAATCTCGCGCTCGCGCGGCAGGTTACGGAAGCGGCGGACGGTGCTGATCACTTGGGGCTGAGGTTAGCGGGTTGCGGACGTGAAGTTGAAGGCGTCCATGCGCATCGCCGGGACCCGGTATGCGGCTATGAAGTCGTAGTCGGTGCCCGAGACCAGCTTGGTGTCCCGGGTGGCGTCGCTACAGGTGGCGAACGCATCCATGATCGACTGGGTGAAGCGCATGTTCTTCACCGGCCGGGTGACACGCCCGTTCTCGATCAGGAATGTCCCGTCACGGGTCATCCCGGTCAGCACGCTGTGGGTGGGGTCGACCACGTTGACGTACCAGAGGCGGGTCACCCAGATGCCGCGCTCGATGCCCGCGCACAGCTCCTCCGTCGTGGCCGCGCTGCCCCCGCCGAGGAACAGGTTCATGGCCATCGGCCCGTAGGCGTTGGGCGCCGGCAGCCCGTGCCCGGTGGACTCGACGCCGGCGCGCGCGGCGGTCGCCAGGTCATGCACAACGCCCACCGCCATGCCCTCGCGCACCAGGTCGACACGGCGCCGGGGGACGCCTTCGAAGTCAAAGGACATCGGCAGGCCGGCGGGGTCGAGGCCGTCGTCCCAGATGTTGATCGCGGGCCCGCTCACCCGCTCTCCCGGGCGCGTGAACGTGCGTCCCTCCTCCACGGCGAGCGCGCCAAAGCCGATGTAGGCGAGGTACTCCAGCAGCTCACCGATCGCCTCCTCCTCGAAGACCACCGGGTACGCGCCGGCGTCAAGCGTCATCGGGTCGCGATAGCGGACGGCCCGGTCGGTGGCCTCCGCGGCGATGGAGCGCGCATCCAGGTCATCCACCGCCTGGCTGCACCGCGCACCATAGCCGCTGGCGCCGTCCGCCGCCATGGCCACCATCTTGGCGGTCGCCACGCACCGCGCCGTCGAAACCATGAGGCCGGTGCTGTTCGCCATGACGTAGTCGGTCGTCGCGGCACTCACGGCCCCAAAGCCCCGAACGCCGGCGGCGTCCGCCTCGGCGCACATCACCCGGACCATCTCGGCCCTGGCCTCCGGCGTCGAGCCGGCGGTCGAGGCGACCAACGGTGTCGACGCGACCTCCGCGGGCCCGGGCATCGGGGGCAGGTCCGCCTGCGCCTCCTGCGCCCGTGCCACTCCGCGGGCCCTGGCCACGGCCTCGCGCAGGGAGTCGTCGTCGAGCTGGTTGGTCGAGGCCACGCCGACGCGGCTGTCCTCGACCACGCGCACCCGCAGGAAGACGGCCTCGGTCGTCACGTTCTGGTGGATCTCACTGTTGGCAAACCGTGTCAGCGATCCCTTCTCCTGGCTCACCAGGACCTCGGTCGCGGCGGCGTCGCTGTTCTCCAGGACCCGGCGTGCGGCGTCCTCGGGGGCGACGATCGTCTCGCTGCTCACCGGATGCCCACCTGGACATTGCGGAAGCGGGCCGGCGAGGCGCCATGGCCCACGCGCATCGTCTGGCCGGGCTGGCCCTTGCCGCAGTTGATCAGGCCCCACATCCGCCACTCATCGGCGTCGCCTATGGCGTCGCAGGAATTCCAGAACTCGGGCGTGATCCCGGCGTAGTTGGCGTTGCGCAGCATCCTGCCGAGCTTGCCCCCCTTGACCTCGTAGGCCAGCTCGGTGCCGAACTGGAAATTGAGGCGGCGGTCGTCGATCGACCAGCTGCGGTTGGTGGTCAGGAAGATGCCGTCGTCGGTGGTGCCGATCATCTCGTCGAGGCTGCTGGTGCCGGGCTCGAGGTTGATGTTGGTCATCCGGATCAGCGGGATGCGGCCCCAACCGTCCGCCCGCATCGAGCCCATGCTCGCCGTCCCGGGTGCCAGCTGCGTCGCCGTCTCCCGGCTGGTGAGGTACCCGGTGAACAGCCCACGGTCGACCAGCTTGACGCGCTGGGCCGGCACTCCCTCGTCGTCCCAGCCAAACGTCCCCAGGGCGCCGGGGACGGTGGCATCGGCGACGATGGTGACCAGGTCGCTGCCGTATCGCAGCCGGCCCAGGAGGTCGGGGGTCATGAAGCTGGTGCCGGCGTAGGCCGCCTCCATGCCGTACACGCGGTCCAGCTCGGTGGGGTGACCGCAGCTCTCGTGGACCTGGAGCGCCACCTGGGAAGCGTCCAGGATGATCGTCGTGATGCCACTGGGGCACTGGTCCGCGCGGAGGAGAGCGCAGGCCTCGTCGGCCAGGCCGGGGGCGGACTCGACCAGGCCCATGTCGCGGACCACCTCCCAGCCGCCCTGCGCCACCTGCCGGCCGAAGGAGTTGGGGAAGCTGCGCTTCTCCATCTCGGCATCCCTGACCGCGACGCACTCGATTCCGGCCCCGGTCTCCCAGGCCTCCTGCTCGATGTCGGCGCCCTCGGTAGAGACGAAGACCTTCTTCCAATGGGTGCACTCAGTCGACGCCGTGGAGACGCGGATGTCGGCCTCGCGCTGGAGCGCACCCTCGGCCTGCAGTAAGAGCTCGAGCTTGTCCTCGATGCTCACCTCGAAGGGGTCAACCTCGCACTGCCCGCGGTAGCGGCCGCGGCTCGCCGCCGCCGGCCCCAGGTCCACCGGTACGCGGTGAACCCGCGCGCTGGCCCGGGCGATCTCCACCGCGGCGCGGGCCGCGCGTTCCGCAGACTCCCCGCTGAGGTCGGACGATGCCGCAAATCCCCATGCGCCGTCGACCAGGACGCGCACCCCGAGTCCCGCGGTCGAGTCCTCCTCGAGGCCGTCAACCCGTCCCTGCTTGACCGAGAGCTCCTGCCGGCGGGTCTCGACCCAGCGCGCATCGGCGTAAGCCGCCCCCGCCGAACGGGCCCCGTCGATGGCCCGCAGTGCCAGCTCTCTGATCGCGATCTCCTTCCGCTCTTTTTGCCGCTCTCTTGCCGCTCTGCCGCGCCCGTTCTTTGGCCGCCACACAGGTCTCCGCGACTCTACACCAGCGATCCGGGCACGTCCCGAGACGTTCCCGGGGTATGATATCCGCGCTATAACGTTCGAGTTCAGGGGAGGCTGAATCTGCTAGAGGAATACGCGCGGCATCTCCTCGAAGGCTTCTACCCGATCATCGCCGCGAACCGGGCCCCGGTGGAGGTCCAGCGGAAGGGTTCGAAGTACGTCGCCAGCCGCGGCGCGGGCGGCCTGGTCTCCGCTCTGTCGACGCTCGCCGCGAGCACCGACGCCATCTGGGTGGGCTGCGCCCGCACCGCCGCCGACCGCGAGGTGGCCAGGAAACACCCGCGCAGCCCGGTCGTCATCACCGGCGACGACGGTCGCGATTACCGCATTGCCTTCGTGTCCCCTGATGAGGAGGCCTACGACCTCTACTACAACCAGATCAGCAATCCCCTGCTCTGGTTCATCCAGCACTATCTCTGGAACCTCAGCCACAACCCCACGCTGGACCGCGGGACCGACCGGGCGTGGAGCGAGGGCTACGTGAAGGTGAACCGGATGTTCGCCGACCGCGTGGTGCAGGCGGCCAAGCGGCCGCCGGTGGGCGAGGAGGGGCGCTCCCAGGACCAGGTGCCGCTGGTGCTGATCCAGGACTACCAGCTGTACCTCGTGGCCAAGATGGTGCGCGAGCGCCTGCCCGGGGTCGTGCTGCAGCAGTTCATCCACATCCCATGGCCCACTCCGCAGTACTGGAAGGTGCTGCCCGCCAAGATGCGCGACCCGATCGTCGACGGCCTGCTGGGTAATGACATCGTCGGCTTCCAGACGCCCCGGGACTGCCGCAACTTCCTGCTGACCTGCGAGGAGAACATGCACCTCTCGGTGGATTACCGGGAGCAGACGGTGTTCATCGGCGGGCGCACGGTGTGGGTCCGGGCCTACCCGGTCAGCATCGACGTCGACGCGTTCATGCAGGCGGCCGAGAGCCGCGATGTGCTCACCGAGCAGCGCCACATCCGCCGCTGGCGCCCGGAGAAGCTGATCATCCGCGTCGACCGCAGCGACCCCAGCAAGAACCTGCTGCGGGGTTTTGCGGCGTACGACAAGATGCTCCAGGGCCACCCCGAGCTGCTCGGTGAGGTCCAGTTCTGGGCCTACCTGCAGCCGTCGCGCCAGGACGTCCCGTTCTACCGGAAGTACCTCGAGGACGTGAAGCTCGTGACCCGCGAGCTGAACCAGCGCTATGGTACCGACAAGTGGAAGCCGGTGCGCCTCGAGCTGCGTGAGGATATGAACCGGGCGATGGCCGCCTACAAGGAGTTCGACGTGCTCCTCGTCAACTCCATCTATGACGGCATGAACCTGGTCGCCAAGGAGGGGATGATGGTGAACGAGCGCGACGGCGTCCTCATCCTGAGCGAGAACACCGGCTCGTACGGCGAGCTGGGCCAATGGGCCTTCACGGTCAACCCCTTCGACATCGACGCGACGGCCGACGCCCTCTATTCGGCGCTGACCATGGAGCCCCGCCAGCGCCATGCCCGCATGACCAGGATCCGCGCGGTGGTCCGGCAGAACGACGTTGCCCGCTGGATCTCGAGCCAGCTCCAGGACATCCGCGACCTGACCGAGACCGGCCGGCGGCGCAACCGCCGGATCCTGCCGAACATCGCCAGCTAGCCCCTGGCGGCCTGGACCAGCGCCTTCATGAAGGGGGCGAGTGCCTCCCTGCCCGGCAGGACCAGGTTGCAGGCGGCCAGCGCGTCGGACGGCAACTCGGGGGAGGCGATGCCCACCGCGAGGCCGGGGAGGTCGATGTCCCGGGTCGCCTCCCAGGCGGCCTTGTCGCCGAGGTCGTCGCCCACGAAGACCACCGCCGAGGGGGCCAGCACCTCCACCAGACGGCGCATTGCCCAGCCCTTGTCCACGGCCTCCCTCGGCTTCAGCTCCAGCACCAGGCGCCCGCGCTGCACCTTGAGCCCGTGGGCCGCGGCCACCGATTCCGCCAGGGAGGTCGCCGCGGCCTCATCGAACCTCGGGCCGGCGCCGCGGTAATGGAGGGCGAGGCCCCATGGTTTGACCTCCAGCCGGCTGCCCGCGAACCTGGATATGGCCCCTTCGAGGTCCTGTCGGGCCGCGCCGAGGCGAGCGCGGACAGCCCCGGCCGGGAAACCCTCGGGGAACCCGGTCGGCGAGAGCTCAGGTGGCAACTCGACGCCGTAGCTGCCCAACAGCATGGTCGACTCCAGGCGCTCGCTGAGGAACTCCCGGTCCCGCCCGGAGATCACAGCCACCCAACCCACTGACAGGGTGAGCTCGGAGAGGAGGGGGGAGAGGGCGCTGTCGAGGTGGGCGTCCTCAGGGCGGGGAGCGATGGGTGACAGGGTGCCGTCGAAGTCGAAGGCGACGAGCCAGCGCTGCGGATCGGAGCCCTGGAGTGTGGCCGCGATCGCCGTCAGGTTCCCGCCCCCTGTCGTGCTCGAGGGGATCCTCTAGATGATCTCGCTGTACATCTGGTAGGCCTGCCGGAGCTCCTGGTGCGGGGCGATTCCGTTCTTGTGCAGGACCTCCAGCAGGGAGAGGATGTGGCGCACCCCGGCCAGGTTCACGCCGCGCTCGCGAGTCAGGTGCTGGATCACCTGGAGGCGGCGGATGTCACGCTGGGAGTAGCGCCGGCGGTTGGTGCTGGTGCGGTGCGGGGTGACCAGGCCGAGCTCCTCGTACATCATGAGCGTGCGCGGGTGCGTCTCGAGGATTTCCGACGCGACGCTGATGGTGTATACGGCCTTGTCGAGGTCGAAGGTGCCGGATTCGCTCAATGAGGCGTTTCCAATCACTCCTTGATCCACTTCCCGACGCCGCGGGAAAGCGTTGACGGAGTCGTCTCGGCCTTGATCAGGTAGTCCAGGGCGCCGAGCTTGAGCCCGCGCTCCACCAGTTCGGCCTCCCCGTAGTTGGAGAGGATGATCACCGGGATGTGCTTGAGGGTCTCGTCGGCCCGGAGCGACTCGAGGACCGAGAACCCGTCCATCTTGGGCAGGCGGATATCCAGGAACACGATGTCCGGCGGCCCGTCCTTGGCCAGCTTCAGGCCCTGCTCGCCGTCCGGGGCGATGGTGACGGTGTAGCCGTCCAGCTCCAGCTTGAGCCGGTACATCTCGGCCACGGCCGCGTCATCTTCGATGAAGAGGACTCTGACCTCCTCGTCCGCTTCCATCGACACTCCCGAGAACCTCCTCAGCCCGCCTGGGGCGAAAGTATGGACAAGACGCTATCAAGTTTTCGCTTTCCGCGCCCCATCTTTATACCATCTCAGGGGAGACGGACTATCGCAAATTCCCCCGGGCCGGGCTAGACTAGGCCAAAACTCCGGGGGACACCATTCGGTATGGCAGTGAGCGCTGGTTCGAACATTGGGCTGGACAAGCCCATCTACACCATCAGTGTGGCCTCAGAGATCCTCGCGACCCACCCGCGCACCCTGATGATGTACGAGAGTCTGGGCCTTGTCACCCCCGCCCGGACCCCCACCAACCGGAGGCGGTTCTCGCAGCGGGACGTGATCAAACTGCGCACCATCCAGCGGCTCACGCGCCAGCACGGGGTCAACCTGGCCGGCGCCAAGCACATCCTCAACCTGATGATCCAGCTGCGCGAAGCGGGCGTCACCCCGCCCCCTGACCTGCTCGAGATCGACGTCACCGAAATCCGGATGTAGCCACTGGGCCGAGCGGCCTAGTGATAGTCCCACCCACAGTATCTGTGATTACATGCGTGAACCTATTGCTTATGCCGTAGGTGCGTGCTAGACTGCTGGCGTCCCCCCTCTTCTGAGGCCCCCCCACTCCGGTGGTGGGGCCTCATTTTTTGCCCCGGCAACGCCGCCCGGACTATTACGCAACACCGACGATCGCTTAAGAAATGACAGCTAGACTCCCCGCGTGAGCATGCCCACCCGCCGCCGTGCGGGCCTCAGCCAGGGACCCCAGCGAGGCTCCGGACCAGGCTTCCGCGGTCGCATCGCGGCCTGGCGCGGGCCCTTTGGCTGGAACGCCTACCAGACCGCGGGCGCGGTGATCGGCCTGCTGGTGATCCTGTTCATCGTCTTCACGCTCATCGTCGCGGCCAGCCTTCCCGACCCCGCCAAGGTGGCGATCCACGCCGGTGAGGTCCGCATCTTGGACCGCAACCAGAAGGAGATCGCGGTGGTCCGTGGCGGGGGCGAGCAGCGCCAGGAGGTCGCGCTCGACAAGATCGACAAGAAGCTGCAGCAGGCCACCGTCGCGGCGGAGGACCGCAACTTCTACACCCACTCGGGCATCGACTTCGGCCGCCTCATCAAGGCGATGACGATCGACCTGATCCGCCGTCGCGCGGTCTCCGGCGCCAGCACGATCACCGAGCAGCTGGCCAAGAACTCGCTGCTGACACCCACGAACGGCCTCCCCGGGCGGACGCTCACGCGCAAGTACAAGGAGGCCATCCTGGCCACCGAGATCGAGCAGCGATTCGACAAGAACAAGATCCTCGAGCTCTACCTCAACACCATCTATTACGGCCACCATGCGTACGGGATCCAGGCGGCGGCCAAGGTCTACTTCGACAAGGACGCCAGCAACCTCAGCCTTGGCCAGGCCTCACTGCTGGCCGGACTGCCCCAGTCGCCCGCCACCTACGATCCCCAGGTCGACTACCAGGCGGCCAAGGACCGCCAGACCTACGTCCTCGACCAGATGGTGCGCGCCAGCTACATCAGCCAATCGGATGCCGACGCCGCCAAGAAGGAGGACCTGAAGCCGCAGCTCAAGTACAAGGCCGAAAACATCACCGGGCCGGCGCCGCACTTCGTCGGCTACATCCAGCGCCAGCTGGAGAAGGACTACGGCAACGAGGTGACCGCCTCTGGTGGCGTCGTGGTCACCACCAGCCTCGACCTCGACGTCCAGAAGGCGGCCGACACGGCCGTGAAGAACGGCATGGGCCAGATCTCGAAATTCGGCGCCAACAACGCGGCGCTCCTCGTGGAGGACCCGAAGTCGGGGCAGATCCTGGCGATGGTGGGCTCGGCCGACTTCAACAACGACGGCATCGCCGGCCAGGTCTGCATCGCCTGTCCCGAGACCAAGCGGCAGCCGGGGTCGAGCTTCAAGCCCTATGTCTACGTGTCTGGGATCAACGACAAGAAGTTCAACACCCTGACCGTCTTCCACGACACCGCCGACCAGGCCAAGAGCATGGATCCCAAGGCCCCGGTGCACGACTTTGACAGCCGCTACGAGGGCAAGATGCGCCTGCGCACCGCGCTCGTCGAATCCCGCAACGTCCCGGCCGAGGAGGCCATGCAGAAGGCGGGGCCGGACGCGGTCGTGAGCACCGCGCGGCGGCTGGGCATCAGCACCCCGATCCAGCCCTTCCTCTCCAGCGCCATCGGCGCGTCGGAGGTGACCATGCTGGATCATGCCGAGGCCTACGGGGTGCTCGCCACCCAGGGCATCAAGCACGCCCCGCAGCCCATCCTCAAGGTCCTGGACGGCTCGGGTAAGGACATCACGATCCCGGCGCCGGCCGGTCAGCAGGTCATGGACGCCGCCCCCGCGTTCATCATCAACGACGTCCTGAAGGACTACAACGCCGAGTGGCACCTCGGCTTCGACCGCCCGATGGCCGCCAAGTCCGGTACCACCAACATCCAGAATGCCAACGGCAGCATCTCGACCGGGGACGGCTGGCTGATGGTCTACAACCCCGACGTCGTCATCGCCTCGTGGGGGGGCCACACGTACAGCAATGACTCACCGGCCGAGCAGAAGACCAGTGCCACCAAGAACTACTTCGGTGTGGACAACGGCACCGCCATCGTCTCGCCGTTCCTGCGGGCCATGAAGGACCGCTGGAAGAGCACCTTCCAGAAGCCCGGCGGGGTTACCCAGGGCAACTGCCCGGGCGGGGAGAGCAACATCGACATCAAGGACAAGTACGCCCCGCCCGGTGGCGAGTACCTGGTCGCCGGTGACAGCGCGTCGCAGTGCCCGACGCCCTCGCCGTCGGCGAGTTCGTCACCGAGCGCATCGCCCAGTGCTTCGCCGAGTTCCGGCGGCGGCGTCCCGAGCGCGTTCCCCACCATCGTGTCGACGCCGCCGCGCTCCTCACCGACGCCCCAACCCTCGCCCAGCACCGCCGCCAGCTCCAGCCCTTAAAGGCCGTGAACCTGGCCCTGATGCTGGCCTCCGATCGCGACCCCGCGACGGTCGAGATGGCGTCCTCGCTGTGCCGGGCATCGGCCGCCGCCGGGCACCGCGCGCGTCTCTTCCTGCTGGGCGACGCCACGCGGCTGCTCGAGGAGGCGGTCCTGCTGGCGGCGGCCGGCGTCGAGGTTTCCCTCTGCGAGGCCGACGCCGCCATGCGCGGTATCCACAAGACCGGCCAGCCGGGTGTGTTCTTCGGCTCCCTCTACGACTGGGCGACGCTCGTCGAGGACGCGGACCGCGTGGTGTCGCTGGTTTGAGCGGAATGAGTCGGAACCCGGAGGGGGTGGTATTGGTGCGCAGTCCTGACGCCGAGCTGCAGCTGCAGGGCCTGCGCACCGCGCTGAGCCTTTCGCTGGGTGACCGCCAGGCCGACCTGCTGGTCGCGGGCGACGCGATCGGGGTCCTGGAGCCTGTCGTCGGGTCCGAGTCGGCGCACTGCCTCGACGCCCTGCGCCAGGTGGGCCGGGCGATCGAGGTGGATGAGCTCGCCGCCCATTCCCTCGTGCACCATGCGGCCGAGGTGCTGCCCCACGACGAGTTCGTGGAGCGCCTGGCGACAGCCGGGTTCCTGCAGGTTTTCTAACCCCGCCGCCATACACTTCCTCACATGATTTTCAGCGCCAAGTGCGAGTACGGGATCAAGGCCATGCTGGACCTTTCGATCAACGGCGGGCTCGAGCTCCCGGTCCAAGTGCGTGTGATCGCCGACCGAGCGGAGATCCCGGAGGGCTTCCTGGAGCAGATCATGGGCGACCTGCGCAAGGCCGGCCTCGTCGAGAGCGTGCGCGGCGCCCATGGCGGCTACCGCCTGGCCCGCGACGCCGACCAGATCAACCTGGCTGACGTGATCGAGGCCATCGACGGCCCGGTGACCCCGGGTGGTTGTCTGCGCGACAGCCCGGACCCCAACTCCGGCACCAGCATCGCCGTGATCCAGGACGTCTGGCTCGACGTGCGCGACTGTGTGATGGACGTGCTCAGCACCATGGACCTCGCCCACCTACGGGAGAAGCTGCAGCGCAAGCGCGGCGCGACGGTCGCCGAGCTCACCCGCGAGGTCCTGGCCACCCGCCTCTAGCAGGCGGCCCTCCACACCGAGGGCCTGCCCACGGGATCGACGGCCACCACGCTGGCCGATCCGGCGATGCCGTCGCCGTACGCCCTGCGGATGTCGGACACGGTCAGTGCCACGACCGCGCAGGGGGCGCCCGCCTCGTGCTGTGGTGGCCCAAGGCCTGCAACCGGTTCGGCGATGCGGACGGTGTGGTTGGCGACCCCCTCCACGTCGAGGTACCTGACGACGAGTGACTGGTAGTCGTCGATGAGGACGACGGTCATCCCCGGCTCGCGCGCACTGTCCGCCAGCTGGACCAGGTTGAAGGTGTAGGGAGCGGCGCGATCCGCGGGGGATCGGCCGAAATAGGCGACCGCGCTCTGTGCCCCGCTCACCAGGAACACCCCGGCGAGCAGCACCCCGGGCAGCGGCCGCAGGGTTCCCTCAAGGCTCATCTCGAGCACCTCCGCGCAGCCCATCCCGAGCAGCGCCGCCAGCGGCGCCGCCAGGCCCAGGCTGCGCAGGAAATGAGGCGCGGCGTCGGCGGTGGCGATCAGCGGAGGAAAGAGGAAGACCGGCACCGCGATCAGGACGAGGGACGCGAGCGGCTGGTCCCGGTGGCGCCAGGCCCGCCATGCGCCAAGGGCCGCCAGCAGCGCCAGCGGCAGGTTCAGCAGGGGCATGGCGCCGACGTTGTGCCTCCCGTTGGGATCGCCGGTCAGCGCGAACATGAGGAGGGTCCGGGCGCTGTGGTCGGCCAGGGCGCCGAGGCCTGTGTGCTGCTCTGCCACGGACACGCCAACGGCGCGGCCGAAGTACAGGCCGGGTTGGATCACCGCGGTCAGCAGCATGGGCGCACCCACGACCAGGTAGGCTGCCGCCAGCCACCCCACGTCACCCTTGAGCGCCGTCCAGCGGCCGCGGTCCCGGGACCGCAGCCAGAGCAGCCAGGCCACCAGCAGCAGCGGCAGGAGCTTGAGCGGCTGGTACGTCCAGAGCCCGAGGCCCATGGCGGCCCCGGCGAGGAGGGCGCGGCCCCGCCCCGGTCGCACGGCCCAGGCTGACATCGCCCAGAGCGCCAGGGCGCAGGTCACCGGGACCAGGATGTTGCGCATGCCGTCGCGGGAGATGCAGACCAGCCACAGCGCGCCGGCCACCCAGGCCGCAGCGCCCAGCGCCACCGCCGTTCCCTCGCGCCGCAGCCAGCCGTAGACCGCGACAACCGCCAGCACCCCGAGGACGGCGGAGGTCGCCCGCAGCACGACGATCGACTCGCCGGCGACGCGGAAGGCGATGGCCACGAGGTAGCCGTAGAGGGCCTCACGGCCGGCGTCATCCGCGAAGAACACCGGGTGGTACCCGGGCCAGTGCAGCAGCCTGTAGGCGTCGAGGCCCTCCGCGGCCTCGTCCGGGTAGAGCCCGCCGGGCTGGCCGTCGAGCTGGTACAGGCGCATCGCGGCGGCCGCGGTCACCAGCAGGACGATCGCCACCACCTCGAGCGCGAGACGGCGCCGAGCCCGTGCCGGGACCGCGCCCGCGCTCAGTGTGTCCAGGTCTCCAGGCAGACGCCCCGGGCGCAGTGCCGGCGGGCCATGGTCAGTCCGGCGGGCATCGACAGCCCGGGTTGGTCGGCGGTGCGCACCAGGTAGACGCTGCCGGCAGCGTCCGGGACGGCTGGGACGATGTCACCGGGGCGGAAGGCGGCCAGTCCCACGTACCAGGGCACGGCCCGGTCGACCACCCGGACAACGCGCTGGGTCGCCTCGTCGCCGTAGTACAGGACCTGGAAGTAGAGGGTCGGCCCCTCCAGCGCCACGACATCCCGCGCCGGGTCCACCCGGCCTGCAAGGGCGGCCGCGACCACCGGTACCTCGGGTGTCTGGAGGGTGGCCTCCTCCAGGACGGTCGTGGCCAGGAGCAGGACGACGGCCATGGCCATCAGCCAGCGCCGCCCGGTCCCGGCCAGCGCCGCGCCGGCCGGGGGCAGGAGCTCGGTGGTGTAGAGGTTGAGGAACCTCTCGTCGATGACCGGCTTGCGCAGGCTCACCAGCGCCAGGACCACGATGCCCCCGACACCACACGCGGCCAGGTAGAGCATGCCCTGCCGGGCGGTCACCGGTGCGGCCCGGTAGGTGCGCAGCGCCACGGCCAGCACCGCGGGGACCCCGAGAACCACGATCGCCACCAGCAACGTCGTGGGACCTGGGTGGGCCACGAGGAACGAGGCCTGGGACCAGGTTGCCGCCAGCGAGAGAGGCTGGGCCCAGTAGGGCTCGCCCGCGTGGCGGAACTGCGGCGAGGCGTAGAGCAACCAGGGAAGGAGGGTTGCACCCGAGATCGCGGCGACGGCGGCAGCCTTGAGGATGACCGTGCGCGATGGCCGCAGGCAGAGGGCCGCCGCGAGCAGTTGCGGGGGCACCGCAAGCGCCACGAAGTAATGGCTGTAGACGCCCACCAGCACGGTGAGCCCGTACACGGTGAGCCTGCCGGCGGTGGGCTTCTCGACGGCCCGCCACAATGCCAGCGCCATCGCCAGCACCATGGTCGTGGCCAGCGCGTACATCCGCGCGTCGCGCGACCACAGCACCAGCAGCGGGGTCAGGGCGACAACCGCTCCTGACATGAGCCCGGCCCGGTTGCCTCCCAATCGCCGGCCCAGGGCAGCGGCGATGGGCACGGCGGCGGTCCCGGCAAGCACCGACGGGAACCGCAACCAGAAGGGGGAGTCACCCAGCAGGGTGGCAACTCGCACCAGCAGGTACTGCAGGGGAGGGTGGTTGTCGTTGTGGACGACGTCGATGATCGCGGGCAGCGAGCGGCGCATCAGCACTGCCATGAAGGCCTCATCGCTCCACAGTGGGGTCAGGTTCAGCGCCACCGCCCGCACCCCCAGTCCGAGCAGGCTCACCAGCAGGACCCCCTGGAGGTAGCCGGTGAGTTCGCGCCGCCCCGCGGCAGCGCCCGCCAGCTGCCTAGTGCCCCGCCTCACTGGACACTACAGGCCAGGGCGGTTGGTGTAATGGTGGGTTCCGCTCGCGTAGATGAACAGGAACGCGACCACCAGGACCACCGCTAGGAGGATGGTGGCCAGGGCGACCAGCGGCGCCACCCGGCGGCCCTGGGTGGCGGAGCGGTTCGGGGTCGCGCGGATCACGGCCGCCAGGTCGTCGAGGCGACCAACGATGTCCGCCACGCTGAGTGTCCCGAGCGGCATGCCGCGCTCCTTCCATTCCGACCAGACACCGGATTCCTCGGTGGGCGGAGGGTGGGCCACCAAAGCCGCGCTGCGGCCTGTCTCGAGCATCCGTGCGGCGACCGCGCCGACCGGCTCGTCGGGCGCCGCGATGAGAGGGTCCGGGTCCATCACCTCGGCCGCCGTCACCCCATCGGGGTCGGCCCACGCGCCCGCAACCGCGCGCTCGTCGATCATGCCGATCAGCTCGCTCGAGATGTCGATCGCCAGGACGGTGCGCACGCCCCGATCGCGCATCGCGCGGGCCACGTCCCGCACGCTCATGTCGGCGTCGATCAGCACCACGCCGGCGCGCATCACGTCGCGAACCGGGCGCGTTATCGCCCCCTCCGGGGCGGGGATGCGGTCAGCGGCCAGCACGCTCACCGGCGCGCCATGTAGGCCGCGATGTCCGCGTAGCTCAGCACACCGATTGGTCGCGCCGGGGTGCCCTCGGTCACGACCAGGAGCTCGCCACCCGACTGTCGGAGGCGCTCGATCGCGGCGCCCAACCGGTCACTCGAGCTCACGCTCGGGGGCGGCTCCAGCGTCATGATGTCGGACGCCATGCCCTCGGAGCGCCCCTCGGTGACCGCACGCAGCAGGTCGAGGTCCGTGATCACGCCGGCGATGAGGTCGGAGCCCGAGCTGGCGACGATCATCGCCCGCACGCCCTCCTCCTGCATCCGCCGCGCAACCTCCATCACCGGGGTGCGGAGGGTGCAGCTGGGGAGCCGGGGACGCATGGCCTGGGCCACGGTGGCTGCCTGGGCGGACACGGCCGAAGTCTAAGGGCCGGGTTCGCCCCGCCCTGCCACGCGGTCCAGGGGATGGTGCTCCCGGAGCCACGCGACCGGCACCAGCCCGCTGAACATGCCCGGCAACCCCGGGCGCGTCGGACTGTAGACGGCGCTGAGGAAGACGTGGCCCAGGACCAGGGGGATCAGCAGGAACCAGGTGAGGTTGTGGAGGTTGCGGCTGTTCTCCAGCAGCCAGAACGGCGCGTGCAGCGGCGGGAACAGCACCACGCCGGTTACGCCCAGCCAGAACAGCGCCGCCGCGCTGAGGACGGCATTGGCCTTCTGCCCGGCGTTGAAGCGCCCGGCGGGCGGCAGCTCCCGCTCCAGGCCGGTGCGCCGGGAGAGCCAGGTGCGCAGCCAGGTGCGGTCGTCCGCGCTCCAGAGGTCGATCTCCTCGACGTCGGTGGCCACGCGACGGTGATCGCCCAGCAGCAGCACCAGCGCCGGGACCACGATCGAGGCGAGCCCGGTGACCCAGTGCGCGACGCGGACGATCTCGCGGCTGCCGAAGAGCTTCGCCGCGGCAGGCACAAATAAGGAAAGCCCGGTGAACATGGCCAGGATGAGCGGGACGGCGACGGCCCAGTGGAGCCAGCGCTCGGTGCGGTTGAAGCGCTCGACCACGGCTGCCGCGCCGCCGTCCGCGGGCGCGCTACTTGAGGTATGCGTTGACGTCATAGCCACGCTGCTCCCAGTAGCCGATCTCCTGCTTGTCGGTGAGCCGGATCCGCGACACCCACTTGACCCCCTTGTAGCCGAACATGAAGGGGATGACCAGGCGCAGGGCGGCGCCCCGGTCCTGGCCCAGCCGCGCGCCGTTGATGCTGTGGGCCAGCAGGACCTCGGGGCGGCGGGCCTCGGCCAGGGCCAGGCTGTCGACGTAGATACCGTCCGCGCTGTCGAAGCTCACCGAGGTGGCCGCCGCCTTGGGGCGGGCGATGTCTAGCAGTGTCGAAACCAGCGGCCCCTGCCAGCGAACGTGGTCCACCTTCCAGCCGGTCACGCACATGTAGTCGTGCACCTGGTCGGACTGCGCCAGGCCCAGCAGGTCCTGGAACGAGAGCGTGACCGGGTTGTCCACCAGCCCCTCGATCCGCAGCTGCCAGTTCCTGCCGTCGAACGTGGGCTCGCCGTTGGCGACGGTGTAGAAGTAGAAGCCGTCCTGGGGGATGAAGGCCTTGAGGGGCCCCAGCTGGCCGAGCCCGCCGAGGAGCTTGCCGCCCCCGGCTGCCACCACCGCCCCGGCGGCGAGGGTTCCAAGGAAGAGGCGCCGGCCAATGTGCTGCCTTCCCGGCGCTTGAGGAGATGGCAGGTCGTGGTCCACGATATGGACAACTATCCCATCGCCAGGATATTGCCGACGCTCACTTATTCTCTCTGGGCATGTTCGGAGCGAAGAAGCCGCTGCCGGTGCCCGACAGCCTCGAGAGGAAATGCCCCGATTGTGGGAGCAGCCTGAAGTGGCAGGTGGTCGAGTACGTCGACCCGGTCATCGGCATCCGCAAGGTCGACCACTACAAGGCCGAGTGCGCCAACGGCCACGTGCACTACCGCGACCAGCGCGGCCAGGTGGTCGAACCGGCAGTTGAGAACCTGGCCCCCGACCGGTCCGAGTTCGCCAACAGCCCCCAGGGCCCGCAGCCCTATTCCGGTTTCATCGAGTTCGTGAAGCAGGAGCGGGCCAAGGCCGAGGCGCTCAAGGCGGCCCAGGCCAAGAAGGCCGCGGACGCCGCCGCGGCAGCCGCGGCTCCCGCCGGCGCTTCACCTGCCGCCGCCGGCGCCCCAGCTCCGGCAGCGGCCGCGCCCGAGGCAGCCGCCGGGACCTGACCGCGCGGCCGGCATGGATCGCCGGAGTTGGCTGGGGAGGCAGGAGTCGAACCTGCAATCTTCTCGTCCAGAGCGAGCTGCCTTACCATTTGGCCACTCCCCAGGGACCGTTCGGCCCCGAGGGCCAAAAGGCGCCCGAATTATAGGGGCCGGGGCGTCACCAACCGAGTTTGAGAGGCGATGGACAGGAACCAGGAGATTGCGGACGTTCTGGCCGGGTTGAGCCTGTTCTCGGACCTCGCCACGCCCCAGGTCCGGGCCGTCGTCGAGCTGATGGACGAGGCCAGTTTCCAGGCCGGCGACCGGGTCCTGCGGCAGGGCCTCACCGGGTCGGGCTTCTACCTGATCCTGGACGGAGAGGCCTCCGTCGTGGTCGACGGTGAGGTGCGCGCAACGCTCTCCCGGGGGGACTTCTTCGGTGAGGTCTCGATCCTGCTGGGAGAGCCCCCCACCGCTGACATCGTCGCCGCGAGCGAGATGCGCTGCCTGGTCATCAGCGCGGGCGAGCTGGACGGCCTGCTGATGTCGTATCCCCGGGTCATGTACCGGATGATGCAGGCCCAGGCGAGGCGGCTGCGCAGGGCCAACCAGTGGAGGAGCTGACCGAGCGGCCGTTCCCACCGGGTCGTTACCCCGTGGTCATCATCGGCAGTGGCCCGGGGGGACTGCAGCTGAGCTACTCGCTCGACCGGCTGGGCGTGGGCCGGGCCACCCTCTCGGCGGACCCCGGACCCGGCGGCATGTTCCGGAAATGGCCGCTGATGCAGCGCATGCTCAGCTGGACCAAGCCCCACGCGCCGGTGCCGCGCCAGAGCCGCAGCTACGAGCGGTACGACTGGAACAGCCTCATCCCGGACGAGGACGAGTTCCGCGGGCTGCAGGTGGACCATATGGACGGCACCTCCTACTTCCCGTCCAGGCCCGAGATGGAGGAGAACCTGGTCGCATTCGCGGCGCGCACGGGGACGAAGGTGCGCTATGGCTGCACCTGGGAGGCGACAGGGCGCGAGGACGACGAGTTCGTGGTCACAACCTCGGACGGTGAATACCGGGCGGGGGTCGTGGTCTTCGCGGTCGGCGTCGCCGAGCCCTGGCGGCCGTCGTCCCCGGGGATCGACCAGGTGCCGCACTACGGCGAGATGCAGGGCGTGGATGCCTACATGGGCAAGCGCGTCTTCATCATCGGCAAGAAGAACTCCGGTTTCGAGATCGCCAACGGCCTCCTCCCGGTGGCCCGCCAGATCATCCTGGCCTCGCCGAGCCCGGCGCGGCTGTCGGTCGACACGAAGTCGCTGGTCGGGGTGCGCGCCCGCTACGTCCAACCTTTCGAGGACCACGCCCTGGGCGGCGGGGTTTTCGTGATGGACGCGGCCATCGACGCGGTTGAGCGGGCGGGCCAGGGCTACCGCGTGCACACCCATCGCAGCGACAACGGCGAGCCGATGATCTTCGAAGTCGACGAGGTGGTTGCGGCCACCGGGTTCGTGACCCCACTCCTGGACCTGCCCGGGCTGGGGGTGACCACGTTCGGCCAGAGCCGCCTGCCGGCGCAGACGCCCTATTGGGAAAGCGCGTCGGTTCCGGGGATCTACTTCGCCGGCACCATCACACAGGGCTCCGGGGGGCTCAAGAAGCACGGCATCCCGAGCAACTCCGGTGCGGTGCATGGACACCGCTACAACGCCGTCGTCCTCGCCCGTCACCTGGCGGAGACGAGGTTCGGCATGCGGCTGGAGCGACCGCCGATCGACGCCGGCGCGCTCGGGGAGTGGCTGCTGAACGAGGTGACGTTCGGTCCCGAGCTCTGGCACCAGCGGTCCTACCTGGCGCGGGTGGTCAGTGTGTCGGGCAGCGATGGGGTGCGCGATGAGGGCCTGCTGCCGCTCGCCCATTCCTCGACGAGGGGCCGCTCGACGCCGTCGCGATCACCGCCGAGGCCGACGGGACCGGGGCGATCTACCCCGCGGTCTACCTCCGGCAGTCGGGCGTCGTGAGCGAGCACCTCCTCCCGCCGAATGACCTCCTCGACTACCGGCTGCCCCGCTACGCCAGCGCGATCGACCTCGTGCTCAAGCCCTTGATCGGCGCCCGTGCTGGTTGACCTGGCCTCCACTTAATGTGATACTGGAGGTATAAACATTTGAGATAGGGTCCACGCTACACGGTGGGATTTGTGTGAGCGGTGGGCATGGGAGGCTGTACATGCCGAGACGTCGACCGCCAATTGACATATTCACCTTCCCGGTTCCTGAGCAGATGACATCGGTTACCGCCAGGTGCCCGGCCTGCGACGGCGTCGGTGACCCCTACGGGGAGATCGGCTCGCGGATGGTGTTCAAGTGCCGCGAGTGCAGCGTTCGATTCAAGGGCGCCGCGACGGCGCTCATCCGCAGGCGCCAGAAGCAAGCTGACGTCTAGGTCCCCTCAGGCGCGCCGCCCCACCTCCTGGATCGCGTAGTCCAGGCGCACCAGGCACTCCGCCTGGCCCAGCAGCGCCGCCGACTCGAGGAGGGGCGGGGTCACGCGGCTTCCCGTGAGCGCGATCCGGGTGGTCATGAACAGGTCTCCCGCCTTCCAACCGATCTCGGCCGCCGCCTTCCGCATGGGCTCCTCGAGGGACGGCCCCAGGGGACCGGAGTCGAACAGCCGGCGAACAGCCTGGAGCGCCGTGACAGCCTGGCCGGCCGCCTCCTCGCGGCTCGCCTCCTTCAGTTTCGGGACGATATCGTCCGGCAGCTGGGTTGGGCGGTGGGCCAGGAAGCCCAGCAGCGGCCCGGCCTCGGTGAGGCGCTGGATCCGCTCCCGGATCAGCGGCGTGGCCTTCAGCAGGAGGTCGTCGGGGAGGTCGGGCACAAACGGTCGCAGCGCTGCCGCCAGTTCGGCCACAGGCATCGCCCGGATATGCAGGCCGTTGACGCTGTCCAGCTTGGCCTGGTCGAAGACGGCGGGGCTGGTCTGGATCCGCTTCAGGTCGAACGCCCGGCTCAACCCCTCCAGGTCGTAGAACTCCTGCTCCGTTCCCGGCGACCACCCCAGCAGGGCCAGGAAGTTGTTCATCGCCTGCGGCAGGTACCCCATGTCCCGATACTCGAGTACCGCGGCCGCCCCGTGCCGCTTCGACAGCTTGGCCCTGTCGGGGCCGAGGACCAGCGGCAGGTGGACAAAGGCGGGCGGTGACCAGCCCAGCATCGCGTACAGCATCACCTGCTTCGGGGACGACGCCAGCCACTCATCGCCGCGGATGACATGGGTGATCTCCATCAGGTGATCGTCGACGGTCGAGGCCAGGTGGTACGTGGGATACCCGTCCGACTTCAGGATCACCTGGTCGTCCTGGCTGCCGTTGTCGAACTCCAGGTCGCCGCGCACGAGGTCCGGCACGGTCGTCTTCCCGGCCGGGACCCGCATCCTGACCACGTGCGGCTCCCCCGCCTCGACCCGGGCGCTCACCTCGTCCGCGGGCAGCCCGGCACAGAGGCGGTCGTAGCGCGTGGGCCGTCCCGCCTTCTGCTGCTCCTGGCGCAGCGCGTCGAGCCGCTCGCGGGTGCAGAAGCACGGGTAGGCGGAGCCGGCCTCGAGCAACCGGTCGACATGGTCGCGGTAGATCTCCAGCCGTTCGGACTGGAAGTAGGGGGCGTGAGGGCCGCCCACGTCCGGGCCTTCGTCCCAGCCGAGGCCGAGCCAGCGGAGTCCCTCGAGGATGGACTCCAGGCTGCCCTCGCCGAGGCGGGCGCGGTCGGTGTCCTCGATTCGCAGGATGAAGGTGCCGCCCTCGCGGTGGGCGAACAGGAAGTTGAACAGCACGGTACGGGCGCTCCCGGGATGCAGCGCGCCGGTGGGGCTGGGCGCGAACCGGACCCGCACGGTCACTTTTCGCCCGCGCCGCGCGCGGCTTCGGCCTTCTTGATCTCGGCGGTGAGGGTCTTGATCGCCAGCGCGATCTCCATCCCGGCCTCCTCGGCCATGTCCTGCAGCTTCCCGGGGGCCTCCTTGGCGCCCGCGGCATGAAGGAAGGCCGAGACCTGCGGTCCGCGCTGGGCCTTGGGGACCGCGAGCAGCAGCGCGTCCGCGCAGGCCGTCGCCTCGCCCCGGCGGGCCGGGCCGTCGACGAAGCCGATGATGGCGTCCAGGCCTTGCCGCAGGGCGGCGTTGCGCCGCCGCCGCGCCTCGAGCGAATCGGGCCTGGCCCGGGCCGGCCGTTTCACGGTGGCCCTGGGGGCGGTCTTTGGGCGCAGTGTCGAGGGCGCCGACGGCGTCGCGGGGGCAGCGGGCGGGGCTGATGTAGCAGCCGTCACCGCAGGGGCCCGTGCGGCCCTGGGGGCCGTCGCGGGGCGGGCGGCCCTGGTGGCGGGCCGGTCGGGCGTGGCGGGCGGTTCAAGGCGGGGTTTGACTGTCACACTGGTGCCCGCCGCCGCCTTCGCCGCGGGTTCAGGAGGCGTCGCGGGCGGTGTTGCAGGTCTCCGGCCGGCCCGCCGCTGCAGGCTTCGCTCCTGGACCACGAAGCCCGCGGCGCCGATCGACAAACCGACGGCCAGCGCGATCGGGAGGCTCAGCGCGGGAAAGGGCATGCCCAATTGTCACCGACGCCAGGTCCGCAAGTTGTGACCAGAAACTCATTCCCAGCCCCGGTGGCGCGATGTAACAATCCCGTCACACTCACCGGAAACAGTGATCCGGTACGTCCTATCAACAGCGCGACCTGCAATCAGCCAGGTCCATCGCGCCAAAACGATTCAGAACCCAAGCGGGAGGTAACCGTCAAGTGAGAGGAACCCCAGTCCGCATAGCTCGGCTGGCTGTAGCGGCTGGCATGGCAGGAGTCCTTGCCGCCGGTGCCGCGCCGGCCCTTGCCGCCGATGGCATCAGCTCCTACTCGGGCAAGGCTTCAGGCCAGGCCCTCACCCTCCAGGTCAACCCGAACTCGGTTGCCAACGTCAACCTGGCGGAGCTCAAGAGCATCCTCGCGAAGATCGACAGCCTGGGCGCCGTTGTGGGCGTCAAGGACACTGTCGGGAACACGGTCGGGAGCACGCTCGACAACCCCACCGCCCCCGTGAACATCGCGGTGGCCACCGCCAGCGCCAGTGGCGCCTCGACTGACGGCCTCAAGCTGGCCAGCGGCGCGGCAGACAGTGCCCCCGTGCAGATTGACGCTGCCTCCCTGAACACCGAGATCAACCTGATCAACACCGCGGTCCACAACATGCCCACCGGGACCGTGAAGGCCCTCAAGGACGCGCTCGGACCTCTGGCCACGAACAACCAGCAGCTGTCCGATGCCCTGAACCTCTACCTGCCCGAGCTCGCCGACCCGATCACCGGGACCCTCGGCAGCCCGACGGTGAACGCTCTCAACGTCAACCTCCACGCCAACTTCGGCGATGACCTGACCCGCGAGATCACCAGTGTCGAGGCCCACGGCCTCCTCACCCCTGACTCCAAGCTCGCGCTGCAGCCCTTCACGGCCCGCGCGATCCCGGCCGAGGCCTTTGCCTCCAACGATGTGACCAACCTCGCACTGGTCCCTTCAGGCCACCTCGGCACCGTCTCCCAGGCGCAGGTCCGCCAGGCCCTCGCGGCCATCGAGACCGCCCTCAAGAACGTTGAGGACATCCTGAGCAAGACGAACTCCAGCCTCGGCCTGGGCGCCGCCAACGACGTCCTCGGCCTGGTCACCCCGACCCTCAACGGCACCGTCGGCACGGTCACCACGACCGCCGGCAATGTCGACCTGAGCGCGGTCAACGACCTCGTCAACCTGGTGTCGGCCGAGATCGGCCTCCTCGACGGCCTGAACGGCCTGAGCCTGAACGACGTCATCGGCAACAACGGCAGCAACGCCATCAGCGCCCTCAAGCGTGACGGCGCCACGGTCACCGCCTCCGGCGGCAGCACCGTGACCCACGTCGACGTTGTCAAGATCAACAACAAGGCCCTCCAGGACCTCCTCGGCACCGTGACCAACCGCCTCCCGGGCGGTGGCAGCGTGGCCTCGGTCTCGGAGCTCGCCAGTATCGACAACATCAAGGCCACTGCCCACGTCACCCTGGACGGCGTCACCACCGCAGACCAGCACGCGACCGGCAGCCTGACCGACATCAAGCTCCTCGGGCGCTCGCTCGAGAGCTATGTCAACGGCACCTCCGCCGCCCTCCCCGTGAGCACCGGCGTCGGCCACCTCAGCCTTGACGACATCCTGCCCGCGGGCAGCAGCTGCACCATCAACATCCCTGGCACCAGCACCTGCCACGGCCTCCCGATCACCGTCCCGACCGTCCCCGCGGTGCAGACCGCGCTTGACGCCGCCGGTGTGAAGAGCCTCGTCACGGTCGTCCTGACCCGCGGCATCGAGGTCCTCGACGCCACTGCCAGCAAGACCCACGGCAGCGCCAGCATCACCACCCTGCAGCTGACCGCCGACCTCAACTGCGGCGCGGTGCCGAGCATCGCCCACATCATGCCGAGCATCCCCGTCGCCCTGACCCTCAGCGTCTGCGGCACGGGTGTCCAGGGTGCCGCCTCCCCGCTGACCGGGGCTGCCGGCGCCAACGCGGCCGCCGCTCACACCGCCGGGACCACCGGCAGCGTCCACCTGGTCAACCTGGCCATGGGCGTGGCGAGCGCGCAGCTCAGCACCTCCCCGACCCTTGACAACCCCGGCTGCAGCATCGGCTGTGTCCTGCCCCCGAACACCGGCAACGACTTCCTGATCCTGGCCGCCCTGGCCGTGGCCGCGATGGCCGCCGGCGTCGGCATCCAGGCCTGGAAGGCCGCTCGGGCCTAACCCACGAATCCCGGGGGCCGTGGCCAGTGCGCCGCGGCCCCCGCTCTTTTTAACCTGTCAGAACCAGCCTCTACACCGGGATCGACAGCTAACCTACGCCCCAATGACCAAAGGCTCCTCTCTCCGCCTCGTCAGCTGGCTCCTCATGGGCCTGGCCATCAGCTTCGGCCTCTATGCCGGGAGCAACATCGCCTTCGACCTGACGTCGCAGACCGAGCTGGCCAGCGCTTGGGACCGGACGCACAAGGCGGCGCCGCCCATCGCCCCGGCCACTTCCAGTGACCCATTCCAGCTCAACGTCCAGCGGCCGCGGCTGGCCATCGGCCAGCCCCTGGCAAAGATGTCGGTACCCAGCATCGCCTGGAACGGGATCGTCCTGGAGGGCACGGACGACCGCGTCCTGTCCGGTGGCCCGGGGCACCTGGTGGGTACCGCATACCCGGGCGAACCGGATAACGTAGTGATCTCCAACCACAACACGTACTCGACCGCGTTCGGGAACCTCAAGGCGGGCCAGCAGATCATCCTCGACACCGACTACGGGCACTTCGTCTACAAGGTGACCGGGTTCAAGGTCATCAGCAACAAGGACACCTCAGTGACGGCCCACTCCACCAGGGGGCAGCTCACGTTCACGACCTGCTACCCGCTGTGGGCGGGCGCCTTCGCCACCCAGCGCTACGTGACGATGGCCGACCTGGTGACGGCGTGAAGCGGCTGCTGCGATCCGTCGTCGTTCTCTTCATCCTCGCCGCGGCCGGCGCCTACGGGGCGCAGGCTTCAGATACCGGGGGAGCGCCCAGCGTCACCAGCCTGGACAGCTATCTCGTCGCCCCCAACAGCATCATCGGAATCCGGGGCACCCACTTCTACAGTGAGGTCCTGGGCGACTGCAATGGTCCCCAGCGGGCGCCGATCGCGCGGTTCTTCGTCGAGAACGGCAACTCATTCGACGCCGAGCTGCAGGGCAAGGACAGCGCCAACTGCACCAACACCTTCGTGCGGGTCAAGATCCCGGCGTCCTTCACCGGCGCCGCGCACCTCGTGGTCATCGACGCTGGTGACCAGCAGTCCGCGGGCGGCTATGTTCCCGAGATCACCGCACCCCCAACGGGTTCACTGAACCCCTCCACGGGGGCTCTCGGCGCGCAGACCTCGATCCAGGGGTCGGGTCTGCGCCCGGCGTCAGTTCCCAGCAACAGCCCACTCACCCTGCACATGGGAGGAACCGATCGGCCGGTCGCGAACTGGTCGGACACCCAGGTGCAGTTCGATCCCCAGAACTCGTCCGGCGCGGTCCAGGCGATCTTCTCGGTTTTCACTGATTCCAAGGACCATAGCAAGACCCAGCAGGTCACCCTGGAAGCGGGCAACTACACCTTCCAGGCGCCGTCCCTCGACCCCGGCAACCTCACCCACCAGGCCGTAGGGAACCGGATCACGATGCTGGGGCGCAACCTGGGGAGTGGCGGGACTGTCACGTTCCCAGGTGGGGTGCCCGGGCAGGCGGTCTCCTGGACCTCGAGCGCGGTCAACGTCACGATCCCGCCGGGCGCCCAGGCCGGGGTCATCCAGGCCCGGCCCAACGGTTACGGCGCCGACGTGGCCGGCCCGAGCGTCGCCCTTGACCCCAAGCCCACCGCGATGAACCCGACGTCCGGCACGGCGGGGCAGCAGGCCACGATCTCCGGGTTCAACTTCGGCGGTGGCGCCGGCTCGATCAGTGTTGGCGGTTCCGCCCAGCAGGTCTCCCACTGGGGAGACCAGGGGGTCACGTTCACCCTGTCCCGCGACGCGGACTCCTCCCTGGTGACGCTGACCCGCGCGGACGGCGTGGCCGTGCCGGTCTCCCAGTTCTCGGTCGTGCCCCACCTGGATCGCCTCGAGACCAACAACCTGCCGGCCGGGTCGCAGGTGGTGGTCGACGGGACGAGCCTCGGGGCCGGCCAGGGCAAGGCCGCCGTCGGCGCGTCACCCGCGCAGCCCCTGCTCTGGAGCCGCGACAGCGTCCTGGTCCAGCTGCCCACCACGCTGGCCCCCGGCACCTACCCCGTGGTCCTGACCAGCGCTGCGGGCGCCGCCAGCAATTCGGTCGGCCTGACCATCGTGCCGGGGCCGACGCCCAAGGCGCCGCCGGCAGGGACGGTGGCCGGGGCCCCGGTGGCGCCGAGCTTCGACAACAACCATGACTTCGTCAAGCTGATCAAGCCACCGTCGCCCGTGTTCTTCAACATCACGGTCGACCCGCACAAGGTCGCCGCGGGCGCCGAGGCGGACATCGTCGTGACCCTCAAGCTCAACGGCAACCCGGTCCCGGGGGCGGCGGTGAAGCTGGCGATGCTCTTCACCCCCGGCAATGACTACACCTTCACGCCGGACAGCGGCGTGACCGGCCCAGACGGGGTGTTCAAGGCCAGGGTCAAGGTCAGCAAGAACGCGGGCGACAGCATCATCGCGGCGACGTCGGGCGTCTTCTCGGACCAGGACCACGTCGCGGGGACGGGCGCGAACGGCCAGGTCGCCGTGGCGCCGACCACCAGCAACCCTGCCCAGGGCGCCGGCTTCGCCCCGCTGATCCTGCTGGGGGTGGCCGCGGTGGGCCTCGTGGCCGCCGGCTTCTACCTCAACATGCGTTCGATGGGGGCCTGAGGAGGCAGTCTCCACCGTTTCCACAGGCCCTTTGCACAGGGCATGTGGAGTAACCCGGAACGCGTGTTCAAAGCCAAATGTTCTGGATTGACGCGCGCCGTCCTCACACCTCACACTCTGGCAACGGCCTGCCAGAAAGCCGGCCCGGCACAGCCGGGTCTCGCGCGGCCCCGGCCCCCTCGGGGCGTCGGGATCGACGGGGTCCCCTTACGGGGATTACGGCGGCGGTGGATACACAGCCCGGGTGTCAACAGCCGGGGATGGGGCCCCACCGTAACGGCAGGCCTCCTAATCACCCTGCTTCGCGGGTCATGCGCAAGGAACCCGCGATAAGGGCGAGCGTTAGGAATCGCTCTCGTCAGAAGGCGGCGAGCGCCGGTACGATTGCTGCCTGGGGCCCCATGGTCTAGTGGTTAGGACGTCGCCCTTTCAAGGCGAAGATCGCCGGTTCGAGCCCGGCTGGGGCTACCAGCCTTCGAGCTCCGGCGGGCCCTATTGCAGGACGACCGCCATCTGGTTGAACATCTCGTAGGCATGCTCGAAGGTGGCCTTGGTCACCCATTCCTGGCCGCCGTGGGGGTTGTTGATCAGCACGCTTCCGGACGACATCCCGATGAGCGTCACCGCGTGCTCCCAGGGTGCCCCGTACATGACCACCCGGCCGTCGAAGGCCTGGTAGTGCGAGATGGGGTGCGGCGAGTACTCCCAGGCCACCCAGACCACCGCCGGGTGGTGGTTGTTGAGGTTGTCGTACAGCGTGGCCGGCTTGATGCCCTCGCTGGCCAGCAACACGTGGCCGCCGAAGCCCGTCGCGGCCCGGGCGATGGTCGGGTAATACGTGCCGTAGCCTGAGCGGCTGCCGTACTGCGCGCCCTCGCGGTACCCGTTCGGGTCACCCACGAAGTTGGTGTATGGGTCACCCCAGTGCACCACGTTGCCGTTGCTGTCGACCTCGGGCGGGGTCCGGTCGACACCGACTGCGTTGAGGATCGCGTCCTGGCTCTGGTTGATGCCCTCGTAGGCCAGGGCCATCTGCAGCGCGGCCTCCTCGCACGACAGGGAGTAGATCTGGGCGAAATACGGCACGTTGATGATCACCGACCCGGGGGGTGGCGGCGGGTGCGCCAGGGCATTCGCGTAGGCCGCCTCCAACCCTGTCGTGACGTCGCGGATCGTGTCCGCGACCGCGAGCATGGCGCCGGTGTCCGGGGCTGCGTCGAGGCGGCCCTGGGCGCCGTTGAGCCGGTTGACGTAGGAGCTGACATCCACCCCCAACCCGGCCGTGCGGGCCGCCAGTGTGCGCGCCCGCGCCAGTTGGTTGTAGGTGCTGCTGCGGATGAACAGGATGTTCTCCACCCGCCGCGATTGGACGGCGTAGTCCGCCGCGACCGAGTTGTAGTCGTCGAGGTTCTGCGCCGACGCCTCGCGGGGGTCGATTGCGGTGACCGCGGCCACTATGTCCGCGACCTGCAGGACCGATATCGCCAGGGCCCGGTCGAGGTCGCCGTGCGCACGGTCGTGCTGGTAGGACATGTTGTCTTTCGCCGCCTGCAGCGCCGCGGCCGCCGCGTCGACGGCGGCCTTGTCGGCGGCGAGCTTGCCGCTGGTGGCCGCCTTCACCTCGGTCAGGACCGCGTTGACCTGCCCCAGGCGCCAGCGCGCGTCCTTCGGAACCACCACCTCCGTCGCCCAGGCCCTCAACTCGACCAGCCTCTGGTCATAATCGGCCACGTTGCCGAGGCCGGCGGTGTGCGCGGCGCCAACCTCCTCGCCGAGGTCCCGGAGGGCCGCACCGACCTGCCCCGCGAGGTCCAGTTCGACCGCACGCTGGGTCTCCCTGACGGTGTCGGTCAGCGCGTGGATCTGGTTGGTCCGGGCCCGCAGGTCGTCGAGCATCAGCCGGTCCACGAAGAAGCCCCGCGGGTAGGACGCGTTCCAGTCCTGCCATTCGGCGGCCGCCAGCGGCTCCAGCGACCTGCTCGGCGTACCGCCGTCCAGCGCGTGCTGGAGCGTGGCGTGGAAACCTCGGTTGGCGCTCCCCAGCGCACCCCGGGCGCGGTCCATGTCAGTGCGCTCCTGCGCCACGGCTGCGCTCACCCCGCCCAGCCCCATCGCGAACAGGGTGCCCATGAGCTGGACCCCCGCTATCGCGAATCTCACCTGTCCTGTGATAGCGATCACGTAATAAAACATGGTAGGTCACATGACAACCGAGTGTGCCGGGCATGGCCGGCGCGCGGGGGTGGTTAGCCTAGGGGATGGCTCAAACGGCGCGCCCGGTGGTCGACAGGCACGAGGGGCAGCATCCCTTCATAGCGCTCGCCGTCGTGCTGATCGCGTCGTTCATGGTGCTGCTGGACATCTCGATCGTGAACGTCGCGATCCCATCGATCCAGCGCGACCTCCACGCCAGCTACGCCCAGATCCAGTTCATCTTCGCGGGCTACCAGCTGTCCTACGCGGTGATCCTGATCACCGGTGGCCGCCTCGGCGACATCGTGGGCCGCAAGTTGATGTTCATCATCGGGGTGACCGGGTTCACCCTCGCGTCACTGCTCTGCGGGTTGGCCCAGAGCGGGGAGCAGATCGTCGGCTTCCGCGTCCTCCAGGGCGTCATGGCGGCCCTGATGTACCCCCAGATCTTCTCGATCATCCAGGTGGTCATCCCGCCCCAACGCCGGGCGACCGCGTTCGGCCTGTTCGGCGCGACCATCGGCCTGGCCACGATCACCGGCCCCCTGGCGGGCGGCATCTTGATCAAGCTCAACCTCGCCGGGATGGATTGGCGCCCGATCTTCCTGATCAACCTCCCGATCGGGATCGGCGCGGTGGTCGCGGCGCTGATCTACCTGCCCGAGTCAAAGGCCCCGAATGCTCCCAAATTGGACCTGGCCGGCGTGGCGATCGTGTCGGTTGCCCTGTTCCTCGTGACCTTCCCCCTGGTCGAGGGCCGCGATGCCGGCTGGCCCTGGTGGAGCTGGGCGATGCTCGTCGCGGCGCTCGCCGTGTTCGCGCTCTTCGCGGTCTTCGAACGGGGCCGCGAGCGCGCGGGCAAGGACCCCCTGGTGGCCCTCTCGCTCTTCAAGAACCGGTCGTTCATGGCCGGGGTGCTGCTCTACTTCGTCTTCTTCTCGGCGATGCCCGCCCTCTTCCTCAGCCTGACCCTCTGGCTCCAGATCGGACTTGGGTTTGATGCCCTGAAGGCCGGCCTCACCACGATCCCGTTCGCGGTCGGCTCGGGCATCTTCTCCGGTGTCGCGGCCCGGTTTGTCACGCGGTTCGGCCGCAACCTGCTGAGCATCGGTGGCGTGGTGCTGGTCGTCGGCGTGCTGGCCATCATCTTCACCGCGCACCAGGTTGGTCCCGGGTTGCAGGGTCCGGAGTTGATCCCCGCCCTGTTCATCTCGGGCATGGGCCTCGGGCTGGTGATCTCGCCGTCGGTCAACTTCATCCTGGCGGCGGTCGAGACCAAGGACGCCGGCTCGGCGTCAGGCCTGATCACCACGGTGCAGCAGACCGGTGGCGCGATGGGGATCGCGATCATCGGTGTCATCTTCTTCGGGCTGATCGGCAGCAACGCAGATCGCATCACCCGCGACCAGGCGCCGGCGATGCGCCAACACCTTGAGCAGGCGGGCGCTCCGGCCGCCGTTGCCGACACGTTCATAAGCCTCTACCAGACCTGCTTCCACGACCGGTCGGTGGCCAAGGACCCCACCCTGAACCCGCCGAGCTGCGCCAGGGCCGTCAGCTACCGCCCCACCAGCGCGCAGCTGGGGTTCACCCCGCAGGAGGCGGCGATCAAGGGACCGGTGCTCGGCCTGGTGGCACGCAAGGTGTTCACAGACTCGGCGCTGGAGGCGCGCAAGACCGACTTCACGGACACCATCCAGGGCGCCCTCATCTACAACGTCGTCGCCTTCGGGCTGGCCTTCTTCCTGATCTTCCTGCTGCCCCGCCACATCCGCCACCAGGGGGCGCCCCCGGCCGTCGAATGACCCTCGCGGGACGGGATACAATCGGCCCGCGATGAAGGCGTGGGTGGTGCGCCAGTGGGGTGACCCGGACTCGATGTCCTACGAGGACGTCGACCTCGGGGAGCCGGCCCCCGACATGTTGCGGCTCAAGATCGAAGCCGCAGCCATCAACTTCTTCGATGCGCTCATGATCGGCGGGACGTACCAGACCAAGCCCGAGTTCCCGTTCACCCCGGGCGGCGAGGTCGCCGGCACCGTCGTCTCCGCTCCCGAGGGCTCGCACGTGGGGCCGGGCGACCGGGTGATGACGGGCTTCGCGATGAACAAGGTTGGCATGGGCGGGTACGCCGCGGAGGCGGACACCCTGCCGGTGCTGGCGCGCCGCATTCCCGATTCGATGCCGTTCGACGACGCCGCCGCGTTCAACGTGGTGTACCAGACGGCCTACTTCGCCCTCCATGTGCGTGGTGACCTCAAGCCTGGCGAGGTGCTGTTGGTGCATGGCGGCGCCGGCGGCGTGGGCACCGCCTGCATCCAGCTGGGCAAGATCGCGGGTGCGACGGTCATCGCCACCGCGGGCTCCGACGACAAGGTCGAGTTGTGCACCCAACTGGGCGCTGACCACGGCATCAACTACAAGGCCCAGGACTTCGCCGACGAGGTCAAGAAACTGACCGGCGGCAAGGGCGCGGACGTCATCTTCGATCCGGTTGGCGGTGACGTCTTCGACAGGTCCACCAAGTGCATTGCCTTTGAAGGCCGCCTGGTGGTGATCGGCTTCACTTCGGGCCGCATCCCGGAGGCCAAGGCCAACCATGTCCTGGTCAAGAACTACTCGGTCGTAGGGCTGCACTGGGGCGCGTACATGATCCACAAGCCGGCCCTGATCGATGAGGCCGCCCAGAAGCTCTTCGCGCTCTACGAGGAGGGCAAGATCAAGCCCCACATCTCGGCCACCTGGCCGATGTCCAAAGCCCCCGAGGCCCTGAAGTCGGTGACGTCAGGAAAGACGACCGGCAAGGTGGTCCTGGTCCCGGACTGACGGCCGCGGCCGCAAGATTGCCCCGGCCGTGGCCGTTGAACCATAGAGGGCCCGGGGGCTTGCTACATTTGCCCCAGGATTAGGTGCCGCGGCCGGGGATTGGCGCGGCAGGAATGAGGAAGGCTGTTGCGCGTGCGCCTGGGAGTTGCGGGGCTCTTGCCCGCGGTTGTCGCCGTGCTGGCGCTCGCGCCCGCGGCCCGCGCCGACAACCTCTCGAGCCGGCACCTGACCGCCGCCGGGCAGGTCATCCGCTGGACCGGCAGCTACCCGGACCCGACGGGGCAGGGCTACAACCCCGCGACCGACTCCGCGTGCACCCCCGGTAGT
Source organism: Chloroflexota bacterium (assembly GCA_034666405.1). Taxonomy (GTDB): domain Bacteria; phylum Chloroflexota; class Dormibacteria; order DASZGP01; family DASZGP01; genus JAXDLW01. The sequence continues at coordinate 72,725 of JAXDLW010000047.1, read as the reverse complement.
GCGGCGGCGCCGGCCAATGTCTGCGACATCTTCACCATCCAGGTGGACCTCGACCTGCCGTACGCCCTCAAGGCCCCGGTCAACCCCGCGCCGCCAGGGCTCAACAAGCTGCAGCAATACCCGCAGATGCCGGGTGACGGCCTCCTTGTCAGCGTCAAATGGCCCACCGACTTCGACCAGTGGAACCTCTACGTCGACGGCACCAGTGGCAACCCGGCGAACCCGCTGTGCCAGGGTGCCACCGCGTGCGGCCTGGACCTCGACTCCAACTCCCAGTCCGTCCTGGTCACTCCTCCGGCCGGGGCCGTGACGTCGAACGCCACGCACTGGCACAGCACCTACACGGTCAAGGTGGTGGCCTTCTATACCGACTTCGACCCCAGCGGGGTGGACAAGAGCTACAGCGGCGAGGCCCAGCTGTTCCTCGATCCCAGCCAGCGCAAGGCCGGCCCGGCACGGCCGATGCTGCCGCGCATCCACACGATGGCGCCGAACAACTTCCACCTCAGCGACATCCCCCCGGTGCCCTCCAACCCGACGGGCTGGCGCTACACGCCCACGGGGACATTCGCGGGCCCGCTCAACAACTCCTGCTACCTGGACGAAACGATCCAGTTCGGCAGCACCAAGTGCCTGCGTTTCGACAACGACGTTCGCAACGTGGGGGAGGGGCCGCTGGCGCTGGAGTTCAACTACAACGCGGCGGCCCTGCAGACGGCGCTGCAACAGGTGCCGGTGCCCGCCGAGCTGTCCGGCGACTGTCAGATGAACCAGGAGTTGCTGTCGACCGACGCCACGTCCAGCCTCCGCGACGCCGGCCCCTGCGTGTTCCACACCCAGCACATGCACTTCCACTACCAGAACTTCGGCCGGTACCAGCTCTTCGGCGTCGGCCCTGACGGCAACCCCCACGCCACCCCGGTACCCGGCACGACGCCCAGCGCCAAGCCCGTGTCGATCGCGCGCAAGGTCGGGTTCTGCACGATCGACGTCGACAACTACACGTTCGGGATGCCCGCATCGATGCAGCGTCCACGCACGTACAGCTTCCCCACCTGCAACGTGCCCAATGGCTATGCCAGCCCGGGGGCGAGCGCGGTGGGTCCGTCGTCGCAGTACGTCGGGACGCCCGAATTCATGGGCATCTCCGCCGGGTGGGGCGACATCTACACCTGGGACCTGCCCGCCCAGTACATCGACATCAGCACGGTGCCCGACGGCACGTATGAGGTGGTTTCCAGCACCAACTTCGACGGCAAGCTCCAGACCAGCGACCGCAGCCAGGAGACCGGGGTGACCTGCGTCCAGCTCACCACGGACGCCACGGGCGCGACCTCGATAAGGACGATCGAGGAGTTCCCCTCGCAGGCCAACGACGCGCCCCTCCCCAGCTGCGCGGTGAAGGCCGCGGCCACGACCTCCGCGGGCAACCGCAGCGTCCCGGTGAGCGGCGGCGCCGGCAGCCTTCCCGACACCGCGGCGACCGCGCTCCCGGCGGTTCCAACGGCCCGGGTCCTGGCATGGCTCATACCGGTCATCGCGATGGCCGCTATCCTTGCGGCTCTGGCCCAAAGCGGAGTGAGGAATAGGACGAAATGAAATACCTCGTGACCGGTGCAACCGGGTTCATCGGCCGTCACCTGGTCGACCAGCTGCTGAAGCGCGACGGCGACATCCATGTCCTGGTGCGCCCGGCCTCGAAGGCGAAGATGCAGGCCCGCATCGAAGAGCTGGGCGCCGCCGACCGCATCCACATCTGCGAAGGCGACATCACGAAGTCGGACTGCGGGGTCGCCCAGGGCGAGCGCGACGAGCTGAAGGGCGCCGAGGTGTACCACCTCGCCGCGGTTTACGACCTCGAGGCGGACGAGGAGGCGAACACCCTGGCCAACGTGCAGGGCACGCGCAATGTCGTCGCCCTGGCCAACAGCATCGGTGCCGCCCGGCTGCACCACATCAGCTCCATCGCCGTCGCCGGCGGCAAATGGAAGGGCGAGTTCACCGAGGAGATGTTCGACGAGGGCCAGGACCTCGGGCACCCCTACTACGCGACGAAGTTCGAGGCCGAGAAGATCGTCCGGACGGAGTCGAAGGTCCCATTCCGGGTGTACCGCCCGGGCATCGTCATCGGGTCGGCAGAGACCGGCCAGGCGGACAAGATCGACGGTCCCTACTACGGCTTCAAGATCATGCAGCGGCTGCGGGAGGCCCTGCCCAACTGGGCGCCGCTGATAGGGCCGGAGGGCTTCGCGCTCAACATCGTGCCGGTGGACTTCGTCGCGAAGGCGATCGACCACATCGGCCACAAGGACGGGCTCGACGGTCGCACGTTCCACATCGTCGACCCCAAGCCGCTTTCGCTGGGCGACACGCTCAATGAGTTCGCCCGGGCCGGCCACGCGCCCGAGTTCACGATGCGCTTCGACCGCCGGGCCACCTCCATGGTCCCGGACGACATCACCAAGGCAATCGGCAAGATCCCGGCCGTCCAGCGCCTCCGCGACCAGGTGCTGGAGGGCATCCGTATCCCTCAGACCGCGCTGGACTACATGAGCAACCGCGCGCTCTTCACCGCGACGGAGTCGCAGCGGGCGCTCGAGGGCAGTGGCATCTCCTGCCCGCCGCTGCGCACCTATGCCTGGAAGATCTGGGACTTCTGGGAGCGGCACCTCGACCCCGAGCTGCCCAACGACCGCAACCTGCGCAAGGCCCTCGAGGGCAAGATCGTGGTCATCACCGGTGCCTCCAGTGGCATCGGAGAGGCCACCGCCAAGGCCCTCGCCCGCAGCGGCGGCCACCTGATGCTGGTCTCCCGTACCAAGGAGAAGCTCGACGAGCTCAAGGGGCAGATCGAGAGCGAGGGGGGCAAGGCATGGGTCTACCCCACCGACCTCTCGGACACCGACGCCTGCGGCGAGATGATCGAGAAGGTGGTTGCCGACCACGGTCGCGTAGACATCCTGATCAACAACGCCGGGCGCTCCATCCGTCGCTCCGTCGAGGAGTCGTACGACCGCTTCCACGACTTCCAGCGCACCATGCAGCTGAACTACTTCGGGGCGGTCAAGCTGATCCTTGGCGTCCTGCCGTCGATGATCGCGCAGGAGCGCGGCCACATCATCAACATCTCGTCGATCGGGGCCCAGGCGTACCCCCCGCGGTTCGCGGCGTATGTCGCTTCCAAGTCGGCGCTGGAGGGCTTCTCCCGTTGCCTCGGGCCGGAGGTCGCGCACCATGGCATCACCGTCACCAACATTCACATGCCGCTGGTGCAGACCCCGATGATCGCGCCGACGTCCTTCTACTCCAACTTCCCGATCATCGAGGCCGACGAAGCCGCGTCGATGGTGGTCGAAGCCATCCTGCGGCGGCCGCAGGACGTGTCGACCCGCCTGGGCAAACTGGGGGAGATCGTGGACGTTGCGGCCCCGGGATTCCTGCACCTCGTCATGACCGGTGCCTACCACATGTTCCCGGAGACGGGAGGCAAGAAGAAGGAGGGCGGCGCCGAGACGAAGCAGGAGGAGGTGGGCATCGAAGGCCTGGTGCTGGGACAGCTGATGCGGGGCATCCACTTCTAGAATCCCGCCCATGAACCCCGACCTCGAGCTGGCGCAGCGGCTGGCGGACGCCGCCGATGCGATCACCATGCGCCATTTCCGCTCGTCAGACCTGCGCGTCGAGACCAAGCCGGACCACACCCCGGTTTCCAATGCCGACCGCGAGGTCGAGCAGATGATCCGCGAGCACCTGGCCGCGGATCGCCCCGCCGACGCGGTGGTGGGGGAGGAGTACGGGTCGTCAGGCGAGGGCAGCCGGCGCTGGATCATCGACCCCGTCGACGGCACCAAGAACTACGTGCGCGGCATCCCCGTGTTCGCGACGCTGATCGCCCTGGAGGAGGACGGTGACATCCGGGTTGGAGTGGTGTCCGCTCCCGCACTCGGCGCGCGCTGGTGGGCCAGCCGGGGGGAGGGCGCTTTCGGCGGTGATCGGCGGCTCCAGGTGTCGGCGGTGGGCAACCTGCGCGACGCCCAGCTGTGCCACGCCGGGCTCGAGGCTTGGCGCGATGCGGGGTCACTCGAACCGCTGCTGAACCTGTCCCGGCAATGCGGCCGCGGCCGTGGGTTCGGCGACTTCTGGCAGCACATGCTGGTCGCCCAGGGAAGCGCCGACATCGCACTGGAGCCCGTCGTCAGCCTGTGGGACATGGCCGCCGTGAAGGTCATAGTCGAGGAGGCTGGGGGTACATTCACCGACCTCTCAGGCGCCCCGACAGCGGATGGGGGGGACGCGATCTCGAGCAACGGGCTCCTGCACGAGGCGGCACTCAAATACATCGGCCGGAGGACGTCGGCCGCCCGCCCCGGATAGACTGCGCTGGATGGCGACCCGCCCCCACGAGGTAGACCTCAAGACCGTCGAGGCCATCCTGGCCGAGGCGCGCCACCAGGAGGCTGAGGTCCTCAGCCCGGAGGTCCCACCCGAGAAGGCCATCACCCGGCTCGGGAAGGTCGAGGTCGAGGAACTCGACGGCTCGAAGATCGCGCTGGGCTCCCTGTGGGAGGACCGACCGGCGGCCCTTGTCTTCCTGCGTCATTACGGTTGACTGTTCTGCCGTGAGCAGGCCGCGCAGTTGCGCGGCGTGAAGTCCGAGGTCAAGAAGTACGGCAATTTGGCGATCGTGGGCAACGGCACCCTGGCCCACGCCCAGGACTTCGACAAGACCCATGGCAAGGGTCTCCGCTCACTGGTCGACTCGAAGAAGCAGACCTACCGGGCGCTGGGGTTCCGGCACGGTGTCCGCTACACGCTGGGACCCGCCTCCCTGGCGCGGGGGATCGACGCGATGTCCCGTGGCTTCCGCCAGGTGAACACCCAGGGCGACCCGTTCCAGCAGGGCGGAACATTGGTGGTGGCGGCCGGGGGCCGCCCGGTGCTTTTCCAGCGCGCCCGGTTTGCCGGTGACCATGCCTCCCTCGAGGAGGTGCTCGCAGCGGTGCGAATCGCCGCGGGCAAGGGCTAGCCCAGGCGCGTCTCCTCCGCCCGCGCGTCGGCCTTCCGCCGGTCGCGGGTGATCGGCAGGGTCACCACCGGTCCCGGCCGGCGGCTCCGCTTCTCGGCCTCCAGCCACAGCCGGGCGCGGGCCAGCAGCTCCTCTCCGCTCTCCTGGCCGTTCCACTGCGCGGCCCCCGAGCAGAACTCCACCACCGCGTCGATCTCGGCGGCGTTGCGAGCGTCGGGTAGCGCGTCCTCCACGCGCTGCAGCACCCGGCCGGCATCCTGCAGGCTGGCGCGCCGCATCACCATGGCGAAGGTCGCTCCGTCGAGCCGCGCTGCGACGTCGCCGTGGCGCAACTGGCCCTGCAGGACCTGCGCCAACAACCGCAGCGCGGCATCGCCGGCCTGCCGCCCGAAGGTCTCGTTGATCGCGGTGATTGCGTCGACGTCGAGCAGCGCGACCGTGAGTGGCTCGACGCGGTCGGTCAGCGCGGCGGCCAGCTCGCGGTCGAAGCTCTCGGCGCTACCCAGCCCGGTGAGCAGGTCGAGGTTGTTCGAGGGCTTGGCATCCGCCCTGCGCGCGGACATCTCGTGGGCCAGCACCATCCAGTAGCTGGCGCTGTTGGTCCGCAGCGGGGTCCCCGTCACCTCGAGGGTCACCATGTCCCCGCCGACACGGCGCAGGCGCACCGTTCGCGAACCGGAGAACAGGTTGTGCGCCGAGTCGATCCCGGGGTCCGTGGCGCCAGTGAGGTCGGCCCAACCCTGTTCCTGCAGCTGCTCCTCGGTGTAACCGGAGACATGCTGCGCCGCGGGGTTGGCGGCAACGACGCGGTAATCCTGGTCGAGGATGAAGATCGGCTGCGTGGCCCCGTGGAACGTGGCGGTCACACCCTCCAGGGACGGCGCGTCGGTGGCCTCGGCGAGCTCGGCGATGGGCGTCCTGCTGAGGGCGATCTCGAGCGCGGAGTTGCGCATCGACAGGTGCTTGCGGTCGGAGCTGAGCAGGGCCGAGAAGATCCGGACCACCTCGGCATCCCATTGAGTCCCCGCGCCGTTGGCGAGCTCCTGGAGCACCTCGTCGGGGGTCATGCCGCGCCGGTACGGGCGGTCCGAGATCATCGCCTCGGTGGCCTCCACGACGCTGACGATGCGCGCGCCGATCGGGATCTCCTCACCCTTGAGCTTGCGGGGGTACCCGGTGCCGTCGTACTCCTCGTGGTGGCTGTACACGATCTCGGCGACCTCCTCGAACTGCGGCAGGTTGCTCAGCAGGTGGTACCCGATCTCGCAGTGGCTCTTGATCTCCTCGTACTCCTCGTCGGTGAGCCGCGCGGGCTTGTTCAGGATCGCCTCGGAGATGCCGATCTTGCCCAGGTCGTGGAGCAGCGCGCCGAGCTCGGTGATGCGGACCTGCTCAGGTGGCAGCTTCATGATTCGGGCGACCTCGCCGGCGTACTTGGAGGCCTGGACGGAGTGGCCGTAGAGGTAAACGTCGCGGGCGTCGATGACCGACGCGAGGGTCTTCAACAGCCCTTCGTTGGTGACGTCGAGCGCCTCGTTCACCGAGCGCAGTTGCTGGTTGGCGGCGTCCGCCTCGGAGTGCGCGGCGCGGAGCTCGACGATCTGGGCGCCGACCTGCTTGGTGTACTGCCGCATCGCCTCGCGCACGGCGATCAGCGGGGCGACATAGATCGCCGCCCCCGCCCACCCGAAGAGCAGGAACGCGGTGCCCAGCGTGAACCCGACGGCGGCCGACACCACGATCTGAGCCGGCATCCAGCGGAAGTCCACCCACAGCGACGAGAGCGAACGCCCCGTGGTGAGGTGGACGATGCCCATGAGCAGGGGCCAGGTCACCAGGAAGTACGCGACCATCGCCGCGGCGGCCGCGGCGGCGTCCCTCAGGGTCGGGGAGTGGTGGCCCAGCGCGCCACCAACGGCCTGGTACGCGAAGCCCGCGGCGCCCGCCTCGACAGCGAACAGGCCGACATTGAAGACCATCTTCTGGGTGGACGGCCGGGGGTGGCGGAAGATCCGTGCCGCCGCCGCGGCGATCGCGGTGACGGTTGCCGGGCCGGGGCCGAGGGCAACAACCGCGGCGAGGACCAGCGCCAGGGAGAGCGAGACCGAGACCTTGGTGTCCTCGCTGACGGCGACCCCCAGCATCTCCGCGAAGCCGGCGGCGAGGCAGAAGACGCCCAGGGCGACGAGGTCGAGATGGCCGGGGTTGAGCATGCCGATGACCGTCACGCCCACCCCGGCCAGGAAAACCACCGCGACGTAGACGTTTACAACATTGCGGAGGACCGCTTGAAACGCCTGGCCGGCGGAGGGTTCGCCTCCGCCGGCCGGCATTGCATACCCGGGATCACTCAAGAGGTGATCCCTCTCCGGTCAGTTCCAGGAAGCATCGTTCCAGGCCACCGAGTTCCAGGCGACTGAATTCCAGGCCACCGAGTTCCAGGCGACCGAGTTCCAGGCCACCGAGTTCCAGGCCACCGAGTTCCAGGCAACTGAGTTCCAAGCAACGCTGGAGGCGTCCATCACCGGGCTGCCGCTGTTGTTGTTGTTCCAGGCGACGGAGTTCCAGGCCACCGAGTTCCAGGCCACTGAATTCCATGCCACGCTGGTCCACGGGGCGTCCGGGGTGCTGACACCGGTGTACCAGGCGCCGCCCGCCAGGATGTTGCCGGTGCCCGGGTCGAACGAGCTGCTGGTCGGCACGCCCAGGTTGTCGTCGTTGTGGTCCATGTCGTTGATCGCGCCGGCGTCCATGAAGCCGCCGCCCAGCCCGAGCCAGGAGGTGTAGGCGGTGCCGCCGAAGCTGAGGCTGGAGTGGCGCAGTTCCCGCTTGATCGTTCCGTTGCTGAGGCGGGGGTTGTTCTGCAGCATCAGGGCGGCCATGCCCGCGACCTGCGGGGCCGCCATCGACGTGCCGCCCATCTTGAAGTACGTGGCGCCGACCATGTTCAGCGGGTGCTGGGCCGACAGCGCCGAAGCCGGGGCGTTCAGGGAGACCACATGGGAGCCGTCGGCAACGATCTCGGGCTTGTTGAAGCCGTCCTGGGTGCGGCCGTAGAGCGCCCAGCTGGCCATCGGGGAGGCCATGCGGCTCGCCTGGTAGTTGTCGTCCACAGAGCCGACGGTGATGACGAACGGATCATTCCCGGGCGCGTACTGGACCGCGCCGCTGCCATTCCCGGCAGCCGCCACCACGGTGACACCGCTCAGCCAGAGCTTCTCGACTTCGGCGTCGAGGCTGCTCTGGTGGAAGCTCTGCGCCACGCTGGACGCCAGGGACAGGTTGACGACCTTGATGTGCATGCCGTGCCGGTTGGCCTGGTAGATCCACTCGAGGCCGTTGATGACGTCGCCCTCGTTCGCGTTGCCGAGGTCATCGGAAACCTTGACGCTGACCAGCAGGCTGTTCGGAGCGACGCCGAGGTACTGCCCGCCTGAGTCGTAGCCGTTGCCGGCGACGATGCCAGCGACGTGGGTGCCGTGGCCGTAGTGGTCCAGCACGTCCGTCGCATGGATGTTGGTGGTGTTCGCGATCAGGCGGTTGCCGGTGTTGCCCGGGACGCCCGGCGCGGCCTTGGTCAGGTCGTCGTGCGGCCAGACGCCGGTGTCGACGACCGCGACCTGGACCTCACTACCGTCAAGCCCCGCGCTCCAGGCGTTGGGCACATGGCTCATCGCGTTGTAGCGGTTGACGAGCTGGCTGGAGTCGACCGCCGAGCCCAACCACTTGACCGGCAGGTTGAGGTTCAGGCGCTTCACGCGCGAGTCGTGGTTGAGCTGCCGGGCGAGACTGGTGCTGACGGTCGCGCTGAACGCGTTGATCACGGGGTAGCGCTGGTCGATGCTTCCGCCCTGCTCGCGCACGAACCACTCGACGCCGGCCGTGTCGCCCTGGGTCTCGATGATCAGGGAGATCGTGCCCGCGGGGTGAGACGACGTGTAGCTGGCGACGGCCGCATTGATGGCCTGGGTGGCCACCGGGCTCCCGCTCGTCGGGTAGGCGAAGGCGCCCAGGATGAGCAGGAACGCTATGGCTAGTTTGGCCATCCGGCCCGTCTGCTGAAGTGGTAGTGAGTTTGTCATGTTTCTCCGCAACCGTGAGGGGGCAAGTTGCGACCCCGCGACTGGGCCTACGGTAGAAACTGGGGTGTAAAGATATGGTTCAGGAACGGTAAAGGCAGAGCCCGTTTGGGGCCTACAAATGTGACAGGTGAGTGAGATCCGCGTTGCAGGTTGCCGCGATCCGCGGGCTCTGCATCATTCCCGACCCGGGGCCTTTCGAGTTCACCGGCCTGCGGGACCGTGGACCGGCGGGGCCAAACCCGGATACCCTGTGCCCTGTTACATGCAACACCTCGCTGGCACAACGCCCGTGACGCCGTCATGACGAAGTTCGCGGCCCTGGTCCTGGTTTTCGGCGTCGCCGGTTGCAGCCAGTCCACCTCCGGGACTCCGCCGAAGGCGAGCCCGGCAGCCTCTGCCGCGAGCCCCTCCCCGGCGGCGTCCAGGGGATGCCCGGGGACCTTCACGACGCCCCAGCAGACGGTCAACGCGGCATACCCCACCGCCCTCGCCTTCGCCCCGGATGGTCGGCTCTTCTACGCCGAGCGCGCGGGCACCGTCAGGGTCTTCAGCGGTGACCAGGCGGCAGCCTTCGCGACCGTGACCACCGTGACCACGGAGGCCGGCGGAGGCTACAGCGAGCGCGGGCTGCTGGGCCTGGCCATCAGTCCTCATTTCGCGGAGGACCACTTCGTGTATGCCTTCTACTCCGACCCCGATCGTGCCCACCAGAAGGTCGTGCGGTGGACCGACGATTGCCAGGGCCATGGCACGGCCGAGGCGACCATCATCAGCGACCTTCCCAGTGGCAACGACTGCTGCCACAAGGGGGGGAGGATCGCGTTCGGCCCCGACGGCGACCTGTATGTCACGCTCGGCGACACCCACAGTCCGGCGGCCGCCCAGGACAAGTGCGATGTCCGCGGCAAGATCCTGCGCTACACGGCCGACGGGCGGCCCGCCCCGGGCAACGTCTGCGGCGCGGTCTACGCCTACGGTTGGCGCAACCCGTTTGGCATCGCGTTCGCGCCCGACGGTCGCCTGTTCGTGACCGGCAACGGGCCCTCCGGCGACGCCGGCAGCCCCGGCACCGGCTATGACCTCGCCAGCCTCGTGGTTGCCGGAGGGAACTACCAGTGGGCGGGGTGCTACGGCTACAGCCACCCGATCGGTGGTGGCTCGTGTCCGGCGGGCAGCCACGAGCCTGATTACAGCTCGGAGGCCTCGACCATCGTCCCGACCGGCGCCACCTGGGTCACCAGCGGGCAGTACACCGGCCACTTCGTGTTCTGCAGCTTCGCCGCCGACACCCTGAAGGTCTCGGACGGGCCACGGGCGGTGCACGACGGAGCCCACGGCTGCGCCCTCGACGTGAAGCAGGCGCCTGGCGGTGGAGCCCTGTATTTCTCGGATTCCGGGAGCATCTACCGGCTGGCCGGTTAGCTCAGGCGTCGTCCTCGGTGATCAGCGGCGCGCCCATGGCGTGGTACCCGCCGTCGACGTGCACCATCTCGCCGGTGGTCTTCGGCGTCCAGTCGCTGAGCATCACGCAGACCATTCGCGCCGCGGCGTCGGTGTCCTGGGTGTCCCAGCCCAGCGGCGCCTGCTTGGTCCACGACTCCTCGAACTTCTTGAACCCGGGGATGTTCTTGGCGGCGACTGTCGCCAGGGGCCCGGCGCAGACAGCGTTGACCCGGATCCCCTGCGGGCCCAGGTAGCGGGCCAGGTACCGCACCACGGACTCGAGGCCGGCCTTGGAGACCCCCATCCAGTCGTAGACCGGCCAGGCGAAGCGGTTGTCGAAGTCCAGGGTGACGATGCTCCCCCCGGGCTCCATGAGCGGGGCCACCGACACCGCCAGTTCTTTGAGTGAGAAGGTCGACGTCTGCCATGCCACCTGCGCGCTCTCCCAGGACGTCTCCATGAAGTTGCCACCCATGGCGTCCGACGGCGCGAACGCGATCGCGTGCAGGGCCCCGTCAACCCGGCCCCAGCGGTGCCGCAACTCCTCGGTCAGGGCGACGACGTGGTCATGGTTGTTGATGTCCAGCTCGAGGATGTCCGGGACGGTGTCGAGGCGGCGCGCGCTCTTCTCGGTCAGGCTGCGCACCCGCCCGAAGCTGGTCAGGAGGATTTCCGCGCCCTCGCGCTGGGCCAGCTGGGCACAGCGGAACGCGATACTCTGCCGGTTGAGGACGCCTGTGATCAGGATCTTCTTGCCTTCTAGCAACACGCATGCAGTATTTCAGTAACCGGCTCCCGTATCAAATGAGCGGAGCCATGGGAACGACAGGTGAGTGATGAGCGACCAGCTCTCTCCGTCGTGCCCGACCGCGACTTCGTGCCCGCCGCCCCCGCCGCTGAGGGCTGGGAGGCGATCTACCGCGCGACGGTCATCCTGGTCTACCGATACATCTACGCGCGCGTCGGCAACCGGGCGGATGCTGAGGACCTCACCACCCAGGTCTACATGCGGGCGCTGCCCAGGCTGCGCCTGGCGGCGGCGATCGAGGAGATCCGCAGCTACCTGGTGGCGACCGCGAGGACCGTTCTCGCCGACCATTGGCGCGATCGATACGACGTCCGGGTCGACGAACTCGACGATTCCATCGCGTCGCCCAGCCCGCCCCCGGTGTCACCCCATGACGAGGAGGCGGGGGTGCGCCGCGCCGGGGCGATCCTCGCCGCCCTCCCGGACAACTACCGGCGGGTCCTGGAGCTCCGTTACCTCCGCGGGTACTCCCTGCGTGAAACCGCGCAGGAGCTCGGCATCAGCGTCACCAACGCCAAGGTGATGCAGCACCGCGCCCTGCGCCGCGCCGCCTCACTCCCCGAGGAGGCGGGCTCGTGAGCCGCGCCGCCGACAGGCTGGCGAAGGTCGTCGACCGCCTGGTGCGTGAGCGGCGTCCGCCGGCCTTCCCGGCCGAGCCCGACGAGGCGCCTGCGCTGTACGCGGCGGCCGCGCTCAAAGCCGCCCGCCCGGGCGCGGACCTGCCCAGCCGGGACTTCGTGGCCGGCCTCGAGCGCAAGCTCGCCACAGAGGTCGCCCGCGGCGACGCGCCGTCGTCCCGCGGCGCCCGGCTCAGCCGTCGGACCCTGATCCAGCTCAGCGGCGCATCTGCCGCGGCGGCCGTGGCAGGGGTCCTGGTGGACCGGGCGCTGACCCGGCCCGAGTCCCGCCCGCCCGGCAAGCTGGTCCCTGACGCCGGCCGCTGGACCCCGGTGGTGTCAGTGGGATCTCTTCCCGAAGGTCGGGCAATGCGCTTCTCGTCCGGCGCCGTCGAGGGCTTCGTGGTGAACTCCGGCGGCCACCTCCTGGCGATGTCGGCCGTGTGCACGCACATGGGCTGCATCCTGCGTTTTAACCAACCGGCCAGGAGCCTGGATTGCCCCTGTCACGGGGCCTCCTTCGACCTCACGGGGTCACCGATGAACGGCGGTTACCTCGATTCCCTGCCGCGCCTCGCGACCCGCGTAAGCGGCGGCACCATCGAGGTCCAGGTGCCCACCCAGGCGTAACCGCACCTCGTAGTCCCTGCCATGAACCAGATGGAAGGAGGCGATGCGTGATGCGACTCGGTTCGACGGCCATGGCAGCGGTGGGGATCCTGTTCCTGGCGGCCTGTGGTTCCACCGGCTCAGCGCCGGCAGCCGGCGGCAACCCCGGCACGCAGGTCCAGGTGGACGCCCAGAACACCCAGTTCACGCCGGCGACCATCGCGGTCAAGCCGGGCGACCAGGTGACCGTGACGATCACCAACAAGGACGGCTTCGACCACAACTTCAGCATCTCCGAGCTGAAGGTGAACAAGGACGTCCCCAAGGGCACCACCCAGTCCGTCACCTTCACGGCGGGCTCATCCAACCTCGTGTACTTCTGCGAGTACCACCGCGCCAAGGGCATGGTCGGCGCGCTGAACGTGGGCGCCGCCAACAGCATCCCGTCAGCACCCGCCGGGGGGGCGACCCCAGCCGCCTCGCCCTACTCCGCCTATTGATGCGGGGCCTCGCCGTGAGGTCGCGGCCCGCAGCCCTGCGGCTGGTCCTGGCCCTGGCGGTTGCGACCGTGATCCTGTCAATTCCGCTTTTCGCTGTGCCCGCCGGCGCAGCAGACCACACCATCCTGGCCTACGGTCCCGGTGCCATCACCCAGTGTGGTGGCAGCAACTATTGCTGGGCTCCCTCGAGTCACACGATTGCGGCCGGCGACCGCGTGGTCTTCGACACGGGTTCCGGCAGCCACGGGCTCCAGGTGGACTCCGGTCCGTGGCCGGCATGCCCTGGAGGCGGTGGTCACCTGGCCCAGTGCGCCCTCACGACCCCCGGCACATACACATATGAATGCTCGATCCACCATTCGCTGATGACCGGAACCATCACCGTGAACGCCGGCCAGCCGCCATCGCCCATGGCCACGCATACGACCCCAGCAACGCCCCCGCCGGCGACCCACCCGCCGGCGCCCGCGCCGACCTCGCAGGCCCCGGCCCAGCCCCCGGCCCTGCCGTCACCCAGCCCTACACCGGAGGTCGCGCTTGCGCCCTCACCGGACCCGTCACCCAGCCCTTCACCCACGTCCTCGCCCGTCCTGGCGACCGCCCCGGCCGGGTCGCGGGGCTCCGGCAGTCCCCTGCCGGTGGTTGTCGGGCTGCTCGTGGTCGCCGCGCTGGGCGGGGCGGCGTTCTATTGGTTCAGGATGCGTTCAGCGACCTGAAAGGCGCTGCAAACTGCCGTTCGTAGGGTCATGACGCATTGCGGCAACGGGGGCTTGTCTTTATAGCCCAAATGTGCCACAATGGCCCAGCGCCCACACCTTACTCCCGTGCGCAACTTGCGGAAGCAGTGCCGCTCCGCGCCCTGCGTTCCAAACCACTTCACGAGGCCAAACCCGAAAGCAAAAGGCTGTCTCAGGAGTTGTAGGTAGTGGACCCGCAATTAACTCTGAACGACGCCCGGAGGGCTGTTTCCCCCGGGACGATTGATAGAAGGAACGAATGAGCAACACCGAAAGCGACTGGAGCGGAAGGAACGAAGGGGAGCCCACCCTTCAGCAGATCCTCGAGCGCCCGATGATCACCGAAGAGGGTGAGGAGGGTGCCACCAAGGCCAAGGAGACCTCGACGGCTCCTGACGAGCCGGACGTGGTGAAGTCGTACCTGCAGGAGATCCGCAAGGTGCCGCTGCTCAACGCCCACTCGGAGAAGGTCCTCGCGGCCGCAGCCGAGGACGGCGACGAGAGCGCCCGCCGCCACCTGATCGAGGCCAACACCCGGCTCGTGGTGTCGATCGCCAAGCGCTACCAGGGTCGTGGCCTGCCGCTCCCGGACCTGATCCAGGAGGGCAACCTCGGCCTGCTCCGCGCGGTCGACAAGTTCGACTACCGCCGCGGCTTCAAGTTCTCGACCTACGCCACCTGGTGGATTCGCCAGGCGATCCAGCGTGCCCTGGCCGACCAGGCCCTGCCGATCCGCCTCCCCGTGCATGTGCACGAGATGCGGTCGAAGGCGCTGCGCGCCAAGGAGGCCCTGAGCCAGAAGCTGGGCCGTGACCCCGAGCCCTGGGAGATCGCCGAGGCCACCGGCCTGGACGTCTCCAAGATCGAGGACCTGCAGCGCCTGGCCTACGTCTCGACCTCGCTGGACCTGGAGATCGACGAGGAGGGCAACCCCCTCGCCAACCTCATCCCGGACCCCAACGGCACCGATCCCCAGGCGGAGTCGGGCCTGCCCGCGGACGTCCTGGAGTCGCTGGCCAAGCTCGAGGAGCGCGAGCGCCTCGTGCTCGAGCTGCGCTTCGGGCTGACCGACGGCGAGGGTAAGACCCTCGACGAGATCGGCCGCCGCGTCGGGCTCACGCGTGAGGGTGTGCGGCAGATCGAGAAGCGCGCGCTCGACAAGCTGCGTCGCGACGCGGCCTAGACAACCTGGAACCCAGGGCGTCGCTTCGGCGGCGCCCTTTTCCGTTTCTGGAGGAGATGAGATGGCTGAGTTGACGGAGAAGAAGCGGGCGCTGCTGCTCGGGAAGAACTTCTACACGCTTTCGACCATCGGCAAGGACGGCTCGCCGCGGTCGACGACCATCTGGGGCGACCTCGAGGGCGACCTCATCGCGGTCAACTCCGTCGAAGGGCGAGGGTGGCTGGCGAACGTCCGCCGCGATCCCCGGGTGGCGGTCGCGGTGCACGCCGAGGGGGATGCCTACAACCAGGTCAGCATCCGCGGCCACGTGGTGGACGAGACCACGGAGGGCGCCCTCGAGCACATCGACGCGCTGTCGCGGAAGTACCGCGGCAGGGACTACTCGCCACGGGACCAGAAACGGGTCAAGGTGCGGATCGCGATCGACAGCGCTCGCTCCTGGGGAGACTGACGCCCGGCTTCAGTGAGCCGAGGGCGGTGACGGCACGGCCGGCGCCTCCACCCCCCAGGCGAGCTGGGTGATGCCGTCTCCACCCCCCATACGGACCCGGCTCAGGTAGAGCATGTGGTCCGAGTCGTGCCAGCTGCCCGGCTGGGTGGTGGTGGCGCTCCAGAACCCCGCCTCCTTCACCAGGGTCGCCGCTTTGACGTTCACTGCGCCGTAGGGGTACGCCCAGTCGACGACCTGGTGGCCGAGGTGGCTCTCGAGGTCGGCCTTGGCGCCGAAGACCTCGACCCGCGCGGCGTCCGTGGTGGCCTTGCTGATATCCACGTGGTACTGGCTGTGGGCCGCCATCTCAAAGCCCTCCCCGTCGAGCTCCACGATCTCGCCCCACGACATGTAGTCCGACCCACCCACGAGCCGTGTGGGCACATAGCTCGTGGCGCTGAACCCTGATTCCCGCAGGATCGGGGCCGCCGTGGTGTAGAAGTCGCGGTAGGCGTCGTCGAACGTCAGGGCGACCGGGCGCGCCGGGGCTGTGCGCCGTCCGGCCAGGACCTGGTCCACCTCACGCATGGTCAGGGCTGTGTAGCCATGGTCCCGCAACCAGTGCATCTGCTCGCGGAAATGGTCCGGCGTGACCGACAGGTTGTAGCCCAAGCGGTCGGTCTTGGCGGCGGTGCGGATGTAGTGGTACATCACGATCGGCAGCCAGGTGCCCTTGCGCACGGGCTTGACCAGGTCGTAGGCGGTGGGCACCGGCGGGGACGTGATGTCCTCGGGCGTCTGCGCGACCGCGACCGGCGGCCCGGGCACCACGGGCTGCGGCGCGACCAGGCCGATCTCGGCCTTGCTCGCTGGGTCGAGCCGCGAGGCGTCGGTCAGGTTGCGCTGGCCGAACGCGGACAGCGGGTCGCCGCTCACAACGTGGAGTCGCCTGGTGATGTGTGACCCGGCGAGCACGATGATCGATAGGCACAGCGCCACGGCCACGAGGTAGCTGACCTGGTTGAGAATGTCCCCCGCCACGCCGCGAACCCGGCGCCCGCGGACCAGCCGCAAGAGCATGTGGACCAGACTGTAACGGAGCGAGCGGCCAATTCAGCCCCCGACAGGTTAAAAGAAGGAGCTGATGCTCTACGACTTCCTCCAGGTCCTGGTCCGGGTGGTCCTGGGCATCTTCTTCCGGGTCGAGGTGCTGGGTCGCGAGAACGTCCCGGACGAGGGCTGCCTCGTGGTCAGCAACCACCTCTCATGGACGGACACGGTCTTCATCATGTACGCCCTGCCGCGAAAACCGCGGCTGCACACGATGGCCAACGAGAGCACCGTCTTCAACACCGGGTTCAAGCGCTGGCTCATGCCCAAGCTGGCGGTGTTCCCCATCCGCCGCAACCGGGGGATGCTCGACGAGCAGGCGGTCAACCAGGTCTACGACCTGCTGAACGGCGGCGAGCGGGTCCTGATCTTCCCTGAGGGGGCCTATGGCAAGGACGGCCAGTTGATGCCGCTGAAAGATGGTGTCGGTCACTTCGCAATCAACAGCGGGAAGCCGCTTCTCCCGGTGCTGCTGACCGGCACCGGTCGGTTGCGCCCGTTCTCCAGGGTGACCGTCGACATCGGCAAGCCCTTCGTCCCCGAGTCGCCGCTGATCTGGGGGGTCAAGGAGCGGGTGCAGGCCGCGGTCGACGCGGTGCGCGACGCCTTCGGCCGCCTGGGCCGGCGCGCCGGCACGGCTCCCCGGCGCTGGCCGTGGCAGCGCTCAGCCCGCGGGGTGGTACAGGCGGTTGCCGTAAAAGGAGATGACGCCCAGGTAGAGGGCAAGCAGCCCGACCGCGATTAGGGCTACGCCCAAGAGGCCGCTACCGAGGGGCCGCAGGGTGCGCAGCCGGTATCCCGCGAACTGCCTGAAGGACCGCCAGTAGAGCGAGCCGAATGCCCCCACCCGGCGCAGCCGGCGCAGCGATGCGGAGACCAGCAGTGCCCCGCTCACCGCCATCAGCGCGCCGGCGGCCAGCAGTAACAGCGGCCCGGCACCTCCCATGCGGCGACAGGCTAGCAGCCGGCCTCAGCAATAACCGGGCGTTTGGCGTACGATGGCCAGAGCGGGAACTGAAGAGAGGGGCGTCCCAGGTCTATCCATCTGGCCTTTTTGTTATCCCTCCATCCCTCCAATCCCATTCGTATTGGGTAACCCCTCATAGCACCCCGGGAGGCTGCAGCTTCCCGGGGTGATCTATTTCAGTTGGTTTCCGCTTCGCGCAGGCGCGCGGCGAGGGACTTGAGGAGGCGGAATGCCACCTCCGGGTGCTCTGTCAGGAAGCTCTTGAACTCCCATTCCGCGACGAAGCCCAGGCGCATGGGGGTGAGGGCCTTGACGGTCGCGCTCCGGCCCTTCTCGTCCAGCATCGCGATCTCGCCGAAGTGGTCGCCGGCCCCGAGCTTGTGGGTGTGGCCTCGGGGCACCAGCGCTTCCGCCTCGCCCTCGGCGATGACGAAGAAGCCGATGCCCGGGCGCCCGGTCTCCATGATCACGTCACCCTCCGCGTGGGTCACCTCTTTGAGCTGGCGCCTGATCGTGTCGAGCTCCTTGGATGGCAGGCCCGCGAACAGTCCGCTCTTGCTCAGGTCCAACATGGCCGCCCTATTATGGCGACCGCGGGCTCACCGGTGGGTCTTGGGCTTCGGGGGAACGTCGGGATCGATCACGTCGCGCACCACGTCAACGGCGCGCCTGGCACGCGCTGCCCGGCTCTCGCCCTCCGCCACCCAGCGGCCGCGCGAGAGACGCTCCTCCTCAGGAAGGCGGCCGATGAGTTCCGAGGCGACCGCATTGTCGGTCATCACGGCCAGCAGCTCCTCGGGGAGCCGGGGTTCACTGCGGCGGTCGCCGTCGGGGTGCGTGCCGGCTCCATCCTTAGCGTCATCCTGCATGAAGACATGATAGCGCCGTTATACCCTCGGGAGGGTGGTTTGAGCCGCTGGGTCAGCCCTCCCGGCTGACGGCCGGGAAGCAGGGGTGGGAGCTAGTGCGCCGCCGGCGGCACGGGGACCGCGAGGTTCTCGACCATCAGGCCGACGGCCGGCTGGGCGGTGGTGACCAGCGGCTTCTCGAAGGAACGGCCGTAGGACTCGCCCACGTTCGGCTGGCGAGCGGCGTTGATCGGAGGCAGGATCACCTGGATCTGTTCGCTGTCGAGCTCGTCGATCGGCTGGGTCATCTGCGCGTTGTCGGAGTCGGCGATCAGCATGACGTGCAGGCCGTGGGTCCCGATGTCGCCCTGGAAGTAGCGGATGTCGCCCTGCGGGGAGAACTTCGGGTTCGGGACCCCTTCGGACTTCTCGGCCTTCTTGGTCGGGTCGTAGGACTGGGTCCCCGGGATGTTGTACGGCGTGCCGTTGGCATGGTGGTTCCAGCAGCGGCGCGGGTTGAGCTTGACGTGCAGCTTCGGGTCAGGCAGGGTGGAGCTCGACGTCGGGACCTTGGTGGCCGGGTCGATCCACCAGAACTTGGGCTCGTCCTGGCTCCGGAGGTGCAGCTTGGGCCCGGGGTCGGTCCCGGTGCCGTCATCGAAGCAGGAGTCGTCGCGGTAGTAGGGGAAGGACGTCGCGGCCCCGATCAGCACGCCCCCTGGCGAGTACGTCTGGCCGGTCCAGCGCTCGACCAGCGTCCCGTACTTGCCCGAGGTCTGCTCCCAGGCCAGCTCGCCCGGGGGGCCCGAGAACGTCGGGTCGAAGAAGTCGAAGTCGCCGTGCACGTCGTCAACCTTGGGCGCCACGCTGTAGTCCTGGTTGCAGGGGTCGGACGTGCCTACCGGCACCACGATCGACGGCGTCCCGGTGATCGCCCGCAGCGTTGAGCCGAGCTTGTCCTGGCTGGAGTAGCAGAGGCCACCGGCGCCGAAACCGGAGTGGACGTTGCCGAAGACCTCCTCGTTGATGCCGAGCACCGGCACCCCCGCCTTGTTGTACGGGTTGTAGTAGGTGTCCATGATCCCGGCCGCCATGTCGCGCTGGACGTAGATGCCGTCAAGCGGGGGGATGACGTGGACCCGCAGCGCGTCCTGGTAGCGGACCTGCTCCGCGTAGAAGACCTCGCGGCGGACGTTGTTGGTCGAGGAGTCGGCGCCCCAGGTCGCGCGGACCACGCGCACCGGGCCGGCCTTCTCGCCGAAGAGCTGGGAGCTGCCACCCCAGTTGGTGGCCTCCTCCTCGTACCCGCAGCAGGGCGTCGTCCCGCCGGGTGACTGCTGGAACGCGCGTGCCTTCCAGCGGTCGACGACGTTCGGGCCGTAGTTGTGCAGCACGCCCTTCTTGTCGATGTACCCGTTGTCGGTGGGGGAGATGTGGATCTCGGTCATCAGCCAGCGGCCGTCGTAGCGGAACGCGTAGCGAGGAGTGGTGATCCAGGCCGTGTCCTTCGGCCGGCGCTGGCCGATCGCGGGCACCATCTGACCGTAGGTCGGACTGGCCGTGTTGGTGTCCTTGTTCATGGCCAGGGTGCCGTCCGGGTTGCAGTACCAGCCCTCGGGGGCGGCGCCGTAGCCGCCATACGAGCTCTGGGAGTAGACGAACATCCCGGCGTCGGCATCACGCTGGTAGTGCACGTAGGGCGAGTTGGCGGCGGTGTACTTCAGCTTCGGACCGTTGTCGCCGCCGAGCGCCACGTAGACGTAGCCCTGCTTGCCCGTGTCGGGGTCGGTCACGGTGATCGTGTACGTGTCCAGGATCCCGGCTGGGAGGACCGCGCCGCTGGGGGCCGCGTTGCCCGCGTCCCGGGCCATGAAGACCACCTCGTCCTTGTCCACGAGGTGGAACCCGTTGGGCGACGGGGTGGTGGGCTGACCGTCGTAGAAGCCGCCGCCGGGCGCCTTGTAGGGCAGGGCCTTGCAGACGGCGGGGGTCGGGTGCTTCGGGTCGGCGGCCGGGGCGTTCGCCAGGAAACGGAAGCCCTCGCGGTCGTACGCCAGGTCATCGTGCTTGTCGATCCCGGAGTAGAACGCGAACCCGGAGGCGTCATTGGTGAGGTAGCGGGTGAACACCTGGTCGACCTGGAAGGGGATCTGGGCGAACCTGGTGCCATCCCAGCGGTAACCCAGGATCCGGCGGGGGTCGACGCCCTTGGTGATCGGCAGGGTCCTCAGCGGCAGCCGGGACGACTGGTAGCAGTTGTGGTCGCCGCTGGCCGGGTCGGAGCCGGCCGGGGTGCCGTAATTGGCACTCGGGTCGTAGCAGTTGCTCTGCAGCGGCCCGGGCGCATTGCCCTGCTGGCCGGCGGTGATCGAGTTGGTTGGCGACATCGGCTCGTGGAACGTGAACTCCGGGCCGGCGGACCATGTCGGGAACTGGTTGCCGGTGATGACCACGGGCTCGACACTGCGAACCGGGTTGTCGGCCAGCGGCACGCTCGGGTCGAACGCACTGCCTGACGAGCTCATGACGCTCAGGGCCGCGGCAATCGACACCCCGGCCGCGAGTGCGCGGCGGGCGTGGCGTGCGCCACCGCCTGTTGAAAGTGAAGAGAAGCCCATCCCGTAGTTCTGACGACGGGACCGCGGGAATCTTGCGGGCTTCGTCCCTGTCGAACGGGAAAGGTCGCTGCGGTCTTGGACTTGGTTAACGAATTGGGGCGGTATCCACAGGTTATCCACCCAACTGTGGACGAGTCGCCCCAGGGGACCCGAATTCACAGGTTGTCCACCCACCTGTGAACTGGATTTGAACCGGTTCTCCACTAGATATGGGGGGTTTTCGGCCCGGACATACAGAATGTTGACTTTTCGGGAAAGGCGGAGCACTATTGCTGAGCCCTCCACCGAGGAAGCGGACCGTGGGGCCCGACCGGGGTGACAGAGGACTAAATCGGGTCCATCCAGCGTTGTAGTAAGTAGTCCTTTTCGGGAGGTTTTCACGTGTCCAAGAGCCGCAGCATTCCGACTTCCGCGTCCGGTTCCATCGCCGGGTCAGGCCTCAAGGTCGATCGCCGCTTCACGCGGCCGGGGGTGCACCCCTTCGACGAGGTCGAGTGGGAGCTGCGCTCCGCCACCATCACCAATGAGAAGGGCGAGGTGGTCTTCGAGCAGAAGGACGTCGAGATCCCCAAGGGCTGGTCGCAGATGGCGACCAACGTCGTCGTCAGCAAGTACTTCCGCGGCCAGCTGGGCACGCCCCGTCGGGAGACGAGCGTGAAGCAGCTCATCGGTCGCGTGGTCGACACCATCTCCGACTGGGGCGTGGCCCAGGGCTACTTCGCCTCCGAGGAGGACGCCGCGGCCTTCCGGGCCGAACTGGCCTTCCTCTGTGTCAGCCAGCGCATGGCGTTCAACAGTCCTGTTTGGTTTAACGTCGGCGTCGAGGAGAAGCCGCAGGGCAGCGCGTGCTTCATCAACTCCATCGAGGACACCATGGGGTCGATCCTCGAACTGGCCAAGACCGAGGGCATGCTGTTCAAGTACGGCTCTGGCTCGGGCGTCAACCTCTCGGCGCTGCGCGGTTCGATGGAGAAGCTCAAGCAGGGCGGTACGGCCTCCGGGCCGGTCAGCTTCATGCGCGGTTTCGACGCCTTCGCCGGCGCCATCAAGTCCGGCGGCGCGACGCGGCGCGCGGCCAAGATGGTGATCCTCAACGTCGACCACCCCGACATCGAGGAGTTCATCAACTGCAAGGTGAACGAGGAGAAGAAGGCCTGGGCGTTGATCGACGCCGGCTACGACGGTTCCTACACCGGCGAGGCCTACGGCTCGGTCTTCTTCCAGAACTCCAACAACTCGGTGCGCGTGCCCGACGAGTTCATGAAGGCGGTCCAGAACGACGGCGAGTGGACCACCCTGACGGTCACCGACCGCAAGCCCCTCAAGGGTTTCAAGGCCCGTGAGCTGATGCGCCAGATCAGCGACGCGGCGTGGGTCTGCGGCGATCCCGGGATGCAGTACGACACCATCATCCAGGACTGGAACTGCGTCGCCAACACGGCCCGGATCAACGCCACCAACCCCTGCTCGGAGTTCGTCTTCATCGACGACACGGCGTGCAACCTGGCGTCGCTCAACCTGATGAAGTTCATCGACGAGGACGGCACCTTCCTCACCGACGACTTCAAGCACGCGGTCCGGATCACCATCACCGCGCAGGAGATGATCGTCCCCAACGCGTCCTACCCCACTCCCAAGATCGAGGAGAACTCCCACAAGCTGCGTCCGCTGGGGCTTGGTTTCGCCAACCTCGGTGCGCTGCTGATGTCAGAAGGCCTTCCGTACGACAGCGACGAGGGGCGTGCCTACGGCGCGGCCATCACCTCGCTGATGACGGCCGAGGCGTACGCGCAATCGGCTCGCATCTCCGCTCAGTGCGGGGGGCCTTTCGAGCTCTTCGCGGAGAACCGCGAGCCGATGCTGCGTGTCATGAACAAGCACATGGCGGCGTCCTACAACATCGACCGCAAGGTCAGCAAGGACGCGCCGATCGAGGCCGCCTGCCAGGCCTGGGAGGAGGCGGTGGCGCTGGGCGTGAAGCACGGCTACCGCAACGCCCAGGCAACGGTGCTCGCGCCGACCGGGACGATCGCCTTCATGATGGATTGCGATACCACCGGGGTCGAGCCCGACATCGCGCTGGTGAAGTACAAGAAGCTGGTGGGCGGCGGCCTGCTGAAGATCGTCAACGGCACCGTGCCGCGCGCGCTGCGCAAGCTGCGCTACGACACCAAGCAGGTCGAGGCGATCATCGGCTACATCGCCGACAACGACACCATCGAGGGCGCGCCCCTCAAGGCCGAGCACCTGCCGGTCTTCGACTGCGCGTTCAAAGCCGCCAAGGGAGAGCGCTCCATCCATTACATGGGGCACCTCAAGATGGTGGCCGCGGCCCAGCCGTTCATCAGCGGCTCGATCAGCAAGACCATCAACCTGCCCGAGCTGGCCACGGTCGAGGACATCGAGCAGGCCTACATCGACGGCTGGAAGATGGGCCTCAAGTGCATCTCGGTGTACCGCGACAACTGCAAGCGCAGCCAGCCGCTGAACACCAAGCTGGACGAGAAGAAGAGCGACAAGGTGGAGGTCGCCACGCGTGTCCCGCAGCGCAGCAAGCTGCCGGACGAGCGCATGTCGATCACCCACAAGTTCGATATCCAGGGCCACGAGGGCTACATCACCGTCTCGATGTTCGAGAACGGCAAGCCGGGCGAGATCTTCGTGAAGATGGCGAAGGAAGGCTCGACGCTGTCGGGGATGATGGACAGCTTCGCGATCATGGTGTCACTGTCGCTGCAGTACGGCGTGCCCCTGGAGGCCCTGGTCTCCAAGTTCTCGCACGTGCGCTTCGAGCCCAGCGGCTACACCTCCAACCCGGAGATCCCAATCGCCAAGTCGATCGTCGACTACATCTTCCGGTGGCTGGCCTCGAAGTTCTACGACGAGGAGGGCAAGGAGGCGATCGGCATCATCAAGCGTGAGCCGAAGGTGAAGCCGTTGGAGACCAGCCCGTCCGCGACGGGCGGGGCTACCGCTAAGGCCGTTGAGGCGCCCAAGCCGGCAAAGCCCGTGGCGAAGCCGGACGTGTCGTCGGGGTCGGACTCGGGCGACGAGCTCCGGGTGCTGGCTGCCGGTGTCGGTGGCACCCAGGCCAAGGTGACGGTGTCGCTGACCGACAGCATGACCTGCTCCGACTGCGGCGCGATCATGGTCCGGGCCGGCGCCTGCTACAAGTGCCTCAACTGCGGGTCGACCAGCGGCTGCGGCTGAGCTTTCTCAGGCCACGACTTCCAGGCCGAAGCGGGGGACACGTTTAGGCTCTCCCGCTTCGGTACCGAATGCTCGTCCCCAGTTCAGGGGCGATAGCCCGGGGCTCAGCTGATGAAATACGTCCTGCTTTACACCTCCGCCGACGACATCGCCGCACGCGCACCGGAACATTTCCCCGCTCACCGGGCTCGGTGGGCGGAGTTCCATGACCGCGGGGAACTGCTGATGATCGGGCCATACAGGGACCAGAGCGCGGCGCTCGCGGTGTTCACAACGCGCCAGGCTGCTGAGGAGTTTGCGCAGGGTGATCCCTTCGTGGTGAACGGCGTTGTGCGCAGTTGGGAGATCAAGGAATGGATGGAAGCGCTGGTTCCCGAGGGTGAATAGATGGACTTGAGTACGCTACCCCGCCGCGCCGGCGAAGCACCGCAGACCAACCCCGCGATGCCGCACACGCAGGTCAGCCAGAACGCGCCCACGGACCTGCAGGAGCAGCTCTTCGACCGGGCGGCGGCGCTGCCTGGGGTGATCGTCGGGCGCAGCCATGTTTCGGTGCCGGGTGCGCGCGCCTTCCACGTCGATGAGGAGCATGCCGGCGGGCGGCCGGAGGCCTTCATGGTCGGCACCGAGTTCGCTCACCTGCACCCGCCGTATGACGGCAGCCTGCACCTCGTCCTGCCGGAGGCCGAGGCGCGCCAGGTCATCGCCTTGGGCTGGGGCGAATTCCATCCGCTGGTGGAGCAGGGGGTGATGCCCCCGACCAACCTGATGGTGTTCGGCCCGCGCGATGCCGATGAGCTGGAGGCCGTGTGGCAGGTGATCCAGGCCTCGCACGCGCACGCCACCGGCAGGGCGTAGGCCAAAAGCCACAGGCAAATGCGCGCCTACGCGAAGGTGCGGTGAGCGACCTCGATTGCGCGGTCCATCGCTGGACCCGGCTGTGGCAGGGCGTCACCGTGACCGACGGCCAGCAGCGACGGGTTGAGCGCACGCAGGGCCCCGGCTGATTGCAGCGCGGTGGGCTTGTGCCACGTCGCCATCGCCGGGAACGGGAACAGCGGCCGGACGACGCCTGAGACCGCCATGCCCCCGCGCGTCTGGAAGGCGTCGCCGGCGATGAGGGCGCCATCTCGACGATCCAGGAAGGCGATGTGGCCCGGTGTGTGTCCTGGCGACAGCACCACCTCGAGTGAGCCGACCCGGTCACCCTCGTTCAGCGAGACGTCCGGGGTCCAGTCGACCTTGTTGAAGAACCCCTTCACCGGCGCGTCGGGTTCCCCGGGCAGGGTCTTTGTGTCTCCCGCGAGGATCGGGACCTCGCGTGCCCCGAGTGACACCTCGACGCCGGCGAACCTTGCCTTGATGCCGGTGACTCCCCCGACGTGGTCGCCGTGCGCGTGGGTCAGCGCGAGGCGCCGCAGGTTGCCGCCGAGGTCACCGAGCAGGCGGGCCACGTCCTCTGCCGGCGAGGACATCGTGGTGTCCACCAGGGTCAGCCCGTCATCCTCAACCACCAGGTAGCAGTTCATGGGGAACGCGGTTGGGTATCGAGTCAGTTGGTAGAGGTTCGAGCCGAGCTTCGTCACGCGCACACCCGGACCTTAGCCGACGTCATGGTGCCGGGGCCGAGCTCACGGGTCACGTGACACCGGCCCGTTCGGTGCCGCCGGGAGCGTGCCACTGCCTTAGCCGCGAGGTCCGATCGGGCGTATCCTGAGCAGGCCCGCCGACCGGCGGGATCAAGCCGAGAGGAGGGACACCCACTTGGCGCCAACCGCGGTTGACCCGGCGGTGCTCCGCCTCGAAGACATGCTCCGGAACATGGACGACCAGGTGGACATGTGGGAGTACGACCTCGCCCGCCCGGGCCTCTACGAAGGCCCAAACCGGACGGAGCTCGAGGAGAAGCTCGGCAAGCTGAAGAACCTGCGTATCAAGCGGCGCGCGGAGTACCAGGAGCTGACCGGGCACGCCCCGCCGCCACCGGTTCCGCCCACGCCGCCGGTCGCACCTGCCGTCCCGCCGGTGGCCCCGCCTGTCGATGGCACGACGATCTCGCTCGAGAGCGACGGTGGTACCGGGCTCAATGTGCTGTACGGCAACCGGCCCTTCAACGTCGTGGTCAAGGTGCCGCGCACCGGGACGCCCCCGGAGCCCACCATCACCGTCAAGTTCCACGCGCCTGGGGGCGACCGGACCCTGAAGCTCGCCTGGGACCAGGGCGAGAAAGGCGCGGTGCGCTACAAGAGTGAGCCGATCACACTCGATGCCGGGGCCGAGGGGGGCGGCAAGCTGTCATTCGAGATGCCGGTCCACATGCCGGGGAGGCCGGCTTCCGTTGGCGAGATCCGCACGGGCGGGATGAGTGGCATCAGCCTGTCGAACGGCGACCCGGTCATCGTCAGCGTCGGCGAGGGCGCCCAGCAGGTGAGCGTCGGGGTGCCCGCATACCAGACTGTGCGCGACCACGCGCTACAGGTGAACCAGCAGTTCCTCAGCGGGATGCACGACTATGTCGTCCGCGGCCTGATTGCCCTGAAGTCATATGGCGATCTCCCCGCCGCCGTCGAGACACGGGCCATCCTGAACCAGAAACTGGAGTTGCTCGAGCACGCCAGGATCGTGATGGGTCACTCCCGCAACGACGGGCCGATCGAGCAGCTGGCGTGGGGCAATGGCTACGTCCGGTTGCTGCGCGAGCCCGGCCTGATCGACATCCACGTCGAGGAGGGGATGGTGGTCGCCGGGGCCCAGGACCTGATCCATCGCCAGTACACCGAGATCATGGACGGCTTCGTCAAGGATTTCGGTATCGGCTTCTACCAGTTCACGATGAGCCAGATCCCGCTCGTCGGGTCGGTCTGGACCGCCGTCACCGGCACCGACATCATGGGCCACAAGGTCGAGGGCTGGGAGCGCGTCGTCGCGGTGCTGGACTCCGCCGGCCAGGCGGCAATGATGGGGTTGCCGGTCGCCATGCAGCACGAATACGCCGTCCCGGGCACCACTGCGCGCATCCAGTCACGCGGCACATCGGAGGCGCCGCCTGTCAAGGACATCCTGCAGGCCCCCGGTGGTACCCGGGTCGGCCAGGTCGAGGACTTCGGGCTGGATCGTGCCCAGGTGAAGGAGTTTCGCGCCGTGCTCGAGAAGCACGCCGGCAAGCTCGCGGAACAGACCGGCGCCCCCGAACAGAAGATCTATGCAGGGGTGCGGGCCACCGGGAAAGAGGCCCTTGGTCAGGCCTCGGAGGGCTTCTCCGGCAAGCCCGAGCCCATCAAGAGCAAGACTGCCGACGTCAACGACAAGGCCGGTGGTTGGTCGCCGGAGACAGGGCCTGCGACATACGTCACGCCGGAACAGGTCGCCGGGAAGCTCGGCGTAACGCCAGAGCAGGTGATCACCAAGGTGATGGACGCCACTGCACCCGGCGGCTACAAGTGGGTCCCGGGAGCGAAGCCCGAGGGCGTGACCCCCGCGGTCTGGAAGCGGGCGGGCCAGCGCATCGCGGAATACCACGACGAGGCCGGGATGATGACCGAGCTGA
The DNA here is from genome assembly GCA_034666405.1 of Chloroflexota bacterium. Lineage (GTDB taxonomy): Bacteria > Chloroflexota > Dormibacteria > DASZGP01 > DASZGP01 > JAXDLW01. The sequence goes on along the minus strand of JAXDLW010000047.1, from coordinate 44,990 downwards.
TCGACCGCGGCCTGGCCCGCGTCGATGCCCAGGGCCGGATCATCGACACCGGGGTCTCCAACTACACGCTCGACCCCAACACCCACGAGCTGGTCAAGACCTTCAAGGGCCCGGAAGGGGGGACCGGCAAGCCGATCTACGGGGACCCTGACCTCTATGGGTTCTGGCTCCAGGACGGCACCATGCTCACCGACGCGCAGATCGCGCCCATCCTCGTCGACCTGGGCCCGCGGTTCCGGATGACCGACCAGGGCCTGGTGATCGAGGGCGTGCGCGTGATGCACCCCGACATCTACAGCTGGCACCCCGAGGGCCAGAAGAACATCGACATCCGCAACAAGATCATGAACAAGCACATGGGTGGCGCGGTGATCGATTCCGACACCGGCGCGGCCATCGGCGTGGGCCCGGTGAACATCGATGGCGAGGGGCTGATCATCATCGGTGGTCGCAGCGACCCCGCCGTAGTGGGTTGGGGCGGCGCCCCCATGGTCAAGGCGATCGAGCCGATGCCCGCCGGCGCAGGCGCGCCCGCTGCAGGCCGGCGCTTCCCGGCGCGCCTGGTCCCGATCGGGGTCGGGGGGCTCTTGCTCTTCGGCTCGGTGATCGGCGCGGCGGGACTTCGGCTCGGTCCGTTTGCGCCGGCCGGCACCCACACGTCCCAGGCCGGCCAACCCGGCCAGCCCGCGCCCGCCGCCGTTGTGAAGCCGTACGGCCTCGGCCTGGAGGGCGCCAGCGCGGAGCTCAAGTTCGCGGGCTTCGTCGCCGGCACCTGTCCGGCCGGAAACCTGAAGTTCATGTCGCCGATGTTCAGCGGCGGCTGGAAGATCGGGGACACCTCGGCCGCCGCGCCGACGGACCAGTCGGTGTCGATGGTGGGGCTGCCGACGTCACCCTTCGCCGTGGCCATGAACGGAAAAATCGGGCCCACGGGCGCGCTTGACGTCAACGGCGACAGCAGTATCGAGTTCGTACACCTCATGCTGGCGGTGCCGCCAATCCCGCCCGGGAAGCTGCAGATGCCCCTGAACGTGACTGGCAGCGCCGATGTGCGCCTGCATTTCATCGGTAACCCGGCGATCGGCACGGTCACCGGCGACTGCGGTGGCACCTACCAGGCGACGGGGACTATCGCTCCTCCCTGAGGTCCTTCTCGAACCAGTAGTGGGCGTAGGGCTCGTCGTTGAAACGGGGCACCTCCGTGTAGCCGGCCGACCGGTACAGCGCGATCGCCTCGACCAGGGTCCCGTTGGTCTCGAGATGGACCACCCCGGCTCCGTGCTGAGCGGCGTGCCGCTCGACCTCGGCAAGGAGCCGGCGACCGAGCCCCATGCCGCGCACCGATTCGTCGAGCCACATTCGCTTGATCTCCGCTGGGCGGTCGTCGTGGAACTTGAGGCCGGCGCACCCGACCGGTTCGCCGCCAAGTGTCGCGACCAGCAGCAGGCCAGCCGGCAGCCTCAGCCAGGCGTTGTCGGCGGGGATGCTGCGTGAGGGGTCGAAGCCGGACTCGAACCGGCGGTTCAGCTCGGCGAAGTAAGCGTTGATGCAGTGCTGCGCGGCGGGCTCGGCCGGGTCCATCGGGGCGATTTCCACGGCGGGCGCGTCCTCCATGGGTTCACTCTAACCAGCGTCAGTGGGCCCGGGATGTAAGCTGGCCCGCTGGGGCAGGTCGGCTCCCGAGGAGGGTCAGAATGAGGCTGGTTGCGACTGAGTACCTGTCCCTGGATGGGGTTTTCGAGGAACCCGGTCACTGGTCCAACCCATGGTTTGGCGAGGATGCGGGCCAGTTCAAATGGGGCGAGCTGCAGGCCGCCGACGCCCTGCTCCTGGGACGAAAGACGTACCAGGGATTCGCGCGCGCATGGCCCAACATGCAGGGCACCGGTGAATTCGGCGAAAAGATGAACAGCATGCCGAAGTACGTCGTGTCCTCGACGCTCGAGGAAGCGGCCTGGTCGGGCTCGATCCTCGTCAAGGGCAGCGTCCTGGAGGAGATCCGCAAGCTGAAGGAACAGCCCGGCAGGGACCTCTTGCTTGCCGGGAGCGGACAGCTCTTCCGGACCCTCGCCAGCGAGGACCTCATCGACCTGTACCGGTTCATGCTGTTCCCGGTGGTGCTGGGCAAGGGCCTGCAGCTGTTCGACGAGGCGGTCGCCAGGCGGACCCTGGAGCTGACGAGCCAGAGGGCACTGAGCACCGGGGTCCTGGTCCTGGAGTACACGCCCGCCCGGACAGACTAACGGCAGTCAGTCCGCCGTCGAGGTCCCTTCGAGAACCAGCGGACCAGCGTTTTCCTTGATGACCGCCGCCACCCAGGTCAGCATCCGCTTGCGGATCGCCCGTAGCCCCGGGAGGTTGGCCATCCCGAGCAACCGCACGATGGCGTCGCTGGAGTCCTCGATCAGCTCGTAGGTGCGGCGCTGTCCATCGGAGTTGTCGTGCACCCAGAACATGACCAGGCCCAGCTCATAGAGCCAGAGCAACTCCGGCAGGTTGGCGGCGAGGTCTGCCGGGAACCGCGAGCCCGACCCATCTATGACCTCACGCAGGTAATTGATCGCCTTGCGACGGGCCGGACCTGATGCCTCGCTGAATGGGCTGAGCGGGCTGCCCGGCGTGAGCGCGCTGCGAAAGAGAGCACCGGACACCGCGTGGTAGGGGAGCATCACGTCGACCTGGGCCCGCATCACCACCCGCAACCGCTCGCGCAGGCTCCTGGCTTTCGCCAGCTGCTCCTTGCTGGCCGCGACCAGGTCGATGTGGATCCGGTTGTAAAAGCCCTGGACCAGGTGCTCCTTGGTGGGGAAGTAGTAGTAGCTGTTGCCCAGCGAGACGCCCGCCGCGGTGGCGATCATCCTCATGGTCGTGGCCTCGTAGCCCCGCTCCTGGAAGAGCTCGAGAGCAACTTCAAGGATCCGTTCACGGGTCTTCTGGCCCTTGCTGCTGAGGGTCGCCACCGCGGACATGTTAGGCGTCAGGCCGACATCATCGGCGGGGCGGGCAGGGGCGGCGGCAGAACGGGGGCCGGCGGCAGAGCCGGGTTGCGGTCGTTGATCGCGTTGCGGCGCATCTTGGCCAGGACGAAGAGGTTGAAGAAGTGCATCGCGCCCAGCACCACCAGGACCAGGCCCACCTTCAATGCCAGGGCCTCGGTGACTTCGGCGAACCCGGCCGGGATCTGCTCCAGCTTGAGCTGCAGGCTGATGTAGCCAAGGTTGACGAGGTAGAAGCCGACCACCAGGAGGTGGTTGACGGAATCGGCCAGGGACTCGTCGCCCTGGAACACATCCAGCAGGAAACGCCGCCCGTGGCGGAACAACGTCGTCGCGACCCAGATGGTCAGGAGCGTGCTGAGGGTTACGTAGATGAGGTAATCGAAAAGCTTGAGATCCATCCTGTCTCCTCCGTGTTGAACCTGTTCAATTCCATCTTGAGCATAACCGAACATGTTCAAAAATGTCAAGCGCGCAGTACGATGGCCTCATGGCCAGGTTCGAAGTGGATCCCACGGCTTCAGCAGTGGCGGTGGCGGCCACGAGCACCATCCACCCGGTCCACATCAGCGCCCATGGGCTCACCGGTAGCCTCGAGGGGCAGCTGGACGGCGCCGGCAGGGTGCAGCTCGACAAGCCCCATCATGCATGGCTCAGCATCCCGGTTGAAGAGCTGCGTTCGGGCAACCCCCTGCAGGACATGGAGATGGACCGCCGGATGGACGCCGCAAGGTTCCCCACGATCGACTGCGAGGTCGACCGGCTGACCGACAATGGCACCGGCGGCTACCGGGCCTCCGCCCGCCTGATGGTCCACGGCCAGACCCGCCAGGTGGAGGCCGAAATCACCCTTCGGGTCACCTCGCAAGACCATGTGGTCATCGAAATTGAGCACATGTTCGACATGCGCGACTTCGGCATCAGCCCACCGCGCCTGCTGGTTTTGAAGGTTGACCCCGTGGTCCGGGTGGGCGTTCGGATCGAGGCCAGGTCCGGCTAGAGCCCGGGCAGGTAGTCCTTGAGCTGAAGGGCCAACCAGGGGCGGCGTCCCCAGGCGAATGTCTGGCCGCGGAGCAGCACTCGCAGGGGGTCGGTCTGCCCCAGCATGATCAACATGAACGGCACCGGGCCGGTCACGACGTGGCAGTCCGCGCCCCGTTCGCCCGGCGCCTCGACGCGGGCTTCGGTTTTCGAGAGTGAGATGACGAAGCGGAATTGACCGCGGACGCGCATATCGAGCCGGGCCTCGATGCGTGGACGCGTGCTCATCCGGTAGGCGAACGGCGTCGCCACACGGAGGAACGGAACCGCCAGGCGGGGGTGGGCGTCGTGGATTGGCGACTTCAGTTCCAGCGCGGCGCTGATCGAGTGCGCGTGCTGGAGGAGGTGCGAGAGGTTGTACGACAGCAGCGCGTCCAGGGGCATCGAACCCACCGGCGTGTCGTAGTCGCCACCGGGTTCGGCGGCTGCGGTTGTCGCGAGGAACGCATCCGTGTGGGCCCGGATGTCCCGGACCAACTGGGGCCGATCGCGGTCGCCGGACTCCTCGATCAGCCGGGCGTTGACCTCGCCGTAGTTGGTGGGCGCGGTGCCCTGGAACGGGTGATCGCCTCCCGATGCCACCTCGGCAAAGACCTGCTGTGCAATGGCCAGGTGCGCCGCCGCGTCGGCCACCGACCAGTCCTCACCACGAACTCGCGGTGCGAGTGACGGTGCCGTTTCCATCTGAGCGGTGACGTGAGCGACCACCTCGCGGATCGCGGTGGCGAGCTCCGCGCGGGACGGCTGAGGCAGCTCGATGTCCTTCGTCGAGAGCGCAATCGACGGGGTCATGAATCGACGATACCGCCCAGCGACATACTCCCTGGGTGGACATCGCCCTTCGCCGCCTCCGCAACCAGCATCTCGCCGGCCGCGGTTTGCCCGGCCCCGCCGAGGTCGTCCGACACCTCGGAGCCGTCCAGGCCCAGGACTACCGCGGCGCCCTCTGGGCTGTGGCCCAGCGGTGCGGCATCCCCACCGACGCGGCGATCGAGGCGCCCATCGCATCCGGCGCGATCCTGCGCACGCATGTGCTTCGCCCCACCTGGCATTTCGTCGCCGCCGAGGACATCCGCTGGATGCTCGCGGTCACCGCCCCCCGGGTCATGGCCGGCAACGCCAGTCGCTACCGGGAGCTGGGGCTGGACGAGGCCGTGTTCAGGCGCAGCCGAGAAGCCCTGGAAAAGGCCCTCTGCGGTGGACGGGCGATGACCCGTCCGGAAATCGCGGGCGTCCTGGCCGCGGCAGGTCTGTCCCTTCACGAGCAGCGCCTCGCGCACATCCTGGGCGCGGCCGAGCTCAACGGCGTCATATGCAGCGGGCCACCGGTGGGCAGGACGCAGACCTACGCCCTCCTGGAGGAGCGCGTGCCAGCGGTGCCCGCGATCGACCCTGACGAGGCCCTCGCCGAGCTGGCGGTGCGGTACTTCGTGGGCCATGGCCCCGCGCAGGTCAGCGACTTCACCTGGTGGTCCAGCCTCACTGTCGCGCAGGTCCGGCGGGCCATCGAGGCTGCCGGGGATCGCCTGGCCACCGAGGTCGTCGAAGGACGCCAATTCTGGTTTGCGCCGGTGGAGCCGGCGGGTCGGGTGAGCACGCCGTTCGTGCGCCTGCTGCCCAACTACGACGAATATGTCGTCGCATACCGCGAGCGCTCGGATTACTACGATCGCGCCCTCGACCCGGTCACCTTCCGCGGCGGGGTGATGGCCAACATCGTCACCGTCGACGGCCGGGCGGCGGGGAACTGGCGGCGCCAACCGAAGGGACGAGCTGTCGAGCTGGCTGTCCACCCGTGGCTGGAGTTCACACGGCAGGTCTGGGACGCCGTGGCAGCCGAGGTCGGGAAGCTCGAGCGCCACCTCGAGCTCCCCGTCCGGCTGGTGCGGATGAGCTAGGCCTTCCCGGCGCCCCTAATTGCCCGCCGTGGGCATGTGAGCATGGGTCACCTTCAGGGCATAGAAGCCGTTGTTGCCGTCGGTGTACCAGACCTGTCCGCGCCGCAGGTCGAACGCGGGCTTGGACATGGCGTAGTTGGTGACGGGGTCGGCCTGCGTGGGAGCGCCCGGGATGACCTTTCGGGGCGGAGGGTTGAAGTAGCCGGCCTCACTCGGGTGGTACGGGTCGCGGATGTCGAACAGGCGCAGCCCGGACAGGATGAAGGTGCAGGCGAGGATCGTCGGGTTCACCTCGCGAGGCACCGCGCAGTAGTGCCCGGCGTAGCCGCGGAACGTCGTGGTCGCCCCGGGGTCGTTGGCCTGGTCGGCCTGGTTCTCCGGCATGTTCACCTCGAGCCGGATGTTCGAGATCACCTTCGGGTTGCGGTCGTCGGCGATGTCGATGATCCGGGCCGCTCCGATCTTGGCGCTGCCGCCACCGAACTCGTCGATCTCGACGAGGAACCTGTGGTTCTTGACCGTGATCGGAATCGTGATCTGGGGTGTGCTTTGCGTCGGCCAGGTGAGGGTGCTGACCTGCCTGACGACCGGGTTGGGAACCCGGTGCTGCACCTGGCTGGTGTCCAGGATGACCAGGCCGGCGCGGGTGGCGAGGTAAGCCCGGTTGCCGTCATCGCTCAATGACAGCCCGTGGATCTTGCCAATCGTGTTGTCGAACCAGATCGGCTTGCTGAGATCCGGGTTCGACAGATCGATGGCGGTGATGAAACCGCCATCGAGCGAGGACGAGTAGTAGGTGTTGCCATCCGGGGCGAAGCCGCTCTCGTGGCCGAGTGTCCCGACCGGCAGGCTCGAGCGGAGCACCGGGTGCCGGCAGTCACCGCTCACGTCATAGACGTCGACCAGCCCGGGGTAGAACGCGGGGTTGGCGCTCACCGCGACGAGCAGGCCGCGCTTCTGGTTCAGCAGGACCGACTCGTGCGGCGTCAACATCGCCGGGGTCGTCAGGTTCGCGGTGAGGACCGGGTGCGCGGGGTTCTTCATGTCCAGCACGTTCACCCCGGCGGCCTGCACGGCGTCCTTGGGGAACAGCAGGGTGGTGTCGTAGTAGGCGCACTCATGTCCGGCCTTGTCGACGTAGTGCTCCACCTTGTAGCCACCGCGATCACCGAAATGACCCACCTGTGCGACGTTGCACTGGTAGCCGAGGGCGGCGCGCCCACTGTCGATGTCCGACTGCGGATACCTTCCCTGGCGCCCCGTTTCGGGGAGCGCCCCAGAACCGCAGGTCGCCCGCGGTGTTGGGCCGGCGTAGATGGTCGGCGTGGTCTGCGCGCTCACCGCGGCCGCGCCCGCGGCCACGAACACAATGAGTGAAAGCGGCAATGCCTTCCACCGGCGCGCCGCCGAACGCTTAAATGGCGTTGCCGCCAGGAATCCCTTCACAGCCAAAACCTCCCCGCGTGCCGTTCCCAATCCCCGGGAACGATCACCTGCATCCTACCTAAGGTGTCAGCGGCGGATCGCTCGGCAACCGTGACCAGAGGCTGGTGTCGGATCGGAGCCCCTGCTTGACATGGAGCGACCGGAGCACACCCTCGCGGACGTACCCGCATCGCTGCGCGACGCGCTCCGAAGCGGGGTTGTCCACGTCGATCATCAGGTAGATGCGCTGCGCCCGGAGCTCGGAAAAGGCCCACTCGGTGAGCATGCGAAGGATTGCGACGGCGAGCCCCCGTCCGCGCTCCGCCGGGGCGACGATGTAGCCCAGTTCCACCTCGCCGGCTTCGCGGTCGATGTGCGGCGCCACCCCGAACCCGACGAACCTACCCTTGCCGTCGATCGCGGCGAAGGCCTCGCGGGTGCCGTCGGTACGCCCCGCCCGGTAACGCGCCAGCCACTCCACTTCGAAGCTGTCGGGCGGGGGGTCCGGCACCCGCGTGAAGCGCCGCACGTCGCGGTCCGCGAGCAGCCCACGAACCCCTTCGAGGTGCTCCGCCCCGAAGAGCTCCAGCCGCAGTTGCTCAGGCACCGGGCCTCACAGATGGATCGACGATCACCCAGCCACCGGAATAGGGGACCTGGTTCAGCTGTACCCGCTGGATGCCCGCATTGGGAAAACAATATCGATGGCTGGAGCCCGCGGCCAGGGCCACCGCCCCGGGCGGCGACCCGAGCCGGTAGGCGCTCTTGTCGCGGTTGGCCAGCGTCACACATCCGCCAACCCCGACCCGCAGCCACTCGGGCGTGAAGACGCCCGCCCGCACCACGGCCGCAGGCTGCGGCCGGACCGCGGCGGCCGGGGCGAGGTACGAGGCGGTGCTCCAGGGGTGTCCCAACACCACCAGTGCCAGGACCGTACCCGCCATCACCCACCAGGTCGGCACCGGCCCATCATCGAGTCCATGCCACCGGCCGGCCTGCTCCACGATCCTGCCCAGCACCGCGCCATAGAAGACGTGGGCGCCGTACGCGATGGCGATCACGTCAAGGTGGCCACGGAGCCCGTACACGTCCGCGTATGGCGTGACGATCGTCATCGTCTCCAGCCCGAGGGCGAACGGTATGGCCAGCCACCAGCGGCGGCCCAGCGCGATCATCGAGTAGGCGATGCCGAAGCCCGTGCCGTTGAGGAAGTTGTAGGTCCAGCCCAGGGTGTCGGTGAAGGGGCTCCCGGTCGGGGCGCCGGTCATGAGGATCCCGTATGAGTTGATCGGGGCGAAGAGCCGGTATCCCACCACCAGGAAGGGCATCCTCACGACGTCGTAGACCAGCGTCGCGATCACCCCGCCGAGCACCCCGGCCGACAGCGCGATGAGCAGCGCCCGGTGCTCGCCGCGACGGTGATAGATCGCCGCGACAACGGCCATGAAGAGGAACCCCGGAACGGTGGTGAGCCAGAACCAGGTCGCGAAGGCGCCCAGGTTGTAGACCCACGCCAGGAGCGGCGCGATCGACCCCAGGCCGAGGGCCGCGATCACGGCAGCCAGGGCACGTTGCGACGCCGGCCCGACCAACACCGGCGGCGAGTTGCGCAGGCTCAGCGTGCCGACGGTAGGACCGGCTCCCGGATCTCCCCATACTGCACGCGCACGAATGTGCGCGGCCCGTCGATGCCAGCATACGGGAACCCCTTGAGGTCGTCCCGCAGGGCCAGCTTCCTGTCCCCTGGCTGGATCCAGCGCAGCTTCCCACGCTCCACCCACGGCGCAAGGTCGAAGTCGAGCGCTTCGAAGTCCTCCTCGTTGTGGTCCCAGGCCCAGCGGCCCTCAGCATCCTTGAACCAGGCCTGGTTCATCCCCCAGGTGTTGAAGCGCGGCTCGTCGCGGGCCATCGGTTGGGAGAAGTAGAAGACCGGGTACGCGTCATTCTTGCCCACCTTGAGGTGCGAGATCACCGCCACGATTTCCGGGCGGGCCAGCAGTCGCGGCACCACGAAGGGCGCTCCCGGGCCGGGCTTGCACAGAAACTCGGTGACCGCCGGCTTGCCGTCGAAATGGATCGCGCCGGTGAACGCGAAGAAGGTGTCCGGGAGGTCGTCCGTGGGCCGCACCGCGAAGTCGTAGTCCCACCACGGCCCGTCGATGTCGAAGGTGTCGATGGAGTGCGCCACCTCCGTCGTCGTGAAGGGACAGCGCGTTAGGCGCGGGCGCGGCAGTCCTGCGGCGTACTCGCTGTCCAGCGCCCGCGCCCCGCTGACGTCACCGGCGGCCCGTGCGCTGTCGCGTTGCGTGAGCAGTTCATGGCGGCGCTTGGCGTTGAGGCTCAATGGGTCGGTGGGGTGGCGCGGTAACGGTCGGCGTGGACCATCCAGTCCGGGCCGCGCGAGGTCTGGATCGAACCGTCAGCGCTGAACCGGATGTTGTTCTTGGCGTTCGCGTTGTTCGACGCCTGGTTCCACATGACGTCGTCCTTCACGTGCTGCAGTTTGCCACCGGCGGCGTCCCACAGCTGGGTGTCACCCTCGTGGACCACCCCCGGGCAGACCTTGTTCAGGCTGGCGAAATGCTGCGATGCCTCGCCGGGAGGGAGGGGGTTGCCGCTGGCATCGCGCAGCGAGAACGAGTCGATGTCACCGGCGAACGGCCTGGTCACCGTCTGCCCGGTCGCGGGGTCGGTGTACTTGGCGTAGGCGATGTTGTCACCGAACTGCATCGACTTGCCCGTCGCCGGGTCGGTGTACGAACCGCCTCCCTTCCAGTCGACGGTCGCGTGCACGGGCTTGCCGTCGACCATCACGTCCATGCCCTGCGTCTGCAGCTTCTGCATGCTGGCGATCTTGTCGTTGTACTCGCCCATGCGTTTCTGGAACTGGTCCTGCACCCCGCCCCAGTCCTGCTCGCTCATGCCTGGTGGCCGGATCGGCTCGGTCGGCTGGCCGAAACCCACCAGGCCCTTGTCCTCGGCACTGCCGATCCCGATGTACTGGTCGTAGGGGCTGGTGCTCTTGGACTTGATGTTCTCCGGCTTGCCGAGGGCGCCGGCCTCGCGCTGGGCGATGGCCTCCTCAGAGCCTGGCTTGATCTCGATCTGCAGGTTGTGTTCCTTGGCGTATTTGCTGATGGCGGTGGCCTCGTCGGTGTTCACGCCGATCGGGTGGAGGTCCTCGGGATTGAGGGCCACCCCTTCCTTGCCGTAGAGCAGGTCGCCCTGGCCGAACTTGCCCACACCCTTGAGCTTCTCGGCGTCGGCGGCAGCCTGTTCGGTCATCTTCAGGGCCTTGGCGTCGTTCACCGCCTGTTTGAACGCCTGCAGCTTCTCCATCGCCGCGTCCGGGCCCTTGGCCATCAGGGCCTGGAACTCGGCGTTGCCGGCCAGCTCGCCGATCATCTGGCTGGCCTTGATGTTGTCCCCCGCGGCCACCGCGCGGTTGAACTCGTCCATCTTGCCCTGCATCTCGTTGTAGGAGTCCTGGGACATGTTGGCCAGCTCGCCACCCATCTGGCGGATGCCGTCGAGACCCTGCGTCTTCCAGAAGTCCGCGCTGGTCTTGAGCCCCTCCTTGATCGGGTCGGAGAGTTGCGAGATGTCCTTCCACTGGTCGGGATGGGTCCAGAAGTCGGCCGCGACCCCGAGTGGTTGCACCACCTGCTTGTTGGCCTGGTCGATGAACGTGTTGACCATGCTCTGGTCCAGCGCCCAGAGGCGGTCCGCCATGTCACCGGATGCGAAGTCGTGGGCCTCCGACCGGAAGAACCCCGCGTAGTCGAAATTCGTGAACTCGCCCTTCACCTGCGAGCCCAGCGCGTGGAGGCCGTCGACGAAGGCCTGCCCGGTGGTCGGACCTTCGGGGTGGTAGAAGCCGCTCTGCATCCACCAATCGTCGAACCCGGAGTCGCTGCCGTGAGTTTTGATGTAGGTCTTGAGGTACTTGGCCTTGAGCTGCTCCTCGCTCAGGGGATGGCCGTTGAGCGTGCTGCCGAGCCCTGAGCCCAACAGGCCGCCACCCGCGCCACCCAGCCCGGCCGCCTCGCTCGTGGTGATCACGCCCATGCCCCCGCCGTTCAGCCAGGCCTGGAGGTCCCCGCCGTTCTCGCGCCACCCCCCATCCGCAGCCAATGCGTGGATCTCGTGGACCATCAGGCCCAGCAATGCCGCACCGCCCAACACCACCAGCCAGAGCGCGGCATGGGGCTCAACCTTGCGGCGGCTGAGCACGAATGCCCCGACGGCGGCCGCGATCCCTGCCAGCAACTTCAGGCTCGGGTCGGGGATCCCGTACGCCACCAGCAGGCCGAAGACCGATCCCAGCATCGCGACCCCGAAGACCTGCTCCTGCGGCGGCGCCTTGCGACCGGGCGCCACCGCGCCGACCACCTTGCGCCAGGCCAGCATCATCAGCCCGGTTATCGCGCCACGCAGCGCTCGGCCCAGCAGCGCCAGCACCCCGAACGCCAGCAGCACGCTGCCCGCGGGCGCGAGGGCTGCGGAGACCAGCATCGCGCCGGCGACGCCCCAGAGGATGTGGCCCAGCGCGGCATCTCCGTCATGGCGGAGCAGCGTGACCATCGAGCCCGGGAAGTTGCGCACATCGCCCCAGAACCTTTTGCCCCCGACCTGCATCCGGTAGGCCAGGGCACCGAAGAGCAGGGCCATCGCCAGCGCCCAGAAGATGCTGCCCGTCACCGGGTTGGACGAGCCGACAGCCGGCGACCCGGGTGGCACCTTGCCCACCCCGTCGTAGATGACCGCGACGATGACGATATTGGCCAGCCAGGAGATCGCCGCCGCCAGCAGCATGAAGAACAGCGCGATCTTGAGGTCCTTCTTGACCCAGTTGACGGCCATCTGTCCCATGTCTCGGACGCGGTCCACCGCGGTCAGTTCGAGTACGCCCGGGAGCTCCTCGGGCGGCGCCTGCGGCCCTGGCGGTGGCGGCTGGGAGGGCGGCGCGTCCGGCATGAGTGGATGAGAGTATCTCAGGAGCCGGCCGCGGCAATCGGCCCCCCTAGAACTCGGTCTGGATCTCCTCCCCAAGGACCAACGGACCAGCGGCCGGTGCGGCTCGTGCGATGAGCGCGAAGGCTGCCACGGCACCGGCGGCGGCAAAGCCGAAACCGATCGCCATCGGCATCGCGGTGCGCGTCCCCGCCAGCCCGATCAGGGGAGCGGCGACCGCACCCAGACCGAACTGCATTATGCCGAGGATCGCGGAGCCCGTGCCCGCCATCTCCGGGTGCCCCGACAACGCCAGGGCCGTCGCGTTGGGGGCGACGAAGCCGACCGAGGCGACCAGCACGGCCAGCGGCACGACGACGGCCAGGACGCCGAGGCCCCCGATCATCAGACCGCCGATCAGCACCACGGTGCCTGCCGAAAACCCCACCAGGCCCGCGCCGAGCAGCCGGGTCGGTCGCACCCGGCCGACGAGGTAACGGTTGACCTGGCTGGCCGCCACCAACCCCAGGCCGTTCATTCCAAACAACAGCCCGTAGGTCTGCGGCGACAGTCCATAGAGGTTCTGGAGCACGAACGACGACCCGGAGATGTAACCGAAGATCCCGATGAAGGGGACCCCGAAGGTCAGCGCGTACCCCAGGAACACGCGGTCGGAGAGCAGCCGGCGATAGCTGCGAAGCGCGTCGGGGAGACCGCCGGGGCGCCGGCGCTCGGGCGGCAGGGTCTCATGCAACCAGGCCAGCACCGCCGCCACGAGGATGGCGCTCACCACGGCCAGGATCGCGAATATCCCACGCCAGGACGTTAGGCGCAGCACGAGGCTCCCGGCCAGCGGCGCGAAGATCGGCGAGACCGCCGTGACCACCACCAGGAGGGAGAAGAAACGGGCCGCGTCATTGCCTGTGAAGAGGTCCCGCACGATCGCCCGGGCGATCACCACCCCGGTCGCGGCCCCGAGCCCCTGGAGCAGGCGGAAGACGATGAGCACGCCGACCGACGGTGCCAGGGCGCAGGCCACGGACGCCACGACGTAGGCAACCAGGCCGAAGACCAGCGGCCGGCGCCGCCCCAGCGCGTCGCTGAGCGGTCCCGCCACCACCTGGCCCAGGGCCAGTCCGGCGAAGAGCCCCGTCAGCGTCAGTTGGACGCTCGAGGCGTCGGCGTTGAAATCGCGCGACAGCGTCGGGAAGGCGGGCAGGTAGGCGTCGACGGCAATCGGCCCGACCGCCGTCACCGATCCGAGAACCAGGAAGAGCCGCAGCTGATGCATCCTGGCTTCGCGTTCCATTCGTGGCCGATCCTAGCCGCCGAGGTCGTGGTGCAAGAGCCCGGTCAATCTCGGAGAATGACGGCGATGGATCAACTCGTCCCATTCGTGGCCCTCAGCGCACTGGTGATCGGTTCGCCCGGTCCCGACACCGCGCTCACGATCCGCAACACGCTGGTGGGGGGCCGTCGATCCGGCCTCGCCACCGCCCTCGGCGTGGGCGCGGGCCTGTCGACCTGGGTGCTTGCCACGAGCGCCGGCCTGGCCGCGCTGCTGGCTGCCTGGCACCCGGCGTTCGTCTTCATCCGGCTCGCCGGCGCCGGCTACCTCATCTTCCTCGGCATCCAGGCAATCCGGCTCGCATTGACCTCGGGGCCGCCGGAAGCAGACCGTGAGAGGACGGCGAGCGGCCGTGGACTGACGCCCGTCACGGCGATGCGTCAGGGCCTGCTGAGCAACCTGGGCAACCCCAAGATCGCGATCTTCTTCACCTCGCTGCTGCCGCAGTTCGCCCCCGCCGGCCACGGCTTTCTGTCGCTGCTGGCGCTCGGCGCGGTCTTCGTAGCGATGACCCTGGCGTGGCTTTCCCTCTATGCCCTCGTCGTGGCCAGAGCCGGCGACCTGCTCCGCAGGCGGTCGGTTTGGCGGACGCTCGAGGGCCTGACCGGCGCCGCGATGATCGGCGTCGGGTTGCGGGTGGCGACAGAGCCCGCCTGAGCCTTCCCCTTCCCGAGGGCTGACTCGTTACGCTGAGGCCCATGTCGGGGCCCACACGTGTCTGAATACGGCGTTCCCCAGGCTGGTCCGCCTCCAGTTCCACAAGAAGTGAAGTCGCCGGGTGGGAGTCGCGTGGCGGCGGCCGACCGGAGCGCGCGGGAGGACCTGGCCGGCCTGGTGCGCGGCGCAGCTGTCGCAGCCATCGCCAGCGGCGTGCTCACCTTCGTGTTCTTCGCACTGCACCCCGCCCAGGGCGAACCTCCACCGGCCGGCGCTGTGGGCGGGGGCTACGCACTCCTTCACCTTGTCGGCGTGGTCGCGCTGGTCCTCAGCCTCTTCGGCCTGACCGCCTTCTACCTCGTCCAGCACCATGATGTCGGCCGGATCGGGCTCTACGGGTACCTGCTGGCCTTCGTGGGGACCTGCGGCATCATCGGGTTCACCTGGGCCGACGGGTTCTACACGCCGATCCTCGAGCGTTACTCACCGGCCCTGCTCGCCTCGCCGGCGGAATTCTTCAACGGCCTGCTGTATTTCGCGTCCGCCGCATTTGCCATCTTCTTCATCGCCGGGTATGTGATGTTCGGGGTCGCAAGCTTCCGAGCCGCGGTCCTGCCCCGGGACGGCGTCATCGCCATGACCGTCGGGTCGGTGATGGCCGCCCTTCCTCCGCCGCCACTGGTGCCGGTGCCATGGGTGGTCATCGTCCTGGGAACCGCGATCCTTGCCGTGGGCCTGGCGCGGATCGGCGTCGCGCTTTGGCGTGACCCCGTGGTGGGTGGACCGCCTAGGGCCTGAGCCGCTCGCGCTTAGCCGGACTGCGCTTGGTCAGCCTCAGCGAGCGCCGGTGAAGCGCCGGATCTTCTCGTCCGAGCCCAGGTCGTAGGACTTGAACCAGCGCCGGCACCGGAGCATGAGACGACCAAGGGACCAGGCCGGGTGACGCCATGACTCCACCCGCGCGGCTCCCTCAATAAATAGACCAGTCTGCATAATCTGCTACTATACACCCATGTCAAAGGGAGCGGAGACCAAGGAACGTTTCGTCGAATCCACGGTCCGGCTGATGCGCCGCACCGGCTTTAACGGGACGGGCGTCCTGGATGTGATCGCCGACAGTGGCGCGCCGCGCGGATCGCTCTACTTCCACTTCCCGGGCGGGAAGGAGGAGCTGGCAGTCAGCGCCGTGGCCAGGGTTCGCGACGACATCTGCGCCTGGGTCGAGCGCACCACGATCGAGCAGTTCTTCCACCAGTACGCCCGCTGGATGGAGAAGACCGACTGTCAGGATGGCTGCCCGGTCGCCGCCCTCGCTTCGGATGGGTCGCATTCGCCCCGGCTGCTCGCCGCCGCGCAGGACGCGCTGCTGGCCATGCAGGATGCCTTCGCGGCCAAGCTCGTCGCCGCGGGGCACACCCCGGCGCGGGCCGAGGAGCTGGGATCGACCCTCGTGTGCATGTTCGAGGGCGCCATCATCATGGGCCGCGCCCGCCGTGACGCCGCCCCCATGCGTCAGGCCTACGACCGGTTGAAGCCCCTCGTGGAGGCAATCGCCTAACCCCTGGCTCTGGGGCTCAATGCCTGTGGCGGTAGCGGTTGCCCAGGAACCCGATCGCCGCCAGCACGGCGACGATGAGCGCGACCAGGGAGGCAATCCTCGAGCCCTCGTCGCTGGAGGTGGGCGGCAGCATCACGTTGCCCGCCGGTGCGGCGACCGTCTCGCCGGCGCGCGCCCGGTGTGAGACGAAGTCGACCACCTGCTGGAAGGTGGGCCGGTTCTGCCAGTCCATCTCCGGCTGGCCCACGACACCCACCGCCCTGAAGCGGATCGAGTCAGAGGCCGGGATGTTGGAGGTGTCCGTGTCGGCCGTCCAGGAGGCGACATCCGTCGAGCTGTTCACGGTCGCCAGCTGGTTGAACGTGGCCACCAGCGCCTGGCCCACCGCGGCGGGGCACGCGGCCAGCCCGGTGCTGCACAGGCGCGTCGTCATTTCCGCCGACAGCGGCGCACCCGGCGTAACGCCGCGGAGTTGCTGCAGCGCCTTGACCGTGTAGCTCTCCCAGCCCCCGTTGTACGAGCTGCCCAGGTGCCCGCTGGGCTGGTCGGCGAACGATTCGGGCATCGCCGAGTAGCCCGTGGCCACCCCCGCGCCATCCGTCTCTACGGTCGACCCGGTCTTGGTCATGAGCGAGTCGAAGAGGGCGCGGATCAGGCGCGGGTTGAGTTCATCCATGGCCGCCACCGCCGCGGCATCAGCGTACTGGGCATCGCCGTGGGCGGCGCGGCGACGATGTGCGCCGGCGGTGGCCCAGGCATTGAGCCGGTCAAGCAGCGCGTTGACATGGGTCGCGTCCGTGGTCCCGAGTCCGGCGGTGAGCGACGCGCGCTGGGCCTGCAATTCCGGGACCACGTGCGCCCCGGTCAGGTCGACACTGGCTGCGTCCTCCATGGCGGCAACGAGGTTGGCGCGGCTCATCTTGCCAATGGACGTGAAGGCCGCCTGGACGCGGCGCTCGAGTGAGAGGGATCGATAGACCGGGCCGTAGCTGTATTGGTTGTCGCTCGAAGACACACCGTGGGCCTGCTTGTTGTTCCAGGAGACGAGGTAGCCGGCCGGCGGGTTGACCTCGTGGGGATGCCCGGCGAAGTCGAGGAAGCCGGTCCACTCCGCCACGCCGGTGCCCAGCGTCGGGAAGTCCGGGTTGTAGTCCGTCTGGCGGATCGGGTCGTGCCCGCTGTTGTAGTACGCGATGTCGCGGTTGTCGATGTAGAACCAGTTGAACGTGTAGCCGATGTTGGAGGCGCCGGTCATCCAGGACTGCGCGTCATACGTCAGCGACGGGTGCTGCCACTGCAGGAAGCCCACCGCGCTGTCGAGCTCGTGCTGGTAGGTGCTGCGCTGGCTGCTGATCGCCACCGGGGTCCCGTCCGGTGTCTTGGTGAACCCGATCACGACCGCGTCAGCCCCCACATGGTGGGTGCGGTAGATGTCGTGGTGGAGGGTGCACGGCGCCACGCACGATGTCTGGCCACCCACCTTGCTGATGGCCGGTTCGCTGTCGTCGTGGTAGTCCATCTTGGTGCAGACGCCGTCCAGGATGTAATACCGAGCCTTGGCATCCGTGTCGCTCTCAGGCGCCGCGCAGAGCACCTCGATGCGCTGGTCGACGATGTCGTTGCTGGCCGAGGTCGCGGACCACGCATAGTCCCTGCCGCGTCCCAGCTCGACCAGGAAGGCGGTGCCCGGGAATGACGCCCCGCGCACGTCGTAGTCGGGGGCGTGGAGGTCCACCTCCATGAGGATCTGGGGCGTGAAATAACCCACCTGCGGCCCCAACACCGCGATCGGCCGTCCGCTGGTGGAGTGCTGGGCGTCGACAACCAATGCATTGCTCATCGAGCCCGGGCTCGCCAGCGCCTTGCCGATGCCGCCGAGGATGCTGCTGGGGGTTGGGTCGCAGCCACTGTCGACCGACGCCGAGAAGGGGTCCAGGGGCGTGATAGCCGGGTCGGTGAACGCGTTCTTGGCGGTCGGCAGCATTCCCGGGTCATGGACGTTGTACGGGAAGCGCACGTCCTGGACGGTCGACGGCGCGGCGGGGTCGTCGTTCTGGCGCAGGTCGCGGAACATCGACTGCGCCGCGGGCGTGCCGAACTGCGCCTGGAGGTACTGGAAGAGGTGGCCGCCACCCACCTCGTTGCCGCCACCCTTGCCGAATATCCCTCCGACCAGCGAGGCGATGTCAATGACGTCGGTGTCCACCCAGGTCTGGGGGAGGCCGCCGGTCACCGCGGGGTACTCGGCCGGCATCATCGTGAGCGGGTTGAGCTCGGCGTCCGCGATGTACTTGTTGATCCCCTGCATCTGGCCGGTGATCAACCTGCGGGCCTCCGCGCCCAGCGGTCCCATCCCGGCGATGAAGTCCAGCTGGTTCTGCTTGTCCTGCTGGGTGTAACCGGTCAGCGCCAGCTGGGACCGGTCCATCGCCTCGTTGGCGCATGAAGGGCCGACCAGCTCGGTGAGGTGGCCGGCGCCGGTGTGCCGCAGCACGTCGATCATGAAGAGCCGGTCGTGGGCCGTGGCGTAGCCCACCCCGTAGGCCATCGCCTCGACGCTGTCGCCGTAGATGTGCGGCGTGCCGAACTGCTTGTCGCGGTAGATGGTGACGTCGCCGTGCCCGGCATAGGTCAGCGTGACCGTCTGGGCGGGGTCGATGTCCTCAGGCTTCACCCCGAACGAGGCGTCCTTGTAGAAGTTGCCAAGGGTGCTGTCCTGGAGGCTTGGATAGCCGTAGAGGAGGTCCTGGTAGAGCGGGTATTGGTCGTCGCTGTGGGCCGGCCTTGGTCCGGTCCCGCTTGGACCGCCATGACTGGCGACGTCGGCAAGGGTGAAGAGCCCGTTGTTACCCGGGGGCAGAACATTGAGGACGTTGCCGTAGTCATTGGCACGGTAGGTGGGCTCTGGCGCGGCCGCGGTCGCGGGGACGGCGGCCACCATGACGGCGACGAGAGTGGTCGCCAGCAGAACACCCCGCCGCATGGAACCCAACGCCATGGGACGGGATCATAGTGCTCTCTAGCCCGGTGCTCCCGCCAGTGGTTCGAGCTCGGTCTGTGGCGTGCGCTTCCCGGAGCCGCGCCGGTTGGCGATGAAGGACCCCACGAGGATCAGCGCGAAGCCGGCCAGGATCCCGGCGCCGAGCGGCTCCCTCAGGAGCAGGACGCCGAGCCCGAGGGCGACAGCGGGGTTGACATAGGTGATGACGGTCGCCCGCACCGGGCCGACCTCGGCGATCAGCGCGAAGAAGACGACGAAGGCCAGCGCGGTACATATGACGCCAAGCCCGACGATCGATCCCATCACCGCGGCTGAGGGAACGTGGTGGGGGAGCTGGAAGATGCCCACGGGGGCGTAGAGGAGCGCGCTGATTGCCAGGCTCGCGGCCACCACGCCGACGGCCGGGGCAGCGCCCAGGCGGCGCGCAATGATCATCGGTCCCACGGCGTAGCAGATGCTCACCAGCATCACCTCGCCCACGGCGCCGAAGTCCCGGACCTGGGCGTCCAGGCCAAGCAGGACCGCGACCCCCACGAAGCCCACGAGGAGCCCGCTGACCCGACGTCGGTCCGGCCGGTCGGCCGCGCCCGTCTGCCAGGCCAGCACGGCACCGACCAGGGGCACCGCCGCGATGAGCAGGCCGGTGAGCGAACTGGACAGCCGCCGTTCGGCATCGGCGAGCAGGAACCACGGAACCGCGACCTCGACCAGGGTGTAGACCACGACCGGCTTCCAGTGCGGGCGCAACACGGCGAGGTTGCCGCGGGCGGCGGCGATCGGAACCAGGATCAGGGCTCCCAGCCCGGTGCGCAGGAGCACCAGGGAGGCGGGAGTCAGGTCGGCAACGGCGACCTTGATCAGGAGGTACGGAATCCCCCAGATCAGGCCCATCGCCGCGAAAAGGAGCCAGCCCCTCCGCGTCACGCGAAGGCAGCCTCAGCCAAGGGAACCCACGTGTCGAGCGTACGGGTTGGCCGCCGTGCCGCGCCAGTGGCAGGAATGCCATGACTCGCTGGGTTAACGCCAAATTCCGCGGGTCCGCCCGGCTGCGATACTGGCGCCATGCCCGGCCGAGCCGCACTCCGCGACCTCTGGGATGCTCGTCCCGGCTATCTCAACACCGCGAGCTACGGCCTCCCGCCGCGGCCGGCGTGGGACGCGCTGCAGGCGGCGCTGGATGAGTGGCGGGTGGGAGCGACAACGTGGGAGCCGTGGGCCGACCAGGTGGGCGTGGCGCGAGCGACCTTCGGGCGCCTGGTCAACGCGGACCCCGCCAACATCCTGGCCTGTGGCGCCGTCTCGGAGGTTGCCGGCCTTGTGGCCGCGGCGCTGCCCGACGGCGCCGAGGTGTTGGTCCCGGTTGGCGAGTTCACATCAATTGTCTTTCCGTGGGCCGTCCATGCCGATCGCGGCGTCACCGTCCGCGAGGTGCCGCTGGCCGAGGTGGCCGAGTCGATCGGCGAGCGCACGGCGCTCGTGGCGATCTCGTCGGTCCAGTCGTCCGACGGCGCGATCGCCGACCTCGCCGCGGTGGCGGCTGCGGCCCGGCGCGCCGGTGCGCTGACCCTTGTCGACGCCACGCAATCGGCGGGTTGGTTGCCGCTCGACTCCCGGGAATTCGATGTCGTGGCGTGCTCCGCCTACAAGTGGCTGATGTCGCCGCGCGGGACGGCCTTCGGGGTCCTCTCACCGGCACTGGTCGAGCGCCTCAGGCCGCTCAACGCCGGTTGGTTCGCCGGCGAGGATGTCCACACTTCGTACTACGGGCTGCCGCCCCGCCTGGCGCACAGCGCGCGCCGGTTCGACATCTCACCCGCCTGGCACTGCTGGGTGGGCACCGCCGCGGCGCTCCAGGTCATCGAGGACATCGGGGTCGCGGCCATCCATGAACACGACACCGCCCTGGCCGGTCGGTTTCGGGCGGGGCTGGGTCTGCCGCCTGGCGCGGGCGCCATCGTCTCGGTCGGGGCGCAGGGTGCCGAGGACAAGCTGGCGCGGGCCGGGATCCGCGCCGCGGTGAGAGACGGCGCCCTCCGGGTGTCCTTCCATGCCTACAACACGGACGAAGACGTGGACCGCGCACTGGAGACGCTGACCGGCTCCTGACCTGGCCGCCTGCTCGCATGGCGCGAGTCCAGCCTCGCTAGACTCGACCCGTGGTTCAGGAAAACGCGGGAAGGGGTGGGCAGACGGTCGAGGACTTTCGCCTCGGCGGTCCCGTGTACTCGAGCGACGGGCGGCTGATCGGGTCGATCCACCGCACCCTGGTGGATGGCGCCGATTTCGAGCTCAAGGCCATCGTCGTCGAGGAGGACCGCGGCTTCTCCGGCGGGGTGCCCGGCCTGGCCAGGGCCATCCCCGATGTCGTGATCCCGATTGTCGCGATCCGCGGGGCGACCCAGGAGCGCGTCGACCTGACCCTGACCGCAACCGAGGTGCGCCGCCTGCCGCCCTACCTCACCTATCGCCAGGCACCGCCTTCCGCCGGTGACCAGGTCAACGAGATCCTGACGGTCCTCGGGGGAAACCCTGCCGTGCCGCGGTTGGAGGAGACCGCCCTGCGCGCCGCCGGTGAGATCGAGATCAACGAGGGCGAGAACGTCATGCTCGGGCACACCGGCCGCAAGCTCGGACGCGTCAGGGAGGTGCTCTTCGAGGGCACCGAACTGGTCGGGATCGTGCTGCAGCCCGAGGGCTTCTTCAAGCACCCGGTCCTGATGCCGCGGCGCTTCCTGGACCGCAGCGATGACGCGGCGGTCTTCGTTCAACTGACCGAAGAGGACATCCAGCGCCTCGAGCCCGCCTAGGCCCCGGCGCCCGGCTCTAGCTGGGCGGAACCCCGTCGATCGTCGGGTCCTGGAACACGATCACCCCGGTGAGAGTGACGGATTGAATCCCACCGGTGGCGCAGGCGGTCTGTTGGGAGGCGTTGGACCAGGCAAATGTGCCTACGGCGTCGAAGGTGAGGGTGTTGACCCCTGGCATTACGAAGTTCACGCTGGACAGGGTCCCGGCCCCAGTCGACGCCGATGTATTTGCTCCGGCCGTCTTGGCGAAGACGAACGTGAATGATGACCCGAAAGTCTCGAATACGTCGCAGCTGATGTTGGCGTAGCCGGTGCCGCCGAAGCTCATCCCCTGCGTCACGAACGGGTAGCCGGCGCAAGTGCCCAACCCGTCATAGCCTAGGCCGATGAAGGCCGGCGTCTTGGTTATGGGCAGAGGCGATGAGATGGTCATCGTGACGTCACATGTCCCGTCGACCACAACCGACGCGTGCGCCGGCGTTGCCGCCATTGGCGCCGCCGCGCCCAACGGCACCAGGCAGAGGGTGAGAGAGGCCGCGAACTGCTTGGCGCGGCGCATGAGCGGAGGTCTCATGGGTGGTGTACCTGTAACGCTGAATGCGCTCAGGTCTTGCGGTAAGCGCGGTCCTGGCGAGTCCGCTGAAGCAAGGCCTCTACAGGAGCGTCACCCAGCGTCATGTCCAGGACCTCGCCGCGGAAACGGGCAACCAGTTGTGCTGCGCGCTCAGGCTCTTCCTCCAACATGTCAGCCTCGTCTTCGATGCAAGCCGCAAGCAGGCGCAGGTACGCCACCAGCGCTGCCCGGGCACTGCTGTTGCGCTGTTCAACCGGTCGACGCTCGGGGCGCAGTGGAACAGTGATATCGCTCACCCTTTCGCCAAATTAGCGCCGACTATCAAAGACGCCGTGATGCGTCTCTCGCGCCCTAGCAAGGGAACCATGATATGCCGGCATCACGGGAGCAGGAGAAGGCCGTCTGGGACTGCTGGGTTCCGGGCACGGCGGCTATGAGGCCAGTCTCGTCTGTTCGAGTTAGGACGTACCCACCTGCGCGCAAAAACGGTCCAGTTGGCATGTGCCAAGACGCACCAGAGTCATCTGTGTAGCTCAGAGTCGCGGTCGATGCGGCGGACACCAGGATGGCAACGATCCGAATGCCTTTCCCACTTCGCACCAATTGGGCGGTGATCGCGTGTTGTCCGGCTGGAGCCGACACGTGGGCAAATGACAAGCCGCCGTCAGTGCTGAGGGCGAGCGCCGAGCCATTCATCGCGAGGACGCCGTGGTCGGTGTTGACGTCGGGGGATGCGACGATGATTGTGTTCTCGGTCCATGGCAGGACCGGTCCATCGGAGCAGGTGGCCGCACAATGCATCACTTGGACATCGAACCCGACCGGGCTCGCGTGCAGCACTGGCTGAAGCACTTCCTGACCAACGCCAGGGAAGGCGGCAGGTCCCGCCGCATTCCATCCGGGGAGGAATGCCGAGCCAAGACCCGGTGAGTTCCCGCCGTTGAAGTCCCACCTTGCGGCGTTGCTGACGGAAAAGAGGGAGCCGGTCCCGGCGGGCCGGGTGGCGGCGAAGCCCACGAGATCCGGGAGGGTCGTTACAAAGGTCTTGCCGCCGTCCGTGGTCTCTTGCAGGCCTGCCGCGCCGAACCCGAAGAAGTGGCCGGATGCGAAGCTGGCGGGGGGGAGGAGCAACTGTGTCGAAGCAAAGCCGGCGGCTGGCAGGGTGCTCCATGTGTGGCCTGCGTCATGGCTGGCGAAAAGGGCCTGGCATGGCGGCGCAGGGCAGGCCCGATCGGTCCCAGCCGCCAGGATCGTGTGGTCCCGCCCGTATTGGGGGGAAGCCTGAACATCAGTCATTACCGCGTCCTGCGCCACCGCCTGGTGCGGCGTCGTAGGCAAGACGACTTCGCGCGGTTTCGGCGAGACCGTTGGCGCGACGTGGGTGCCACCACCGGCAGCCGCAGGGCTCATGTGTAGCTGGGCGGGCGTCTCGGTCGCCCCGGGCGTGATGGCCGACGCGACGAGGGCCCCCGCTCGAACGTTGCCCCCCACGGCGTCAGCAGCCGCGGGAACCGGACCAGTGCTTGACAGCATCACGGTGGCCGCCACGAGTCCCGGGACGCCGACCCGCAGGACCCCGGTCCAGGCCTCCGCCGCGCTCCCGCGGGTGCGCTTGCCGCGGCCCATGCCCAGGAGCAGCATCGAGGCGCTCTCCTGGAAGTCGTCAAGGTAGCTGCGCATCCGGCGCCGTGCCCGGCACAGCAGGACGCGGGTGGTGCTGGTCTGGACGCCCATGCTTCCGCGGTCGGCGTCGCCTGGGCCGAACAGCCAGGTGTCGGCGACGACCCGACGCTCCCCGGGTGTCAGCCGCCCGAGCAGGTCGCTGATCAACATCCGCCGGACCACGACGGTCTCGGGGTCGTCGCTGCTGGCCTCCAGTTCCTCCTTGTCCTCGCCCTCACCTTCCGCGGAGAAGCGCGCGCGCCGGCGCAGTTCATCCGTGCAGACATTGGTCGCGGTCCGGATCAGCCAGCCGAGGGAATCACCGACGAACTCGTCCTGGTGCCGCACGGCCCGCGCGAACACCTCCTGGACGGCGTCTTCGGCGTCGTGCTCGTCCCTCAGGCGCGACAGGCAGAAGCGCAGGACTGCGACATGGTGGGCATGGAAGGCGTGCTCCATCCGCTCTGTCGACGTGACTTCGACATCGGTGCCGTCGCTGAAAGCCGTCATCGCGGCTTGTTGAGTCCCCAAAACAGCCAATCCCCGCTAATGCACTCGGACGCGCCGCTGACGTGTCGGTGCTGGCAGCACACGGCGTCCCCGTCCGGGCTTTGCAAATCTTTTCAAGAGCCTAACCGTCTGTCAATAGCCCGGATGACCCATGCGTCATAGCCCAACGAACGGGCGCGTCATTTTCTTGCGTCCGTCCCGGTCGTGTACCACCACACGACGGCCGCAACACGGTCACGGAGCTCCAGCTTGCGCAGCACCGAAGACAGCTGGTGCTTGACGGTGCCCCGGCTCTTTTTCAGGACAGTGGCGATCTCGTCATTGTTGCGCCCCGTCGCAAGCAGCCGGAGGACGGCCAGCTCGGCAGGCGTGAGCGCGTCATAAGGCCGCGCGCCGGTCGCCTGGGGCTGCTGCTCGTTCTGCTCATGCACCTGTAACGAATACGCGCGAGAGGCCCCAAACGTTTACGCGCAAGCCTCTTTCAACAGCTCGTAAACAAATCGGCCCCCATCTCCGTATTCGTAGTGAGGCCGCCGCGGGGTGGCCGCTCAGAGGGGATAGGAGGAACTGCTCGGGACGGGACTGCCTGCGGACGCAATGCGCCGCTGACAGATGGATCGCGAAGACCAAGAAAAAACAGAGCCGGCGAGCGCAAGCGCCCGCCGACCCCATGAACAAGACAACTCTAGGAGATTGAGATAGTGAAATTCAGCATCGTGCGTTCGGCCCGCCTCGCGGCGCTGGCCGCCCTTATGACCAGCGGTATCGCCATCGCCCAGCCGATGTCCACGTCGGCCGCCGCGCCCCTGGCCGCCGCCATCACCTGCAACACCAGCCTTACCTTCCCGGCTCCGTCCGGCGGCAACAGCTCATGCAATGGTTCTGCCACGGGCATCGCCAATGGTTCGCCGGCTGCGCTGCAGGCGTTCACGTCGAACTTCAGCTACACCGAGCCCTGCCCGCCGGTCATCGGCACCGCGGCCGGCACCTACGCCTCCGGCTCGGCCGGCGGTTCGTTCACCTGGACTCGGGTCGGCCTGACCGCCGTCCTCGTCCTGCATCCCAACGGTGGCACGGCCGGGGCGGCCGCAGCCCTCTTCCTGCCGCTTGGCGTGACCCCGGGTGAGCTCGGGCCGACAGCGTGCACGTCCGGAACCGTCAACGCCACCGTCGTGGCCCTCGGAGCCGGCGCCTAACCCACCCAACCCAAGCGCGGGAGGCCGCTTCGGCGGCCTCCCGTAACCCCCGAAAACTACGGGGGTCCACAGCGGATCAGCGGAAATCAGCGGAGAGATGGAGAGAATGACTTCGAGGGGCACAGCGGGTACCGGGTGGCTGCGGTTCGCCATCCTGGCCACGGCACTCGGCACGGCGATCGGGCTTTCGTCCTGCGGCGGCTCGAGCGCGGCGTCAGGAAAGGGCGCGACCGCGAGCCTCGTGGTCGACCCGGGGCAGGTGTCGCCCTCGCCGCAGCACTCCGGGTCCACGAACCCGGCGTCCACGCCGACGGCGCCGCCGGCCAAGCTCGGCCAGGCCGGTTCCGCGCAGGGCTCTCCGGCCAAGGCCGGGACTGCTCCCACACCGTCGCCGGCGCCCAGCGCGCCGCAGTACGCCGAGGGCACCACACCGGCGCCGGCCACGGCCGCGCTCGCCAGTTCATGCCTGACGCCCGGTGGGACTCAGACCCTCAGCGTGCATAGCCGCCCCGCCTACGCCGTCACGTTCGACTCCCAGTACAGCGACGGCACCGACGGCCGCAAGCACGGCGGTGTCGGCACCGGCCACCTGGACAGCACGGGCAACTACCTCGTCTCCTGGGTCGTACAGCCCGGGACGCCCGCCGGCAATGTCATCGTGTGGGTCTCGGTCGCGGGCGGGTCGGAGAGCGCTTTCCGCCAGCCGACATTCGTGGTGGCCGGCTCATGCTAGGTGCGCGGCGGAAAGCCGGCGCCCTGTTGACATCGGTCGCAGCGATGCTGGCCCTCGGTGCGCAGGCGCCGACGGCAGGCGCCGCCAATCCGACGCTGGTCCAGGCCGGTCGCCTTCCGCTCACATCGCCCTGCATCGCGCGCACGGCAATGGGGGTTGACGCGAGTCTCGGGGTGGTAATCGTCGCCGAAGAGTGGCAGGGGAATGGGACGCCGGCGTGCGACACGCGCCCGTCCACCGACCGCCTCCTCGTCCGCGCCTTCTCGAGCCAGTCGTTGGCCCTGCTGTCGGAACGGGTGTTGACCATTCCCGCCACGGCCGTCGCCTTCCTCGCGCAGCGCCAGGTCACGATCGATGAGTCACGTCACAGGTTCTTCCTCTACTTCCCGACGAACTCCAACGGGGGCACCAGCTACGTCCTCGGGTTCTCAACGACTGAGCTGCAGCATGGCGGGGGAGGGCTGCCAACGCTCTCGGAAATTCCGATACCGGGCGCAGTGGCTCAAGCCAGTGCCGGCTCACCCACCGACGTCACGCCGGCTCGAAACCCGACGGGCGCCGCGGGAGACCTGACCGTGATACCCACGGCAATGACCTACGACGCGACCTCGGACTCGCTCTACCTGATGCTCGCCCAGAACTGGGGCAACATCGGGTCGGCAACCTCTGCGCATGGGTCCGGCGCGCACGACGTCTACGTCGCACGGGTGCCCGTGTCGGCTGCGAGTGTGGCGTGGATCCAGCTCCTGGATCAGTGCGCCAACAGTGTGAAGATGACGACCAACGGCCAGAACTCGTTCAACGCGGACGACCCCATCGCTGTCGGTCACTCCGCGGGCAAAGCGTTCCTGGTAGCGGGGTGCGTTTTCACCCGCTCCCCCACGGTCATCGGCCAGGACCAGGCCGCCACCATCGTCCAGATGGCCGGCTCGATGCTGAGCTACACCATCCCCCTCGATGCCGGCAACAGGCCCGTGTCCGGGGCGATCGCCTACAGCATCGGACGCCCCAATGTGTTGGGCGGCGTCGCTGACGCCGGCACGGGCCGGATCTTCTGGCCGGCCATGCCACCCGCGCTCCAGGGCGCCAGTTCAGGGTCCGGTCCGGCCGCAGTGGTGTTCGATGCTGTTCATGGGGTCTACGTCGGTGCGCCTTCGGTCGGTGGGCCCGGCGACCTGAGTGGGGTCATCATGCTGGCAACCGGCGGCGGTCGCTACTACGCCGCGAGTCGCGCCGGCATCACGGTCGGTGACACCTCGGCCACCCCGCCCGGACAGGGCGTGCTGGTCAGCAGCCACCAGTGCCCGACCCGCGCGCTGACGGTTGATCCCACACGGCGTCTGCTGTTCATCCGACAGGTGACCGACTGCAAGAACGAGTTCTCCGGCCAGGCTCCGTATATCGATGTCCTCAGGGACGAGCTGCCCAACGTGAGCCCTCCGTCCGCGCCGGCACCCGACAGCTACACGACCCAGATAAATGAGGCTCCTGGAGCCACTGTCGGCCAGTTCAACGGCCACGCGGAGGCGACCGGCTCGCGGGTCCGGATGGTCGGTGGACCCAGTGGCTTCGCCAGCGGCGCCACGTTCAGCGGGTATGACATCGTGTTCAGCCCCAACAACGCGGGCTCGATCGCCAGCGCTCCGCTGGATGGAACCTCACGCGAGGTTGCCATGGGTGTCGTCCGCGCGTCCAACCTCGACAGTTACCAGGCGAGCTCCAACGCCACCGCGGCCACGTCGGATGACGCCAGCGCCAACCAGCTCGCGACCACACCCGGGGGTCAGACGTGGCCGTTCAAGGAGATCCATTGTTCGGACCCGGGCTCGAAGTCTGCCGGCGGTGACGACAGCTCGGACACCGCCGTCATCGTGAAATGCGACAAGGCCGGCGACACGACCAGCGCCGACAGCTCCGCCGGGCCCATGGGTCTCAGCGTCAAGCTCGCCGGCCAGGGCCCGGGCGCCAACCTGCCCGTCAGTGTGGCCCAGAGCGTCACCTCGACGCACGTCTACCTCGACCCGGCGAAGGGGATGGTTTCCGAGTCGCATGCCATCTCGCGAGGCATCAACACCGGTGTCGCGACAATCGACTCGGTCGAGTCGACGATGCGCTGCTGGGCGCACGGACGGACCGGTACGGCGTCCTGCACGTTCAACCGCCTGGTGTCAGGCGCCGCCAGCGGTGGCAAGCCGGTCGCCGGCGGAGCCTGCGTCGAAAACGACACACCGGCGGGCGCGGTGGGCACGTGCGGCGCGCTGCTCAATGCGCTCAACCTGATCCAGCCTGGCCAGGTCGTCTTCAACATGCCCGACCCCGACATTTCGGCCAACACCTTCAAGGGCAGCCCGGGCGGGTACCAGTCAGTGGGCAAGCGAGAGCTCTACGAGCACCTCCAGGACGACGTCCTCAACTACGACGCCTCCAACCTCGTTCCTGGCCTGGAGGTGACCTACGTTAATGACAGCGGGTACAACCCGTCGCGGTTGAACCTGCAGCTGGCCGGCACCGAGGCCGAGTCCCACTACGGCATCCACCCGGCGTCGGCGGCGGATGGCCTCGGGGCAGACAGCGGCGCTGCGATCAACAGCGCCAGCACGCTGGGCATCCCGCCGTTCCAGACCTCGCTGCTGCCGATTGGACCGGCGGTGAGCGCGGTCGCCCCCGTGGTCGACGGGCCGTGGACGGCGATACACAACATAGTGCGGCGGGTATTCGACGGGATCGGGGTTCTGCTCCGGTCGCCCCTCACCGGGCTGGTCGTCTTGACGCTGCTCCTTTTGATGGCCTCGCCGCTGGGTATCGCCTGGCGCCGGCGGTGCCTGTTGATTGCACTCAGCGGAGGGTGACATGAGCGACGAAGAGAGCGTGATGACGCCGCGGACGGCGGCCCCACCGAGACAGGCATTCCCCCCGGGGGCCTCGTGGATCGGTGTCACTGCCGTGGTGCTCGCGATCCTGGCGGCGTCGTTCTTCAGCGTCCTGCCACGGTTCAGGACCCAGGAGGTCGCCGGCAAGCAGACGATCATCGGCCCACACGGTGACGCTCCCACCGCAGCCGCGTCGGCCGCGCCGGGGACGACGCCGGGAGCGCAGGGAGGCGACCCGACGAAGCCGAGCACCGTCCAGGGCGCAGTGCCCGCTGGTGGGACCGCCGGGGGTCAACTGGCGTGCGCGACGGGCCGCAACGGCGGCAAGACCGACACCGGTGTCAGCCCGTCTTCCATCAAGCTGGCGTCGACGGTTGTCGAGAGCGGCATTGGCCAGAGCTTCCTCGGTGAGGTGCGCCTGGGCATGATCGCGGTGGTCAACCAGGTCAATGCCGCAGGCGGGGTCTGCGGCCGCAAGCTGGACCTGGCCAACGGCCTGGTCGACGACGGCTGGAACCCCAGCCAGGGGCAGCAGGACATCCGCAACTTCATCGCCGAAGGGGTCTTCGCTCTCCCGGTGGTGCCGTCGTCGGAGGGCCTCAACGCGGCCTCGGCCGCCGGCGACATCGACCGCGCGGGCATCCCCGTTGTGGGAACCGACGGCATGCTCTACAGCCAGTACTCCGATCCCTGGATCTGGCCCGTGTCCACATCCACGATCTCCACCGCGCACATCGCGGTGAAGAATGCCTACGACCAGGGCGCGCGCAGCTTCGGCATCGTGTGGGACCGCTCATACAAGTTCGGGACCGAGGGTGAGAAGGCGTTCAAGGGGGCGATCAGTCGCCTGGGTGGCGCCAGCCTCAAGTCCGACGTCGGTATCGACGCCGGCCAGCAGGACTATTCCAGCGACGGCGCCAAGTTGAACAATGGTTGCGGCGGCGCCAATGGTGTCAGCGGTTGCGACATGATCTTCGTTCTGCTCGAGCCGTCAACCGCCGAGACCTGGTTCGCGACCAGCGGGATGAACCGGGCGGCCAAGTTCACCGAGGGCCCGCAGCCACTGTTCGTCGACACCTTCGGACAGAACTGTGGTGCCCACTGCAACAACATGGTCGTCTGGAGCTCGTACTACCCGCCGCGGCAGCCGTTCACCGGCTCCGACGCGGTCAGCAAGTACGTGAACGCCATCCGCAGCGTGAGTGCGTCGGCCGACGTCGACAACCAGTTCCTCGAAGGCGGTTACGACGGCATGCAGCTGTTCGTACAGGCGCTACAGAAGACGGGGCCCAACCTGACCCGGGGTGGGCTGAAGGCAACCCTCGACAGCATGACATTCGACTCCGGGCTGTCGCGGCCCCTGACCTGGAGGGCGGGGAACCACTACGCCAACACCGCGATGCTTGGGTTCAACATCCAGTACAGCCAGGGGTTCAACGGGTTCCAGTACCTGCAGACGGACTGGGTCGCCGATCCCTGGCCCGGCCAGGACCACCCGTAGCCGTCATGGACTTCCTGTCCAACGCCCTGACCAGCGCGGTCCTCGCGATCCCCCTGTTCGGGATCTATGTCCTGTTCGCCGTCGGGATCGTGGTCATCTACCGCGCGTCGCGGGTCCTCAACCTGGCCCACGGGGCCCTCGCACTGGTGCCGGCGTACGCGTTCTTCAGCCTTGCCAAGCTCGGGGTGCCGCTTCCGCTGGCGGCCGCCCTAGGAGTGGCGGGTGGCGCCGTCCTTGGTGTCACGACGGAGGCGGTGGTAGTTCGCCGCCTCCGCCGCCAGGGACCGGTCGCCCAGACGGTTGGCACCATCGCGGTCTACGGCTTCTGCGTTGCCGTGGCCGTCAAGGTGTACGGCAGCGCGCCGCTGCTGCCCCCCCGCCTCCTGCCCGCCGGGGCCATCCAGGTGGGCTCGGGTTCGCTGCGAATCGCCGCCCTCTGGATGTTCGGGATCGGCGCCGTGGCGACGCTGGCCAGCCTCGCGCTCTTCCGCTTCACCGACCTCGGCCTGGCGATGCGGGCAGCGGCCGACAACCGTCGCGCCGCGGGCCTCATGGGCGTCAACCCCGACCGCACCACGACCGCGGCGTGGGCCCTGGGCGGCGCGCTGGCCGGGCTCGCCGGCGTGCTGGTCGGCACCTACGGCAATATCGACGCGTTCACCCTCGGCCTGCAGGTGCTGCCGGCCTTTGTCGCGGCCCTGATCGGCGGCCTCGAGAGCCTTCCAGGTGCGCTCGTCGGCTGCGCCCTGGTCGCGCTGGTCCAGGCCGAGATCCCGGCACTGGCGACCCTGCCGGTTGTCGGTGAGGCGGTGTCCAGCGTCGGCGCCTCGCAGTTGATGCTCATGGTGGTCGCGTTCATCGTCCTGGCAACGCGCGGCAAGCGCCTCGTCGCGAGCCAGGGGAGGGATGCCGGTATAGCCGCGGCAGCTGTGCGCAAACGCAAGGCGCTGAGCCCGAATGCCGAGCGCCGCCGCGCCATCTTCGCCACTGTCCTGGTGCTGGCGCTCATCGCGTTCCCCTTCATGCCGTTCGTGCCCTATTCGCTGGTGGGTGACGCCATCCTGGCCGGCTACTACCTGCTGGTGGCGCTGTCCGTGGTCCTGCTCACCGGTTGGGTTGGCCAGATCTCCCTGGCGCAGGCCGAGCTCGTCGGCGTCGGCGCGTTCAGCGCGGCGCTGGCGGTCAACCGGCTCCACCTCCCGGTGCCCCTGGCCATCGCCGTCGGGGCAACCGCCGCGGCGGTCATCGCGCTGGTGCTCGGCGCTGTGGCGCTACGCGTGCGCGGCCTCTACCTGGCGATCGCGACGCTGGTGTTCGCCTGGATGGCCGATTCCTTCCTGTTCCACCAGGACGTCCTGGGTATCGTGGGCGGGTCGGCGCAGGCCAACGTGATGCCCATCGGCACGCCGTCGCTCATCCCGTACTTCGACTTCAACAGCCCGACCGTCGTCTACATCCTGGTGCTGGCGGTGGCCATCGCGGTGATCTATGCGGTCGCCAACATCGCCGACTCGCGCACGGGCAGGGCATTCCTGGCGCTGCGCGGGTCCGAGGTCGGCGCCGCCTCACTCGGCATCAACGTCACCCGATACAAGCTCATCGCCTTCGGCCTGTCAGGGCTCATCGCGGGCATCGCCGGGTCACTGATCGTGGTCTACCAGCGCAGCGTCGAGCCGGGGCAGTTTGACATCCTGGCCTCCCTGTTCTTCCTCGGCGTCGCGGTGGTCGGCGGTATCGAGAGCCTGGAGGGGGCGGTGCTGGCGGCCATCGTGTTCGCGGCGCTGTCGGAGCTGTTCTTCCGTGTCCACGCGCTGGCGGGCTTCCTCGACATCACGTCTGCCGGGCTGCTGCTCGCGGTCCTCCTGCTCTACCCCGGTGGCCTGTCGGCGATCGGGCCGGCGATCAGTGAGCGCGCCCAGGCCCTGTTGGAGCGACTGCGTGAGCGTCGCCAGGCGGCAGCCGTCGAGCCGGAGGCGGACGCCGCCGCGGCATCCCAGGCCGGGGTCACGACGGCGTCGGTCCTGGAGCTGGCGGGCGCGCGGGTGAACCAGGAGGCTCGGAAGCGCCGCACGGCGCGGGTGGAGACCGACCCTGTCCTGCGCGCCAGTGAGGTGGGTGTGCGCTTCGGCGGCCTGCAGGCGGTGAAGGACGTCAGCCTCGAGGTGCGGGCCGGCGAGATCGTTGGCCTGATCGGGCCCAACGGCGCGGGCAAGACGACGACCTTCAACGCCATCTCCGGGTTGAACACCCCGACCGGCGGGACCGTCGAGCTGCTCGGCGCCGACGCGACCCGGATGGATGTGCACAAGCGTGCCGCGCTGGGCGTCGGCCGCACCTTCCAGCAGATCCAGCTCTTCCCCCAGCTGACGGTCTTTGAGAACCTGCTGGTGGGCACCCACCTGCGCAACCACTCGGGCATCCTGGGCCACAGCTTCGCGCTGCCGCGGGCCATCCGCGCCGAGGTGGCGATGCGCCGTGAGGTCGACCATGTCGTGGACTTCCTCAACCTCAGCCACGTTGCCCAGACCCCCGTCGCGGACCTGCCATTCGGCGTCCTGCGCATTGTCGAGCTCGGGCGTGCCCTGGTCACCGGGCCCAAGCTGATGCTCCTCGACGAGCCCGCCTCCGGCCTGGACACCACCGAGTCCAAGCGCTTTGCCGAGGTCCTGCTGCACGTCCGCGAGGAGCTCGGGCTGAGCATGCTGCTCATCGAGCACGACATCGCAACGGTGACGAGCGTCTCCGACTACCTCTACGTACTGGACCAGGGCGCGATCATCGCCCACGGCCTCCCGTGGGAGGTGCAGGCGGACAGCAGGGTCATCGAGGCCTACCTGGGCCAGCCCGTGGAGGCGAGCGCCTGATGAACCTGCTGGAGATCAGCAACCTCGACGTGTACTACGGCCAGGTGTCGGCGTTGCGCGGCCTGTCGATGTCGATCGCGGCCGGGGAGATGGTCGCGCTGCTGGGAGCGAACGGCGCGGGCAAGACCACCACCCTGCGGGCCATCAGCCAGGTGGTCGAGGCGCGGAGCGGGTCGATCCTGTTCGAGGGCACGGAGGTAAACGGCAAAGCGCCTTACGACGTGGTGCGTTTCGGCATCACCCACCTGTCCGAGGGTCGCGACCTCTTCCCGAGCCTGACGGTGGCGGACAACCTGCGCATGGGCTACTGGGTGCGACGCAAGGACAAGAAGGGCATGAAACAGCGCGCGGACCATGTCATGGACCTCTTCCCGCGGTTGCGCGAGCGATCCGAGCAGGCGGCGGGGACCCTGAGCGGAGGTGAGCAGCAGATGCTTGGCGTGGCACGCGCGCTAATGCCCGAGCCCAAGCTGCTGATCATCGACGAGCTGTCCCTCGGACTGGCCCCGATGATCGTGGCCCAGCTCTTCGAGACGCTGGTCGAGGTGAACAAGACCGGCACCACCATCCTGCTGGTGGAGCAGTTCGTTCACATGGCGCTGAAGCACACCAACCGCGCGTACGTCCTGGCCAAGGGCGAGGTGGTTGCGGATGGCGCCAGCAGCGACCTGCTGAAGGATCCATCCCTGGTCCAGTCGTACCTCGGTGGCGCCGCCGAGGCCGGGGCGGCTCACTGAGCGCAGCCGCCCGTCCCTCGGCCATGCCGGGGCGTGGTACACCGGGGCGCATGACTCTTTCAGCGCGACTCCGACGTGGCGCCTGGCTTGGCCCCCTGGGCCTGCTGCTGGTGGTTGGGCTGGTGGCGGCCGTGGCGCTGACCCGGCCGTCTGTGGAGGCGCCTGCACCCGCGTCGGCGGCGTCCGTGCAGGCCTACGCGAACGCGGTCGCCCGGGCCACGGCGCCGGCCGGGCAGGTCGTCGAGACCGACATGAAGCCGTCGGTGGGAAGCTGGGAGAACGGGACTCTCGCGGCCGACGTCTTCGCTGCCCGGGCGGGTGGCTGGGGGCTGACCTTCAGGCGAACCAGGGCCCAGCTGGCAAAGATCTCGATTCCGACCGGCCTGGAGGGCACCCACGCGGCCTTCCTCAGCTCACTCGATGCCTACGCGACCGCGGCCGACATGTTCCGGGTCGCCGCCCCGACGCCAAACCTGTCCGCCGACGCGACCGCCGCTGTGCGCGCCGCCGATGCCCGGTACACCGAAGCGTCCGTGGCGCTTCAGAAGGCACTCAGAACAGCAGGTCTCTCGCCCGACGTCCGTTTCCCGGGGTTCTGACCGGACGGAGAAAAGGAGAAGCCGCCGGCATCTCTGCCGGCGGCCTCGCCTGTAGGAGCCAGGGCTCCTGGATCAGCGCCTACTGGGCTGCGGGTGAGGGGCTGGCCGCTGCGTTCTCCTCGGCCTCGCGGGCAGCACTTTCGGTGCCCTCGTGGGTCGGGTCCTCGTTGGAGCCGCCCTTCACCCCGCCGTGCCCGGCGGGGCGCTGGCCGGAGTTCTCGGCAGCCTCGGTTGCCGCGGACTCACCCTGCTCGTGGGTGGCGTCCTCGTTGGACTTGAACGTGCCGGGGCTGGCCGGCGTCGTCGGCGCTGCCGCGCCCGGGCTGGCGGCCGAGCTGGGGCTGGGGGTTTCCGCGGTCTCGACCTTGCTGGCGGCGTTCGCCAGGGTCGGTGCTGAGGCACCGAGGGAGTTGGCCGCGGCTGCGGCCCCGATGGCGGCGGCGCCTCCAATGGCCGCGACGGTGGCAACGATCTTGGCTCGATTCATAAGTGGTGTCTCCTTCGCGCCGGCTGACTGCTCCCGGCCTGGTACCAGAAGCGTAAAAGGCCAACCTGTGGTGGGGCTGTGGAGTGGCTCAGGAAGCTGAGAGGTGCCTGTGAGCCAATCGCCCGTACACTCCGGCTCGTGAGCGGTTTATCGAGCGGCCCCGGCCTGGCTGTCGACGCGGTCGAGCTGATCAGGATTCGCATCCCGCTGGTCGCGCCATTCCGCACCTCCTTCGGCACCCAGTCCGACCGCGACGTCCTGCTGATCCGGGTCAACACCCCTAACGGCGAGGGCTGGGGCGAATGCGTCGCCATGGAGGAGCCCCTGTATTCATCGGAGTACGTCGAGGCCGCCCAGCGGGTGATCGTCGACCACCTACTGCCGCGGCTCCTCGCCCCGGCTCGGGTGACCGCCGAGCAGGTCGCTCCACTGCTGGCGCCGGTCAAGGGCCACCGCATGGCCAAGGCCGCGCTGGAGATGGCCTGGCTCGACGCCCAGCTGCGCGCCGAGGAGCGCTCGTTTGGCGAGTACCTCGGCGCCACCAGCTCCGCCGTCGACTGCGGGGTGTCCGTCGGCATCATGAGCTCGATCCAGGAGTTGCTCGACACGGTCGCGGTCTACCTCGAGCAGGGTTACCGCCGCGTCAAGTTGAAGATCGAGCCGGGCAACGACATCGAGCCGGTTCGCGCGGTGCGGGAGCGGTTCGGTCCGGGTGTGCCCCTGCAGGTCGACGCCAACACCGCCTACACCCTGCGCGACGCCGCGCACCTCGCGCGCCTGGACGAGTTCGGGCTATTGCTGATCGAGCAGCCGCTGCCGGAGGAGCAGGTCCTGGCCCACGCTCAGCTCGCCAGGACGGTGCGCACCCCCATCTGCCTCGATGAGTCGATCATCTCGCTGGAGGTCGCCGAGGAGGCGATCGACATGGGCGCCTGCTCCATCATCAACATCAAGCCCGGGCGCGTCGGTGGGTACCTCGAAGCCCGCCGCATCCACGACCTCTGCCGGGACCGCGGGGTGCCGGTCTGGTGCGGCGGGATGCTCGAGACCGGCATTGGGCGGGCGGCCAACGTCGCCCTCGCGGCGCTGCCGAACTTCACGCTTGCGGGCGACACCTCAGCATCAGATCGCTACTACCGCCAGGACGTGACCGCGCCGTTCGTCCTGGACGATGGTCGCCTGGCTGTCCCCACCGGGCCGGGGCTGGGAGTCGATGTCCTGCCCGACGTGCTGGACGCCATGACGACGTCACGCCAGGCGGTCCGGCCCGACTAGGTACCAACCCGCCCGGTTCATCGCGGTGATTCGCAGCCCGCGATCCATCCGGGGCGAGAGCACGTTTCGCAGGGCCACCCGCCAGCGCCGCCCGGTCCCAGGGTCCCCGCGGCGCACGGCGACGATGTCCGCCGGCACCTGGCACGCGACCTCGTCACCTGTTGCGCCCGTCTCCCGCGGGTTGCCGTCGGCGCCCACCTCGAGCGCGACCGCGGCCGGCGGGCCGTCAACCACGGCCCCGGCCGGCCCCTCCGGGGAAGCTAGCGCCGCGTCCACGCGCGGACTCGACAGGTCCCACTCGATGAGTACCCGGTCGCTCTGGTCGCCTCCATTGATCGAGTCCGGCATCTCGCCGTAGAAATCGACAAGGTACTCGACCCCCATGGCGCCGAGCTTGGTCATGTTGAAGAACCCGTTCGCGCGGACCAGCGGGTCGAAGGTCCAGGCGACCCGGTTGATCCCACGCTCCAGGCACCAGCCGCGCTGGTGCAGCTTGAGTGCGAGGCCGACGCCCAGCGTGCGCGCCCCCGGGTCCACCCCGAGGATGTGCGAGTGGAGGTGGTCCGGCCGCTGCGCACCAGCATAGAAACCCGTCAGTGCTCCGACCAACCTGCCGTCCAGGAATGCCCCGCTCACGTAGTTCCCGGCGTGGGCCATGGCGCGCAGCAGGTCAGACGACATCGGCGGCTCGCCAACGCGGTTCCAGATCCGTCGCCAGAGCTCCGCCGCAGCCCGGATGTCCTCCATGCGCTCGAGGTTGGGGATGGTGATCCCCGCCGGGAGATTTGAGGTGCTCAGGGAGCCGCGTGCGGGTCGCGACCGGTGAGCCCCAGCAGCCGGTCGAGGAGGGGCGCGTCGTCCGGGACCGGGACGGCTGCGGGAAACACGCCAATCGCTCGCCATTCCTCGGCGCCCGGGCTCACCTCGTCCCAGATCCCCTGGACCAGCTCCGGCGGCATCGTCAGGTCATAGCCGATGACCTTCGCGATGTCGTGGGCACGCAGGCCGCGGTACATGTTGGTCTGCCACAGGTATTCGCGTGCCTTGAAGTCCCCGAAGGACAGGTGGACCGTGCGCTCGAGGTCGTCCAGCTGCTGTGCCGCCGCGACTGCCCTGTCGACGATCGCCGCGAAGTTGCCCTTGGGGTCGTCCGCCAGGAGGTCGCCCTTGTGAGTGTGTTTGCCCACCTCGTCCATGGTCCGGCCGGCCAGCATGTCGGGAACCCAGGCGTCGTCGTACGCGTGGTAATTGATGATCTCGCGCAGCGTCGGCCGGTGGTCCATCGTGCCGGTCTGGAAACTCGCGGGCATTTCCATGGACCACTGTTCGTCGCCGATATTGGCCACGACCTCATTGAGGGTGCGGTCGGCGAGTACAAAAACATCAGGTTCGTTCATCGGCATTTCCCTCTGCAAGATTGCATACTGCGCTCATGGCGCGCATTCCGGCGGGTTCGACGCGCACGGGGACGAACGGCCGCAGGTCCCGGAACGGCGCGGCCGTGGCACCCGCGGCTGCCGCGCGGCCCGAGAACCTGCCGGCCCGCAGTGACCTCGCTGCCGCCTCGCCCTTCCCGCCCATTGCCGACTACGCGTTCCTTTCCGACTGCGAGGTCACCGCGCTCATCGCACCCAGTGGCAACGTGGAATGGATGTGCCTGCCCCGGATGGATTCGCCAAGCGTTTTCGGCGCCATGCTGGACAGGGCGGCGGGCGCATTCCGCCTCGGCCCGGCGGATGTCAAGGTCCCGGCCTCGCGGCGGTATCTCCCGGGCACGATGGTGCTGGAAACAAGCTGGGAGTCCAATGGTGGTTGGATCATTGTCCGCGACGTCCTGCTGATCGGCCACTGGCACCACGACATGGATCTATCGCAGACGTTCCGCAGGTCGCCGACGGACTACGACGCGGAGCACGTCCTGCTGCGCACCGTGCGCTGCGTGCAGGGCGAGGTCCAGCTGGTGATGGACTGCAAGCCTGTGTTCGACTACGGCCGGGTGCGCGCCAGTTGGGAGTACTCGGAGAACGGCTACCACCAGGGCATCGCCACTGGCGAGGGGATCGACCTGACGCTCAAGCTCACCTCCGACATGCGGCTCGGGTTCGAGGGCCCAAGAGCGATGGCCCGGACCCTGCTCAAGGAGGGCGACACGCGTTTCTGCGCCCTGTCGTGGAGCAGGCACGACCCGCCCACGACGTATGCCGACGCCTACGAGCGCCTGGTCTGGACGGCCCACCACTGGCAGCACTGGCTGGCCCGCGGGAATTTCCCTGACCACCGCTGGCGCGGGTACCTTCAGCGCAGCGCCCTGACCCTGAAGGGGCTCACGTACGCCAACACCGGCGCGGTCGTCGCCGCGGCCACCACCTCGTTGCCGGAAACCCCCCAGGGCGCCCGTAACTGGGACTACCGCTACAGCTGGATCCGCGACTCGTCGCTGACCCTATGGGGCCTCTACTGCCTGGGGTTCGACTGGGAGGCCAACGACTACTTCTACTTCATCGCCGACATCGCCGAGCGGGACCCGGACCTGCAGATCGTTTATGGCGTGGACGGCGAGGCCAAGCTGGAGGAGAAGACCCTGGATCACCTCGACGGCTACGAGGGCGCCAAGCCGGTGCGCATCGGCAACGACGCGTACAAGCAACGGCAGAACGACGTGTGGGGGTCTGTGATCGAGGCGGTCTACCTGCACGCCACGTCGCGAGACCACCTCGACGAGCGGCTCTGGCCGATCCTCAAGCGCCAGGTGGAGCAGG
Source organism: Chloroflexota bacterium (assembly GCA_034666405.1). Taxonomy (GTDB): domain Bacteria; phylum Chloroflexota; class Dormibacteria; order DASZGP01; family DASZGP01; genus JAXDLW01. The sequence goes on along the minus strand of JAXDLW010000047.1, from coordinate 5,539 downwards.
CGCTGGCGCACTGGCGCGAGCCCGATTGCGGGATGTGGGAGGTGCGCGGCGAGCCGAAGCACTTCACCTCGTCGAAGCTGATGTGCTGGGTCGCGGCCGACCGCGGCGCGCGCCTGGCGCGGATCCGCGAGGAGTCCGAGGCGGCGAAGGAGTGGCAGGCGGCGGCCGACGAGATCCACGCCGACATCTGCGCCAACGGCGTCGACGAGCGAGGGGTCTTCACCCAGCACTACGACACCACCGCACTGGATGCCTCGCTGTTGCTCATGCCCCTCTTCGGTTTCCTGCCGCCGGCAGACCCGCGGATCCGCGCGACCGTGATGGCCATTCGGAAAGAGCTGAGTGCCGACGGGCTGATCCAGCGTTACAAGGTGGAGCAGACCGACGACGGCCTGACCGGGGAGGAGGGCAGTTTCGCCATCTGTTCCTTCTGGCTGGTGTCGGCGCTTTCGGCGATCGGCGAACACCGGCTGGCGCGTCTGCTCTGCGAGAAACTGCTGTCCTACGCCAGCCCGCTGGAGCTGTACGCGGAGGAGATCGACGGCAAGAGCGGCCGGCACCTCGGCAATTTCCCGCAGGCCTTCACCCACCTCGCGCTGATCAACGCGGTGATGAACGTCATCAAGGCCGAGGAGGACGTCCTCGTGGGCGATCGGCCGGGCGCCGGGCGGCTCAGCCTCTAGGCTGCGGCGGACGCCGGAGCAACACCAGGAGCAGGGCCAGCAGGGCCGCCACACCCAGGTAGAGCGAGATGGCGGGACCCAGCCCGAAGCGGTCCGCGATGGCACCAACCACGGCCGGGAAGGGCAGCGCGATCAACGCGATGGTGCCGGTCACTGCCGCGGTGGTCCCGGCCTGGCCGGGGCGCAGGCCGAGCGTCCGAGCCTGGATCGCCACCCAGATGACGGCCGACGCGAAGCCCGCCAACCCCGCGGCCCCGTACTGCAGCGGGAGCCGCGGCGTGTAGACCAGCAGGGCGATCGCCGCGGCCAGCATCAGCCCGGCGGCGGGCAGCGCCGCGCGGCTCCGACCAAGTGTTCGCGGCGCCAGGTAGGAGCCGACCGCCGACCCCAGGAGGTCGGCCAGGGTCACGGAGATGGCGATGGCCGGGGGGGCATGGCGGACCTGTTCGAGGAACAGGATCAAGAACGCCAGGTACTGCTCGTCGAGGATGCTGATGAGCATCTCCGCCGCGGCCAGGGCCCACACCCGGCGGTCGCGAATGACCTCGATGACCGCCCCGCGCACTGTGCGCTCGTCGTCCGGCTCGGGCGCCGGCAGGTCCTCGTTTGCGAGCCACCACGAGTAGCCGAACATCAGGATCGCCGAACACACGAAGATCGCCCGCCAGCCCACTCGCAGCACCCCCGCCACCACCAGGACCACCGGGCTGAGCAGGTCGCCGATCGCCGCCAGCAGGTTCTGCCGGCCTAGTGCGGTGGTCAAATGCCGACCGCTCACATCCACGAGCGCGATCTCCGCACCGCTGGTCAGTGCGTCACCGGCCGCGCCCCACACGAAGACCGCGATCAACAGGCCGGCGAACCAGGGCGAGATGCCGAAGGCCAGCAGGCTCAACCCGACAACGGTTCCGCCGGCTGCCGCGAGCATCCGCCGGCTGACGTGGTCCGCCGCGACGATGAACGCCGTGCCGAGGATGCCGCCCGCGGGGAACAGCGCCAGCAGCAGACCGGCCTGCGCATAGGTGACGTGGAAGTCGGCCTGGACCTGGGCGAGGGTGCCGAACGGCAGGAACGCGATCAACTCGTCCGCGAAACGGACCAGGAGGAGGGCGCCGAGCAGCCCCGCGGGCGCCCCGATGACGGGGGCGAGGACCGCGCTATGGGCTAGTCGCCTGGCGCTACGACGTCAACGGTGTCCGGCCACGTGTCGCAGTTTAGGCCCGCGCGGTATATGGTGTCGACATGGTTGCCCCGCGTATGACCAGCACGGCCCCACTGCGCCGCACCATCCCCTGGGTCGCGCTCCTGGCCTGCGCCGCGCTCGTGGGTTGGCTGAATTTTCATGCCGCCGACGATGTCCAGCCGGTCGCCGCGGTACTGCTGCTGGCGGGGTTTGCGTTTGGCGCATACCGGCCTGGCAGGGCCTGGGTCTTTGTCCTCCTGCTCTTCGCCGCGGTGCCCCTCTCCGGCGCCTACGCGGATGCCCTCAACTATCACCCCGGACAGGTGAAGCCGGCCCCGCTGTACGAATCGATCATCGCGTTGATCTTCCCGGTTGTGGGGGCCGCGGTTGGTGCGGGGATGCGGATGCTCATGGGCACGACCGCCGAGGCGGCGCCCTAGCCCGACGCGGGGATCACTCCTCCCGGAGAATCTCCACGAGGCGCAACCTCCGCAGGGACGCTCCCGCCACGACCGAGGACAGCGCCATCGCGGCGAGGACCAGGATCGCCAGCAATGCCAGGGTCCCGGCCGGCACCGCGATCCCGTCCGGGGGAAGCGTGAAGAGGGGCCGCAGGATCTGGACGAACATGAGGGACATGGCCGTCCCGACGGCGCCGCCGATCACCAGGCTGACGACGGAGACGAGACCAGCCTCACCAAGCACCAGGCCCTGCATATGGGACATCCTCAACCCCAGCGCCCGCAGTGTGACGTGCTCCCGGGCGCGCTGCAGCAGCAGCCCGAAGACGAAGATGGCTATGCCCAGCGCGCTCATGAGGATGGTGTACAGCCCTTCCAGGCGCCCGAGGCCGCTGATGTTCAGCGAGCTCAGGCTCGATTGGTCGATGTTGTAAGCCTTTGCTGTCGTATTGACAGCGATTGGTGCCGACGGGGTCCCCAGCGCCGTGACGGCCCTGGCCACCGCGGCGGTGGCGCTGTCATCCGCGCGCGTGCTCAGCAGGTAGGTGTCGGGCGTGGTCGAATGCGTCGTCGCCTGGAAGAAGGCCAGGTTGCTGACGATGTCCACGCCCTGGGGGAAGCCGGGAAAATTCCTGAACACCCCAATGGTGTGAAGGGTCACGGGGACCGGTTTGCCGGTGACCGTGTCGGTCAGCTGGACCTTGATCGTGTCGCCGGTTTGGATGTTGAACGCCTTCGCCAGCTCGCTGTCGATCAGCGCGGCGGCCGGGTCGGCCCGCAGCAGGCGCATCGCCTCGGCGGGCGTGAGGCCGCCCTCGAAGAAGGATGTGTTGAGTCCCGCCACCCCGGGGAAGCCGGTCGGGTCGATTGCCGCGAATGCCTTCCGGTCCGTCCCGACGACGACCGTGCCGGTGGACATCGGGGTGACCGCACGGACACCGGGGACACGCGCCAACGTGGCGGCGTCGACGCGCCGCGGTGCTGCCGCGCCGGGTGCGGTCGCCGTTGGGGTGACGCGTATGTCGCCACCCACGACGAACCGCGCGTCCGCCAGTTTCTGGGCCTGGTAGGTGTTCACGAAGATCGCCAGGCTCGACCCGAACGCGACCGCCAGGCTCAGGGCCACCACCCCGGACACCACCGCGTGAGGGCGCCGGCGGACGCTCAGCGCGAGCGTTTTCAGCACCAGGCCGCGCCGGAGGTCGGCGCTCGAGCGCGCTGATCCGCCCCGGCTGATCACGGCGAGCAGCAGCCTAGTCAACAACAGTGTCGCCCCCACCCAGAAACAGAGGGGCGCCAGCAGGATGAAGAACGACAGGGAGATGCTCTGGCCCTCGATCGGGGTGGGCTTGTAGCCGCCGGTCAGGTAGGTGATCCCCCCTACCACGGCGGCGGCGGCGAGCATCACCATGTCGAGGCGCAACCGGAGCCACGCCGGCGTTGCGTCCGTCTCCACCTCACGCCGCTCGTCGGCGACCTGTCGCGAGAGCGCCCGGCGGGCGGGGAGATACAGAGCCAGTGTCGTGGTCGCGGCGGCGGCCAGAATCGAGGCCGCGATCGACAGCCCGAAGCTCGACGGAGCGACGGCATTGGGGCTGGTGCCGAACAGCAGCCCGAGCGCCGCAAGGCCCATGACGAGTCCTGCCGCGGCGCCCAACAGGGCGACGGCCATGGTGTTGTAGGCCAGCCCTCGCATCGCCTGGGACGGCTGCATTCCGCGGGCGCGAAGCGTCGCGCGCTCCCGGCGCTGGGCCTGCGCCAGCAGGCTCCCCGCGTAGCGCGAGAGGTATGCCGCCAGGAGCACCCCGGGCAGCCCGAGGAACAGGAAGAGGACTTTTGCCAGGGTCGAGTCCCTCTGCGCCGCGAGGAGGGCGTCGGACAGGTTGTCGATCACCTTGATCTCGCCCGGGGCGGCGCGCTCGATGGTGCGACGGAGGCCCTGCGTGCGAACCAGGGCGGCTGCCGGGTCACCGGACAACAGGCCGCGAGATAGCGCGACGTGGAACTCGACGACCGGGGGTGTCGCGATGACGGGCGCCGGCGAGGCGGCATCCGCTCGCAGGGCCGGCAGCACCTGGGACGTGAAGGTGGCGAAGTCGATCACCACGACATTGGGGGCCGCGGTCGCCTCACCCTGGGTGTCGGGGTTGCGGCTGGCGAAGAGCTGTGCGGAACCGGGGCCGGTGAAGTCCGCGATACCGCTGAGCGGGAGCCTGGTAGGGGCCGCGGCGCCGGGGATGGAGAGCTCAACCGTCGCACCGGGAGATGCCGACAGCAGCTCGGCGGCCGGCCCGCTCAGCAGGGCTGAGCCTGGTGCGTAGGCGCCGCCCGAAACGCGCAACACGGGGAAGGCGCGCAGGTAGGCCGGGTCGACGGCCAGCACCTTGACCGGCTGACTGATGACGCTGCTTCCGCTGCGCACCCGGCCGGCCGGCAGGTCGACAAGGGCCAGGGGCTCCGTGCTCGCAACACCGCTCACCGAGACCACGGCGCGCCGGATTGCGGCCAGGTCGGGCGCCGGCGCGGTGGCGCTGGTGAGCGGCGCGACCACCGCTGCCTGCATGTCGATCGACACCGGCGCGATGGCGCGCGTGGTCATCTGCGACGAGGCGCTGTCGACAAAGAAGGCGATCCCGGAGAACAGGCCGACCGCCAGCGCGACACCGGCTACGGACGTGAGTGTGCGCCGGGGGTTGCGCACCAGGTCCTTCAGGACGTAGCTAAGCAACCCGGTCGGCCTCCGGTAGCCGCACCGGGGCGGTGTCGTCCGTGACCCGGCCGTCGCGAAGGGTGACGACACGGTCGAACCGTGCCGCAACGCCGGCGTCGTGGGTGACGACCAGGGCGGTCGCCCCTATCTCCCGCACGGTGCTCATCAGCACATCGATGACCTGCGCCGACGTCGCCGAGTCCAGCTGACCTGTCGGTTCGTCGGCGAGCACCAGCGCCGGCCGGTGCACCAGGCAGCGCGCGATGCCCACCCGCTGCTTCTGGCCGCCGGAGAGCTGGTCGGGCTTGCGGCCGCCGAGGCCCTCCAGCTTCACGAGCGCCAGCATCTCGTCCACGCGGGACGCGATCTGCGCCTTGGGCCGCCCCTGCGCCATCAGCCCGAAGGCGATGTTCCGGGCGACGCTGAGGTGCGGGAAGAGGGCGTAGGCCTGGAACATCATGTGCACCGGCCGGCGGTGCGGCGGCGTCCCGGCCAGGTCCTC
>JAXDLW010000046.1:0-32879 GCA_034666405.1 Chloroflexota bacterium | reverse complement strand
CGCCGTCGGACACACTCCCGTCCGGGTTCACTGTCCCGGCTGCGGGATTCACGTGGATCGGCGAGGTGAAGCCCCCGTTGCCGTCGGCCACCGTCCCGTCAGGTCCAGGGGTCCCGGCGGGTGGATTCGTGACGTGAGGTGCGGTGCCGATCGCTACCGTTCCGGGGTGGTGAGGTGCCGGCACGTGGGGGTGGGGCGCAGCGTGGTGGACGGCTGGGGTGGCCACATGGTCCGTGTGCGTTACAGCACCAGCCCCGCCGTGCGTGTGCGAGAGGTCGGCGGCGTGGGTGGCGGCGTGCTCGGCTCCGCCGGTATGGAGTCCGAAGAGGAGGCTGGACTTCGACTGCCTGGTCCCGAGCGTGGCGGTGCTCCCCGCCTGATCCCCGCCGAGGCCGGCGAGCGAGTCGCGCTCGGCTTCGCTCAGCTCATATGAGGCCAGCGCTGACGTCGGGTCTGCGCGTACCTCTTCGGCGAAGGCGGGGTCGGACGCCATTCTGACCACCAGCTGCTCCATCACGGACTCGGACACGTCACCCACCTCGATACGCGATCAGGGCCTCACGGTACTCCCCGCCGCCACGGATGTCGACCGGGCGGACTCAGAGGTCGCGGAGGAGCAGCAGTGTCTGGTGCGCCCGGCTGATCACGCGGAAGCCGGTGCTGCCACGGTACCAGCCCTCGACACCCGAGCGGGCATGGGTGGTCATCACCACCAGGTCGGCGGATAGCCGGCCCGCGGCGCCGAGGATGGAGTCGACGGGCTCCCCCCGGATCACCTCGCGGCTCACGTTCAGCCCGAGCCGCCGGAGCTCGTTCTCCTGCTCGCCGAGGTATTTGTCGGTGTCCTCGATCTGCATCTCGATCTCGGCGGCCTCGGCCCGAGGCGAGAGGCTCACCGGCACCGCCGAACGGGGTGCGCGTGAAACCGTCGCCACCGCCGTGATGAGATGAATGGATGCCCCCGTGGCCGTGGCCACCCGGGCGCTCACCTCCAGCCCGGCTGTGTGGTCATGCTCGAGGTCCAGCGGGACGAGCAGGCGCTCCAGTTTGTAAGGCTGCGGCGTGTCCTGGGGCTTCGACCGCAGCAACACGGCCGTGCCCCCGCCCTTGAGGATGCGCAGGGCGATGCCGCCCATCAATGCCTGCCTGAGGCCCGATCCGCCATGCTTGCACATCGCCACCAGGTCGACTCCGAACTCCGCGGCGTGGGCATTGATGGCCGCAGCCACGTCGTCGATGGGGCGGCTGTGGATGTGGACCTGGACGTCCGGGACCCGGCCGTGGATCCGGTCGGCAACCTGCCCCAGGTAGTGCGCCCCGGTCGCGGCGTCCGTGATGTGCGCCTCGCCGTGCACCCGGGTTGGAGCCTCCCGCTCGAGGACATGCAGGAGGGTGACCTGTGATCCGAGCGCCGATGCCATCGTGACCACCGGTTCGAGCACGTCCTCGGCGAGGGTGGAGCCGTCCAGCGGAACAAGGATGTGTTGGAACACCTCGTCAGCTGCCGAAGACCCTGACGACCAGGAAGATGTTCAACGCCACGATCATTGCGGACAGTATCCACGCCACGGTGGCCGTGACGGGGTGGTTCCGGAGCGGCCCCATGAGCGATTTCCGCCCCGTGAAGACCACCAGCGGGATCAGCGCGAACGGGATCCCGAAGGACAGCACCACCTGGCTCAGCACGAGCGTTCGGGTCGGGTCGAGCCCGAGGTAGATCACCACCAGCGCGGGCACCATGGTGGCCACCCGGCGAAGCAGGATCGGCACCTTGCGGCGGAGGAAGCCCTGCATGATCACCTGGCCCGCCATTGTGCCGACGGTGGAGGACGACAGGCCCGACACCAGCAGGGAGATCGCGAACACGGTGCTGGCCCCTGAACCCAAGAGCGGGATCAGGGTCTTGTGGGCGTCCTCGATCGAGGCGATCGACACCGCGCCCACCCGGTGGAAGGTCACAGCCGCCATGAGCAGCATGGCCACGTTGATGAGCCCGGCGAGGCTCATGGCCAGCACCACGTCAATCACCTGGTAGCGCAGCAGGCGGCGCATCCGCGGTAGGTCCTTGACCACGACGCGGCTCTGGGTGAGGGCGGAGTGGAGATAGATCACATGGGGCATGACCGTGGCGCCAAGAATCCCCGTCGCCAGCACCACGCTCTCCGTGCCCGCCAGGCGGGGTGGCAGGAAACTCTTGCCGGCCGCCAGGAAGTCGGGCTTGCCCAGGACCGTCTCGGCCAGGTAGCAGAGACCGACGACACCAACCAGCGCGGTGATCACCGCCTCCAGCGGTCGGAAGCCGCGGCGTTGCAGCGCCAGGATGACCAGTGTCGCGACCCCGGTGAGCAGGGCGGCGGCGAACAGCGGTATCCCAAAGAGCAGGTAGAAGCCCAGGGCGGCACCCAGGAACTCCGCCAGGTCGGTGGCCATCGCGACCACCTCGGCGAGGACCCACAAGGCGAGCACCGCCGGGCGCGGGAACTCATCCCGGATGACCTCTGCCAGGTTGCGGCCGGTGACGATCCCGAGCTTCGCGGACAGCGTCTGGATCAGCATCGCCATCAGGTTCGCAGCGACTACCACCCAGACCAGCAGGTAGCCGTAGGCCGCTCCGCCCTGGATGTTGGTGGCGAAATTGCCCGGGTCGATGTAGGCGACGCACGCGATGAAAGCCGGACCGAGGAAGGGCAGGATCCGCTCCCTCAGTCCGCGTGAGGTGCCGCCCAGCGAGCGGCCCGCCGCCTCCACCACCCGGGCGTCGAGCGCGGACACAGGCTCCGGGTCGGTCGAACCGACGCGCGGTGCCGGTTCAGCCATCGAGGTAAACCTGTTCCGCGGCCTCCCGACCGATCACCGACGGGCGGCGCCGTCCGATCTTGAGGCGGATCGCCCCGCCGGATTCCCGTGACACCACGCTGACCACCGCCCCGGGGACGATCCCGGCCTGGCCGAGGTGCCGGAGCAGCTCGGGGTCCATGTCTCGGACCCGGTCGATCCGCACCTGCGCCCCGGGTGCGGCGTTCCAGAGGGTGCGGAAGCTCCGTGCCGGGAGGCGGCCCTCAGCGTCCGGGATGGCGTCGCCGTGGGGGTCACGGTCGGGGAAGCCCAACGCCGCGTCGATCGCGGCCTCCAGGCGGTCGGAGATGACGTGCTCAAGACGTTCCGCCTCGTCGTGGACCTCCTCCCAACCAAGACCCAGCTGTCGCACGAGGAAGAGTTCGACCAGCCGGTGGCGGCGGATGACCCGGAGCGCCGCGCGCCGCCCTCGCGGGGTGAGCGAGGCCCCCGCATAGTGGACGTAGTCCACAAGGCGCTGGGAAGCCATTCGGTCGAGCATTGCGGAAACCGACGGTGCCGTCACCCCGAGCTCGGCGGCGATCGCCTTGGTCGACGCCCGGTCCTGCCTGCCGCTGCCCTCCGTGAGGCGGTGGATCGCCTTCAGGTAATCCTGCAGGGCGGGCAGCAGGCCACCTGGTTGAGGCTGGCGGCCGGTATGGCTCGGGGGCATGTGAAAGGCCTCAGAAAGTTAGACTGATCAAAACCTTCCGTTAGTCTACTTGAAAACAGCTGACCCGGGCCTCGGCAGTGTCAGTCCCGGGAGGCACGATGGGAATTGGTGGCGCCGGCCAGTCGGAGGGCCGGCCGGCGCCCGGACGCGTCAGGTTCCCGCGGGAGGCGTCACGCCGTCGCCGAACAGCCACGGCTGCTGCAGGATCGGCCCGGCCGGCACCACGTCGCTGGCGGCGAGGGCAGGGCATACGGGCTGCTGGGCATACGGTCCGTACGGCTGCGGCTCATTCGTGGGCAGGAAGCCCAGCGCCAGGGCCGCGGCTTTCTGGGTGCAGTAGAGGTGGTCGCCATACTGCGCGCTGACGTTGAAGAAGGAGTTGTCATTGCCCACGTTGCTGTAGCTGATCCAGCCGTACTCGCTGGCCGGCGCGATCAGGTAACCCAACTGGTCATTGGCGAGTCCGAACGTGAAGAACGCCTGCGGCGCCTTGATCTCGTTCTGGACCCCGAAACGGATGTCGGGGTAGGCCTCGCCCGGGCTGGCGGTCAGGAGGACGTCGCCCAGTCGATGGGCCGACGCGAAGGTGCCGATCACGTCCCCGGTCACCCAGGGGGCCGTCATGGCCCGGTACGCACCGGTGCCCCGAGCCGGACCCTCGCCGGAGTAGCTCACGCCCAGCAGCGCCGGGTTAGTCGCCACCTCACGGGTGAAGACCTCCTGGCCTGACACCTGGGTGCCGTTCACGGGCACGGAGTGGGCGACGGCGTCGATCACCCAGGGGAGGAAGATCGACGTCCAGGTGTCGAGCTTGTCGGCCTCGCAGGACGGGTGGTTGGGTTGGTCGCACTTGGGGTCACTGTGGGGACGCGGCGGCTGGCTGCGGCCAACGTCGGCGACCATGGTCACGGCCACGGGCTCGCCCGCACGCTGCTCCAGGGCGTGGGCAACCCGGCCCGGCCAGTCGGCCGAGTAGCCAAGGTTGCTGCTCCCCATCACGGTTGCGTGGGCGGCGTAGTTGATCAGCGTGCCGAGCCGCTTGCCATCGGCGCCGACAGCCTGCAGGACGCGCAGTTGGGTGTCGACCAATGAGTCGTCGTAGTTCGTCGCCGGGATGCCATTGGCCCCGACGTTCTTGCCGAACTGGCTGTGCACGAAGTCTTCACCAGGGCTGGCGGTGCCCGCCAGGTAACGACCGACACCCGGCGCCGGGACCACGGGTTTGTTGGAGCCAACCCGGAGTTCCGCGAGGGCGCGGTGCGCGTATGCCTGGTCCAGCGCCTTCACGGTCTGAGCAAAGACCTCCTGCATGTAGTCGACAGGGACGCCACCCCACAGCCCGATCATGTCCGGCCCGCCATGACTGTGGTCACTGTTGATGACGATCATGTCGACCGGCACACCCGTGTCCTTCGACACCTGCTGGCGGATGTCCCACAGGCCGTACGGGCCCTCCTTGTAGGCCGCGAAGGTGCCCTGGTTCTCCAGGGCGGCCAGCATCAGGGTCTGGCCCTGCAGGTTGCTGATGGCCATCGCCCGGGCGTAGATGTGCTCGGCAACACCCTTGCCGTTGACGGCTGGACCGGTGCTGGCACGCGTCGGCCCGAGGCCGAACCCGCCAAGGTGGAAGCCCGCCTTCAGCATGGCCTGGGTTGGATCAAGGCTCTGCTTGGCGAAGCCGATCTTCCAATTGAGCTGCCGCGTCGCACCATTCGCGGGCTTCAGGCCCGCATCCAGGGTGGCGGTCGTCCGGGCGTCGGCCGGCGCACCCGGGTCGACCGGGGAGGCCGCGTATATGGCGGCGGCCTTCGCCAGGGCGTCGGCGGTGCTGGTGCTCGTCGTGTCTGCCGTCAGCGGCTGGGCCATCGCCCCCATGGTGGTGGCGGCGGCGACGGCGCCGGCCATCGTCAAGGTCACGATGGCGCGCCGCGCGCGCATCCGTCCAGGTCCGATATTCATGCTCAGCTCCCTACTCACGATCCCGCTGTCGGGGGCGCGCTACGACGATCGGCCGAAGCGGTCCCTACTCCACTAGAACGACTGTCGGGCGCCAAACTTGCGCCGGCTGCCCACCCGGCAGGGGTTAGCTCGCGCTGCCCCCGACGAACTTGTCCAGTCCGTCCTTTGCCTGCTTGCGAATGGACGCCTGAACGGGCGGGAGCCATCCCAGGAGCACGCCCTTCGGTCCCAGCGCCATCGAGGCCCATTTGTAGAGGTCGAACGTGTCCTCTTGGCGGCTGATCAGCCCGTCCTTGAACCAGAAATGCGACTGCACATGGTTCTCGACGCGCCGACCTGTGGTCGCGAAGTTGTACGTGGCGACCCAGGTCGCGTCACCCTCGGCGGTATCGACCTTGCCCAGCTCGTACGTCAACTGCAGCCCGCTGCTGCGGGCGGCGAGCATGCTCCACATGGCACGCGCCCGGTCGCCCTCCAGGCGCTCGAAGACAGGGTCACGGAACCGCACCTCAGGCGCGTAGCACGCATTCATGTTCGACGCGTCAAGCGTCTGGAACGCGGTGTAGAAGCGGTCCAGGAGCGCGGCATTGGCGGCCGCGGCGTCATTGGGGCTCATGCCCAACCCTAAGCCCTCGCGCATCCCGGTTAGAGTTCCCGGGTGCCGTTTGTAGACGTGGGCGACGCCCGAATCCACTACCTCGTGACCGGTCCGGCCAGCGGGGTGCCGATCGTGCTGGTCATGGGCCTGGGCACGGACCTGAGTGGGTGGGACGCGATGATGCCGTACCTCGCGGGGTACCGCGTCCTCCGGGTCGATAACCGCGGCGTGGGCAAGTCCGACGTGCCCGATGTGCCCTATTCGATCGCCGGGATGGCCCGCGACACCGTCAGCGTGATGGACGACGCCGGCTTCCGCAGCGCGCATATCTATGGTGCGTCGCTGGGCAGCATGATCGCCCAGGAGATCGCGCTCTCGCACCGCGACCGCGTGCGAACCTTGATCCTGGGCTGTCCCAGCCCCGGGGTGGTCGCACTCCCCGGGTCCCCCGGCATCATCCGCCTGCTTCTGACGCGGTCCAGGTACACCGCCGAGGAGGCCGGCCGGCTGGCGGCGCCATACCTCTTCCACCGGGCCTTGACCGAGGACCCGGCCGCGGTCGAGGAGGCCCTGCAGAAGCGGCTCCTCCGGTCCGGCAGCCCCATCGGCTACCGCCGCCAGCTCCAGGCCACCCTCCGCTGGAGCAGCCTGACCCGGCTGCGCGGGCTGCGCGTGCCCACGTTGGTGCTGCACGGGGACCACGATCGCCTGATCCCCCAGGCCAATGGGCGGCTGATCGCCCGCCTGATCCCCGGCGCCCGCTTCTACAACATCAAGGGCGCCGGCCACGTTTACAGCACAGATGCCCCGGGCGAGGCCGCCCGGGTTGTGGTCAAGTTCCTCGAGGAACACACCCGGTCCGCTGCCCGGGTCCCCGTCGCCGCACATTGAGGAGTTCCATGACTGAGACCAACCACGCCTTCAAACTCGCCGCCCGTCCGGAAGGGATGCCCAAGCGCAGCGACTTCGACTTCGTCGAGGGGCCCATCGCCGAGCCGGCGGAGGGTGAGGTGCTCGTCAAGGTCGAGTACATCTCACTGGACCCGGCGATGCGCGGCTGGATGAACGACGCGCGGTCGTACCTCCCGCCGGTGCAGATCGGCGAGGTCATGCGCGCCGGCGGCGTGGGCGAGGTCGTCAGGTCGAACCACCCCCGCATCAACGTCGGCGACCATTTGAGCGGCACCTTCGGCGTCCAGGAGTACGCGATATCGGACGGCCGGGGGGTGCTACCGATCGATCCCGCGGTGGCGCCACTACCCACATTCCTGGGCATCCTGGGCATGCCCGGCATGACCGCGTACTTCGGGTTGCTGGACATCTGCAAACCGCAGGCCGGCGAGACGGTGCTGGTCTCCGGGGCGGCCGGCGCCGTCGGCGCGGCCGTCGGGCAGATCGCCAAGATCAAGGGTTGCCGCGCTGTCGGCATCGCCGGCGGCCCCGAAAAGTGCGGCTACATCACCGAGGAGCTGGGCTTCGACGCCGCCATCGATTACAAGTCCGAGGACGTGAAGGCGGGGATCAAGGAGCATTGCCCCCAGGGGGTCAACATCTACTTCGACAACGTGGGCGGCGACATCCTCGATGCGGCCCTGGCACGCCTCGCTCGAGGCGCCCGGATCGCCCTCTGCGGGGCGATCTCGCAGTACAACAACACCGGCCCTATGAAGGGGCCCTCCAACTACATGTCCCTGCTGGTGAACCGCGGGATGATGAAGGGCTTCCTGGTCTTCGATTACTTCGAACGCTATGGGGACGCGATGCGGGAGCTGACCGGGTGGTTCGAGGCCGGCAAGCTCCATGCCAGGGAGGACGTGGTCAAGGGCCTGGAGACGTTCCCGGACACGCTGAACAAGCTCTTCAAAGGAGAAAACATGGGCAAGCTGGTTCTCAAGGTGGCAAATGACTGAGGGCGGACGGTTGGCCGGGACGGTGGCACTGGTCACGGGCGCCTCGAGTGGCATCGGCGAGGCCACCGCCTTCGCATTGGCGGCGGAGGGCGCGCAGGTCGCGATCGCGGCCCGGCGCAAGGATCGGCTGGAGACCCTGGGGAAGCGGATCGCCGAGGCGGGCCACGGCAAGGCGTTGGTCATCGAGGCGGACGTCACCGACAAAGCCCAGGCGCAGGCTGCCGTGGAGCGCACGGTCACCACTGCCGGACGGCTCGACATCCTGGTCAACAACGCCGGGGTCATGCTCCTTGGCCCCGCGGCCGGCGCGCCGCTGGAGGAGTGGGAGCGCATGGTCGAGCTCAACGTCCTCGGGCTCCTCTACTGCGCTCACGCCGCCCTGCCCCACCTCGTGAAGGCGGCGGAGGGCGACCCGCGGCGCGTGGCGGACATGGTCAACATCAGCTCGGTCGCCGGGCGGGTCGCGCGGAGTGGCAGCGGCGTCTACAACCTCACCAAGCACGGGGTCGGGGCGTTCAGCGAGTCCCTGCGCCAGGAGTTCGCCGGGAAGCACCTGCGGGTCTCACTGGTGGAGCCGGGCGCGGTCGACACCGAACTGCCGAGTCACAACCGCCCGGAGGTCCTCCAGGGCCTGAACAAGCGATTTGGCAGTATCGAGCGGCTGCGCGCCGAGGACATCGCCGACGCCATCGTCTACGTGGTTACGCGACCGCGCCACATGGCGGTCAACGAGGTCATGGTCAGGCCTACCCAGCAGGAGGGTTGAGCCGGCTTCAGCCCTGGGGCTGACGCCCGCTGCCGCGGTAACCCAGGAAGGCTCCCACCAGGATCATGGCGATGCCGATGACCAGCCACTCCGGCTTGCCATGCATCACCGCACTGGGCAGCAGGCCGGCGCCCTGCAGCGCGAATATCGCGCCGACCAGGACCAGCAGGATGGCGGGGACGACCAGGAACCAGCGGATGTTCATCTTCCTCCTTGGTTACTCAACGGGGTTACGGCGCGTCACCCCGCCCGGATCACCGAGCGGATGCCGTCGATCACCAACTGGACTGCTATGGCCGCCAGCAGCACGCCGAGGACCCGGATCACGAACTGGGCGACCACCGGCTTGACGACTCGATTGATCTGCCCCGCCACGAGCAAACCGCCCAGCACGATGAGAAGGGTCGCGCCGATGCCCGCAAGGACGCCAATCCGTCCCTGGCCGTCAGGGTAACGGCGAGCCAGGATCATCACGGCCGCAATGGCCCCCGGACCCGCCAGCAGGGGGGTGGCGAGCGGGACCAGTGCGACGTTGGCGCTCTCCTCGGCGGGCTGCTCCCGCCCGGTGAGGAGTTGCAACGCCACCAGCAACAGCAGCAGGCCCCCCGCGATGGTCAGGCTGTCGACACCGACACGGAGGTAACCCAGCAGCAGCTGGCCGAAGAATGCGAAGACCAGAACGAGGCTGCCCGCGGCCGCCACGGCGACGACCGCCAGGCGGCGGCGCTCGGCTGGAGTGCTTCGCGCCGTCAGGGCGATGAAGACCGGGGCGGTCCCGATGGGATCCATGATCACGAGCAGGGTCACGACTGTCGACAGGAACGCCACGCGGTTCACGAGCCGCCCCCGCGTACCGCGACCGGCATGTGGTCGGTGGTGTGGGCGTGGCCCACGCTGCCGTCGCGCCCCACGGCGATGATCCCGCCGGTCATGCCCATCCGGGTCGTCAGCATTTCCAGGGCTCGCTCCACGGCCTCCTGGGGGGAGGCACCCGCGGCGATAATGTCGCGCACCTGGCGGGAGAGGACGAGACGCATGAATCCCTCACCCGTCCCGGTCGCGCAGGTTGCACCAACGGCGTCGTCGGCGTAGAACCCGGCGCCCACCAGTGGACTGTCGCCAAGGCGCCCCGGCATCTTGCCGGTATACCCGCCCGTGGACACCGCGACGGTGGTCCGGCCGTTGGCGTCGACTGCGACGGCGCCGACCGTGTCGCTGGTGATCAGTCCCTGCCGGCGGCGGTCGGTGAAGAACATCGCGGGGGCCGCCATCTCGATCCCGCTCGCCCGGCAGAAGCGCATCGCACCCTCGCCAACGAGCAGGACGTGGCGCGTCTGCTCCATCACGGCCCGCGCCGCCTCTACCGGGTGGCGTGGTCCGAGCACCGATCCCACCGCCCCGGCCGCGAGGTTCGAGCCGACCATCACCCCGGCGTCGTGCTCGATCGTGCCGTCGCTGGTCAGGCAGGCGCCGATCCCCGCGTTGAAGAGCGGCTCATCCTCGAGCGCCCTGACGGCGGCCGTCACCGCCTCGAGTGGGCCGGCGGCCATTGCCGCCCAACCCGCGTCGGCACATCGTTCGATCGCGGCGCCGGCCTCCTCGCGGAGGTCCTCGGGCCAGATGCCCGCGCCGCCATGGAGAACCAGCGCCGCCGTCACCCCGCGAGGGTAACCAATTCGGGTGAACGGCGCCGTGTCAACATTGCTCGCCATGGACCTGGAGTTTCGCCCTCCTGCCGAGGCCGACTGGCCCGCGTTCGCGGCGCAGATGCAGGAGTCCTTCATAGAGACGTGGCCTGCCGAGGTCGCCACCAACATGCGGGCGCTTGACGAGATGGCCCGGCCGCTGGCGGGGTTCGCTGGTGAGCGCCTGGAGGCGACCGGTGGTGCGTACCGCTTCCAGATGCAGGTCCCCGGGGCAACGCTGCCCTGTAGCGGTATCACCTGGATCACCGTCAGCACCCGCCAACGGCGGAAGGGAGTGCTCCGGGAGATGATGCGGCGCCTCCAGGAGACCGGCGTCAGCGAGGGGGAGCCGATCGCGGCCCTCTATGCGGCGGAGGGGGCGATCTACGGGAGGTTCGGCTTCGGCGTGGCTGCGAGGACCGTGCACCTGAAGGTCGCGGCACGCGAGCTGGCGGCCCTGCCGCCGTCGCCGGGGCGCGTGGTCGAAATCTCCCGGGACGAGGCTTTCGAGCGCTTCCCGCCGGTGTTCGCGCTGTCCGTCGCGAATCGCCCCGGCGTGGTGCTGAGGGAGGCCCGCTGGTGGGCTCGGATACTCAGGGCGACGCCAATGGAGGGGCCGGGCTGGATGCCGGCGCGCTTCCTGGTGTACATCGACGCTGACGGCCGGGACCGAGGCACGGCCATAGCGCGGCTCATGGGCGCGATGAAGGGGCTCAACTACGCCGGGAAGGCCCGTCTGTCCGACCTCCACGCCGCGGACGCCGATGCCTCCCGGGCGCTCTGGCGCTATGCCGGCTCCTTCGACCTGGTCCGGTCGGTGACGGCGCGGATGCGCCCCGCGGACGACCCACTTCCCTTCCTGGTGCGCGACCTTCGCCAGGGTCCGGGTTTCCCCGGATGAGGAGCTGTGGGTTCATCTCACCGACCCGGCGGCCGCGCTGGCGGGGCGGCGCTACCGCGGGGATGGGGTCCTGCGCATCCGGGTGGAGGACCCGAGCTGGCCGCAGGCGACCGGCACGTACGAGCTCGAGGTTTCCGGGGGCGCCGCGCGCTCTGCCAGGGTCGCGACCGACCCTGACCTGGACATGGGCGCGGACACCCTCGGCGCGATCTACCTGGGTGATACGAGCGTCCTGCAGATGGTCGCCGCGGGGCGGATTGTGGAGAACCGTCCTGGCGCGGCGGCGGAGGCGGACCGGGTCTTCCACTGGGCGCCGGCGGCCTGGGGGGTGGACATGTGGTGACGCGCGCCGGTTAGGCTGACGGGGATGGCGAAATTCACCTACACCATCCAGACCAAAGTGTCCCCCGAGAAGGTGTGGGCGGCGCTGACCGAGTTCGGCTCGCGGCGCGAGGAGATCTGGCCCGACCTGACGCCGGGTTCGTTCAACCTGATGGAGCTGGGCGAGACGAGCGCGATTGCGCGCGAGGGCACGGTGAGCCTGGGCATCTGGGTGGTCGAGCATTACGACTGGTCCCAGCCCGGGGTGGTCATCGCGGTCTCGGGGCAATCGAATGTCGTCGCGCCGGGCGGGGAGTGGAGGACAGACATAAAGCCGCGTGGGGACGGCGGCACCATCATCACGGTGAGCATGGACCGGCGCGCGCTCGGCTGGCGCGGGCGCCTATTGCACGGGCTGTTCCAGGTCACCGGGGGGCGCATCCTGGCCATGCGCATGCGGACCATGCTGTCGAGGCTCAACGCGCAGGCCTGATTCCCGCAGCGCCGCCGCCGCGACGATGCAGGGGGGCACGGGCAGCCTGGTCGTTTCCCGCGGCTGATGTGTTCGGCACCCCTGGCGGGTCTACGATGCGGGCGTGGCCGATCCTCCCGACGACCTGGTCAACGAACAGATCGCGTACTACGCGGCGCGAGCGCCCGAGTACGACGCGATGCTGAACCGCGAAAAGCGCTACGAGCTCGACGGCCTGGACGTCGCATCCTTCGACGCGGACACCCGCGAGCTGGCCATTGCCGAGAAAGCCCTCGACGCCCTGGGTCCGACCGGCGAGGTGCTCGAGCTGGCCTGCGGCCCGGGCTGGTGGACCAAGCGCCTGGCGCGAAACGCCACCTCCATAACCGCCGTGGATGCGTCCGCGGAAATGCTGGAGATCAACCGGCGCAGGGTCCCTGGCGACGGCATCCACCGCATCCAATCGGACATATTTTCATGGCGGCCTGACCGTCGGTACGACCTCGTGTTCTTCTCCTTCTGGTTGTCGCACGTGCCACGTGATCGCTTCATCGAGTTCTGGGACCTGGTCGCCGCTGCCCTGAAACCGGGGGGTCGGGTCTTCTTCATCGACGAGGCGGCGTACGACGGGGGCGACGGGTACGAGGCGATGCTCGACGGTGGCCGAGGGGCAGCGGTCCGCCGCCTCGACGACGGTCGGGAGTTCCGAATGGTGAAGGTGTACTACAAGCCGGAGGAACTCCAGCAAGAACTCGCGACCCTGGGATGGGATGCCAGGGTCGAGCTGAACGGTGCGCGGATCTACCATGGGAAGGTCCGCCGATCGGAAGAAGGGCGGGCTGACCACTAGCTAAGCTCGGACCATGCGGATCGCCATAACCGGCGGCACCGGATTTGTAGGCGGCCACCTGGCAGCATCCTTGATGGCACAAGGGCACGAGGTCGTCATAGTCGCTCGCGGCGTCGATGACCGACCCTGGGCACGCTTGGTCCGGCAGCTCCCGGGGATCACGACGGTCGACATCGGCCTTGGTGATGAGGCGGCGTTGACTGCGGCATTCTCGGGCTGTCTCGCGGTGGCGCATTGTGCGGGCATCAATCGCGAGATCGGCGATGCGACATACGAGGCGGTTCACGTGCGAGGTACTGAGCACGTCGTCCGTGCCGCGGAACATGCTGGCGTGAGCCGGCTGGTCTTGATCAGCTTTCTACGCGCCCGGCCCCAGTCGGGGTCGCCCTATCACGAGTCCAAATGGAGGGCTGAGGAGATTGTTCGCGCCTCGAGCCTGGCCTGGACCATCGTCAAGCCGGGGGTCATGTACGGCCGGGGCGATCACATGCTCGACCACATGAGTCGCGCATTGTTGACGTTCCCGGTGTACCTCGGAGTCGGCGAGCGTCGCGCACGGCCAGTCGCCGTCGCTGATGTTGTTCGAGTCCTAGAAGCGGCGCTTGTCGCCGGGCGTTTATCGCACGCAACCGTAGGCCTCAC
Source organism: Chloroflexota bacterium (assembly GCA_034666405.1). Lineage (GTDB taxonomy): Bacteria > Chloroflexota > Dormibacteria > DASZGP01 > DASZGP01 > JAXDLW01. Next base: position 19,267 of record JAXDLW010000046.1, on the reverse strand, counting down.
CGGTCCGACAGACCTGGCGTTTGACGACGCCGCGCGCTTAGTTGCACGTGTGCTTGGCAAGCGTCGCGCGTTTATAAAGGCGCCACTCTTGGTCCACCGGCTCCTTGCGGTCGTGGCCGAGCGAGTTATGAAAGTCCCGTTGATCTCCACGGCCCAGGTCCGGATGTTGCGTGAGGAATTGGTCGAAGCGGCATGGGCTCCTGACGAAGTCCCGGAAGACCTTGTCCCCCCTACCCAGTTCGATGAGAACGCGGTACGCGCGGGCCTGCCTCACTTGGAGCGCTTTGGGCTGAGGGATCTGCGCCGCATTTCGCGACCGACTGGTGAAGTCGTAGTCGCAGGGATCGGGACGACCATCATGAAGCGCGAACCCGAAGCCATCATGGAATTTGTTCTGGACGTGGAGCGGTACAGGAACGCAGACCGGAAGATCGGCAAGGTCCATGCCTTCCAGCGTGTGGGCAACGTCGGTGAGGTTCGCCATGATGGCCGGGTTCTTGGCTTGCGCGCGCCAGCAGTGACGCTCGCTTTCCATCTCACGCCGAATTCCCGCCTGGACTTCGTTGGTGTCGCGATGCCGTGGCCGATGAGGGCATTTGACGGCTACTTCACATGCGAGCCGGCAGAGGGCGGTACAAAGGTTGTCCACCGTGAGGCCTTCACCTTGAGCCCAATCGTTGGTCGCGTACTGGGTCCGGTCATGGGTGCGTGGCTGTCGCGCGACACCCCGGCCGAGGTCCTGCGCATCAAGCGCATCCTGGAGTCTGATGCCTTAGCTCAAACCGCTGAGTAGCCCCTCCAGCGGCTGCAACCTCCCCAGGTAGATCGGCGTGTCCCGCAGCGTGTACTCCCGGACCCTCAGCCGTCGCAGTGCGTCCATGCAGTCCACCAGGTCCTTCAACTGGTCCGCCTCCAGGGCGACCGTGAATTCGGCATCGCCCAAGCCGAAGGAACGCACGGTGTTCGCAAAGACGGCGTGCTCGCGGCCGGCGCGGCCGTGTTCGGCCATCATCGCGCGGCGTTCCTCGGCAGGGAGCAAATACCACGCCGGGGTCTTCACGAAGGGGTAGACCGACACGTAGCGCCGTGGTGGCTCGCCGCGGATGAACGCCGGCACGTGGTCCGGGTTGTACTCCGAGGGTCCGGCAAGGCCCAGGAGGACGTGGCGAGTCTCGAGGTGTTGGCCTAGAGCAGTGCGCCGAATCTCGATCGCCAGGTCGTTGACCGCGTCGGCGCTGGTCGATATGCACCACAGCATGAAGTCGGCGTCCGCGCCCAGGCCGGCGAGGTTGTACGCCCCGCGCAGCGTCACCTCCCGCGCGCCGGCGGGCTGCAACAGGTGCATCGCGTCGTCCAGGCCCTGGCGGCGCGTCTCGCGGTCCAGCAGGCGCCAGCTCGGCCGCAGTCGGTAAATCCAGAAGCAGCTGAGGCGCTCGTCCGTCGCGACGCCCGCGAGCGCCGTCGCTCCTGTTGCCTCTGTCAGTGGACTCACTCCAGGCCTCCCATCGGTGCAATTAATTCCCCGGGCCGCGCGTCATCGCTGTGACCTGCGTCACGTTTCGGGGCGAGCTCGGCGACCAGGCGCGCCAGCAGCGTGGGCTTGAATGGTTTGCGCACCGTCGCCGCGGCGCCGATTTCCTGCGCCAACCCCGGGGTCACGTCGTCAAGCGACTCCGTCAAGAACGCGACGGGTACCAGCCCGCAGAGCTCGCGGAGCAACAGCAGTGAGTCCTCACCCGGCAGGCTCGAGTCGAGCAGGACGACGTCCCAATCGGGGCCCGCCCCGCGCGCTTCAGCCGCGGTTTCCACCCGCGTGACCAAATGTCCCTCGCGGCGCAGCTTGAACAGGATGATCTCGGCGATGTTGGGCTCGTCCTCGACGACCAGCACGCGTGCCACCGCTATCCCTCACCCGTCTGTGCCACGTCGCGCATGGCGAATTCCTGGACCAGCGAAAGCACCCCGTCCTCCTCGAGCTGGGCACGGACCTCGTCCTCGGCGATGCCGGTGTAGATGACCAGCATGTCATCGTCGACCGAGGTCTTCCAGCCGCGGGCCTCGGCTTTGCGCAGGATCAGCGACAGGCCTTCCAGCCGGTGCCCCATCGCCTCGGCCACCGCCTCCATCGAGGCGCTCAAGGGCGGGTTCGACGGGTCCGCGCCATAGCTCTGGTACAGCCGGCTCACCCAGTGGGCAACCCGGTCACCGACGGTCCGTGCCAGCTCCGACTGGGGCGGTCCGTAGATCCGTATCTGGAGGTTCCCATGGACCAGGGAATCGGGTGGCAGCTCCCTTGTGGGGTGGTCGGGACGCTCAGGCATCGCCTGGCCTAGACTGTCCAGGCTGGTGCAGTCGATGGTGCCGGGGGGCATGCTCGGATGGCTCGATCCACAGCCCAGGATGGTTCGCGTCCGCCGCGGGGCAACCTTCTTCCAGACCGACCCGAGCGCGGAATGGATGTTCCTCCTGAACAGCGGCCGGGTGCGCCTGAGCCGGTACACCCTGGGTGGCCGCAAGCTCCAGTTGGACCTGCTCGAACCGCCGGCCTGGTTCGTCGGCGCGCGGCTGGCCCGCGGTGTGGGGGAGGCGCTCGTGGACAGCGAGATCCAGGTCCTGAGCCGGCAACAGACCGGTGAGGTGATCAGGCAGCGGCCGGAGATCGGGCTGGGAATGCTCGAGCTGATCGGCAACCGGCTGGTCGACAGCGAGGATCGCCTGGAGTACCTCGCCTACCACAGCGTCAGCTCGCGAATCGCGCTCGCGCTCCTGCGCCTCCGCCGCGACGAGGACGGGGTGATCGAGGGCATCACGCACCAGGAGTTGGGGGACATGGTCGGCGCCCACCGCGAGACGGTGACCAAGCTCCTCGGGAGCCTCCAGGGCGGGGGCTATATCGAGGTGCGCCATCGCTGTATCAAGGTGGCCAACCCGGTGGGCCTGGCCGAGCTCCTCGAGGGCTGACACCGCTCCCCTCATTGCGGTGGCGGCGGCGCCGACGGCGCGGCCGTGGGTTGCTGGCCCTGGACCGACATCTGGCCGTAGATCACGTCGGGCTGGCGGCCGTTCTCTCGGATCACGCCCATCGTGATGATCATCCCCGCGGTCAGGAAGGCCGAGGCCACCAGCAGGCGCTGCTCGCCCCGCCCGGCGTTGCCCCAACGCACCCCTCGCAGGCCGCGCAGGTACCAGGTGACGGCGGCCACCGCGAGGACACTGTAGGCCATCAGGGCCAGGACCTTCCATGGCAGCATCGCTCCCAGTGGATTGATCAGGCCGCCCTGCCAGAAGGGGCGGTCCAGCCCGGCCGCCTGCACCTGGGTGTAGGTGAATGCCAGGTGATAGGGCATCGCGGCGAAGACGGTGGTGACGATCATGGCGATCGACATGAAGAAGAGCGCCCGGTGCCCGGGTGCCCGGTCACTGCGCAACCGGCGCGCGAAGTACAGCGCGGCGACCAGCAGCATGATGCCCAGCAGCACCATCTGGAAAAGGAAGACGGTGCTCAGGTTGCCCAGCATCATCCGGTACCAGCTGCCGTATGAGTGCAGCTGGATCTCCTTGGCGTACGAATATCCCACCAGCGGCTGGAGCAGCGTTAGCTCGATTCCCACGAGCATCCCGAAACTTCCCGCCCAGTCGTAGAAGGTCTTCTGCTCCGGGTCCTTCGTGCGGAGGAATCGCCAGCCGGCAAACGCGGCCACCGCAAAGCCGATGTAGGCAAGGTTGGCCACGATTCGGTGGACCTGCAGGGGGTAGAAGGTGGGGTTGAGGATCACCTTGAACAGGTCGTTCGGCTGCGTCGGGGTCTCCATGTAGGAAGCGACGACGTTGATCATCAGCACCTGCAGGAAGTCCGCCATGACCAGCAACCCCCCCAGCGCCAGGTGCAGCCGCTTGTGCTCCCGGAGCGGTTCCCACGAGTAGTACCAGAGATATGCGAAGACAATTTCGAAGAGAAACGCGAACAGCTCAAGGACCAGCGGCACGAACATCACGCGCACCAGCGATGTCCAGAAATGTCCCCACAGGCCGGTCAGCAGCACCGTCACGAAAATGAAGGCGATCGACGCGCTGATCGCGAAGTAATAGACGAGGAATTTCGCCATTCCCCGGGCGAGGCGGTCGTAGTCCTCGCGACGGCGGACGTAACCCAGCCACTCGACAACCGGCGCCAGCTGGCCGCCGCCGCTGATCAAGCCGGCGCTGAGGATGTGGGTGAGCGCGATGATGGCGATCGCCAACCGGGTCCCGGCGACGCCACCAAAGCCGGGCGCCTGGCCCTGGAAGAACGGGTCGCCCGCGCCGACAACCGCCGTCAACACCCCGCCGACAGTCATCACGACGCTCACAGGTTGAACAGCCTCCCCGAGCCCAGCAGGGTCAGCGTGACCAGGAAGAACACGATGATCAACCCGGGCACGACGATTGCCGGCCGCTCGAAGGGATTGCGCTCGTGGCCGCGGTCGATGAACGGCAGTGCCAGGAGCAGCAGGACCCCACCCAGGGGCAACGCCAGGATCAGTGGTGTCAGCTGCTTCGGCAACAGCACCAGCAACTGGTCCAGCGGCAGGAAGAACCATTCCGGAACCGGGGTGTAGGTCACCGTGGCGGGGTTGGCCTTCTCCTCCAGGGGTGCCCCGATCGCCACGGCCAGGGCGAACACCAGCAGTACCAACGCCGCGGAGACCACGCCGTCCTTGAACGTCTGGTGGGGGTAGAAGTCCTCGGTCTCGAGCGGAACCGACCAGAGCTCGTCGGTGGGCGCGGCGGGGTAAGGGGGATCGGCCTCCAGGCGGTCGGCTGGCGGCGGCATCACCCGGCCCTCACGTGTCCGGAAGGCGCCCCGGTAGTTGACATAGGAACCGAACTCACCATGCTTGCGCAGGAGCGCCAAATGCGCGCCGATCATCGGAAACAGGATTGCGGGCAGCAGCCAGACATGGATCCCGAACGTTCGCGTGAGGGTCACCGGGCCGACCGCGTCAGCGCCACGCCACAGCGCGCGCACGAAGCCTCCGACGACCGGCGTGTACGCCGGGATGTTGGTGACCACGACCGCCGTCCAGTACGCCGCCTGGTCCCATGGGAGGAAGGCGCCCGTGATCGCCATGCCCAGCACCAGCACCAGCAGGATGACCCCGGTTATCCAGTTGAGCTCACGCGGCCGCTTGTACGACGCCGAGAAGAACGTGCGCACCAGGTGCAGCCCGATGATGAACATCAGGACGTACGCCCCCCACAGGTGGATGCCTCTCACCCAGCTGCCGAAAATGTCCGTCTGCTTCTGGAAATTGAGGGACTCCCAGGCCTCCTGCACGGAAGGCACGTACTGGAACAGCAGGAATATTCCCGTGACCAGTTGCAGGATGATCAGGACCAGGGTCGCGCTTCCCAGGGTGTAGAACCAGCTGCCGCGCACCGGCACGGCTTCGTATAAACCGTTGCGCAGCAATCGCCGGATGCCCGTGCGTTCGTCGAACCACTGGTAACCGCGCGCCAACCGGCTGCGCCGGGCACGCGTACCGGGGCTCATAGCTGCGTCCCCAGCGAGCTGCGGATATACAGCACCCCGTCGGCATCGACGCGGCTCGTGAACTTCGCCAGCGGCCGGGGCGGCGGACCGCCAAGGTTGTTGCCATGAATGTCGTACAGGCCGCCGTGACACGGGCACAGGAACTGGTTGATGTCCTTCTGGAAACGCACCGGGCACTGCATGTGGGTGCAGGTGTTGGAGAGGACCTCGTAATTCGAACCGGTGCGGACGACAAAGACGGTGTGCGCCTGGTCCGGCACGGGCCAGGCGTTCTGGGGCAGCGATATCTCGTACCGCACGGGCTGGCCCTCGGGCATGTCACCGACGAATCCAAGGCGCCGTTCGACATCCTTCTCCCGGCGCTGGAAGAGGGGGGAGAGCAGGAAGCCGACGATCGGGATTCCAAGCGTGAGCGACACGAGCGCCCCACTCACCGCGGTGCCCCAGACGGCAAACCTGCGGCGGGTCATCTCGCTCCGGCCCCCGTCAGCCACGATGGCCCACCGCGTACACGAGGATGCCGCTGGTGGCCGCAATGAACACGGATGTGAATGCCAGGGCCCCGGTGATCAGGCTGGCCAGCAGCCGGTGGCCGGGCCGGCGGAAGAACGCGGGCAGGCCGGCGAAGCCGACGCCCAGCAGGAAGAGGGTCAGGGTCAACAGGATCCCGCCGACCAGCGCGAGGTAGAAGATCGTCTGCAGGTCGCCGACCGAACTGGCGCTCACGGCCAGGCGGCTCACGGGTAATGACCCTTGGGCGGCTGGTAGAGACCGTATGCGCCGGACTCCTTCTGTTTCCCGTACACGGTGAATTCCCCGCGGGCGGTGGTCCGGATCACGCCCATGAGCAGGAAGATGCTCAGGGCACTGAGCGCCACCAGCGCCATCGTCGTGCGCGGCGCCCGCGAAACGTTGGCCACGGGCGCGACCTCGCCCCCCTTTCGCCAGGTCACGAAGTGCAGGACGCTGATTCCCAGCGAGGCGGCCAGCACGAGGTAGCGCACCCAGAAGAGGCCGTGCGGGTAGAGCACGGAGGGCGCCACGGCGACGACCGACATTCCCACCACGACCCAGTTCGCCAGGCGGCCGCTCGCGCTCGGCCGGGTCTGCTGGAAGTACAGGTTCGAGCCGACAACCAGCACCGCCAGCAGCAACCCCTGCACCAGCCAGAGCCAGGCGAACGGGCCGCTCACGGAATAGGTGAACGCCCCCGGTGAGGCCTGTTTGATGGCCTCCGCGAAGAAGAACCCGATGACCGCCTGCAGCACCAGGGTGAGGAATCCCACCACCACGCTGACCCGGGTCGCCCAGGCCAGGTAGCTCCGCTGGACCTCCTCCCTGGCCACCGCTCCGCGGATGGCGCAGACCCCGGCGATGAAGAACGAAGCCCACGATATATTGCCGACGAACCGGTGCCCGAGCTCGGGGAAATAGGAGGCGTTGAAGAAGGCCCCGATCCCGGTGCCCGGGGTGAGCAGGTAGCTGTCTATGCCCACGATCAGGACCAGGAAGACGTGCTCGAACCCCGCCGCGTAGTACCCGAGCGAGAGGTGCAGGCGGGGATGGCTCGCCGACAGGGTGTCCCATTGGTGGACGTAGAGGTACAGGGCGGCGATCGCGGGGATCCAGACCATGAAGGCGACCAGCGCGGGCCAGAAGAACATCTCGATGAGCGGGATGAAGAACCGCGGGTAGAGCGCTGTCAGCAGGATCACCGCGAAGCCGGCGAAGGTGGCCCCGATGCTGAAGATGCGGATGTTGACCTCACCGAGCCCTCGCGCATAACGCTCGAAGCGCGGGTCCTTGCGCCGGCGGCCCACGAGCTGGTATGTGGGCGACAGGAAGATCGTGCCCATCGTGAAGGAGCCGAAGCTGACATGGACCAGGAAGAAGATCCCGATCGCCCACCGGTTGCCGATGAGAGGCACGTGGATGTCCGGTAGCGACTGGAGCTGGGAGTAGGCATCCAGGAGGACCGCCGGTGTCACGCCTCGAGCACCCGGTGTCCCAGCGCCAGCGCCGCGGCGGCGGCGACCAGCAGGGTCACGGCACCGCCGGCCGCGACGATCTCGACGCTGACCGCGGGTGAGCCCTGCAAGGCCCCCAGTAACCCCTCGTGCAGGTAGGTCATCGGCAGGAGGCGCGACACCGCCAGCCGGACCGGGTCGCGCAGGGGCGTGAAGACCCCCGACAGGTAGAACGCGGGCAGCAGCGGCAGCAGGACGTAGAGCATCACCTCGCCCGGCGCCGTGGTGAAGGTGCTGGCCAGGGCGCCGACGACGTTTGCGAACAGGACGGTTCCGGCGACCGCGAGCAGCAACGCGGGCCACCACCTCGTGGCGGCAGGGTGCCGCAGGGCCAGCAGCACGAGGATGGGCAACAGCTGGGCGACGTCGATGGCCGCGGCGGCGACCAGCCGCTCCAGCAGGATCACCCCGTGACGGCGCGGCAGGAGCCGGTAACGCACCTGCAGCCCGGCCGCCCGCTCGCGGCTGAGCACCGCGCCTGTGCCCAGCGCCCCGATGATCGTGATCAGCATGGTCAGCGCCATCGCGGCGTAGAAGGCGGGGGCCGCGCTGGTCAGGAGCGGCACGCCAACCACCAGCGGGAACGCCATCTTGATGACCAGCGCGCGCCGCCGCTGACCGAATTCGAGGAATTCGCGACCGGCGATCGTGGCCGGGAGGACGGTCACTCGACCCCTCGCGGGAGGCGGCTGCCGGTCGCGCGCCGGAACAGGCGGGCCAGCGGTGCCCGTCCCACGACCTCCTCGGTCACGACCCGACCCTGGTGCATGAACAGGACCCGGTCGCAAACCCGCTCGGCGAGCGCCGCGTCATTGGTCGAGAGCACCAGCGCCGCACCCCTTCCCGCCTCGTCGCGCAGGCGGGCCGCGAGGTCCGCGGAGCCCAGGTGGTCGAGACCCAGCGTCGGCTCGTCCATCAGGACCAGCTCCGGCCGGTGGGTCAGGGCTTCGATGATGGACAGCCGTCGCCGCATCCCCAGCGAATACTCCCCCACGCGCAGGTCGCGCGAGTCATCGAGCCCGGCCCAGCGCAGGAGGGCCTCGATCCGCTCGCGAGCCTCGTCGCGGGGCACGCCGAACTGGCGTGCGAAGAAGAAGGCGTTCTGTTCCCCGGTGAGCTCGTCGAAATGGACGGGCGCATCGCTCACCACCCCGAGGCGGCGGCGCAGTTCAGGTCCGGGACGCGCCGAACGCCCGAACCAACTGACCGCGCCCGCGGTGGGGGGCTCGGTGGTGGCCAGGACGCTCAGCAGAGTGCTCTTGCCAGACCCGTTCACCCCCATGAGCCCGAGCACCTCGCCCGGGGCGACGTCGAGGTCGACGTCGAAGCACCCCCGCCGGCTGGGGTGGACGCGCGAGACCGCGCGCGCCGTTACCGGCGGGACGGCCGGGTGGGCCGCGACGGAGGTTGCGAGGACCGCCTGTGCCGTCACCGGTCAGGCCCTGAAGCCAAACCTGCCCTCGTGGAAATCGCCGGTCGAGATCCACTTTTCGATCACCGCATCGAGGACCTCCCCGGTGACCTCGGTCATCTCCATGTCGCGGGCATTGCCCTCGACCGCCTGGACCACCTGGCCCTTGACGAATTCGGGTATCCGGGCGATGCGCTTCTCAGCCTCCTCCGACCACGGCATGCTGTGCCCCTGGGCCTGGATCTCGTGCGAGACCTCGCCCCACATGTCGTACTTCACGTCCATCTTGTCGGGCGTGATCTCGGTCCCGAGGCCCTTCTTGACGGCGGTCCACTCCACCCGCCACTTGGTGAGCTCGCGGCAGAACGCGGGTACATCCTCGAGCCGCGCCTCCGCCTCCGGGGTCCAGGTGAAGGCATGGTCGTAGGTCTTGCCGGCCAGCGGGTGGCCATACCCCAACTTCACCCCGAGCCGCTCCAGGAAGGCGGCGTTGAGCGCCTCGCCCGTGCGCTGGGCGCGGGACTCCGCCACGTGCTCGGCCATCTCGCGTGCCCGCGCCGGGTCGAACTTCTGGGCCGCCTGGACCTCGACCTCGTTGAGGCGCCGGATGCCGTCCTCGGTCCACCCGGGCGCCGGCTTCTCCACCTCGGGGGCCGTGGGTATGGCGCCGTGCCCGGGGATCATCTGGGCGATCCTCTCGGCGTCAGGGCCGTAGGCCCGCATCATCTGGCCCATCAGGTCGCGGGCGTCGGCAAGCCCGCCCTCGCATACGTCGAGGGTCACCCGGTCCGCATGGATCTTGCGGGCGTACTCGTCGACCTTGGTGCGGGCCATCGTCCGCATGAACCCGGCGGGCACACGGTCGAGTCGCACCGTCGCCTCATCCGTCCAGGCCGGCCCGGACTCGCCGCGGTCGCGGGGGGTGGCAACCCAGCCGGTGGCGCCCGCTGTCGCGATACCGCCACCTTCCGCATGGCCATCGCCGTTCGTGCCGGCCGTCAGAACCCCCACGTCGCCCACGACTGCCGTGACCGGCGCCCAGGCCTCGGCGACCTTGGCGCTCGCAAATTCCTGGGTGATCACGCCCAGGCGCTGCATCCGGGCCATCTTCTCGATCACCGCCTTGACCCGGCGGCGCTCGTATCCCTTGGGCACCACGTCGAGCGCCTTCTTGCCTTCGGCCGTCCACCGGACCGTGAAGCCGTCAAAGGCAGCCTCCTCGCTGATGCCGCCCTCGCGGTCGGCGGCACGGCGCACATCGTCCTTGACCACCAGCAGGAGGTCGGTGCCGCCGCAGACCGGGCACTGCTCCGGCTTGCGGTCGCGAGAGGGGCGCCCGCAGCGCTGGCAGACCCACGCGTCGCGCTCGACGGCCTCGGACATCGTCTGCGGCCGGGGGTTGGGCTTGACGCCCATCGAAGCCGCGGCCCGCTCGGGCATGATGTCGGCCACCGCCTCGTCGATCACCGAGCTCGAGATCACCGAGTTGCCGCGCTCCATCGCGTAGCGGCAGATCGCGCTGCGCACCACCCCCCTGACGTGGGCGGGGACTTCGTCAAGTCGCGCCTCCGCCTCCTCGGTCCAGACCACGCTGGCCTCCGCCTGGACGTCCACCGGCGGGACGTAGGTGCGGCTGCCCAGGAGCACATTGCAGGGCGCCAGCCGCAGCAGGTTCTCGCTGTTGCTGCCGATATCCATCTCCTCGTGGGAATGCACCCCGATGCGCCCGGCGAGCAGCAGCCAGGGCGGCTCGTCACGAAGGAACTGGAGAACCTTCTTGAACGCCTTGCCGTCCAGCAGGGTGGTCTTGAGCTCGACGCCCTCCTCCGCGGCCACGCTGCGGGCGACCTTGAGATGGGACTCGTATATCCGCGCCAGGCCGCTGTCAATGATCTCCTCGTGGAGCTGCTCCTGCTCCTTGAAACGAAAGACCTTGCTGGCCTCCGCGGACAGGACATCGACGATGCCGTTGAACATCGAATAGTGCAGGTAGGGGTCATAGACGGCGACCGCCTCGACCTTCTTGCCGAAGATGCGGGAGAGCGCGATCGCGGTCTTCACCGCCGCGAAGGACTGTGGGCTGCCGTCCACAGCGACGACGATCCGGTCGCTCGCCCTGTCCGACAGGGGGTGGACGTCGCGGATCACCAGGGTGTCGGCCCTGGTCCGGCGGATCACCCGGTCGACGACGCTGCCCACCTGGCTGTCCTTGACCGCGCCCATCCCCAGCGCGCCCATGACCACCAGGTCGTAGCCGGAGTCCTGGATGTCCTTGACCAGGCACTCCCAGTTCTTGCCGTCGAAGGTCTTGTAGTCCACCTCGAGGCCGGCCGGGGCGCTGGCCTCCTTGAGGACGTCGAGGTAGGAGTCGGAGATGAGTTGCAGGCCGCGCGTGATCAGGGAGTCGTGGATCTTGCGCTGGCGCTCCAGCTCCTGCTCGTCCTGGTACTCCTCGGGCAGGGTGTACTCCATCTGCTTGAAGCGCACGTCGTGCATCCGCGCCGCGTACACGTGGCACCCGGTCAGCTTCGCGCCGGTGTCTCTGGCCAGCGCGACCGCCACCTCGATCGCCGCGTTGGAGTGTTCTGAATTGTCGACTGGGACGTAGATCTCGCGGAACATCGCGCCTCCTGTTCTGGCCTGCCATGCCAGGCCGTGGCGCCGACGTTATGGGGATGTCGCGAGGGGGTCTGTGAGCGCGCTCACATGCGCGAATGCTCTACGCCTACCCCGTGCTGGCCAACCTGACGCAGACGCCCAGGAGCAACACCGCCGCCAGGAGGTGGTACAGGGCCCCGCGCTGCGGTGTGCGGACGGCGAGCTGGGCGGCTGCCGGCACGGTGACCAGGGCAAAGAGCCCGTACAGGAGGTGCAATTCCTCGTGCGGGCGCACGCCGGTGAGTAAAAGGACCACACCGGCGATGCCCGCCACGATCGCCGCGACCACGGCCACCCGCCGGACCAGGAGCACGAGCCGGATGCTGTAGGCGGTGCCCCGGACAAGGGCGAAGCCGGCAGCCAGGAGCAGGGCGAAGGCTGCCGCGGCCGTGACCGTGGCAAGGGACGCGTGGAGGACCCGCAGGCTCACGGGCAGAAGGTTAGGGTAGTCCGGCAGCACTTACTTGACATAAGTAACTAAGGGGTAGTAACCTATGAAAAGTAAGTCGACGGCAGCCGCCGCGACGAAATGCAGAGCAGGGCCGGCTTCAGGGGTCCAAGGAGAAACAATGACAACAAGGTTCGAGGCAGACAAGACTCACGCCGAGATCGGCTTCTCGGCCAAGCACATGATGGTTTCGACCGTCCGGGGCCGCTTCGACGATTTCGACGCGTACCTGGAGGTTGATGGCCTGGACCATGCCACCGCCAGGGGTGAGGCCGTGATCAGGACTGCCAGCATCAACACCGGCGCCGCGCAGCGGGACGACCACCTGCGCTCGGGTGACTTCTTCGAGAGCGAGAAGTACCCGGAGATGAGGTTCGTCCTGGGTACCGTCGAGAAGAAGGACGACAGCAATTACATCGCCCGGGGCGACCTCACCATTCGCGAGATCACCAAGCCGGTCGAGCTGAACGTCGAGGTCGGTGGACCGATCAACGACCCCTGGGGCAACGAGCGCGTTTCCCTGTCGGTGAGCGGCAAGATCAACCGCAAGGACTGGGACCTCACGTGGAACCAGGTGCTCGAGGCCGGCGCATTGCTGGTGGGCGAGACGATCTCCCTCAGCGCGGAGGTGGCGATGGTTCGTCCCGCCGCAGTCGCGGTCTGACCGGGACTATTCGGGAGCGTTCGTGAGTGCTAGGCTCGGCCTCAAGGTGGCAACCTCCGATGGTGCCGTCGAGGCCGGGCCTCAGCCCGCGATCACGGCCTTCTGCCCGCGATACCACGTCGCGGTCGAGCTGATCGGCAAGCGCTGGTCGGGCGCGATCCTGCGGGTGTTGTTCACGGGGCCCCATCGCTTCAACGAGATCCTGGCCGGCGTGCCCGGCCTCTCCGACCGCCTCCTCAGCGAGCGTCTGCGGGAGTTGGAGGCTGAGGAGCTGGTGGTGCGGCATGTCTTTGCCGGCCCCCCGATCCGCTCGGAATACGAGCTTACCGAGCGTGGGCGGGACCTCGAGACCGTCATCAGGGACATCGCGGCCTGGGCCGAGAAATGGCTCGACCTGCCAGCCGAGCTGGCCGGGGCGACCGCCCACTAATCTTTAACCTTTCCGGCTTGACAGCCGGGAGGAGCCCCTCGTTAGGGTAGACGGCAAGAGTCGCGGCAGGCTCCGCAGGACGCCCCCCAGGCGTCCCGTCGGCGGGGGTTACGAGCCTGGCACAGCGCGGTTGCATAGGCGGAACCAAGACCCCATTGGAGAGTTCGGGAACGCTCTCTAACGTGGAGCCTGATGATGCAATTGAATTCGACGCCTGTCTTTGTGCCTGCTCCGCGTGGGGTCACGCGCACCCTTTACAGCCGGCTCGGGCGGCGCCTTGCCAACGTGGTCCTGGCCGTCGGCCTGGCCGCCGCCGGCTCCATCCCCGCCTCACTCATGGCCGCCGTCCCGGCGCGCGCCGCGGGCTTTGACGCCCCCGCCGCCGAGGCCCAGCTGATCAGCGCGATCAACTCCGACCGCGCCGCCAACGGCCAGGGTCCGCTGCTGGTCAACCCGGTCCTGTCGAACATCGCCCGCAGCGCGCCGCACAACGTCTGCGGCAGCGGCACCCTGCATGGGCGGTCCCAGGACATGATCGAGCGCAACTACTTCTCCCACCTCATCCCTCCCTGCAGCCAGTATGTGTGGCCGATCCTCTCCAGCTACGGGGTCCAGTACAGCGGCGCCGGGGAGAACATCGGCTGGAACACGTACAGCCCGCAGTCGGTCGCCGTGAGCCAGGTCAACACCCAGTTCATGAACAGCTCAGGGCACCGGGCCAACATCCTCGGCAACTTCAACCAGGTCGGCGTGGGCGCCTACGCCGCGCCCGGCGCCTGGTCGGGCAACGGCTCCGCCCTGACCGGGGTCATCATGTTCACCGAGATCTTCGCGATGGGTCCGCCCCCACCCGTCGTGGCGCCGCCGCCAACCCCGGCCCCGTCCTCCCTCGGCCCCGTCTGCGCCTCCTCCACCCCCGGCTCCGCAACCCCGACGCTGGCCCGGAACGGGCACCAGCTCACGACGGTCAACAAGGACGGCCGGATCGAGGCGTTTGCGTTGGGCGCCGACGGCGCGCTCTGGCACTCGTGGGAGAGCGCTGTCAACGGGACGTGGACCAGCTGGTATTCGCTTGGCAAGATGTCCTCTGGCGCGTTTGCCAGCGACCCCGCCGCCGGGACCAACCCTGACGGGCGGCTGGAGGTGTTCGTCACCGGTTCCGACGGCAGCGTCTGCCACACGTGGCAGTTGGTCCCCGGCGGTGGTTGGTCGCAGCTGTCCTCATTGGGCAGCCCCGGAGCCGGCTTCACCGGTATCTCCTCCTTCGCCACCAACGCCGACGGCCGGATGGAGCTTTTCGCGGTCGCCCCTGACGGCAGCGCGGCCCACAACTGGCAGCTGGCCCCCGGCGGGCTGAGCGGTTGGTCCGGCTGGAACGCGCTGGGGCGGCCCGGCGCGGGCTCGTTCAAAGGCTCGGTCGCCCCGGGTCGCAATGGTGACGGCCGCCTCGAGGTCACGGCGGTCGATGCCAATGGCGCGATGTTCCACGCCTGGCAGCTCGCTCCCAGTGGTGCCTGGAGCGCCTGGTACGGGCTCTCCAGCCCCAGTTCGACGGTGAAGATCCTGGGCACGCCAGGCAACACAACCAACAGCGATGGACGCATCGAGAGCATCGCTCGGGGCTCGGACAACAGGCTGTGGCACATCTGGCAGGTTTCCCCCAGCGGCGGGTGGGGGCCCTGGTCTCCGCTGGGCGGCAGCGGGGTCGCCAGCGACCCGGCCGCGGGACGCAACGGTGACGGCCGTCTCGAGGTGTTCACCAGCGCATCCGACGGCAGCGTTGGGCACATTTTCCAGACATCGCCCGGTGGCGCCTGGAGTCCGATGATGGCGCTGGCCTCCTCGGGGACCTCGATGGCCGGTACGCCGCAGACGCAGACCAATGTCGACGGCACGATGGAGGCCCTCGCGCAGGACTCCCTGACCCAGACCATGCACATGACCAAGCAGTACTTCCCGAGCGGCGGCTGGACTCCCTGGGCAACGCTCACCGGTACGACCTTCCCGGCGTTCTGATCCCGGGGCCGGCGCCCTCCAGGCGTGGGGCCGGTTTGGCACCGGCCCGCGCGCGGGTAGAACATGGACAGCCATGGCAACCGCGTTCAAGGACTACTACTCGATCCTGGGCATCGATAAGGGGGCGAGCCAGAAGGACATCAAGTCCGCCTTCCGCAAGCTGGCCCGCAAGTCGCACCCCGACCTCAATCCCAACGACGCCGGCGCGGAAGCGCGCTTCAAGGAGCTGAACGAGGCCAACGAGGTCCTCAGCGACCCCGAGAAGCGCAAGAAGTACGACGAGTACGGCCCCCGGTGGCATGACTATGAGGCCTGGGAGCGCGCGGGCAAGCCCGGCCGCGGGCCCTTCGCGGGATCCGGCGGCTCCCCGTTCGCCAACAGCGGTGGAACCGAGTACCGCACGATGTCGCCGGAGGACCTCGAGGAGATGTTCGGGGACTCCCCGCCCTTCTCCGACTTCTTCCAGAGCATGTTCGGCGGTGACCCCGGAGCCGGTGGGGGCGGTTCGCGCTTCCGCCGGCCCCCGTCCCAGCGTGGCGACGACGTCGAGGGTGCCGTGACGATCTCGCTCGAGGACGCCGCCGCCGGGTCGACTGTGACATTCGAGATGCAGGAGGCCGCCGGCACGCGGCGCGTCGAGGTCAAGATCCCGCAGGGCATCCGCGACGGCGCCCGTGTCCGGGCCGCCGGGCAGGGTTCGAAGGGCGGCGGCGGGGGCGCTGCCGGGGACCTCTATGTGCGCGTCAACATCCGGCCCCACAGGACCTTCACAAGGGAGGGTGACAACCTCCGCACCACTGTCGGCGTGCCGCTCGAGGACGCCCTCCTGGGGGGCGATGTACGGGTGCAGACGATCAGCGGTCGCCACGTCCAGCTGAAGGTCCCCAGGGGAACGCAGAACGGCCAGGTGCTGCGCCTCAAGGGCCTGGGAATGCCCCACCTCAAGGGACCCGGCAAAGGCGACCTCCTGGCAGAAGTCGACGTGAGGCTCCCGGTGCCGCTGACCCCCGAGCTGGAGAAGTGGGCGGAGTCGATGCCCGGCAGGAGGGGCGGCACACCGGCGGCGACCCAAACCGATGGCTGAGATCTCGATGCGCCGGCTCATGGGGCTCACCGGCCTGACGCGTCGTGAGCTGGAGGTCATCGACGAGGCGACGCTGGCGTCGCTCGCCCTGGGTGAGGTGAACGAACAGGTCGTCTGGCGCGTCCGCCGGGTTCGCCGGCTGCGCCGTGACCTGGGCCTGGACTACGCGTCGATCGAGATCATTGTCCGCCTCCTGGACCGCGTCGAGGAGCTCGAGCGCCGCCAGGTTTAGGGTGGGGGCTGCTAGGAGGCCTCCGCCCGCTGGTGCTCGCGCACAGGGTGCTCGCGCTGGTGGATGTCCTCGTACTCGGCCACCGATTTCCAGACGATCTCCCAGCCGCGCTCCTGGGTGGCCTCGATGTACGCAGGGTCGACCCCCGCCGCCCGCAGCCGGCGGCTGACCGAGTCGATGGCGTAGTTCCAGTTGTCCCGCGAGTCGACGCGGTCCTTGATGGGGATTTCCGCCGGGATGTCGATCAGCCGCTGGGGGTTGATGTAGACCCGCAGGCACGGCGCCAGGCTGCGGTCGACCACCGCCTGGATATCGCCGGCATGACCGTTGCGCACAGCTTCGCGCAGGGCCCAGATGCCGTAGTTGACGTGGCGTGACTCGTCCCGGGTGACCGCCGTGAAGCCCGCCCTGAAGGCCGGCATGAGGTCCATCTGCCGAAGCAGGCGCAGGACCAGGCGCTGGCCCACCAGCGCGAGGATGCCCTCGACCATCAGGTGGTAGGTGGTGACCGACTGGACCCATTTGCCGTAGTTGGTGGGGTCGAGACGCACCGCGTCGGTGCAGGTCACGAGCTCGCCGGTGGGGCCGAAGATCGCGTCGTAGGCGTCGCTGGCCGTCCACCTCCAGGCCCGGGTCATAACCGCACCCAGGCTGTCGCCGGGATGGATGACCTCGCTGAAGAACCGGGCGAAGAAGTAGGCGTGCCGGGCCTCATCGACGACCTGCGTCGACAGGAACCAGCGGCTCTGCTCGTCGGGCGCTCCGATCAGCACCGGGGCGAGCGTGTCGGTCACCGCCTGCTCGCCGACGAAGAAGCCGCTGAAGATCATCTCCAGTTGCTCCTGGAAATAGGGGCCCATGGCCTGCCACTGGGCAGCGTCGGTGCTGAAGTCGAGGTCCTGGGCCAGCCACTGCTGCCGCTCCCAGCGCTTGTAGAGGTCCAGCGGACCAGGCAGCTCCTGGAGCAGCGTGTCGATGTGGACATAGACATCCTCGATGTCGAGGGCGCCAAGGCCGTCCAGTTTGGTCGTCTCGACCCTTTCGACAGTCTGCTGGGGTGTCAGCGCAGTGGCCATCGGCTGGCGCCCATCCTACCGCCCGGGCGTTTTCGGTGGCGCTATCGTGACCGCGTGAACGCGCGGATGCTGTCTGCCCTGGCCCGGTCCTGTCATCCCGAGCCCACGGCGGCGGTGACCGCGATGATCACGGTCCTGGCGCTGCGCTGGGGCAGGGGAGTGGGAACGGTGTGGGTCACCGCGGCGGTGCTCTGCGGCCAGCTGTCGGTGGGCTGGGCCAACGACTACCTCGACCGGGACCGGGATGCCGGCCGTCCCGACAAGCCCGTCGCCGCCGGCGAGGTGGCGCCCGGGCTGGTCGCGCGCGCCGCCATCGTGGCGCTGGTGCTGGCCGTGCTGCTGTCCCTGGCCTCCGGGTCGGCGGCGACTGCCGCCCACGCCGTTGGGCTCGCCCTGGCGCACGCTTACAACCTGCGGCTGAAGCGGACGGTGCTGAGCGTGGCCACGTACGCCGTCGCGTTTGCCGCGGCGCCGGCGTTCGTCTCGCTGGGCGCGGCGCCGTCCCACCTGCCCCCACCCTGGGTCACCCTGGCGGCGGCACTGCTGGGCGCCGGCGCCCACTTCACCCAGACCCTTGGTGACCACGACCGCGACCGGGACGCGGGCATCCGGGGGACGCCCCAGAGGATCGGCCGGCGACCGTCGGTGGTCGCCGCCGGGTTACTGCTGGGGATCGCCGCGGTCGTCGCGACCCTGGGCCCTGGCCACTCCTCCGTCCCGGCACTGGCGCTCATGGTCATCAGCCTTCTCCTGGTGGCGGGGACCGTGGCGACCGGGCTTGCCGGTCAATATGGCAGTTCGTTCCGCCTCACGATCGCGGCGGCCGGGACGGCGGTGCTGGCGTTCCTCGCGGGCACCGGGGCCGCATAGGCCCAGGAGGCTAGGCCGGGGCCGTCTCGGCGGGGGCGAGCGCGGGCATCTCGAGGTCCGTAGCCCCGTCCGCCTCGAGCCGCCGCCGCAGCGCATCCACGTCGCGCACCAGGGACTCGAGGTCGAGCCCCTCCGTCACCGGCAGGTATTGCCGCAGGAAGCCCGCGCCGTCACGCCATTTCGTGAGCGCCCCGGCGGGGTTGCGGCGCTGGTAGTGGTAGCAACCGGCGGCCACCTGCACCAGCCCGCGGTAGAGGTCAGCGTCGGCCGATCCTCGCAGCGGCATCCAGGCCCCCTCCCACGCCTCGTGGGCTTCCCAGAACTGGCCCGCGTTGAACAGCTCGACGCCCCGGGCCAGGCCGTCCTCATCCGCCGCCTCCGCACCCGCGCTCTCCTCAGCCAGCTTGTGCCTGCGGCGCAACCCGCGCAGGGCCTCGTCGCGAATCTCGGCGATCGCCCGCGCCCGGCCCTCGGCGTGGCGATTCACTGCCGAGCCGGCCACCAGCAGGTTGGCGCCGGCCTGGGCCGCCTGGGGCGCGGTCGCCGTGGAGATCCCGCCGTCCACCTCGATGTCGATCGGGAGGTCGGCGCCGTCGACCAGCTCGCGCGCGGCGCGCACCTTGGGCAGCATCGAGGCGATGAACTTCTGACCGCCGCGCCCGGGGTTCACCGTCATCACCAGCAGGTGGTCGATGAGGTCCAGCGCGTCCACGACCATGTCCAGCGGGGTGGCCGGGTTGAGCGCCACGCCGGCGCGGACCCCGGCCTCGCGCATGTCCTGGAGCAGGAGGTGGAGGTGACGCGTGGTCTCGGCGTGG
>JAXDLW010000045.1:0-56489 GCA_034666405.1 Chloroflexota bacterium | reverse complement strand
GACGTCCGCTCCCTGGCGCAGCGCCTCCATGTAGCACGTCTTCTGGTTGCCGCCGTACCCCACGTGGTGGGGGTGGCGGATGACGGTGAGGTTGAGGGACTCGGCGACGCTGACCGTGTTGTCCCGGCTGGCGTCGTCGACCAGGATGACCATGTCGGCGACCCCCTGCGGGATCTCGGCGATCGTGTTCACCAGCGTGGCGGCCGCGTTGTAGGCCGGCATCACGACCACGGCACGCTGGCCGTGGGAGGCAGGCTCGCGACTGGCCTCCATCAGCGCGGGGGTCTGCGGCTGCGGGCAAAGCGGCCGCGCCGTCCCCCACCCGAGGCGGCGGCCTCCCTCGCCCCGGCGGCGGAGGCGGCCGGCGCGGCGGCCCCGGAAGCACCCTCGAACGCCTCCTTCCGCAACGCCATCAGCTGGTCGCGCAGGGCCGCCGCGCGTTCGAACTGGAGGTCGCGGGCCGCCTTCCCCATCTCCCGTTCCAGGCGCCGGGCCAGCTTGACCAGCTCATCCGGGGGCAACCCGGCCTTCGCCTCGTACTGGGCGGCCTCCTCGGCGATCTGCTGCTTGTGCGTGTCGATGTTGTAGATCGCCTTCTTGATCCCGGCGGCGGTGATTCCGTGCTGCTCGTTGTAGGCGACCTGGGCGGCCCGGCGGCGGTCGGTCTCGCCGATGGCGCGCTCCATGGCCTCGCTCCGGGTGTCGGCATACATGATCACCCGGCCCTCGAGGTGGCGCGCCGCCCTGCCGATGGTCTGGATCAACGAGCGGTAGCCCCGGAGGTAGCCCTCCTTGTCGGCGTCGAGGATGGCGATGAAGGCGACCTCGGGCAGGTCCAGGCCCTCGCGTAGGAGGTTGATGCCGACCAGCACGTCGAATGCCCCCAGGCGCAGGTCACGCAGGATCTCGACGCGTTCCATGGTGTCGATGTCGGAGTGCAGGTAGTTGACCCGCACGTCCATCTCCCGCAGGTACTCGGTGAGGTCCTCGGCCATGCGCTTGGTCAGGGTCGTCACCAGCACCCGGTGGCCCTTCTTGACCTCCTTGCGGATCTCGTTGACCAGGTCGTCGACCTGGCCCTCGGTGCCGCGCACCTCGACCTGCGGATCGACCAGCCCGGTGGGCCGCACGATCTGCTCCACCACCTGGGCGGAGCGGCGCTCCTCGTAGTCGCCGGGGGTGGCCGAGTTGTAGATCAGCTGGGTCACGCGCTCGTTCCACTCGTTGAAGTCGAGGGGGCGGTTGTCCAGCGCCGATGGCAGCCGGAACCCGTACTCCACGAGCGGGACCTTGCGGCTGCGGTCGCCACCGTACATCCCGCCGATCTGGGGGATGCCCACGTGGCTCTCGTCCACGACGATCAGCGCGTCACGCGGCAGGTAGTCCATCAGGGTGAAAGGGGCATCGCCGGGCTGGCGACCCGAGAGGTGCCGGGAGTAGTTCTCGATGCCCGGGCAGCTCCCGGTCTCGCGCATCATCTCGAGGTCGAAGCTGGTGCGCTGGCGCAGGCGCTGCGACTCCAGCAGCTTGCCCTGCTCGTCAAACAGCCGGCAGCGCTCCTCCATCTCCTCTTCGATGGCCCCGAAGGCCCCGCGCATCTTGGCCTGGCTGGTGATGTACTGCCCGGCCGGGAAGAGCCGCATGTCGGTCTTCGGCCCCAGGATCTCGCCGGTGAGGGGGTCGAACTCCTGGATCCGCTCGATCTCGTCGCCGAAGAACTCGAGCCGCAGGGCGGTCTCCTCGTACGCCGGCTGGATGTCGACGATGTCACCGCGCACCCGGAACCGCGAGCGCCCGAAGTCGGTGTCGTGCCGCTCATACATCAGCTGCACCAGCTTCCGCTGGAGGATGTCGCGGCGGATCGCGTCGCCCTGCTTCAGCTCCAGCGATTCCCCGAGCCAGTCCTCCGGGGCGCCGATCCCGTAGATGCAGGAGACGCTGGCGACGACGATCACATCGCGCCGGGTGAGCAGCGCGCGCATCGCGCTGGTGCGCAGCCGGTCGATCTCCTCGTTGCGGGTCGAGTCCTTCTCGATATAGGTGTCGGTCCGGGGAATGTAGGCCTCGGGCTGGTAGTAGTCGTAGAAGCTGACGAAATACTCGACGGCATTGTTGGGAAAGAACTCGCGGAACTCGGCCGCGAGCTGGGCGGCGAGGGTCTTGTTTGGCGACATCACCAGCGCCGGGCGCTGCACGCGCTGGATGACGTTGGCGATCGTGAAGGTCTTGCCGCTGCCGGTCACCCCCAGCAGGGTCTGCTCACGATGCCCCGCGCCCAGCCCTTCGACCAGCTTGTCGATGGCCTGCGGCTGGTCCCCGCTGGGCTCGAACCTCGACTCAAGTTGAAATTGGGGCACTCGTTTAGGTTACCCAGCTAGGCGCCGGGCGACTCACCGGCAGGCGCCAGGGACAGCACGCAAGCCGTCCACAACAGGACCTCGCCGAACGCCGGCATCGACCCCGCGACCAGGGCGGTCAGCACATGGGGGGAGTGCAGCGCATCGAACCCGATGATCCAGGGAAAGGCCGGGAGCCACAGCAGCGGGTACGCGGCCACCACCATCCACCAGCGGCGGCTGCCGGGGGCGAGAAGGGGCGCGAGCAGGGCCAGGGCGAGCATCTCCGTGACCAGGTGGTGGTCCCACGTGAGGCTGCTGGCCAGCGGGATCACCGCGAGCAACGAGGCGAAGACCGCCATCCGGCCGGCGGGGCCCTCCACCCTCGCGCCGCGCCACCAGGTGAACGCGATCAGCGCTAGTACCGCCAGCAGCGTCAACACCTTGCCCGGGGTTCCCACGCCCCCCAGCAGGACTATCTGCCAGCGCCGCGACACTGCCTGCAGGGACTGGTTGCCGTAGATGTCGGGGGTGGTGGTGAAGCCGGGCAGCACCTGGGTGAAGAACTCCCGTGTGCTCGGGGTCAGCAGCCAGAGTGCTCCGCCGATGACGACCACGGACGCGACGAACGTCATGGCCGCGACCAGCAGCCTCGGCCGGCGATCCCAGCGCACGAACGCCAGGACCATGACCCCGGGCAGCAACTTCACCAGCGTGGCGACCGCGACCGAGACGCCGGCGACCGCCGCTCCCCGCCGCCGGGCGTACGAGTGGGCAGCCACGGCCAGGAGCAGGGTGAGCAGGATCCCGACCTGCCCCTGGTCGATCGACAGCGTCACTGGCCGGAACGCCAGTGTCAGGGAGAGCAACGACAGCAGGGCGCCCGTGCTGACGTGGCCGCGCAGGGTGCGCCAGGAGATGAAGCTCGCGGCCGCGAGCATCAGCTCGTTCAGGACCAGCCAGGCCCGCGCGGCCACCCAGAGTGGCAGGCCGGCCAGCGGGCGGAGCGCCTCCGCCAGCAGGGGCGGGTAATTGAAGCCGTCGTTCCGGACCACCCCGTTGCAACACCGTAGCGCCTGCGTGTAGACATCGCGCCCCGCAGCGATGTCCCGGGCGGCCAGGTAGTAATTGCGGAAGTCGCTGGCCGGGTAACCATGGAGCAGTTGCGTGGCGGCGCCGACCATGTGCCCGGCCACCATCGCGAGCGCCACCACCAGGAGCGCCATGTCGCGTCCCCGGCTGGGACTCAGGTCAAGCCCTCAACGTCGCCGATGCTGGCCCGCGGCGCCAGTGCGATGCACAGGGCCAGGCCCGCGCCGCCGAGGAGGATGCCGCCGGCCACGTCCGCCGGCCAGTGCTGACCCAGGTAGACCCGGCTGTAGCCCACGACCCACACCGCGGCGACACACAGCCAGAGCCAGAGGGGATTGCGGGTCCGCCGCACAACGCGCAGTGCCAGGAGGCCGAAGACCATGGTGACCCGGACCATGTGCCCGCTGGGGAAGGCGTTCGCGGTGGCCATCTGGACGCCGGGGAGCGAGGGGCCGCGGAGCAGGTCCAGCGGCGGAGGCGGCTGGTGGATCGCGGTCTTGCCCGCCAACTCGATGAGCACCACCAGGGCGAAGACGGCGAGCGGCACCCAGCGTTCCCAGCCCAGGGGTTCCCTGGAGCGCGCGGTCAGGACCAGCGCGACGATCGCCAGGCTGGTCACCTCGACCGAGCCGGTGGCCGAGACCAGGGCCATCAGCCAATCCAGGAGCCCGTTTGCCGGGGCCTGGGCGATGAGCAGGAGCAGCCGGTCGCTCATCTCCAGCGACCGGTGGTCGACCGCCGCAGTCAGCAGCAAACCGACGACGACGAGGATCAACACCCAGGCCAGCCCCGCCCGCCTCAGCCGGGCCTCGATCACCTCTGGCATCGCGGGCAGTGGACCGTGGTTCGGCCGGCGACGACCGTGCGCCGCAGGGTCGCGCCGCAGCGCACGCACGGCAGGCCGGCGCGGCCGTAGACCAGCAGGCGCTCCTGGTTGCGGCCCTTCTCGCCGTTGGCGTCGCGGTAGTCGTCAAAGGTCGTCCCGCGCAGGTCCACCGCCCCGCGCAGGGCCGCGTCGATGGCCTCGAACAGCCGTTTCCGCCGTGCCGGCCCCAGGCGGGCCGCGACAGCCGTCGGCCGCACCCCCGCCCGGAAGCACGCCTCGTCGGCATAGATGTTGCCCAGCCCTGCCAGCGCCGCCTGGTCCAGCAACAGGGCCTTCACCGCGCGCCGGCTGCGGCGAAGGGTGGCGCTGAACGCGGCCTGGGTGAGCCGCCGGGAGAGACTGCCCCACTCATCCGGGTTGGGCAGCGCGTCGGTGCCGGGCTCGGGACCCAGGCGCGGCAGCATCCCCGCCTCCGCCAACTCCGTCGGGGTGCCCATCAGGACTCGCCCGAACCGACGGTAGTCCTGCATGCGCAGCTCCTCACCGGACCCGAGGAGCAGCCGGAGATGGGTATGCGGCGCGAGCTCCGCCTCCGGCGCATGGAGCCCCAGGCGGCCCGTCATGCCGAGGTGGAGAACGAGGAACTCGAGGTCGTCGCCGGCGAGCTCCACGAGCATGAACTTGCCGTGGCGCCCCACCCTCCGCAGGCGGCGCCCGGAGATTCGACGGCGGAACTCCGCGGCGCCCGGGTAGCGCAGGACCCCCGGTTCGCCCACCACCGCGTCGCGCACCTCCTGGCCCTCGAGCCTGGGCCGGAGGTCGCGGACGATCGTTTCGACCTCCGGGAGCTCGGGCAGCTAGATCTCCACCGGCAGGGGTGTCATCTCGTCCCAGTTGTGCCCGACCTTGATGTCCACCCCGAGCGGGACGCGCATCTCGTAGGCATCCCGCATCTCCCGTTTGATCACGGGCGCGAGGGCGTCGAGCTCGGCCGGCAGGACGTCGAAGACCAGTTCGTCGTGGACCTGCAGCACCATCTGGGAGCGCATCGCCGCCTCCCGCATGCGGCGGCGAATCGCGACCATCGCGATCTTCATGATGTCCGCGTTGGACCCCTGGAAGGGCATGTTGATGGCCATCCGCTCGGCCGCAGAACGCAGCATCGGGTTGGCGGCCCGCAGGTCCTGGAGGTAACGCCGCCGCCCCAGCACGGTCTCGACGTAGCCCGTCCGGTAAGCCTCGGACTTGATGGTCTCGAGGTACGTGCGGACGCTCGCGAAACGCCCGAAGTAATTGGCGATGAACTGCTTGGCCTCGTCGAGGGGCATCCCCAGGTCGCGCTGGAGCCCGGAGGCGGAGAGGCCGTAGAGCACCCCGAAGTTCGCCACCTTGGCGGCACGCCGCTGGTCGGGCGTGACCTCCTCGAGCGGGATGTTGAACACCGCGGACGCGGTGACGGCGTGGATATCGTGGCCCTCGCTGAAGGCGGCGACCAGCGCCTCGTCCTCGGAGAGGTGGGCCAGGACGCGGAGCTCGATCTGGCTGTAGTCGGCGCTGACCAGCACGTTGCCCGTCCGCGGGATGAACGCCCGGCGGATGCGCCTACCCAGCTCGGTCCGAATCGGGATGTTCTGCAGGTTGGGGTCGCTGCTGGAGAGGCGGCCGGTTGCCGCGACGGTCTGGTTGAAGCTGGTGTGCACGCGCCCGTCCACGGGGTCGACCAGCGTCGGCAGGGCGTCGATGTAGGTCGACTTGAGCTTCGAGAGCTGGCGGTACTCCAGGACCAAGGGCACGACGGCATGGGCCTCGCGCAGCGACTCCAGGACCGTCGAGTCCGTCGATACCTTGCCGGTCGTGGTGCGCCGCCCCGAGGCCAGCCCCAGCTCGTCGAAGAGCAGCTTCTGCAGCTGCAACGGCGAGTTGACGTTGATCGCGTAGCCGGCGATGGTGTTGATCTCGGCCTCGACCTCCGATATGCGGGCGCCGAGTTCAGTCGAGAGCCTCGACATAACGCCGATGTCCAGCGCCACGCCGGCCAGCTCCATCTCGGCGAGGATCGGGGCGAGGGGCACCTCCACGTCGAAGTAGAGGCTGACCAGTCCCTGCCGCTCCAGCTCCGGGGCGAGGTGGGTGCGCAGCAGCGCCAGGGCGGCCGGCTCGGGCCCGAACAACCGGGCGGCCGTGTCGGCGTCGACCGATCCCGGCGCCACCGCCTTGCGCCCACTCCCAAGGACCTCCGAGACCGGCTGCAGGGTGCGCCCCAGCCACTGGTAGGCCAGCTCCTGCACCGGCGGTGTCTTGGCCCGCGAGTCGCACAGGTAGGAGGCCAGGGACACGTCGAAGCCGCGCGGCGGCGGGAACCCCCGCGGCCCCAGCGCCAGCTCCACCTGCTTCAGCGAGTAGCTGGTCAGGTCGAGCCCCTCCCAGCGGCGCCGCAGGACGCCCAGGAGGTCGTCGGCCGTCGGCACCTCGCGCCCCTCGGCGACAACCGGGATGTATGCCGCTTCCGCGCCGGTGGCCGGGGCGAGCGCGATGCCGGCGATCGCGGAGCGGCGCGGCTGAGGATCGTCCAGGACGACCGTCGCGGCGATTCCGCCCTCCGCCCAGGCTGCCAGCAGCGCCTCCAGCCGCGCCGGGTCGGTGACCACCTCCGTGGCCAGCTCCAGCGGGGACTCCACCCCCTCGACCCCCGCGGTGGCGGGGGCGTCGAAGTCGAATGCCGGCTGGGTGGCGCCCGCCGGTCCCGCCACCGTGGCGCCGGCGGCGCTGCCCTCGCGGTCCTCGGGGGTCTTCCGGTTGGTCCCCACCGGGCGCGGCAGCCGGGGCATCAGCGTGCGGAAGTCGTATTCCTCGAAGAGGGTGCGCACGGCGACGTCGTCGTAGTCCTTGAGGACGATCGCCTCGGGGTCCAGGGTCACCGGCACGTCGCGCACTATGGTCGCCAGGCGCTTGGAAACCGGCAGCTGGTCGGCGTTCTGGCGCAGCAGCTCCTGGATCCGCGGCGGGGTGACCTCGTCGAGGTGGGCCAGCATGTTCTCGACGCTGCCCCAGTCCTGGATCAGCTTGACCGCGGTCTTGTCGCCGATCCCGGGCACCCCGGGGATGTTGTCGCTGGTGTCGCCCTTGAGCGCCTTGATGTCGGTCATGTTCTCGGGCCCGAGGCCGCCGTAGCGGGCGCGGACCTCGTCGACGCCGTAGGCGGTCAGCTCGGAGATCCCCCGGCGCATGGTCAGCGCGGTGATGTTGGGGGACACCAGCTGCAGGGCGTCGAGGTCGCCCGTCAGGATGCTCACCTTGAGCCCCATCGCCTCCGCCTGGGTGGCGAGCGCGCCGATGATGTCGTCCGCCTCGTAGCCCTCGACCTGGTAGGTGGCGAAGTTCAACGATTCCACCACCTCGCGGACGATCGGGAACTGGCTCACGAGGTCATCAGGGGCCTTCGGCCGCTGCGCCTTGTATTCCGAGTACTCCGCATGGCGGAAGGTCTTGGACGGGTGATCGAAGGCCGCCGCCACAAGGTCGTGGCCCGGGAGTGCGTTCAGCAGCATCGACGTGAAGCCGAAGGCCGCGTTCGTCAGCCGGCCCTTGCGGTCGGTGAGGGCGGGCAGGGCGAAGAAAGCACGGTAGATGAGCGAGTGGCTATCGACCAGGAGCAGCTTCTGCCCGGTCTGGGCGCGGGCCTGCTCGGCCGCCGTGCCTGCTGCCGGGGCGGGCGGAGACATGGCCTCCGATTCTAATTCCGGTGCCGGAGCCCGCAGTTTATGATGCCTACCGAGGTCATATAGGGTGGCGAAACGTGGTTACACCGAGATGCAGGTGGACAGCATCAGGGTCCACATGCCAAGCGGCCAACACGTCGTCATCCTGAAAGACCGGTCCGCGGAGCGCTACCTGCCCATCTGGATCGGGATCTACGAGGCCAATGCGATCGCGCTCAAGATCACCGGCATCACCCCGGAGCGCCCGATCACCCATGACCTGATGACCAACATCTTCAGCGAGATGGGAGCGCGCGTGACCAGTGTCGAGGTCAGCTCGCTGTCGAGCGACGTGTTCTACGCCCGCATATTCATGTCGCTGGACGGCAAGAGCCTGGACATCGACGCGCGGCCCAGCGACGCCATCGCCCTGGCGGTCCGCGCCGAGGTGCCGATCCTGGTGGCCGACGATGTCCTGGAACGGGCCGGCGTCACGCCCGACGGCGACTCCGAGGACTCCGCCGAGGAGACCGCCGAGGCGACGATCTTCAAGGAGCTTGTGAACTCGATGGAGCTGCCCGACCTGGGCAACCCCGAGGACCGGCCCGACCTCTTCAGCACCGAGGGGAACTAGCCGCTCAACCTCTCGCCTGCGTAGAGCAGGTGGTTGCTGATCCCCAGGATGGACGGATCCGTGCTGCAGGAATAGGCCATCTCGATCAGGGCGTCGTAGGCAGCCGCGTCCCGCTCACGGAGCTCCGCGACCTGCTCCTGCACCAGGTGGAGGATGCCCTGGGACGCCATCAGCCGGCGGGTGCCGAAGCCGGCGGCCTCGAAGAATGGGGCAACCTCCTCCACCCGGAAGAGGTGGGCGCCCGTGAGCCGCCCCGGGTCGGGGTCCCGGAACTCGCCGCTCGCGAGGGCCTCGCGGGCGGCGGCGACCCGCGCGCTCCCGCCCTCGAGCAGCGCACCGAGGACCCAGGGGTACCGCGTCATCACGGTCGCGAGCAGGGTTCCGCCGGGCCGAATCACCCGGCCCGCCTCGGCGATGGCCCGCCCCCGGTCGGCGGCTGCGACCAGGTGGTAGAAGGGCCCCAGGGCCAGGACCGCGTCGAACTCGCCGTCAGCAAAGGCGGAGAGGTCACGCGCGTCGACCTCGAGGACCGCGTCGGGCACCAGGCCCGCCGCCTCGAGCTCCCTGCGGCCGATGTCCAGCATCGTGGCGGAGAGGTCCGCCAGCACCACGCTGTGGCCCCGCCGCAGCAGCCATGCCGTCCAGTGACCGGGCCCGCCACCCAGGTCCAGCACCCGCGCCCCCGCCGGCAGCAGTTCCTCGAAGGCGCGCCGGTGCAGCTCCCGCTCGACGGCGCCCTCGAAGGGGTTGTCGAGGCGGTGCAGCTCGCTCTCACCGCGCTGCTCGTAATAGTCGCGCACGATCCCCACGCGGTCAGGCTCAGTCATGGCGGGGCAAGCCTAGCGAGGCGTCGCGGGTTACGATGGCGCCCGATGACGTGGTTCTGGCTCGCGGTTGCCCTGGCCTTCGGGGTGGGCGAGGTCCTCACCCTGGCCTTCTACGCCATCTTCCTGGTGGTCGGGGCCCTGGCTGCCTCGCTGGCCGCCCAGATGGGAGTGGAACTGCCTGGACAGGTGATCGTGTTCGCGGTGGTGTCGGTGCTGGGCGTCGTGGCCGCACGACCCGCGCTGATGGGCTACCTGCGCCGCCGCGAGGGTCCCCTGGTGGTGTCCGGCGCGGAGTCGATGATCGGTGAGGAAGCGCCGGTGGTCGACGACATCCTCGACGCCCACCACCCGGGCCACGTCCAGCTGCACGGCGAGAGGTGGCCGGCGCTGTCGGAGAACGGCAAGCCGATCCACAAGGGCAGCACGGTGCGGGTGACCGCTTTGAAGCAGGCCACCCTGGTGGTCGCGCAGGTGCGCGCCCCACAACCGCATGTGCCCCCGGCGAGCTCGCCGGCAACCAAGGAGGGATGAACTTATGCCAGGCCTGGTAGTCCTGACGCTGGTCCTCGTGTTCGCGCTGGTCATCGTGTTCCGCTCGGTGCGGGTCGTCCAGCAGGGCTACGTCGGAATCATCAAACGCCTCGGCCAGATGCAGGCGGTGCGCAACCCCGGCGTCGTGATCCTGGTCCCGTTCGTCGACAGCATGGTGCTCGTCGACATGCGCGAGACGCCGCGCACCGGCGACCGCCAGGACGTCATCACCAGGGACAACGTATCGGTCGCGGTCAACGCCACGATCTTCAGCCAGGTGGTCGATGCCCGGCTGGCCCTGTACTCGGTCAGCAACTACCTCATCGCCATCGACCAGCTGTCGCGCACCACCCTGCGTGCCGTCTTCGGCGGCATGACCCTCGACGATGCGCTCTCCCAGCGGGAGCAGATCAACACCCAGCTCCAGGCGCAGATGGAGTCGGTGACGGACAAGTGGGGCATCCGCATCAACCGCATCGAGATCGTCGACATCGTGCCGCCCCAGCAGATCCTCCAGGCGATGGCCCTGCAGAAGCAGGCCGACCAGGAGAAGCGCGCCGCGATCCTCACCTCCGAGGGCCAGCAGACGTCGGCCATCAACGTCGCCGAGGGCGCCAAGCAGGCCCAGATCAAGGCGGCCGAGGCCCAGCGCCAGTCACAGATCCTCCAGGCCGAGGGCCAGCAGCAGGCCGCAGTGCTGTACGCGCAGGGCCAGAAGCAGGCGCAGGTGCTCCAGGCTGAGGGCCGGGCAAAGGCCGTGGAGCTCGTCTACAACGCGATCAAGGCCGGCGCCCCGACACCCGAACTGCTGGCGGTGCTGCAGCTCGACACGCTGTCCAAGTTCGCGGACAGCGACAACGAGAAGATCATCATCCCGGTCGAGTCGGCAGCGTTCCTGGGGGCGGCGCAGGCGCTGCGCTCGGTGATGGACGGGGTGAAGACCTCCAGGTAGGGCGGGCCGGGCTTCAGCGCGCCGGCCAGAGGTCCCAGAAAGCCGGGTCCTCGAGCCCCAGCCGCCACGCGGCGATGCCCGCGAACCCCATCTGGTGGGCGACATCGACCTTGGCCGCCAGGCTGGCCCGGTTCTCCAGCCAGACAACATGCTCGTCGTTGGGGACGGAGTAGCGGAGGTACGGGGATTGCGTCCCGAAATCCCAGCTGACCGTCCCGTCGTGCACCGCCGCGGTGGCTATCGCCTCGGGGAAGCCCCCCGCCGTCGGGCTCCCGCGCAGGGGCCAATCCCGGTAGTACAGCGGCACCCCGAGGTAGAGCTTGCGGTGGTCGATACCCGATGTGCTGGCCTGGACCACCTGGCGGACCCAGTCCAGCCCGGCGACCGGGCCGGCGTCGGTGGCCGCGGTGTGCTGGTCATAGGCCATCACGCTCATGGAGGTCGCATCGCGCGAGAGCGCGTCAAAGTCGTAGACGCCGGAATGGCCGAAGAGCTGCTCGAGGCTCGACGCGGCCGGTGACTTGCGCGGGATCACCGCCGTCGAGTACCTGAGGTTCGCCTTGAGCAGACGGCTCGAAAGCCCCTGCGAGAAGTGGGTGAGGTCCTCGCGGTCACCGAAGCCCAACCCCTCGAAGTCCAGCTGGTACCCGGTGTAGCCGTGCGCTCTGGCCTCGGCGATGAGCGCCGTCGCGACGATTTCCTCGGCATTGGCAACGCCGAACAGCTTGCGGGTGGCCGCGGCGTCGAAGTCCTGGTTGGTCACCAGCGGCTCGACCTCCACCCCGGCGCCGCGGGCGATGGTCAAGGCGGCCTCGTCGACGTTCTTGACCAGGTGCCCACCACCGTCAATCGAGTAGAAGCTGGGTGACAGTACGGCGATCTGGCGGGCGTGGCGACCGAGGTCGGTGCGGGACGCTGTCGACGAAAGGTAGTACGTCCTGAGACGCATTCCCGTCGTGGTTCCGGTGGCCGGCTTCGACAGGTCGACACGGGAGAAGGGCGGTGGATGGCCCGCCTCCAGGCTCACCGCGAAGTCCGCCGGGAGGTAGGCGCCGGTGGTCGCGCGCAGGCCCGCCGGGAGCGTGAAGGTGGCCGTCCTGCCAGCCGGCCAACGACCCTCGATGCCACGGTCGTCACGCCGGACACTGGCTCCCGCGCGGGCCAGGGCATCCTGCACGGGTCCCAGGTCGGCGAGCTCGCGCGACGCGGAAACCTGGGCCGTGGTCTGGCCGGCGCCGGCCAGCCAGGACACCGCCACCTCGAGTGGCTCGGCTACCTGGAAGCTGAGTGCGACGGTTCCGACCCGGGCCGGGCCGATCGATCCCCGCCACACCTCCAGGCGGTGGCGGCTGCCCTGGGCCAGTTCATCGACAGCCAGCCGCGCGGTGCGCCCGGGGGCAGCCTCGATCTTGACGGGCGCCCCGTCCAGCGCCGCGCGGAAGTCGCCGGGCCCGCTGCCCGGCGGGAGAAGCAGACCGAGCGACGGGTGAGGCGAGACGCCCTGGGCCCCGCCCGACATGGTTTCGCCGTCCAGCGTGACCGCCGCCGGGGACTGGACGGCGACGACGGCGCCTCGGCTCAGCAGGGCGCCCCCGAGCAGCGCGAGGAGCAGGGCGACCGCGGCCAGCGTTCGTCGCCGGGTGAGCATCCCGAATTATCGGCCGTGGGACCCCGACCTCAGTGACAGGTAGCCTATTGTGTCGTCCGATATTTCTTGACTGAGGGCCTCTGATTTGCTCGACACGCTGACCGCGCTGGGTGACACCGGGCTTTCCTTCCACTCGCTTCAGCGCCTGTCGGCAGCGGGGATCGACGACCCCTCCGGGCTCCCGGTCACGGTCAAGATCCTCCTCGAGGGACTGGTGCGCGCCGCCGCGGCGGGGGACGCCACCGAGGCGGACGTCGCGGCGCTTGCGGCATGGCCTGCCCCACCCCCGGAGGGCGCCGAGCTTCCCTACCGGCCGTCGCGCGTGCTGCTCCAGGACTTCACCGGCGTCCCCGCGGTTGTCGACCTCGCGGCGATGCGCTCGGCGATGGAGCGGGCCGGCCTCGACCCCTCGGTGATCGACCCGCTGGCGCCGGCCGACCTGGTCATCGACCACTCCGTGCAGGTCGACCGCTTCGGCACGACCGAGGCTTACCACGACAACATCGAGAAGGAGTACGAGCGCAACGCCGAGCGCTACTCGCTCCTGGGTTGGGCCCAGAACGCCTTCAACAATTTCACCGTCGTGCCGCCGGGCATGGGCATCTGCCACCAGGTCAACCTGGAGCGGCTGGGACGGGTGGTGCAGGTGCGCGACGTCGACGGGCGCCGCGTCGCGATCCCCGACACGCTCGTGGGCACCGACTCCCACACCACCATGATCAACGGCCTCGGGATCCTGGGCTGGGGCGTCGGTGGAATCGAGGCCGAGGCCGCCCTGCTGGGACAGCCCATATTCCTCAGCAGCCCGGTGGTGCTCGGGGTGCAGTTCCATGGCTCGCTGCGGCCCGGGGCGACCGCCACGGACCTCGTGCTGACCCTGACCCAGCTGCTCCGGGCCCATGGCGTTGTCAACAAGTTCGTCGAGTTCTGCGGCACCGGGCTTTCGTCGCTGTCAGTCGCCGACCGCGCGACCATGTCGAACATGTGCCCGGAGTACGGCGCCACGGCGGCGCTGTTCCCGGTCGACCAACAGACCCTGCGCTACATGGAGATGACCGGGCGCGAGCCCGAGCACATCACCATGGTCGAGCAGTATTGCCGCGAGCAGGGCCTCTTCCGCACCGACGACGCCGCCATCCCACAGTTCAGCGAGATGGTCGAGCTCGACCTCGCCACGGTCGAGCCCAGCGTCGCCGGTCCCAAGCGGCCCCAGGACCGGGTGCCCCTGGACAGCGTCCGGCAGAGCTTCTTCCTCGCCACGGCGCAGCCCGTGCGGACCAAGCCCCAGGAGGTCGGGCGGTTCGAGGCCGAGGGCGGCCAGCCCGACGACATGACGGCCAGGATCGGTACCCGGGGGGCGCCCGACGAGCCCATCGGCGATGCCGCGGTGGTGATTGCGGCGATCACCAGTTGCACCAACACGTCTAACCCGTCGGTGATGGTCGCAGCCGGCCTGCTGGCCCGCAAGGCGGTCGAGCGCGGCCTGGCGGTACCGGCATACGTCAAGACCAGCCTCGCGCCCGGCTCGCGGGTGGTGACCGACTACCTCAAGCAGGCCGACCTGATGAAGGACCTGGAGAAGCTGGGATTCTTCGTGGTCGGCTACGGCTGCACCACCTGCATCGGCAACAGCGGCCCGCTGGCCACGCCCGAGGTGGAGGCGGCGGTCAAGAACCACAGCCTCAACGTCGCCGCGGTCCTCAGCGGCAACCGCAACTTCGAAGGCCGGATCCACCCACTGGTGCGCTCCAGCTACCTGGCCTCCCCTCCCCTCGTGGTCGCCTTCGCGCTGGCGGGGACGGTCGACATCGACCTCACCACGGAGCCCCTCGGCACCGGTAGCGACGGCCGCCCGGTGATGCTCTCGGAGATCTGGCCGACGACCGAGGAGGTCGGCAGAGTCGTCGAGGAGTGCGTCAAGCGCGAGATGTACGAGCAGGAGTACGCCCGCATCTTCGCGGGTGACGAGTACTGGCAGAAGATGGAGGCGCCGACCGGCGCCAGCTTCGCCTGGGACCCGAACTCCACGTACGTGCAGGAGCCCCCCTACTTCAAGGAGCCGGGGGCCGAGGTCGCCGGGCCGACGGACATCACCGACGCGCGCGTGCTGGTGATGGTCGGTGACTCGGTCACGACCGACCACATCTCTCCCGCGGGCTCGATCCCGATCGACAGCCCGGCAGGGCGCTACCTGGTCGAGCAGGGCGTGGGCTGGACCGACTTCAACAGCTACGGCGCGCGCCGAGGCAACCACGAGGTGATGATCCGCGGGACGTTCGCCAACATCCGCCTCAAGAACCTGCTGGCAGGGGGCAAGGAGGGCTACTGGACCGTGGTCCTGCCCGACGGGAGCCCGGCCACGATCTACGACGCGGCCGTGGAGTACGCCGAGAAGAAGGTCCCGCTGATCATCCTCGCGGGCAAGGAGTACGGCAGCGGCAGCTCGCGCGACTGGGCCGCCAAGGGACCCAAGCTGCTGGGCGTGCGGGCGGTCATCGCCGAGAGCTTTGAGCGCATCCACCGCAGCAACCTGGTCCAGATGGGGGTCCTTCCGCTCACCTACAGCCCCGGCGAGTCGGCGGCAACCCTGGAGCTCGACGGGCACGAGCGCTACGACATCACCGGCCTTGACGACGGCCTGCGCCCACGCCAGGAGTTGCGGGTGCGCGCCGTCCACCCGGACGGTGAGGTGACCGAGTTCGCGGTCACGGTGCGGGTGGACAACGACACCGAGGTCGAGTACGTCCGCAACGGCGGGATCCTGCCGATGGTGCTGCGGCGGTTGATCGCCGAGCAGTCGGCGGCGAGGGTCTAGGCCGGGTCCTGCTCCCTGCCGGCGTGGAGGCCGGCGACCTCCTCGGCGGTGCGGTTGAAGATCTGCGGCACCTGCCAGCCGTTGATCCCGGCGTAGGTGTCGATCTGCGAGCGATGGTGCACCTCGTGCTCGACCATGCTCATCAGCGCCCGCCAGCCCGACAGCGTCGCGTCCGAACCGTCGATGGCCGGCACCCTGCGCTTGAGCCACTCGTCAGGCGAGGCGCGCAGGCCCGCCACCAGCTCTGCCGCCGACGCCTCCAGCTCTGGCAGCCAGAGGTCGCGAGGGAGCGCGCGGGGTAGGTCCATGGCCCAACCGTCACCCCGGTAGACGCTCAGGAACATCCGGCGGGAATCGACGATGTGCCGCACCAGCTGGCCGATCTCCCAGGCCTGCTCGCCCGTGCCGGCGGCCGGGCGCCAGCCCTCGGCGGCCGGCGGCAGTGCACCGACGTCGCGCATCGCGCGACGGTTGATGCCCTCGAAATAGCGGGCGAAGTCCTCGATGCTCGTGAGCATGGGAATCGAATTCTAGGCATCCCGGTTTAATTCGGCGAAGGGAGCCCGACGACCAATCCTGGAGAGAATGAGCATGGTGAAGGCGATTTGGAACGGCACGGTGATCGCGGAGAGCGACCAGACGGTGATGGTTGAGGGCAACCATTACTTCCCGGCCTCAGCGGTGAAGAGCGAATACCTGCGCCCCAGCGAGAGCCACACGGTCTGCCCCTGGAAGGGCACCGCCAGCTACTACACGCTCGAGGTCGACGGCGCCCAGAACTCGGATGCCGCCTGGTTCTACCCGGAGACCAAGCCCGCCGCGACCAGGGTGAAGGGCCGGATCGCCTTCTGGCACGGCGTCGAGGTGCGGGCCGAGGAGCCGGCGAGCGCCAGGAAGGGCATCCTCGGCGGACTGCTGAGGCACTAGCCTCCACGCCTCGGTCAGCCTTTGGGCTGTGCCTCGCCGTCGCCGGGCAGCGTGAACCAGAAGACCGTTCCGCCGCCCGGCCGATCATCGACCCCGAGCCGTCCGCCCTGCAACTGGACCAGCCGCCGCACCACCGACAGCCCGATACCCAGCCCGCCGTGGCTCCTGGTGATGGACTGGTCCACCTGGCGAAAGTCCTCGAAGATCAGGTCCCGGGCCTCCCGGGGGACCCCTACGCCGGTATCGGCGACCTCGACACGGACCTCGCCCACCTCGGGCAGGACCCGGACGATGATCTCCCCGCGGTCGGTGAACTTGAGCGCGTTGCCCACCAGGTGGCGAATGGCATGGCTGGTCGCCATCTCATCGGCAACCGCGCGAGCCGGCCGGGCGTCACCGTCGAACTCGAGCTTGAGGCCCTTCTCGACCGCTGCCTGCCGGTGACCCTCGACGACGCGCCGGGCGACGGCAACGATGTCGACGGAGTGGGGCCGCAGCTTCAGCTCCCCCGCCTGCACCTGGGCGACCGTGAGGATGTCCTCGATCAGGCTCAGGAGCCGCCGGCCATTGCGCTGGATTATTTCCAGCTCGGTCCGCTCAGCCAGTGGTGAGTCCAGCGCCAGCAGGTCGGAGAACCCGAGGATGGCGGTGAGCGGCGTACGAAGCTCGTGGCTGATCGTGAGCAGAAACTCGTTCTTCAGCTTGTCGCGCTCGCGCAGCTCGCGGTTCTGCTGCTCGAGGATGGCGAGGAGGTCCTGGCGCTCGTCGGTGAGGTGACGCTCCTCTGAGATGTCGCGGTTGATCTCCAGGACTGAGGAGGCCGCGCCATCGCGGTCGCGGATGACCACCCACCGGCTGTCCACCCACACCGCCTCCCCCGCCCTGGTCAGGTGGAGCAACTCTCCCGACCATCCCCCGGTGCGCTGCAGACTGGCCTCGACGGACGCCGGCGGCTCCGGGAACTCGGTGCGCAGCAGGTCTTCCGAGGTCCGGCCGACCGCCTCCTCGGCTGTGTAACCGTAAAGCCGGGCGGCGGCGGGGTTCCAGAACGTGATCATGCCGTCGGCGAGCTGCTTGACGAATATGGCGTCGTGGGCATGGTTGATCAGCTCCGCCTGCGCGTTCACCCGGGCTTCGAGGCCGCGTCGATCGGTGACGTCCTGGATCAGCGCCAGGATCGAGCGCGGGTTCCCCGCGGCATCACGCAGGACCGTTGCGATCACCTCGGCCTCACGCTCCTGGCCATCTTTGCGCACGAAGGTGGTCTCGTATGTCGTCGTGCGCTCTGTGCCGTCGATCAGCAGCTGCAGGGCCTGCCCGCGGCGCCCCTGCTGCCTGGGTGAAACCAGTTCCGACGAGACCTTGCCGAGGAGCTCGGCGCGGCTGTACTGCAGGAGCTCGGTGGCCATCGGGTTGGCGTCGACGAACCGGCCGTCGAGGTCGATCTCGGTGATCCCGATGGGTGCGGTGTCGATCAGCTCGCGCAGGCGCGCCCGGCTGTCCGCGTGCCCCTCCCCCGGGCGTTCGCTACCTGTCGTCCCCACCGGTCCGCTGTCCCCCTGGTTGTTCTCAGCCTGGCAAGGGCGGATTCTAGACTGCGGTTCCTGAGCGGCACGGCCCGCTCGGACGGCGGGCGCGTCCCGGCTCCTGCGCCGGGATCGCCCCGGTCGCCGGGGGCCGGTAGGGTGGCAATGGGCTGGGCGCCCCGATCGCGTTCGGCACGGTCCCATTCAGCACGCACTCCTGGACCACCGGGTTGGCCATGACGGCCAGCGGCAGGGTGGGTGCCGAGTAGTCGGGAGCGGCGAAATTCAGCGCGCTGGTGAGGTCACCGACGGCATGACGGCGCCAGTTCGAGAGTCCCGGCCTGGCGGCGGTGCGCATCGGGATCTCGGCCCCGAAACGCGTCTCGACGAACCGCAGCAGCGACGTATGGTCGAACGTATCGCTGCACACCAGCGCCGACCCGTCAGCGGCGGTGTTCCGGCTGAACGGCGAGACCACGATCGTGGGCACCCGGAAGCCCAGGCCGACGGGCCCGGCGGGCGACGGCGGGTTGGCCGCTGTGACCCACTCCCCGGCTGACAATGGGTTGGGCGGGGCGGGCGGCGTCGGGGGCGGCACGTGGTCGAAGAACCCGCCGTTCTCGTCGAAGGTGACGAACATCACGCTGTGGTTCCAGACCGCCGGGTTGGTGGTCAGCGCCTTCACCAGCTGGTAGACGGCCGCCTCGCCCCAGGCCGGCGGGAAGGGCGGGTGCTCCTGCAGCAGGTCCGGCGCGATCACCCACGAGACCTGGGGCAGCGTGCCGGCGATGCAGTCGGCGTAGAACTCGGTCGGGACCTCGCTCGTGGGCGCCCAGCCCTGCGACCCGAAGGCCCGGCGGTACAGGTCGCTGGTTGGGTCCTGGTACTGGGCGAACATCGCCAGCGGGTTGGTGTCCATCGCCGTCTCGGGCGACTGGTAGACCTTCCAGCTGATACCCCGGGCGCTGAGCTGCTCGGGGTACGTCGTCCACCGGAAGTTCTTGCCCCGCCGATCCTGCCGCTGCACTGTCGACAGGACCGGGCCGCCCGCGAAACCGTCGGGGTCCATGGTCCCGGAGACGGACATCAGCCGGTTCGAGTCGGTCGAGGAGATGGCCGAGCTGAAGTAGCCGTCGCACACCGTGAAGTTGTCGGCCAGAGCGTGGTAGAACGGCAGGTCCGCACGGGTGTAGTACCCCATCGTCAGCGCCGCGTCGGCGCCGTCAGCGGCGGTGTGGGCGACCATCCAGCGGTCCATCTTGCCGCCGTTCCAGGAGTCGTGCTGGGTGCCCCACGAGTGCGAGATGTCGTTGGTGCACTCGGCCTGCGAGTTGGCGGTGTCGAGGTGAAAGGGTCGCTGCCGAGCGGTACCCACACCGGTCTTCTGGGCGAATATGGAGCTCCCGTCCTTCTGCCGTCGGGCATGGGGGTCGGAGAAGCCGCGGACCCCCTTGTAGGTGCCGAAATAGTGGTCGAAGGAGCGGTTCTCCTGGATCAGGATGACGACGTGTTCGATGTCACTGAGCTTGCCGCAGGAGGGTGCCGTCGCGAGGGCGTTGCGAAGCCACGGTGGCACCGCGTAAGCGCCCAGCGCACCCGCTGCAATCCCCGCTCCCAGGCCCGCCTTGAGGACCTGCCTGCGACTCGGCCGCCGCTCCATCCCGGCTAGATGTTAATGGATGTAAAAGTGCGGGAGGAGGGACTCGAACCCTCAAGCCCTTGCGGGCATCGGTTTTTGAGACCGACGCGTATACCATTCCGCCACTCCCGCCGGCACCCGTAGGATATATGTCGTGCCCGCCCCCTTTGCTGACCTGACGTACACGCGCGCCCACGCGCGACGCCGGCCGTGGGCCGGGAAGCGGCTGCTCCTGGCGCTCGTGGCACTCGTCCTGGTGGGCGCGCTGGGCTATGGCGGCTACCGCGGCGTCCAGTACATCCGCCACCAGAACGCCCTCAAGGGAACCCCGGCGTCGCACAGCCTCGACCAGACCCAGCTCAAGGACCTGCAGCAGGTGACGCCAGGGGTCAGCGACCGCGCTCTGATCCTGGGCAGCCGCCCCTCGGTTGACGCCCCCCCCTCGCCGATCCCATCCGGCGCGATCCTCAAGGCTCCCTACACCGTGCAGGCCCCGTTCGGGAACTGGAAGTTCCACCAGGAGAGCTGCGAGGAGGCCGCGCTGCTGATGTACCACGACTTCCTCGGCGGCGACACGCGAACCGACATCCCCGCTGCGGAGGCCGACCGGGACCTCCGCGCCATGAAGGCGTGGCAGGTGCAGAACTGGGGCTCGGAGGTCGACCTGTCGATCGACCGCACCGGGCAGCTGGCGCAGGCCTACTACCACTACCAGTACAAGGTGATCGACATCACCGAGACCTCAATCAAGCAGGCCATCGCCGACGGCCACCCGGTGATCGTCCCGGTCATGACCCACTCCCTCCAGAACCCCCACTACGGCCCGATGACCGTCTACCACGAGGTCTTCATCAAGGGCTACACGGACAAGGGCGTGGTCACCAACGATGCCGGCGTCCAGGAGGGCAAGGACTGGTTCTACTCCTGGTCGGTGCTCATGGGCGCGATCGACGCGCAGACGCCGAAGATGCACCAGGGCCGCGTCGGTCTCATCCTGAGCCAGTAGGCTCGCGGCGATGTTGATCCTGATGGGAGCCCACGCGACGCCGGCCGACGTCGACGCTGTCTGCGCCGCGGTGACCGAGCGCGGCTTCCGGCCGGTCAAGCTCCCGGGCGAGGACCGGGTGGCCATTGGGGTCCTCGGCTCCAACCCGATCAGCCTGCGCGACTCGATCGTCAACATGCCCGGTGTCGTCGACGCCGTGCCGGTGAGCAAGCCGTTCAAGCTGGTGGGCCGCGAGTTCCACCCGGAGCCGACGATCGTCGACGTGAGCGGGGTGCTGATCGGCGACCGGGCCTTCGCGGTCATGGGCGGCCCATGCTCGGTCGAGAGCGAGGCCCAGCTGATGGAGGTGGCCGAGGCGGTGGCCCTCGCGGGTGGTCACATGCTGCGCGGGGGGGCGTTCAAGCCCAGGACGTCGCCCTACTCGTTCCGCGGGCTGGGCGAGGAGGGGCTGAGGCTCCTGGCGTTGGCCCGGGAACGGTTTGGCCTGCCGGTGGTCACCGAGGTCATGAACATCGAGGACGTGCGGGTGGTGGGCGAGTACGCCGACATGATGCAGATCGGGGCGCGCAACATGCAGAACTACGGCCTGCTGGAGGCCGTCGGCGCGACGCAGAAGCCCATCCTGCTCAAGCGCGGGATGAGCAGCACGATCGAGG
The DNA here is from genome assembly GCA_034666405.1 of Chloroflexota bacterium. Classification (GTDB taxonomy): domain Bacteria; phylum Chloroflexota; class Dormibacteria; order DASZGP01; family DASZGP01; genus JAXDLW01. The sequence goes on along the minus strand of JAXDLW010000045.1, from coordinate 35,376 downwards.
AGTGGCTCCTGGCCGCCGAGTACATCCTAGCCCAGGGCAACCCCCACGTGGTCCTGTGCGAGCGCGGCATCCGCACCTTCGAGACGTACACGCGTTTCACGATCGACCTCTCCGCCGTGCCGCTGGTGCGGGAGCTGACCCACCTGCCGGTGGTGGTCGACCCCAGCCAGGGCACCGGCAAATGGACCCTGGTACCGCCGATGGCCAGCGCCGCGATGGCGTCCGGTGCCGACGGCATCATCGTCGAGGTCCACCCCCACCCCGAGCACGCGCTCAGCGATGGCGCGCAGTCGCTCACCCCGAAGAACTTCACCCTGATGATGGATCGCCTCAAGCTGCTGGCCGCCCCCCTAGAGCGCACCCTCTAGCGGCATGGCCCAGCTTCCACCGCCAGCACCGAGCCCGAGCTCTCCGGAGTTCCACGGCCCGGGCGGCCGGCGGGTCCTGCTCCTGTTCAGCATCGGCGCGATCATCCTGGTCGCCGGCTTCCTGATCTTCGCGGGCGCCGAGGCGCTCTACCTGGTGCGCAACGGCAAGGCCCAGGTGACCGACACGCTGCCGTCAAACCTGCCCAAGGAGTTCCCGGTCTGCCCGGGTTTCATCCCGGCGCACACCATCGTGGTGGACACGTCCACCGGCAAGCATTACGACATCCAGGGCGACTGCCCCGAGAACCGCCCCCAGCTGGTCGATGACCTCACCCAGCTGATGGCCAGCGCAGGCTGGACGGTCCACAACGACGGCACGGGTGACCTCTCGGCGTATTTTTACGACAAGCACGAGCGTCTCGACGTCGCGCTGGTTGACAGCAACAACGCCAGCAACCAGACCACCATCTCGATGCAGATCGACACCGGGGTCCTGAAGGTGCCGTCAGACTTCCCGCCGCTGGAGGGCTCACCCTCCGCCTCGCCGAGCCCCCGCTAGGCCTCCCCCACCTGGATCGCATCGGCGACCGTGATCCGGCCTTCGTGGATCGCCCGGCCGATGATCGCCCCCGCTGCCCCCGCGGCGCGCGCGGCCACGAGGTCGTCGAGCGTCGTGACGCCGCCCGAGAGAATCACCGGGTGCGGGCTCTTGTCCACCAACTCGGCCAGCGTTTCCGTGGCAGCGCCCAGCAGCGCACCGTCGCGGCTTATCTCCGTGTAGATGAAGCCGGCGACCGGCACGTCGCGGTACTGCTGGATCATGGCGTCCACCGTCCAGCCGGCGTGCTTCTCCCAACCGTGGGTCGCCACGCTCCCGTCACGGGCGTCCAGGCCGATATACACCCGCCCCGGCCAGCGCAGAGCCCACGCTCCCACGTCGCCCGGTCGCTCTGCGGCCACGGTCCCAACGACCACGTAGGCCGCGCCCGCCGACAGCAGCCGCTCGACCGCCTCCGGGCTGCGCACCCCGCCGCCCACCTGGACCTCGACCCCGGCCGCGGTGATGATGCCCTCGATCGCCCCGAAGTTGTCACCCTGGGCGCGGGCGCCGTCGAGGTCGACGACATGGATGCGGTGGGCGCCCTCGGTGACGAACCCGCGCGCGACCTCGACCGGGTCGCCGTCGTAGGTGGTGACCTTCGAATAGTCACCCTGGTAGAGGCGGACGGTGCGCCCGCCAAGGACGTCGATGGATGGGATTACCAGCAAAGGGGGTACCTGCGTGTGAGGGGTGAGGGTGTCTAGCCGGAGAGGGCGCGCGCGAGGTCGTAGAGGTGCATGTCGATAGCTCGGTGGTGCGAGGTGATCTCGTCGAGACCGGTGACGACGTACTGGTCGGCAATGAGGCCAACCTGGATGCCGTGCTCGCCCCCGATCAGCCGCTCGGCCGCGTGGGCTCCCAGGCGGCTGGCGAAGATGCGGTCCTGCGCCAGTGGCGACCCCCCGCGCTGCAGGTGCCCGAGAACGATGACCCGGGTCTCCAGTCCCGATTGCTCCTGGATGGCCCGGGCAACGTCGAAGCCGTGGCCGTACCCCTCGGCCATCATGATGATGCTGTGCGACTTGCCCCGGGCGTGGGCGCGCAGGATCCGGCGGCTGACGTCCTCCAGCGGCGTCTCGATCTCGGGGATGAGGATCGACTCCGCGCCCGACGCCAACCCGGCGTTGAGCGCGATGTGGCCGGTGTCCCGGCCCATGGTCTCGATCACGAAGATGCGCTCGTGGCTGGTGGCGGTGTCGCGGATCCGGTTGACGTTCTGGACCACGGTGTCCACCGCCGACATGTGCCCAATGGTCACCTCGGTGCCGAGCAGGTCGTTGTCGACGGTGCTGGGCACGGTCACCACCGGCATCCCCTGCTCGTCGAGGCCCATTGCGCCCAGCGCAGAGCCGCCACCGCCGATTACCACGAGGCCCTCGACGCCTGTCTTCTCCAGGGTGCGCAGGGCCGCCTCGCGACCCTCGGCGGTGTGGAACTCGGCCGAGCGCGCGGTGCGCAGGATGGTGCCGCCGCGCTGGATGATGCCCGCGACTGACGCCTGCGTCATTTTCCGCCACTCGCCCTTGATCAGCCCGCTGAACCCGTGCAGGAAGCCGATCACCTCACAGTCCAGGTTGAACGAGCGCCGCACCACGGCGCGGATCGCCGCGTTCATCCCCGGCGCGTCGCCACCAGATGTCAGGACCCCGATTCGCATCAGTGAAATTCCCCGCCCAGGCCCAACTCAGCCGACCGAGGCCGGCTCGGGCTCCGGCTCGTATTCCGGGGCCGGTGAGGCCTGCGGGCGTGGCGTGAACTGCCTGCGCTCGGGCGCCTTGCGCCGCACCACCTCGGCGCGGTAACTGCCCGGGCCCAGCAGCTGCTCAACCGCGTACATAAGCTCCGCTGAGTGTGACACCTTCCGGCGTGTCAACTCCATGTCCCATGACTGGTCGTTGTCGTCGACGTGGAGGACCACGGCATCCTCGCCGGGGTGGCCGGCGAGCACCGCGTCGAGCTGGAGCACGAGGTCGCGGTCCATCCCGCCGGTCATCGTGACGTGGGCGACCTGGGTGCGCGTCCAGCCTTCGGGGTCGGCGTCCTCGAAGGCCCAGACCTGGTCGGCAAGCAGCGCGGCGGCCTCCGCCTCCCCCTCGGCCGGGCGGCGGTTGCGGTCGACCTTGGCGCGCATCAGGATGATCCGGTCCGGGGTGAGCAACTCGGCGGCCTGCTCGTAGAGGCGGGCGAACACCGTGACGTTGACCGTCCCGGTCAGGTCCTCGAGCTCCAGGAAGGCCATGGTCCGGCCGCTCTTGTCGGGCCGCCGGCGGATGTCCTTCACCACGCCGCCGACGCGCACCTCGAGCCCCTCGAGCTCGGTCGTCACCTCGATGCAACGGGTGTCGGTGCGGGCGTGCATCTCGTCCTCGATCCGGCGCAGCGGGTGGTCGCTCAGGTAGATCCCGAGGAACTCGCGCTCCCACGCCAACCGGGTGCGGTCGTCCGCGGGAGCCACGCCCTGCGAGAGCTGGACCTCGACCTCCTCGCCAAACCCGCCGCCATCGCCGAACAGCGAGACCTGGCCCGACGCCTTCTCCCGCTGGACCTGCTGGGCGCGGTCGGCCACGCGGTCGAGGCTGGCCAGCAACTGGGCGCGCTCACCCAACCCATCCATGCCCCCGCACTTGATCAGGGCCTCGAGAACCCGCTTGTTCACCTCGTGCAGGTCGAGGCGCATGCAGAGGTCGAGCAGGGATTCGAACTCCCCGTTGCGCTCCCGCTCCGCCACCATCAGCTCGATCGCCTTGATGCCCACGTTCTTGATGCCCTTCATCCCGAAGGCCACCTGGTTGTCGCCCACCACCGCGAAGTCCACCTCCGAGTGGTTCACCGCGGGGGGCATCACCTGGATGCCGTGGTCCTGGCAGTCCACCACGATGCCCGCGGTACGGGCCTGGTCGGGCTCGTGCTGGAGCAGCGCGCAGAGGTATTCGCGCGTGTAGTTCGCCTTGAGGTAGGCCGTCTGGTAGCTGATCATGCCGTAGGCGGCGGTGTGGGCCCGGTTGAAGCTGTAGCCGGCGAAGTACTCGATCTTGGTGAAGACCCCCGCCGCCTCCCCCTCGGGGATGCCGTTGGCCAGGCACCCCGCGATGAACTTCTCGCGCTGCTTGGCCATCTTGACCTTGTCCTTCTTGCCCATCGCCGCGCGCAGGATGTCGCTCTCCCCCCGGGTGAACCCGGCCAGGATGACCGCGGTCTCCATGACCTGCTCCTGGTAGACGGGGACGCCGTAGGTGTCACGCAGGAGGTCCTCGAGCAGGGGGTGCATGTAGACCACCTCCTGCTGGCCGTTCTTGCAGGCGATGTAGGTGTCGATCAGCCCAGCCTCGATCGGTCCCGGGCGATACAGCGCGTTGATCACGCTGATGTCCTCGAACCGGGTGGGGCGCAGCCCGGTGAGGATGCGGCGCATGCCGGGGGACTCCAGCTGGAACACGCCCACGGTGTCGCCCTGGCAGAGCATGTCGAACGTCTTCTGGTCGTCCAGGGGCAGGTTGGGGAGATCGATGTCGAGGCCGCGGTGGCGCTTCACCAGCTGGATGCAGCTGTCGATGATGTCGAGGTTGCGCAGGCCCAGGAAATCCATCTTCAGCAGGCCGAGCTCCTGGATCGCGGTCATCTCGTACTGGGTGACGATGGTGCTGCGGTCGGTCGTGCCGCGCTGCAGCGGGACGAAGTTGACGATCGGCTCGGGCGCGATGACCACGCCGGCCGCGTGGGTCCCGACACTGCGGGTGATGCCCTCCAGGCGCTGGGCGGTGTCGATCAGCTCCTTGTAGCGCGGGTCGCTGTTGTAGATCGCCCGCAGCTCGGACACCTGCTCCATCGACTTCTTCAGGCTGACGGTCTTGCCCTGGTGGACCGGCACCATCTTGGCGATGGGGTCGACCTCGGCGATCGGCACGTCGAGCACCCGGCCGACGTCGCGGATCGCGGCCTTGCCGGCCATCGTGCCGAATGTGCCGATCTGCGCCACCCGGCCCTCTCCGTACTTCTCGCTGACGTAGCGGATCACGGACTCGCGACCGGCCACCGAGAAGTCGATGTCGATATCGGGCATCGACACCCGGTCCTTGTTCAGGAAGCGCTCGAAGATCAGGCCGTACTGGAGCGGGTCAAGCGTGGTGATGTCGAGGCAGTAGGAGACGATCGAGCCCGCCGCGGAGCCGCGACCGGGGCCGACCGTCACGCCGTGGGTCTTGGCGTGGTGGACGAAGTCCCACACGATCAGGAAGTAGGCGGCATAGCCCATCTCGGTGATCACCGAGAGCTCGTAGTCGAGGCGGGTCTGCTGCTCGGCCGTCGCGCTGGGATAGCGCTGGCGGAACCCGTCCTCGCACAGGGTGCGCAGGTATTGGTCGGGGGTCAGCTCACCCGGGACCTCGTAACGCGGCAGCAGCATCCCGCCCAGCTCGATCTTAAGGTCGCACATCGCGGCGACCTGGGCGGTGTTGGCGACCGCCTCGAGCACCTCGGGGAACAGCCCTCGCATCTCGTCCGCGTCGCGCATGTAGAAGCCGTCGCCCGAGAACTTCATCCGGTTGGTGTCGGAAACCCGCTTGCCGGTCTGGATGCACAGCAGGACGTCGTGGACCCCGGCGTCGGCCTGCGCGGTGTAATGCGAGTCGTTGGTCGCGACCATCGGGATGCCCGTGCGGCGGGCGACCTCGATCACCCCCTTGCGGGTGTCCTCCTCCTCCGGGATGCCGTGGTTCTGGATCTCCAGGAAGTAGCGGTCGCCGTAGATCTCGCGGTACTCCTCGGCAACCTTGACCGCGCCGTCGATGTCGTTCGCCTGGACCCGCTGGCTCACCTCCCCGGCGAGGCAGGCGCTGAGCGCGATGACTCCTTCCGAATGCTGGGCCATCAGCTCCTTGTCCACCCGGGGGCGCACGTAGTAGCCCTGGAGGTGGGCGATGCTGACCATCTTCATCAGGTTCTGGTAGCCGGCATGGTTCTGGGCCAGGAGCACCAGGTGGTGGGGGTCGCGGTCGATCCGCGATTCCTTGTCATGGAGGCTGCGCTGGGCGACATAGGTCTCCACCCCGACGATCGGCTTGACCCCCGCCTCGGTGCAGGCCTTGTAGAAGGGCACCACCCCGTAGAGCGAGCCATGGTCGGTGATGGCGATCGCGTCCTGGCCGGCCCGCTTGGCCGCGGCCACGACTTCAGGGATCCGGCTGGCGCCGTCGAGGAGGCTGTACTCGGTGTGGGTGTGGAGGTGGACGAAGTCGCTCAACAGGGCGCGCGGAACCGGCGAAGAGCTTCCAAGACCCCTCTATCTTAAGTCCGGGGAGGGGGTTCCGCGCCCACCTCGTAGTCCAGGTCGTGCACGTGGAGCCGCTCCCCGAGGGCAGCCGTGCTGTGGCGCCCGATGGACGCCCGAACATCGGGCTGAGGTCGTGGCGCCCGGGGCTCGCGGGCAAAGAAATCCAGCAGTAGCGCGTTCAGGGTCTTCGGCTTCTCGACCGGGATCCAGTGCCCGGCGTCCTCCATGCGCTCATAGCGCCAGGGGCCGGAGACCTGGCTCTCCGAGCGGGTCATGGAGTCCTCGGTGAGGTAGGGGTCGCGGGCGCCCCATATCCCCATCACGGGCTTGTCGATGAGCGGGAAGGTCGGAGCGTCCTCGACCAGGCGCTGGGGGGGCTGGTTGGCGCGGTACCAGTTCAGCCCGGCGGTCAGCGCCCCGGGCCGGGCGAGGTCCGACAGGTATCGATCGATGTCGCCCGCCCCGCCGGTCCAATCCTTCAGGAACCGCCAATCGTCCTTCGGGATGAACGCCTCGGCCACGCCGGGGAACTGGAACAGGAGCGTGTACCAGGACCGTCGCATCTGATCCATCGTCGGGGGGAAGAACGCCGCCGGGTGCCCCACCGAGATGGCCACGAGGCGATCGACCTTCTGCGACTGGGTGGTGGCGAACATCCACGCCACCGCGGCGCCCCAGTCATGGCCCACCACGTGGACCTTGGGCACCCCGAGGGTGCGGAGGATGCCGCGGATGTCGTCCAGGATCTCGCCGACCCGGTAGGCCTCGACGGCCTGGGGCATTTCCGACAGCCCAAAGCCGCGCAGGTCCGGGGCGACCACCCGGAAGCCGGCATCGACCAGCGCCGGGACCTGGTTCCGCCAGAGCCGGCTGCTGTCAGGGAAGCCGTGGAGGAGCAGGACGCCCGGCCCTGTCCCGGCATCGAGGACGTTGAACCGGAGGCCGTTGACCTCGATCTCGATCCCCTCCGGCTGCTGCATCACACCTCAGCTGGTGAGACTGGCATCCACGATGACGCGCTGGAGGTACTGCCCCAGCTTCTGGTTCCATGGCCCGCCGCAGGTGATCAGGGTGAGCCTGGGCGCCCCGGAGTTGGCGAACAGGCCGGGGACCTGGGCGTTGTAGGCCACGGTCTTGACCGACGTCACCTTGAAGTGATGGGTGACGCCGTCCAGCCGCTGGACCTCGATGTCATCGCCCATGCCCACGCTCTTGAGGTTGTAGAACACCGCCCGCGAGGTGTCGTACCAGTCGAGGTGGCCGTCGATCACCGCGTCACCCGGCTGTCCGGGCACCACGCCGGGGCTGTACCAGCCGACGTCGTACGAAGTGGTGGTCACCCCCATGTTGCCCTGCTTGTCGGTTGTCACCCCGACGACCCGCGCGTTGACCCCGATGGTCCGGATGATCAGGCGCCCCGGCGGTGGCGGCCCGGAGGGTGGCGGGGGCGGGGCCTCGACAGGAACGACCACGGGGACGATCGCGGCGGCCTGCTCGAGGGCGAGGTCGCTGCCGCTGTCCACGATCTGGACGCGGGTCGCGACGTGACGAGCCGGCGGGGGGCCGTAGACCGAGATGGCCAGGACCAGCAGGAGGATGGCCGTCCAGCACGCGAGCGCGGAACGGCGAAAGAGGACTTCCATACCTGAAATCCAGTGTAGTGGACCGGGCTCCGAGTTCAGCCTCCTCGAAGCAGGAGTGTGACGCTCTCGATGTGGTACGTCTGGGGGAACATGTCCACCAGCGCCTGGGCCTCGGCCCGGAACCCGGCGGTGGCCAGCCGGGCCAGGTCGCGGGCCAGCGTCGATGGGTCGCACGAGACATACACGATGCGGGCCGGGGCCAAGCGCTCCAGTTCCCGGAGCACCGCCGGGTGGCACCCGGCCCGCGGCGGGTCGACAACCACGGTGTCGACCTCGCCGGGCTCGAGCTGCTCCAGGCGTTCCTCGACGGTCCCGGGCAGGAGGGTCGCGAGTTCGACGCCGTGCAGCCGTGCGTGAAGCCTGGCCATGACCAGGGCGGCACGGTTCTCCTCGATCAGCGTCGTGCTGCTGGGGCGGGCCCGTTCGTCTGGGCGGGTGCCCGCCATGAAGGCCATGGCGCCGAAGCCGGAATAGCCCTCGACGAGGCGCCCCGGCCGGTCCCCCATGTACCGCAGCGCCCGCCCATACAGCTCGTGGGCCTGGTGGTGGTTGACCTGGACAAAGGTGTCCGAGTCGACCCGGAACATGATCTCGGAGTCGCGCCCGTCGATGCGGCGGCCGTCGAACTCCAGGGTGAGGCTGTCCTGGTGCACCAGCCAGCCGCCGAGCTGGGCCTCCAGCGCGGCCTGGAGCCCGACCGGCGCGGGGGCACCCAGGGCCCGCCATAGCAGCTCGCGCCGCTCGGGCGTCGTGGTGAGCCGCATCGCGCGGATGTCGTGGGGCCCGACGCCATCGAGGGCGCGGGCGATCCCGGGAAGTGCGTCGGTGATGTGGGGGTGATGGATCAGGCAGTCGTCGATGGGGACGAGGTCGTAGCTGCGGCGGCGATTGAAGCCCAGGCGGCTCGACGGCCCGGGGACGACGTGGAACTCGCCCCGGATGCGGTAGCGCAGGGGTTGGTCGCACGGGACCACCTCGGCGGGCGGGGTGACGGCGCCACCCCTGCGCAGGGTCTCCGCCAGGACCCGGGTCTTCATCTCCACCTGCGCCTCGTACGACGCGTGCTGCCACTGGCAGCCGCCACAGGCGGGGACGTAGGGGCAGGGCGGCGTGACCCGCTGGAGCGAGGGGGTGAGGACCTCGACTGCCCGCGTGTTGAGGAAGCGGCGCTTGCGGCTGGCGACCTCGGCGACCACGCGCTCCCCCGGGAGGGAGTCATCCACGAATACCACCTGGCCGTCCGGGGTGCGCCCCAGCGCCGATGGCCCGTAGGCCACCTCGGTCACGTCGACCTCGAGGCGCTCCCGCGGTGGCGGAGGTGCGGCGCGCTTAGCCGCGGAGTTTCCGGGTCAGCATGGCGCTGACCGCAGGGCCGCTGGCCTTGCCGCCGCTGGCCTGCATCACCGCCCCGACGAGCCGGCCCACCGCGCGGTCGTTGCCGCCCCTGAAGTCCTCGGCCGCCTGCGGCTGAGCGGCGATGGCCTTGTCGACCCATGCCTCGAGCTGGGAATCATCAGTGACCTGGCGCATGCCGCGGGCCTCGATCTCATGATCGATTGCCGTCGTGTCCGCAACAGGCGCGCCCGACCCCACCAGCACGGCGAAGAGGTCCCTGGCCTGGTTGTTGCTGATGGTGCCGTCCAGCTTGCGCAGCACGAGCGCGGCCAGCCCCCCAGGGCGAACATTGAGCGCCGCGATGCCCTCCCCTTCCTTCAGCACTCGGTTGACGTCGCCGATGACCCAGTTGGCGGCCTCCTTGGCGTGGGTTGTGCCCACGCCGGCGACCACCTCTTCGAAGTAATCGGCCAGGTTGCGGTCGGCGCTGAGCTGGGCGGCGTCATATGCGGACAGCCCGAGCGTTTCACTGAAGCGCTTCGCCCGCTGCGCCGGCAGCTCCGGCAGCTCGGCGCGGATGCGGTCGACGGTCTCCCGGGTGATCGTCAGTGGGGGCAGGTCGGGCTCCGGGAAGTAGCGATAGTCGTGGGCGTACTCCTTGGAGCGCTGCCCCACCGTCACCCCTCTGCCCTCGTTCCAGCCGCGGGTCTCCTGGAGGATCTCCTCGCCGTTCGCCAGCGCCGCGGACTGCCTCTGGATCTCGTGCTCCAGCGCCATGAAAACGGCCCGGAAACTGTTCATGTTCTTGACCTCGACCTTGACGCCGAGCTCCTTTTGCCCCCGCGGGCGGACCGAGACGTTGGCGTCGCAGCGCAGGCTCCCCTCCTCCAGGTTGCCGTCGTTGACCCCGATCCAGACCAGCACCTGGCGCAGCCGCTGCATGTACTCGCGCGCCTGCGCGGGGGTTCGCATGTCGGGCTCGGACACGATCTCCATCAGCGGCACGCCGCACCGGTTGAGGTTGACCAGGGAGCTGGTCGAGGTGTGGATGTCACCGGCGTGGATCAGCTTCCCGGTGTCCTCCTCGAGGTGGACTCGAGTGATGCCGACCCGGCTCACCTGGCCCTCGACGTCGATGTCGAGGTGGCCATTCTTCGACAGCGGCAGGTCGTACTGGGAGATCTGGTAGCCCTTGGGCAGGTCGGGGTAGAAGTAGTTCTTGCGGTCGAACTTGCTGTGTTCCGGGATCTCACAGTTCAGCGCCAGCGCGGTGCGGATGGTGTATTCGATCGCCTTCTGGTTGGCGAACGGGAGCGCGCCGGGCAGGCCGAGGCACACCGGGCAGGTGTGGCTGTTGGGGGCGCCGGCGAGGTAGGCGGCGGAGCAGCCGCAGAACATCTTGCTCTGGGTGAGCAGCTGGGCATGGACCTCGAGCCCGATGACCGCCTCGATATCAGTGGTCACCGCGGCAGTCATCGCCGGGGCCGGGTCAGCGGCCGCCGGAGACGGCCCTGATGATCACCAGGAGGACCACCGCGCCGATGAAGGCGACGACGATCTCGCCGAAGAACCCGACGTCACCGGTGAACCCGACCAGGCTCGCCAGGAACGCGCCCACGAACGCGCCGGCAACGCCGATGACGATGCTCATGATGCAACCGAGCTTGCGGCCGCTGACGACGCGGGTGGCGAGGGCGCCGGCGATGAACCCGACGACTATCCAGCCGAGGATGCTCCGGGGTTCGAGCAGCAGGACTACGGGCAGCAGGATCATGCCCAGATTCTAGGAGGCGACGCCGGTGGGGACGGGGTTGCCCCAGCCACCCACGCGCTCGTAGGCGCCGGCGACCCGCAGGACGACGTCCTCGCGCCACATCGGCCCGATCACCTGCAGCCCCACCGGCAGGCCTTCGAACAGGCCGCAGGGAACGCTGATGGCCGGCACCCCGGCGAGGTCGGCGGGGATCGTGAGGACATCGTTCAGGTACATCGCCAGCGGGTCCTGGGTCTTGGCCCCGATGGGGAATGCGACCGTCGGAGACGTTGCGCAGACGATCGCGTCGCACTGCTCGAAGGCCTGGTCGAAGTCCTGGCGCACCAGCGTCCTCACCTTCTGCGCCTTCAGGTAATACGCGTCGTAGTAGCCGGAGCTGAGCGCGTAGGTGCCGATCATGATGCGGCGCTTGACCTCCGGGCCGAACGCCGCGGCCCGCGCGGTGAAGTACTGGTCCGCCACGGTGCGCTGGTCGGGGGCGGAATGGCCGAAGCGCACACCGTCCATGCGGGCGAGGTTCGACGATGCCTCGGCCGGCGCGATGATGTAGTAGACGGCGACACCGTAGCCGGTGTGGGGCAGGCTGATGTCGACCAGCTCCGCGCCCTCCTTCTCGAGCAGCGCGATGGCGTCGCGCACGGACTTTTCGACGCCGGGCTCCATTCCGTCGATGAAGTACTCGCGGGGGACGCCGAGGCGCATGCCCTTGATGGATGCATCGCCCGTCGGCCTGATTTCGCCGGCCGGGCGGGCGGCGCTGGTCGAGTCCATAGGGTCCTGGCCGGAGATGACCTCCAGGACCTCGGCGGCGTCGGCGACGGTGCGGGTGAACGTACCGACATGGTCGAGGGAGCTGGCAAACGCGATGAGGCCGTAACGGCTGGTCCGGCCGTAGGTGGGCTTGAACCCGACCACGCCGGTCAGCGCCGCCGGCTGGCGAATGGAGCCGCCCGTGTCGCTGCCGAGGGCGAAGGTCACCATGCCCGCGGCGACAGCTGCGGCCGACCCGCCGGACGACCCGCCCGGGACGCGGTCGAGGTCCCAGGGATTGCGCACCGGCCCGAAGGCCGAGTTCTCGTTGGACGAGCCCATCGCGAACTCGTCGCAGTTGGTCTTCCCCATCATCACGGCGCCGGCGTCGAAGGCCTTCTGCACCGTGGTCGCGGTGTACGGGGGAATGAAGCCGGCGAGGATCCGGGAGCTGGCGGTGGTCTCGACGCCCCTGGTGCACAGCACGTCCTTGACGGCCATGGGGATGCCCTGCAGGGATCCGCCCGCCGGCTCCGGCTGGCCCGGCGTGGTGCGGAGGAAGGCGCCGATACGGCCGTCCAGTTTTTCGATGGCGGCGAGTGATTCCTGCGCGAGGTCCTGCGCGGTGGTGTCTCCTTTTTTGAGGCGGGCGCGGATATCCGCGATGGGCTCGGTGATCACTCCTGCATCGCCCGGACTTTGAAGTAACCGTCCTCGCTCGCCGGGGCGTTGGCCAGTGCCGCCTCGACGGCCAGGGATTCGCGGACCGCGTCCTCGCGGAAGACATCGGTCAGCCCGCCGACCTGGGCCGTGGGCTCGACATTGGACGTGTCCAGCTGCTCCAGCTGGTCGATGTAGTCGAGGATCCCGGAAAGCTCGCCGGTGAGGCGCTCCATCTCCTCGTCGGAGAGGCCCAGGCGGGCCAGCTCGGCGACGTGGCGGACCTGTTCGAGCGTGAGTTTCATGGCGCGTCGAGGATACCGGGATATGTTGGAATGGACGCGTGGTCGAGCAGTCGATTTCCCGCGTGTCGACGCCTCGGATGGCGGCGTATGCCGGGTTGGCGCTGGGACTCGCGGTGGTGGCCCTGGTCGCCGGTATCAGCGCTGGCCTGCTGGCCCGAGGGTGCCACGTCACCCCGGCGTGGGCCTACCCGTGGATGGGCGGGAGGATCTTCGTCGAGCAACTGCTTCGGATGGCGGCCCAGTTCGCCGGGTGCGCCCTGCGATGAAGACGTGGATCTGCCTGGTCCGGCCGGCATTCGACCATGCCTTCCTCGCGGCCGCAGATGCCGCCACCCGGGCAATCGTCGATGAGCACGGCGACTACCTGACCGCCCTTCGTTCCGCCGGCAAGCTGGTGCTGGCAGGGCGCTGCTGGGACGGGCCGTTCGGCGCAGTGATCTTCGTGGCCGCCGACCGGGGCGAGGCGGAGGCGATCGTGAGCACCGACCCCTCGATCATGGCCGGGGTGCAGACGGCGGAGCTGTATGAATTCGACATGCCCTATCCGCCGGTCGAACGTGGAATCGAGGTCTAGGTAACCGGGCCTATCCAGGTGTCGGGCAGGCCGGCGAGAATGATGTCCACCGAGTCCTTGATGCTCTCCTCGGCTGGGAGCTTGGCCTTGCTGTCGAAGGCGAAGTCACCCCCGCTGTACCGGTCGGCCTCGCGGACGGCGTCGACTCCTACCAGGTCGCCGCTGGTGGCGTGGAAGAGGTGGCCGAAGAGCCAGAAGATTTGGGCTGCCTGGGCGCCGGAACTCACCGTGAGGATGCCGGTGGCGCGGTCGCGGTGAAGCTTGGTGAGGACGGCCCTTAGCGGCGTGTCGGTCAGCGAGCCGGTGGTCGGGGTTTCGTCGGTTGGTCCCCGGGAGAAGAATCCCATCGGTCAGGGCTCGGCTCGGATCATCGCTTCCCAGAATAGTTCGAAGGGATTGTGCTGGCAGGATTGCACTTGACAGACGAACACCTGTTCGCTATTATTGAACTATGGGGGTAGGGGGAGTGGTGCCCGGATTGGCTGGTCTGTGGGCTCGGTTTGACGTCTTCTGCGCTCGGCCAGTGGATGGCGTGGGCGGCGATGCGCTCGCCTCAGACCTGGTCGACCTCGAGCGTCTCGCAGATGCGGTGAAGCTGGAATGCTCACGGGTCGCGGCCGCGCTCGCCACCACCGACCACCACGAGCTCCAAGGCGCCGAGAGCCCGATCGAGTGGATGCAATCCGCATGCCACCTATCCGGCTACGAGGCGGCCGAGCAGATCTGCGTCGGCCGGGAGCTGCCACAACTCCCGGGTGCCGTCGCGTCGATGCGCGAGGGACGCGTCGGCTTTGGCCACCTGCGCGTGCTCGCTAGGACAGCCGAGAAGCTCGGCCAGTCCTCCACCGCGGCGCCGTTCGACGAGCGCGACCTGCTGCTCGACGCCGAGAAGAACACGTCGCTCGCCCGCTTCCGCGACCAGTGCATGCATTACCGGCACAGCAAGGATCCCAAGGGCTACGCCGAGGACGAGGTCGATGCCAGCGAGTGGCGCGAGCTCCGGTTCTACCAGGGCGATGACGGCATCACGCGCTTCCGCGGCGCGTTCGAGTCGGCGGCTGCGGCGGTCATTCGCACCGCGCTCGAACCGCTCGCGCACCGCTGCGGCAAGGATGACAAGCGGGACAAGGCCCGCCGCGAGGCGGACGCGCTGCTGGACATCGCCTCTTACGCCCTCGATTGCGGCAAGCTGCCCACGGTTGGGGGAGTCCGGCCGCACATCCAGGTCACGACCTCATACGAGACCCTGCTGGGCATGGCGGGAGCCCCGGCGGCGCAGATGCAGTTCGGCCTGCCGATCTCCTCGCAGACACTGGGGCGTTTCGCCTGCGATGCATCGGTGGTGAGCATCCTCTACGGCGCGGACTCGGCGATCTCCGATGTCAGCAAGGCCCAGCGCGTGGCCCATGGCTCGACCCGCAAGGCGAGGCAGGCGCACGACCAGGGCTGCCGCTGGCCGGGGTGCGACCGGCCCATCACGATGACCGAGCTGCACCACACGACCCCCTGGATGAACGGCGGAAAGACCTCCGTCGGCACCCTGATCTCGGTCTGCTACCGGCACCATTGGTGTGTGCATGAGGGTGGCTGGAAAATCCTGGAGAAAGCTGACGGCACCGTCATGACGATTCCCCCGCGCCAGCGCGGTTACCCCGCCGCGCGCGGACCGGGTGACAAGGCGGTCAACTAGCCCGGTCATCCCCCGCGTGCCGGCCGTACGTGAGATACCGGGTTATTCCCCCAATATCTCCCGCAGCCTGGGCTCGTCGATGATCTCGGTTCCCAGCTTCTGCGCCTTGGCCAGTTTCGAGCCGGGGTTGTCGCCGACCGCCACGTAGGTGGTCTTCTTGGTGACGCTGTCGGCGACGTCGCCGCCCTGGTCGCGGATGCGCGACTCGTAGGCAGAGCGGGGCTCCGACAGGGTGCCCGTGATGACGAACTGCTTGCCCGTGAGGGGTCCCTCCCTGGGTGCCTCCGGGGGCGCGGGCTGCACGCCCTGGTCGAGCAGGTCGGCGACCAGTGCCTGCGCGGCGGGGTCCTGGAAGTAGGCGGAGATCGCCTCTGCCATCACCGGGCCGATGCCCTCGACCGCGCTCAGCCGGTCGACGTCCGCGGCCTGGATCGCCTCGATGGTGCCAAATTCGCGCGCCAGCAGGTTGGCCACGGTCTCCCCCACGTGCGGGATCCCGAGTCCCAGCAGCAACCGCGGCAGGGTCGTCTGCTTGCTGCGCTCGATGTTGGCGAGCAGCTTCTCGGCCGACTTCTCGGCGAAGCCGTCGAGCGCCAGCACCACCTCCTTGGTCAGGCGGAAGATGTCGGCCGGCGTCTTGATCGTGCCGCGGTCCAGCATCTGGCGGATCGTCTGGTATCCCAGGCCGTCGATGTTCAGCGCGCCGCGCGAGACGAAATGGAAGGTCGCTTCGAGCGTCCGCGACGGGCAGTTGACGTTGGGGCAACGCGTCACCGATTCGCCCTCGCGGCGCACCAGCGGGGTGGCGCAGCGCGGGCACTGCTTCGGGAATTTCCATCGCCGCGCGTTCTTCGGCCGCTTCGCCAGCACGGGCCCGATCACCTCCGGGATCACGTCGCCGGCCTTGTGGACGATGACCGTGTCGCCGATCCGCACGTCCTTGCGGGCGACCTCGTCCTCGTTGTGCAGGGTCGCGAGGGAAACCGTCGACCCCGCCACGAAGACCGGCTCGAGCACCGCGAACGGCGTCACCGCGCCGGTGCGGCCGGTGTTGACCATGATGTCGCGCAGCACGGTCTCGGCCTGCTCGGGCGGGTATTTGAAGGCGATCGCCCAGCGCGGCTCCCGCGAGACGAAGCCCAGCTCCTGCTGCTGGCCATGGTCGTTGACCTTCACCACCACCCCGTCGGTGCCGTAATCGAGCTCGTGGCGCTTGTCGCGCCAGGCCTCGAGGTACTCGAGCACGCTCTCGATGCCGTCATGCACCGCGTAGTGCGGGTTGACTCGGAAACCCAGCTCCTTCAGTCGCTCCAGCACCTGGGACTGGCTGGTGGCCGTGCCCGCGGGGTCCATCGCGTAGATGAAGGTGGAGAGCCCGCGCTCGGCAGTCACCCGGGGGTCCAGTTGGCGTAGCGACCCGGCCGCGGTGTTGCGCGGGTTGGCGTAGGTCTGCTTGCCCGCCTCCTCGAGCGCGGCATTCACCTGGACGAAGCTGCTGCTGGGCATGTAGACCTCGCCGCGGACCTCGATGATGGCGTCGACGCCGCCGACGCCGGCGCGAAGCTTCAGCGGGACCGAGCGGATGGTCCGCACGTTGCCGGTGACGTCCTCGCCGACCATCCCGTCGCCTCGCGTCGCGCCCACGGTGAAGTTGCCGTTCTCGTAGGTGAAGCTCATGGCCAGGCCATCGATCTTCAGCTCGGTGACGTACTCGACCTTCTCGCCCACCCCGTTGACCACGCGCTTGTGCCACGCGCGCATCTCCTCCTCGCTGAACGCGTTGCCCAGCGACAGCATCGGGCGGCGGTGGCGCACCTTGCTGAAGGCGTCGGCCGGCGCACCGCCGACTCGCTGCGTGGGCGAGTCGGGCGTCAACAGCTCGGGGTGCTCCGACTCGACGTCCTGCAGCTCGCGGAACAACCGGTCGAAGTCGTAGTCGGAGATCTCCGGCTGGTCGAGCACGTAGTACAGGTGGCTGTGGTGGTCGATGAGCTCGCGCAGTTCCCTGACGCGCTGCCCGGGATCCGTGCTGAGCTTCAGCTCCAGCGGCGGGAGGGCCTTTGCCGGGGGCTTACGGGGTGCGGGCGCAACGGTACCGGCGGCGGCACCGGGGCGGCGGTCAACGCGCTTGCCGCGGCCGACTCCTCGGGCCATCTACTCCGATTCCAGCGGCGCCATCGACGCCGACAGGATCTTGATGCCGACGTTGTCGAAGCGCACGATGAGCTCCTCGTCGGTGCGCGTCAGAGTGCTCTTGACGATGACCCCGGCGCCGAACGTCCGGTGCTTGATGCGCTGGCCGGCCTGGTAGCGCTGGACCAGGGGCGGTGCCGGCGCCGGTGGCTGGCGCGAGACCGCGTCCAGGACGGTGGCGCGGTTCCCGGGGCCACCCTGCACGCGGATGCTGCCGGCCGGGCGCTCAATGATGTCCTCGGGCAGCTCGGCCAGGAACCGCGAGGGCATGTTGAGGTTGGCTGTCCCAAAGAGGTGACGCCGGAACGAGTGGAACAGGTAGAGGCGGCGCTTGGCGCGCGTCATCCCCACGTAGCAGAGGCGGCGCTCCTCGTCCACCCCGCCGGGCTCCTCGAGGGCGCGTATGTGGGGCAGGAGGCCCTCCTCCATGCCGGTCATGAAGACAACTGGGAACTCCAGCCCCTTGACCATGTGGAGGGTGATCAGCGTCAGGCCGGGGCGCGTCTCATCGAGCCCGTCGACGTCGCTCACGAGGGCCGCCTCTTCGAGGAATCGCCCGAGCGCCTCTCTCCCCGTGAGGCCGCTGTACTCGGACGCCAGGCCCTTGAACTCCAGCAGGTTCTGCCAGTGGTCCTCGCCCTCGGGAGTGCCGTCGGCGACCATCCCCTGCAGGCCGCTGCGCACCAGCATCATCCCGATGACCTCCTGGAGGGGGTGCTGCTCGAGCTCGGCGCTGAGATTGTCGAGCAGGTCCCGGAAGCCCCCCAGGGCCTCCACCGCGGCCGCCGTCAGGCCGGCGATCGAGCCCGGCTCCTGGAGCACCGCGCCAATCGTCACCCCGCGGGTGGCCGCCGCGGCCTCCACGAGGGCTGTGGTCTTGTCGCCGATCTTGCGGCGGGGCACGTTGACGATGCGCCGGAAGGCAACCGCATCCGCCGGGTTGAACATGAAACGCAGGTATGCCAGCGCGTCCTTGATCTCCCTGCGCTCGTAGAAGCGAGTCCCGCCCACCAGCTTGTAGGGGATACCCTGGCGCACCATCGTCTCCTCGAGGGAACGCGACTGGGCGTTGGTCCGGTAGAGGACGGCGATGTCAGCGAGGCTGTAGCCCTCCTGGTTGGTCAGCCGGCGCACCTCGGAGGCGACGGTGTCGGCCTCCTCCTGCTCGTCGTAGACCTGCCCCAGCAGCACCTTGCTGCCCTTCCCCTCCGAGGTCCAGAGCTTTTTCTCGGCGCGCTCGGCGACACTGCGAATCACGGCGTAGGCGGCGTCGAGGATGTTCTGCGTCGAGCGGTAGTTCTGCTCCAGCTTGACGATGGTGGCGTCTGGAAAATCGCGTTCGAAGAACAGGATGTTGCGCACGTCCGCGCCCCGGAATCGGTAGATCGACTGGTCGTCGTCACCGACCACGCAGAGGTTGCGGTGCTTCTCCGCCAGCAACTTCACCAGCGTGTACTGGACCTTGTTGGTGTCCTGGTACTCGTCCACCAGCACCTGGCGGAAACGGCTCTGCCAGCGCGCCAGGCAGGTGGGGTCCTGCTGGAACAGGCGCACCGCCATCAGCAGCATGTCGTCGAAATCGAGCGCGCCGGCGTCGCGCATCGCGGTCTCGTACACGGGGTAGACGCGCGACACCACCTCGGCGAAGTAGTCATCGGCCGCCTGGGCGAACTCGGCGGGGCCCTGCATCTCGTTCTTGGCGTGCGAGATTTTGGCGCTGACCGAGTTGGGGGGGAACTTCTTCTCGTCCAGCCCCAGCTTCTGCATCGCGCGCTTGACCACCGCAAGGCGGTCGGCCTGGTCGTAGATGACAAAGCTCCGGCTGATGCCGATGAGGTCGCCGTCGCGCCGGAGGATGCGTCCGCAGATGGAATGGAAGGTGCCCATCCATACCGGCGCCCTGCCGGGACCGAGGAGCTCCTCGAGGCGGGCCCGCATCTCCTTCGCCGCCTTGTTGGTGAACGTGACGGCGAGGATGTCGTCGGGCTGGGCCCGGCCGCTCTCGATGAGGTGGGCGATGCGGTAGGTCAGGACCCGGGTCTTGCCGCTGCCGGCCCCGGCAAAGATGAGCAGGGGTCCGTCGGCGGCGGTGACAGCCTCGAGCTGGGGCTCGTTGAGAAGCCCGGCCAGCTCTGAGACGCCCAGGGCAGTCAAGGCTAGAAGCCCATGTCCCCCATGCCGCCCATTCCACCCATGCCGCCCATGCCGCCCATTCCGCCCATGTCCCCCATGCCGTGGTCGTGGCCGTGGCCTTCGCCGCCGCCAAAGACCTCCTCGGGGACATCGGAGATGAGGGTTTCGGTGGTCAGCAGGATGCCGGCGATGCTCGCCGCGTTCTGCAGCGCCGACCGCGTGACCTTGGCGGGGTCGACGATGCCGGCCTTGAACATGTCGACGTACTCGTCGCGCCGCGCGTCGTAGCCCTGGTTCCCGCTCAGGTCGCGCACCGCCTGCACGATGACCGAGCCCTCCTTGCCGGCGTTCTGGCCGATCTGCCGCAGGGGCTCCTCGAGGGCCCTGCGCACGATCTGGACCCCGGTGGCGGCGTCGCCGGTGAGCTCGAGCTCGTCGAGCGCGGCCTGGGCACGCACCAGGACGGTGCCGCCGCCGGGCACGATGCCCTCTTCAACGGCGGCGCGGGTCGCCGACAGTGCGTCCTCGACGCGGTGCTTGCGCTCCTTCATCTCGACCTCGGTCGCGGCTCCCACCTTGATCACCGCGACACCGCCCACCAGCTTGGCGATGCGCTCCTGGAGCTTCTCCTTGTCCCAGTCGCTGTCTGAGTCGGCAACCTGGCTGCGGAGGTCCTCGACGCGGGCCTTGATGGCGCCGGCGTCGCCGCCCCCCTCGATGATGGTCGTGGTCTCCTTGTCGATCCGCACGGTGCGGGCCGACCCCAGCCGCTCGACGGTGGTGTCCTCGAGACGGAGGCCCACCTCCTCGGTGATCACCTGGCCGCCCGTGAGGACCGCGATGTCCTGGAGCATGGCCTTGCGGCGATCGCCGAACCCGGGGGCCTTCACCGCGGCGACGGCGAAGGTGCCGCGGATCTTGTTGAGCACCAGGGTGGCGAGGGCCTCGCCGTCGATGTCCTCGGCAATGACGACTACGGGGCGACCCGCCTGCAGCACGCGCTCGAGGACAGGGACCAGCTCGGTGATGGTCGAGACCTTCTTGTCCGTGACCAGGATGAGGGGGTTGTCCAGGACGGCTTCCATCTTGTCCTGGTCGGTCACGAAGTAGGCACTGACGTAGCCGCGGTCGAACTGCATCCCCTCGACGATCTCGACCTCGGTGCCGAAGCCCTGGCCCTCCTCGACGGTGATGACGCCGTCCTTGCCCACCTTGTCCATCGCATCGGCGATCAGGGTCCCGATCACCTCGTCGCGGGCGGAGATGGTGGCGACCTGGGCCACGTCGTCATGGCCCTTGATGGGACGCGAGAGCTCCTTGATCTTCTCGACGGCGCGCCTGGTGGCGGCGTCGATGCCCTGCTTGACGCCGACCGGGCTGGCCCCGGCGGCGACCTGCTTGAGGCCCTCCACGATCATCGCGTGGGCCAGCACCACCGACGTGGTGGTGCCGTCGCCGGCGATGTCATTGGTCTTGACGGCGACCTCTTTGACCAGCTGCGCGCCCATGTTCTCGAACGGGTCCGCAAGCTCGATCTCCCTGGCGATGGTCACGCCGTCATTGGTGATGACGGGCGAGCCGTAGTGCTTGTCCAGCACCACGTTGCGACCCTTGGGGCCCAGGGTGATGCGCACGACGTCAGCCAGCTGGCTGGCGCCGTCACGCAGGTGCTCGCGGGCATGCTCGTCGAATAGGAGCTTCTTGGCTGGCATAGTCAGACCTCCCGACTACTCGTGGTGGGTGCCGATGAGGTCGGCGCTACTTCTTCTTGCCGTTGCCGTTGGCGACGACCGCGAGGATGTCCTTTTCGCTGAGGATCAGGAGGTCGATCTCGTCGATCTTGACCTCGTTCCCGGCGTACTTGGAGTAGATGACGCGGTCGCCGACCGCCAGGTCGATGGGCTCGCGCTTGCCGGTTGCCTCGATCAGGCGGCCGTTGCCGACAGCCTCGATCAGGCCTTCCTGGGGCTTCTCCTTGGCGGTGTCGGGCAGCACGATGCCACTCTTGGTGACCTCTTCACGCTCGAGGGGCTTGACGACGACACGGTCGGCCAGTGGACGCAGGTTCATGGGCAGTTCCTCCTCTCTCGGATGGCCAGTCAGGGCCTTTAGCAGTCAATGGTCCGGAGTGCTAATCCTACCGCCGCGGCTCCACCTGCCGCAACTCGGCGACGGGCTCGTCGCCCGAGGGGGCCGGGGGCTTGGTGAGGCCGCCTCGCGGCGGCCTCACCTATCGCGTCAGCGCCGGCGCGATGCGCGCCGGCGCAGCAGGGCCGCGAAGGGCACCGATGCGACGACGACCACGGCCAGGACGTTCCAGAACGTGCTGACCGGGCTGCTGCCGACACCGGCAGCGGGAAGGCCCACGGTGGCGGCCGCCTGCGAGGCGGCCGGGGTGGGACAGGAGTCGACGTACCCCAGGATCAGCGACTCGCCGCCCGATGCCCACGCGTGGCAGAGGTCGGTGGCGTACACGAAGGTCAACCCGGAGTCCGCGTTGATCGACGCACTGCTGGGTGTCGGCTGCGGGCCTGTGTCCACCTGCTCGGTCCAGGTGACACCACCGTCGGCCGTGTAGAGGATCACCCGGAATCGCCCCGGTGCGTTGGCATCCTCCGAGCTGTCGCCGACGACCCAGCCGTGGGTCGAGTCGACGAACCAGACCCCCTGCAGGTCGTACCCGACGGCCTGGGACGGGCTGACGTTGGTCCACTTGGAGCCGTCCCACTTCGACAGACCGCCGCGGTCGCACGTGGTCACCGGGCTGGGGCTGACCGTGGTGCTGGGACTCGGGCTCGGGGTCGTGGTCGTCGACTTGCAGTCGCCGACCGCCCAACCGTGGTTCGCGTCGGTGAACATCATCGACTCGTATCCGCCGGTGTCCGTGTGCGAATCGACGACCGTCCACGTGATGCCGGCGTTGATCGTGTGGAGGATCAGGCCGGGCGTGGCGTCGTCCAGACGGTTGCCCGCAAGCCAGCCCTCGGTCGCGCTCGGCCACCACATGGCGTCGATGGAGTAGCTCTTGGTGGTCTCATTGTTGCCGTCGCTGATCGCAGGCAGGCCCGCGCTGGCATCGGCCCAGGTGGCCCCGCCGTCGAGGGTCTTGATCAGGGTCCCGCTGGAACCGGACGCATACGCCGTCAGGTTGTCCGGGAACATGTAGACCGCTTCCAGGTCATTGTTGCCCGTGCCACTGGTGGCCTGGGTCCAGGTGTCCCCGCCGTCCGAGGTACGCAGCGCGGCTGCATCCGGCCCGTCGCTGGGCTCGCCGACGGCAAGGCCGTGGGTGGCGTCGGAGAAGAAGACCCGGTTGAGGGTGTCGGTCCCGGGCACCGTTGTCGGGACTGTCCACGTGGCGCCCCCATTGACGGTTTTCAAGATCTTGTTGCTGCTGCCTGAGGCACCCTCACCGACTGCCCAGCCGTGCAGCTTGTCCGCGAACCAGATGCCATGGAGCCCGCCATCGGCGTTCCCATTCTGGACGGACCAGGTCCCGGTTCCCACCGCCATCGCGGGCGCCACCGATGCTGTGGCAGCTATGACAATCGAGACAACGGCCACCCCCAGGGCGCCAAAAAACGCGTGGACTCTCTTCATTTGCTTCTCCTCTCTAACTCGACGCCAGTGTACGTTGCGGAGTTGAGCGGGTCAAACTTGCAGCCCCGGCCGTCAGGACTGCAAACTGGGGCCCCACCTCAACGAGGGGTCGACCTCGAGCGATCTCCCCTCGCCGCGACTCGCCAGCGCATGGCCCGCGGCGGCGATCATGGCGGCGTTGTCCGTGCAGAGGCCGGGCGAGGGGATGATCACCGGCGCTTCGACGCCCGCCCGCCGCAGCCGGGAGCGGGCCTCGGCGCCGAGGGCGCGGTTCATGGCCACTCCACCGACGATCGCGATCGCCGCCGGCCGGGTCTGCAGCGCGGCAACCTCGAGTTTTTCGGTCAGGTGCCGGATCGCCCGGCTCTGGAACGCCGCCGCGGCAGCCGCGACCTGCTCGGGTGGCAGGCGTGGCGCGCCCTCGAGCCCTTCGCCCCGGGCGATTCCAAGCGCGCGCTCCAACCGGTAGCGCACCGCCGTCTTGATCCCACTGAAGCTGAAATCGAGGCCGTCAACCCTGATCGCCGGGAGCGGAAACGCCTGCAGCCCGTCGCCGCCGGCACCGGCCGCCGCCCGCTCGATCTCCGGGCCTCCGGGGTATGCCAGCCCCAGGAGCCTGGCCACCTTGTCGAATGCCTCGCCGGCGGCGTCGTCCAGCGTCCGGCCCAGGAGCTGGTACTGACCCGGGCCGGTCAGCAGCACGAGCTCGGTGTGGCCGCCGGAGACGATCAGGACCAGCAGCGGCACCCGGGCCTCGGCCGACTCCAGGAAGGCGGAGTGCAGGTGGCCGTCGAGGTGGCTCACCCCCACGATCGGCAGGCCGCGCTCCCAGGCCAGGGCGCTGGCGAAGCCAACCCCCGTCAGGAGTGCCCCGACAAGGCCCGGGCCCCGGGTGACGGCGACGAGTCCGACGTGCTCGGCGCCGACCCCCGCGGCGTCGAGGGCGGCCGCGACCACCGCGGGCAGGCGCTCGACGTGGGAACGCGCTGCCAGCTCGGGTACCACCCCGCCAAAGGGAGCATGCAGCGGAACCTGCGATGAGATGACGTTGCTGAGGATCCGGCGCCCGTCCTCCACGACCGCGGCCGCGGTCTCATCGCAGGAGGTCTCGATACCCAGGGTCAGCATGGCGGGGTCAGGGCCGCCAGGTTACCAGCCGCGGGCGTCGAAGGAGACCTTCTCCCCCACCTGCTCGCGCAGGCGCTCGTAGCGTTGCTGGAATGCGGGGGCCAGCAGTGAGTCAGACCACATCACGACCGCGTCCTCGCCATCGTCCGTGTAATAGCCGCGACGGCGCCCGATGACCTTGAACCCGAGCTTCTCGTAGAGCGCCATGGCGCCGTAGTTGGAGGCTCGCACCTCCAGGGTGACCCAGCGCGCGTCGAGCGCGTAGGCCCGCTCGATGAGGGCCAGCATGAGGGCCAGGCCGAACCCCCGGCCCTGCTCCTTCTGTCGCACGCCGACCGTCGTGACGTGGGCCTCGTCGTGCATCTTCCACAGGCCCGCATACCCCACGAGGTCGTCGCCGTCGCGGATCACCATGTACGACGCCATGCGGTTCTGCGCGATCTCCCGGCGGTAGGCATTGCGCGGCCACGGGGTGAGGAAGATCTCCCGCTCGATCTCCTGGACCGCGGGGATGTCCTCGAGGCGCATCGGCTCGATAAGGGTGCGCTGACGCAGCTGCATCATGAGTCTCCGTAATCGCCGGAGAGGCCATCATATGCCACGGCCGCAGCGCCTTTGAGCGCCTGCCTGACAGCGGCGGCCAGCGCTTCAGGGCCATCCACCGGCGAGGTGACTGCACCCTGCCCAGCAGCGATCGCCGCGGCCAGGACCGAGGCCTCCGCGGCGATGGGGGTGCCGGGGGCCACCTGCAGGCGTACGGGCAACTCCGCGAGGGCACAGCGCACCCGGTCACCCATCGGTGCCCGCGAGTCACCGTCAACCGTGAACCGCTGTACATAGACGTTGGAGCGCCCGGCTGTCACGGCTGCCAGCAGCTCGCCGTCCGCGGAGCCACGGTGGGCGGCCACCGCCAGGCTGGGCACGGGGATGATCGGCAGCCGCCGCCCGAAGGCGATCCCCTCGACGGTGGCGAGGCCCACGCGCAACCCGGTCTGGGAGCCGGGCCCGCGGCTGACCGCGACCGCGGTCAGCGAGCCCGGCCCGCCCGCGGCGGCGACCAGGTCGTCGACCATCGTCATGACCCGCTCCTGGTGACGTCCGCCTTCGCCAGACAGTCCACGTACCAGGCGGCATTCGGCGTCGAGGAGGACGACCAGCAGCTCGCTGCCCGAGGTGTCCAGGGCCAGTATCACGAGGCGGGTTGAAGGGCGGTGGCGAGGTGCGGCGGAGCGGCCAGGACCTCGACCGTGCGATCGTTCTCGCCCGCGCCCGCGTGCAGCCGCAGATGCAGCGCGCCGGGGCCGCCGAATCCCGGCAGGCGGTCGGCCCACTCGACAGCCAGGACGCCGTCATCTGCGAGCTCGAGCAGGCCGAGCCTGGCCACCGCCTCAGCTCCCTCGAGGCGGTAGAGGTCGGCATGCACCAGCGGCAAACGGCCCCTGTAATGACGGACGAGCACGAAGGTGGGGCTCACCACCTCGTCGTCGCTTCCCAGGCCCCGGGCGATGGCCCGCACCAGCGCGGTCTTGCCCGCGCCCAGGGCCCCCTCGAGGAGGACCACGTCACCGGGGCGCAACGCCGCTCCGAGGCGCCGGCCCAGGGCCTCGGTCTGGTGCAGCCCGGCAAGGTCGACCCGGCTCAACCCCGGAAATGCTCGTGGCCGGAGACCGGGGGCGGTGCCTCCCCGCCATCGGCGATCAGCCGCAGGCCGGGGCCGCGGTCGAAGACGCCGATGAGGGCCGGCTCCAGCCCGGTGGCGCGCAGGGCGGCTAGGGCGCCCGTCATGACCCCGGTGGGGGCGGCGAAGAGGAGCTCATAGTCCTCCCCGCCCGCGGCCACGTCGGCCCACTCGCGCGGCCAGCGCTCGCGGACACCATCGGCGACGGGCAGCACGCCGCCATCAATGACCAACCCGCTGCACGACGCGACGGCCAGTAGACGGGCCGCGTCGCGGAAGACGCCGTCGCTGATGTCGATGGCCACGCCGACGCCGGCCCGGGCCAGCGCGAGTCCCGCCTCGAGGCGCGGTATCGGGCGGCTGGATCGCAGCCATTCGGTGCGCACCTCGCCGCCGGCGCGGCCGGCGGTCAGGACGGCCGCGGCAGCGCCCACCGCGCCGGTGATCCCCAGCTGCCATCCCTCCCGGGCGCCCGGTCGGACCATCGCCCGACCCGGCGCGACCACACCGAGGCAGGTGCTGCTGAGCACGGCGGTGGCCGACGCGCTGACGTTGCCCCCGGCGACCGGCGCCCCGAACTGGGCGGCGCACTCCGCCAACCCCTGGTAGAGCGACTCCACCCACGCCACGGGCCAGGCCTCGGGGAGGGCCAGCGAGATGAACGCCGGGCCGGCCTCGGCGCCCATCGCCGCGAGGTCACTCAGGGACACGGCGAGCAGGCGCCAGCCCAGGTCGATCGCGGCGTTGCCGTCCAGCGGGGTCGTGAAATGCACCCCCTCCACGAGACTGTCCGTCGTGGTCACCACCGCGCTGCCCAGCGGCGGCTGCCAGACGGCTCCGTCATCGCCGGGCCCCACCACCAGGTCCTCACCGCCGAGCCAGGGCGCGAGGCGCTCCAGGAGGCCGTCCTCGCCCACGTCGCCAACCGTCAGCGGGCCACCAGCCGCTGACCGGGCCGAGGGCGTCAGGTTTGCGGGGCCGGCCCCGGGAGGCCCTGGCTGGGGCTGGAGGCGACGGCGGCCAGGCTGATCGTCGCCCGCCCCGCCAGGAACGCGCGCCGCCCCGCGGCCACCGCCTCGGCAAAGGCCCGGGCCATCAGCGGCGGGTCCTGGGCGCGCGCGATCGCGGTGTTCACGAGGACGCCCGCTGCGCCCCACTCGAGGCAGCGAGCCGCGTCGGAAGGCACGCCGAGCCCGGCGTCCACGATCACGGGGCAGGGCAATTTCTTGATGATCAGCTGGATGTTGGTGGGGTTGAGCACGCCCATGGTGGTGCCGATCGGCGCTGCCAGGGGCATGACCGCCGCCGCACCCGCCTCGTAGAGGCGGATGCACTGCACCACGTCGTCGCTGCTGTAGGGCAGGACCGTGAACCCCTCGGCGACGAGCTGACGGGTCGCTTCAAGCGTGGCGCCGGGATCGGGAAGCAGGGTCTCCTCGTCGCCGATGACCTCGACCTTGACCAGGTCACTCAGGCCGGCGGCTCGGCCCAGGCGGGCGAGACGGACGGCCTGCTCCACCGTGGTGGCGCCGGCGGTGTTGGGCAGCAGCGTGAAGCTGGCCAGGTCGAGGTCGTCGAGCTCCGAGGCACCTCCCTGGAGCCCCATCCGGCGCACCGCCAGCGTGATCATGTCGGGCCGGGCGGCGTCGAGGCACCGCCGCAGCACCTCGTTGCTGGCGAACTTCCCCGTCCCGTGGATGAGGCGCGAGCCCAGTGTGACGGCGCCGATGACCAGCGCGTCCTCCACTGCCGTCGGCGCGGCCATCAGCCGCCACCCACGAAGTGCACGATCTCGACGACGTCGCCGGGTTGCACCGGTTGGTCCAACCCCTCGCCGCGCCGGTGGATGGTGCCGTTCAACTCAACGACGACCCGCTCGGGCCTGACCTCGAGGCGCGCCAGCAGTTCCCCGATCGTCGCGGTGCCGGCCACCGGCAGGACGTCGCCGTTCACGGTCAGGGTTCCCGCCCCGGCGGCCGCGCTCACGCCGTCGCCCCGACCTGGCCCAGTGCCGCGCCGAGATCCCGGGCAGCGGCTCGAGGGTCGGCCGCATGGCAGACCGCGCGGACCACGGCGACCCGTTGAGCCCCCGCCTCAATGGCCTCGACCAAGTTCGCCATGTCCAGCCCCCCGATCGCGAACCAGGGAACCTGGATCGCCGCGGAAACCTCGCGCAACAGCTCGAGGCCCACCGCCGGCCGTCCGGGCTTGGTCGGCGTCTCGTGTACGGGGCCCACACCGATGTAATCCGCGCCATCGGCCACCGCCACCGTCGCCTGCTCCAGGGAATGCGTCGAGCGGCCCAGGAGCGCACCGGGCGGTATCGCCGCCCGCAGCCGGGCGGTCGCTCCATCGTGCTGCCCCGCGTGGAGACCCGCCGCGCCACTGGCCGCGACCAGGTCGGGCACGTCGTTCACGATGAAGACCGCGCCGTGGGCAGCCGCATGGGCCGCCACCCTTCGGGCGGCCTCGAGCAACTCCGATGGCGCGGCGAGCTTGTTGCGCAGCTGCACGATGTCCGCCCCGCCGTCGATCGCGGCGCAGAGCGTATCGGCCTGCCAGGTCGGCTCCCCGTCCGCGGAGACCACGTAGAGGCGCGCGTCGACCAGGCGCGCGCGGGCTGCCTCGAACCTGCCGAACACACCGAGAGGCTAGCAGCGGGCGGGACGTGATCAGGCCCTTTCTTCACGAGGATTTACACGATTTACAGGTCTCCCAGTCGACGTGGGCGGGACCGCCCGTTAGCCTCCTTCATTGAGTCCCATGGGGATGGGGCGGATGGAGGAACACGTGCGCGGAATCCTGGGCAGGCTCTCGTCCCGGCCAAGGTCACTCAGTGAGGCCGACCAGAAGCGCTTGATCGTGGCCGCCGCGGCGATGCACCGGGAGGGCCGGCGCACCAGCGAGGTGGAGCAGGCCCTGCAGGAGATGGGGGCCAACCACGAGGACGCCAGGACGCTGTGTCTCGAGGCGCGCCTGCAGTTCGACAGCCAGGTCGTCAAGGACGTCCCGCTGCCGGCCAGCGCCACCGCCGCCATCAACTACTACTTCGCTCTCGGCGTCACGCCGCGCGCGAGCAGCGACCGCATCCGCCGCGCCTACCGGATGCGGGCCCACGAGGTCCACCCGGACCGGCATCACCAGGAACTCAACCGCGAACTCTGGGGCCAGCTCATGACGATCGCGTCGGACGCCCACAAGGTGCTGACCGATGACCAGGCACGGCGGGCCTATGACGTCTACTGGCTGCGCCGGAGCCGCAGGGTCACCGCCGAAAGCTGCACCCCGCGGGAGCGCCGCGGGGACTGGGGCACCCGGTACCACTGGTACATGGCCGAGGTCGCCGAGATCGAGGACAACATCGACACGATCCTCGATGACCTCAAGGAACACCTGGAGTCAGGGCAGGCGCTGGACGAAGGCCTCATGGCCATGGTGACGGCGGCCGACCTCTACGAGGAGCGGATCCTGCAGGTCCGCACGGACGCCCTTTCGGTCCCCGGCGAGCACCGGCGGCTGGCGGAGCGCGCCCGCCTCGAACTGGTGCGCAAGGACCGGCTGGTGACCCGGCTACAGGGTTTGTCGGACCGCCTGCCCCAGGGTCCCTACTCGATGACCGACCGCGCCGGCGGGATCCGCGAGCTCGAATCGATTGCCGGCACCCGCACCACCGTCCGCGACGGTCATCGTCGCTTCGAGGTGGATGCCCTCCGGGACGCCGCCGCGGTCTGACCCGCGGCAGGTAGAATCGGGATCACGCACACCGGCTTCCCGTGGGGGCGATTGGCTTCGACTGGGTAGTGGGCTGTGGAATTGCGAGCGGAGCGCCTGGCTCCTAAAACGGGCAAAAACTTCAACTGCGAACAAGAACGCAGAGCTAGCTTTCGCCGCGTAAGCGGTAAAGGTTAGTTCCGGGGCCTAGCCCCGGGGTCTGCCCCCTGAGCGTCCTGGTAGGGGGGCCGGCCACAAATACAGGGCTTGCCCGCAAGGGAACCGTGATCGCCCAAGCGGGGACTTCAAAGGATCGCTGGCTCCCAGCTGGCCCGTCCGGAGGCAGGCTGGGGGCGAGATCAATTCCGGTCTAGGCTCGTAGAGGTTCCATGGGACGCTGCTCGGCACGCGGGTTCGATTCCCGCCGCCTCCACCACTCCTCGCCCTCCTGGAGGGTTGCCTCCAGCCGGCCCGGGGCCGCGGTCAGTTCACATCCCGGCGGCGCACGAGCAGGGCCGTTCCCGCGACCAGGGCCGCCACCCATAGCACCAGCACCAGGGCCGCGTGCGGACCGTCGGCCAGCGGAGGCGCCGACGGCGGACCGCCGCCACTGGCGCTGGCCCCGAATGACGCGACCAGGTACCCGGCATTGGAGATCGGGAACCACTCCTGGATGGTCTTGATCGTGTCGCTGTTGAGGCCGGCCAGGAGGCCGAACACCAGGTTCTCGATGACCAGGCCGTAGGCCAGGCCCAGGCCGATGGCCATCGCCGACTGCCGGAAGAGCGTGGCCAATCCCAGGCCGAACATCGCCCAGAAAGAGAAGACGAGGACTATGGCGCCGAGGCCCTTCATGAGGTCCACCACCGGCGGGAAGGCCAGCGGCCCGCCATCGATGCTGGTGATTGAGTAGCTGGCGATGGCGTTCGCGGCGAACAGGCTGAGGGCGAGCACCAGCACCGTGAGGAACAACGTGGCGAGCTTGCCGGCGAGCATCGTGAGGCGCCCGGGCCACTGGGTATACATCGTCTTGACCGTCTCCCAGCCATATTCGCTGCCCTGGCTGAGGACCCCCAGGATCAGGGCGAACACTCCTCCCAGGGAGGCCCAGCCGCCGAGCGTCTGCTTCACCAGGCTCGCCGGGTGAAGGCCCCGCTTGAGGGCGGCCACGTCGGCGGGCGTGAGGCCGCCACCGCGGCGGCCCGTCGCGGGCGGGGGGTGGTTGGCGATGAACCAGGTGAGCACGTAGCCAAGGCCGACCGCGAGCACCAGCAGGATGATGATCGTCACCCGGACGGCGGGCCGCCGCAGCTGTTTGAAGACCTCGCCCCGGAAGGCCGCGACGATCAAAGTCCCCCCTCCGTGCCGGTCAGCTCCATGAATACGTCCTCGAGGGACCGCTCACTGCTGTGCAATTCGCTGACGGCGATCCCGGCCTGCACAAGCTCGGTGTTGATGGCGGCGGCCTGGGCCAGGTCGACCCGCAGCGCAAGGCTGCCGCCCGGGGCGTCGGTGACATTGTCCGCGCCCAACCGGGCCTCCAGCAGGCTCCTCGCCCGGTCGACCGGGGATGCCCGCACTGTCAGCGAGGCCGCGCCACGGAGCTCCTCGATCGTGCCCTCGGCAACCAGGCGCCCCTTGCGGATGACGCCGATCCTGCTGCACATCTGCTCGACCTCGCCAAGCAGGTGGCTCGAGACCAGGACTGTGCGATTGCCCTGGCCCAGGCGCACGATGAGCTTGCGGAAATCCGCCATGCCCTGCGGGTCCAGGCCGTTGGTGGGCTCGTCGAGGATCAGGACCTCGGGGTCCTTCAGCAGCGCCGCCGCGACGCCCAGGCGCTGCTTCATGCCCAGCGAGTAGGTCTTGAACTTGTGTTTGGCCCGGGGCGTCAGCTCCACCTCGTCGAGCACCTCCTGGATGCGCGACACCGGGGCCCGGGCGTAGCGCGCCAGTAGCCGCAGGTTGTCGAAGCCGGAGAGGTAGGGCCAGAACGCCGGGGTCTCGACGATCGCGCCGATCTTGGCCAGGGACTCGGGCGACCCCGGTGTCGCACCCGCCACCACCGCCGTGCCCTCGCTGGGACTGATCAACCCCAGGAGCATCCGCAGGGTGGTGGTCTTCCCCGCCCCATTCGGCCCGAGGAAGCCGTAGACCTCTCCCCGGTAGACGTTGAGGTCGAGGTCCTCGACCGCAACCACCCCGTTGTCGTAACGGCGGGTCAGCCGCCTGGTCTCGATGACCTTGTCGGGACCGGCGCCCGCCACTAGGGGGATGCCTCGGGCACCGGGCTCAGCACCGGGTGCGCGCCACGCTCAAGTGGCTGATCGCCGGTCACCTCGAGCTGCACGATGGTCTGGGCCAGTTGGTCGCGCACCAGCAACAGGTCCTCAGCGCCGGTGCTCTTGCGGCGGAACCTGGTCCCGGCGGGGCCCTCCGAGACTATCTCCCAGTCGCCCTGGTTGAGGTGGTCGCGGTACCACGTGCGGACCTTGCTTCCGCCGCCCGCGATTCGCCATTGGATGAGGGTAACGCTGTGGGTAGGGTCCCCGTCCTTGGCCTTGACCGTGATGGCGGTTTGCTGCCGGGCGCCGGGGTAGACGGGGAAATCTCCGGGCAGCTTCGCACCGGCAGACAGGTCCACGAAGCGACTCGCGATGAGCCCCCCGGCGACGACCCCGATGATCCCCAGCACGACGATCGTGGCGCAACCGCCCACCAGGCAACCGATCAGCCACTTGGTGCCGCGGGACATGCCGGGGGACGTGGACCCGGGCATGCGTGCACCCGCGAGTTCCCGGGCGGGCAGCGGGCCGCCGGGCGGCAGCGGGGCCGCGCTCAACGGCTCAATGCGCGGGCTGCGGTACGAAGAACTGACGCTGGCGGATCAGGGATAGAACGCTGGGGGCGCCGTCCGGCCCCACCTGGCGCACCCAGCGGGAACTGCCCGGGTCGCGCCAGAAGCCGATCTCCCGCATCTCGTCGTCGGGGAGCGGGGAGTTGGCCAGGGTGAGCACGCCGTTGTCGACGTCGCCCTCCGGCGCGGGCCAGTCGTGACCGAAGTAGCCGTAGCGCCAGGGCCGGGACGCCAGCGTGGTCGGCGCCGGGACCACGTCGACCCACAGGTTGCCCGCCTCCCCGTCCTCGGACAGGTCGCCCCATCCCTTCACCAGCGTGCGGCGCGTGCCGTCGATGCCGGGGGGCAGCTTGAGCCTGATGCTGCGCTCGACCAGTGCCGCGCCGGTGCCGCTGCAGTGCCGGCACGTGCCGGGGTGCAGGTGCAGCCAACCGCGCCCCTCGCACGTGGGGCAATGCCAGGTCTTGCCGTCGCAGTCGGGGCACATCCGCTTGGCGCCCGCAGGGTCCGCGCCGAGGCCGGCGCAGTAGTGGCACATCCGCGGCTCCAGGCGCATGAAGCGCAGCGTCCGGCTGGTGCCCTGGAGGGCCTCCAGCTCACCGATCTCGAGACGGACGATGCGGTCGGGCGCCGAGACCGGGTCGCCCAGGCCCTCGCCAAAACGCACCTCGAAGACGCGCGCCGGCTGGGGCCGCGGCTTTCGTGGTGCGCGGGTGAGCGGCGGCTGGGGGGCGGGGACGCCATCGACCTCGCCTCCCTTGCGGATGAAATCGCAGAGCAGGTCGGCGGCGGTGTTGATGGCGCCCATCCGCTCCACCGAGCCGGTCTTCGGGTTGATATCGGGATGCCACAACTTGGCCTGCACCCTGCGAGCCTGCATGACATCGTCGACCGACGCGCCGGAGTGCACGCCGAGCAGGGCGGCGGCTTTCTTGAGGGCGGTCGCAGAGGCGACCCTGGTGCGCGGCATACCGGGATTACACCACTCCGAGGCCGGTTTGAACCATGCCTGGATCAGCCCCCGCGCGGGCTCCGCCAGCGGAGCCTGTCGCCGCCCCGCCGGACCACCGGTGGGTCCTCGCCGAGGCGCCAGAGTTTGACCACGCCGGGGCCGTGCGCCGTCCAACCACCGGAGTAGACCAGGCCGGTGGCCTCGTCCAGGCCGAGGATGTCGCGGCCGCCGGCCTCGCGGCGGGCGGACTCGAGCCACGCGTCGCCGAAGTTGTTGAGGTGGGGGATCACGACCGTGCCGGGCAGGATGTCGAGGGCGTCCTTGCCGTGGCGGGCCCGCGGGCTCGGGTTGCGACTGCGCAGCAGGAGCGTCTCGGCCATGACCATCGCCCCGGCGCTGCTGCCCGCAAGGGCACCGCCCGCGGCGAGGGCCTCACCGATCGCCCCCCACGCCGGCGTCGCGCGCAGGGTCTCGAGGAGGTAACCGGGGTCACCGCCCAGCAGGTAGGTGAGGCTCGATTCGCGGAGCGCCCCGACCACGGCTGCGGATGAGGCGTCCGAGCGCCGGTGCAGCTCGACGTGACGCACCTCCAGGCCCAAGGCGCCGAAGTACTTCCGGGCCTGCGCCATCGCCTTCGGGACCGACCCGTTCTGCACCACGGCCGCCGGCACGACGGCGACGCTCGCCGGGTGGCCGGCGGCGTCCAGCAGGGCATCGTCGAACGGCCTGCAGGCCGCCCCCATCTCATTTCCACCCAGGATCCCCAGGATCCCGGTGAAGGGCATCAGCGGACGTCCCGCCGGATCGCCCGGTCCATCTCGCGCTTGGCGTCGCGCTCCGCGATCGACTGGCGTTTGTCCCAGCTCTTCTTGCCCTTGACCAGGGCGATCTCGAGCTTGGCCCGGCCCCTGTGGAAGTAGAGGCGCAGCGGCACGATCGACAGCCCCTGCTCCTTCTGCTTGCCGTACAGCTCCTGGATCTCCGACTTGTGCATCAACAACCGCCGTGAGCGCAGCCGTTCGTGGTTGTTGCGGTTGCCGCCCGCCCAGGGCTGGATGTCCACGTTGTGCAGGTACGCCTGGCCGTTCTCGATCCGGACGTAGCCGTCCTTGATGTTGGCCTTGCCCTCGCGCAGCGATTTCACCTCGGTGCCCAGCAGCTCCAGGCCGGCCTCGACCGAGTCGAGGATGAAATACTCGTGGAAGGCCGCGCGGTTGTTGGCGACGACCTTGTCCCCGCCGTCGGCCGGCTTGTCCGGGCTCATCGCGGCGCCACCAGGTCGCGGCGGCCGCGGGCGTATTCGACGGCTGACATCTCGCGCTTACCGGCGGGCTTCACGCGCTGCACCAGGAACGGCGTGGACGAGGTCATGACCACGATCCCCTCGGGGGTCACCTCGGCGACACTCCCGGGCGGCAGGTCCTCGTGGCCCTCGTTCACCCACCAGCCGGGGACCGGTCCACCGGCCGTCACCTGGACACGCTCGTCCCTGCCCATGGGCAGCCGCACCCCCGGCCACGGGCGATAGGCCCGGAGGGCCCGCTCGATCTCCTGGGCCCGCAGCGTCCATTCCAGGTCGCCGTCGGTCTTCTTGACCAGGCGTGCGTACGTCGCGCCCTCCTCCGGTTGAGCGGTCGCGACCGCGCGCCCTGCCTCGACCGCCTCGAGCGCCTCGAGCAGGCCCTCGGCGCCGAGCTGCGCGAGGCGGCTCGAGAGGCCCTCGGCGTCCTCACGTTCACCGATCGGCGTGGCGCGCTCGAGGATCACCGGGCCGGTGTCGAGCCCCTCGTCCATCTGCATGATGCTCACGCCCGTGTCGGGGTCCCCGGCGAGGATGGCGGCGGTGACCGGCGAGGCGCCCCGCCACCGCGGGAGCAGGGAGGCGTGCACGTTGATGGCGCCATGGGGGGCGACGTCCAAGAGCTGGCGGGGCAGGATCTGCCCGTACGCCGCCACCACCACCACGTCGGGCTTTGCCGCGTCCACCTGCGCGGCCACCTCGGGGTCCCGGGCCCGGCCCGGCTTGATGACGGGCACCGCGGCTGCGGCGGCCCGCGCCGCGACGGCGGACTCGCGCAGGTCCATGCCCCGGCCGGCAGGGCGATCGGGCTGAGTCACCACGAGCGGGACCTCATGCCGGGACAGCAGGGCCTCG
>JAXDLW010000044.1:0-8451 GCA_034666405.1 Chloroflexota bacterium | reverse complement strand
TCCAGGAGCTCGCGGTGGGCGACGCTGGAGACGCGAGCGGCATCACGGACCTTGGGCGGCAGCGCGCTGAACATGAGGTCGAGTTCGGCCGCCCAGTCCTGCGTCGGCGCTTCGGCGACCCTGGTTGCGCGCGTCAACCGAACACCGGCGCGAACGCCTTCTCCTTCTTCGGGCTGCGGACCGCGGCGGCAACCCGGGCGCGCATCTCGCGCACCAGCAGGTCCTGCCCTGCCAGGGCCTCGAACCCGGCGTCCTGCAGCACCATCGTCGTGGGCGTGTCGTAGGCCCTGACGTTGCACCAGACCGCGCCGCCGTGGGGCGCCAGGAAGGCCAGCGCCTCGCGCAGCAGCCCGGCCTGCATGCCCTCGTTCAGCAGCTGGTCCAACCGGGTCAGGATCGCGACCGTGTGCGGGCGCCCTGGAGCGCCGACCTCGACCCCCAGCCACGCGATGATCTCGCCGGTGCGCTCGACCACGAGGCTGCGGTTGCCGCGTCTCCCGAACCGGTGCAGCCACTCCCCCTCGTTGATCGCCCGCCACTGGGGGAAATCGGGCGCCTCGACCTGCGAAACGGCCCGCGGCGTGGAGCCCAGGTAGAGGGTGAACAGGCCCAGGGCGTCCTTCCTGGTCGCCGGGCGGAGGCCGGCAGGCGCTTCGGTGCTCGCGCTCTCAGGCGGGAGTTTGTCCAGGAAGAAGACCCGGTCCCGCGCGTAGGGCAGGAACCCGTGCGCCCGGAAGCTCTCCATGACCGCATGGCCCTCGGGGATGCGCACGTAGACCCGGCCCACGCCCATCCCCACAGCCTCACCGCAGAGGTGGTCGATGAGTGCGCCTCCACCGGCGCCCGAGAGCTCGGGGGCCAGCGAGAGGTTCAGCACTCGGATCGCGTCCGGCTTGCGCCGCCGGGGCGCCGGCACCCGACCCTCGGACCCGCCCAGGACCTCGGCCTGGATGAAACCGCGCACCTCGCCCTCGTCGTCCTCCTGGACGTAGAGCATCTCGCTCGGGATGGCGAGGGGCAGCAGGGAGCTGAGGGTGCGGGAGACGATCTGCCACAGCCGGACCGGGTGGGTGGCCCCCTCGCCCTGGAGCGACAGCTGCAGGCCGTCGGAGTAGATCTGGTCGATCCTTCCCCAGTCGGTGACCTGGGCCGACCGGATGTTCAAGCGGCCCGCTCCAGGAACAGGCCGTGCAGCCGGTCGTCGCGGGTCAGCTCGGGGTGGAACGTCAGGCCCATGACGACGCCCTGTGCCACGACCACGGCGACGCCGTCAACCTCCGCCAGGACTTCGATTTCCGGGTCCATCGACTCGATGACCGGCGCCCGGATGAAGACCCCCGGGAACGGCGCGTCGAGGCCCTCGACCTCGAGGTCGCGCTCAAAGCTCTCGGGCTGACGCCCGTAGGCATTTCGGCGTACCGACAACGGCAGGATGCCCAGGGACTCCTGGTCGGGCAGGCCGTCGAGGACCTCGCGCGCCAGCAGGATCAGCCCCGCGCAGGTGGCCATGGCGGGCATCCCGTCGATCAGCCTGCGCCGCAGGGGTTGCTGCAGCTCGAACTTGCGCAGCAGCTTGTCCATCGTGGTGCTCTCCCCGCCGGGAAGGACCATGGCGTCGGCGCGCTCCAGCTCCTCGGCCGTGCGCACCGGGAAGGCGTCGGCGCCCAGCCGACGAAGGGTTTCTATGTGTTCGCGGAAGGCGCCCTGGAGGGCAAGAACGCCGACGCGCCTACCAGCCTCTTGAGGCGAGCAACTCCTCCCGGGGGATGGTCGCGATCTCGATCCCCTTCATGGCGTGACCCAGGCCCCGGCTCACCTCGAGGATGACGTCGGGCTTGTCGAAGTAGGTGGTGGCGGCGACGATGGCCTTGGCCATGCGCACCGGGTCCTCGGACTTGAAGATGCCCGAGCCCACGAAGTTGCCGTCGCAGCCGAGCTGCATCATCAGCGCCGCGTCGGCCGGGGTCGCGATCCCTCCAGCGGAGAAGTTCACCACCGGCAGCTTGCCCAAACGCGCGGTCTCGGCAACGATGTCGTACGGCGCCTGGAGCTCCTTGGCGGCGGTGTAGAGCTCCTCCTTGGCCATCCCGGACAGACGGCGGATCTCGCTGCTCACGGCGCGCATGTGGCGCACCGCCTCGACGACGTTCCCGGTGCCAGCCTCGCCCTTGGTGCGGATCATCGCGGCCCCCTCGCCGATCCGCCGCAGGGCCTCGCCGAGGTTGCGCGCGCCGCAGACGAACGGGACTTTGAACTGCCATTTGTCGACGTGGTTCTCCTCGTCGGCAGGGGTCAGGACCTCGGACTCGTCGATGAAGTCGATGCCGATCTCCTCGAGCAGCTGCGCCTCGACGAAATGACCGATGCGGACCTTGGCCATGACCGGGATGGTCACGGCAGCCTGGATCTCGGCGATCAGCTGGGGGTCGCTCATGCGCGCCACCCCGCCGTCGCGCCGGATGTCGGCCGGGACGCGCTCCAGGGCCATCACCGCGCAGGCCCCCGCCTCCTCCGCGATCTTCGCCTGCTCGGCGTTGACGACGTCCATGATCACGCCGCCCTTGAGCATCTCGGCAAGGCCGGTCTTGACGCGGACCGTACCGGTCTCGCGATGGCCGTTGGCGCTGGGTTTCCCGTTCTTTTCAGCTTCGGTCATGAGACTTCGAATTCTACGCCGGGTGCTCCTCCCGGACCCCCGCGGTCACCCCGGGACTGACGCCCGCGTCAGTTAAGCTCTGCCGCGATGGACTTCTCCTTCGGCGACGAGGAGCGGGCGCTGGCCGACTCCTTCCGTGATTTCCTGAGGCGCGAGGTCCTGCCCAAGGAGCAGGAGCTGAAGCCCCGGTTCATCGACACGGAC
The DNA here is from genome assembly GCA_034666405.1 of Chloroflexota bacterium. Classification (GTDB taxonomy): domain Bacteria; phylum Chloroflexota; class Dormibacteria; order DASZGP01; family DASZGP01; genus JAXDLW01. The sequence goes on along the minus strand of JAXDLW010000044.1, from coordinate 5,591 downwards.
GGCGACTCCGACGAACTGCGCGACGAGGTGAGGGCGATCCGCCGCCGCTCCGCCGAGCTCGGCTTCTACTCGGTCGACATCCCGACCGAGCTGGGCGGCGGAGGCCTGTCATACGTGGGCCAGGCCCTGCTGCGCGAGGTCGCAGGCAGCACCGGGAGCTTTTTGGCGGTGGCCTGCCTGTCGGGCCCGGAGGGTCCCACAGCCCTGCTCCGGGGCTTCACACCCGCGCTGCGCGAGCGGCTCGTTCCGCCATTTCTGCGCGCCGAGATCTCGGCGTGTTTTGCGCTCACCGAACCCGACGCCGGCAGCGACAACCAGTCGATGCGCACCCGCGCCCACAAGGACGGCGACCAATGGGTCATCAACGGCACCAAGCACTTCATCACCAACGGCCAGCACGCCGACTTCGTGCAGGTCTTCGCGGTGACCGACGCGGACAAGAAGGCGGCCGGCGGGGTCACCGCCTTCGTGGTCGAGAAGGGCACCGCGGGCTTCACCGTCGGCAAGACCCAGCACGTGATCTACAGCGGCGAGGGCCCCTGCGAGCTGGTCTTCGACGACGTGCGGGTGCCCGAGGAGAACGTCATCGGCGACGTCGGGATGGGCTTCTACAACGCCATGACATTCCTCACCGGCGGCCGCGCCAACATCGCCGCGATGTGCGTGGGGTTCGGCGACTACCTGCTCAAGACCTCCGTGGAGTACGCCCGCAACCGGGTCCAGTTCAACAAGCCCATCGGCAAGATGCAGGGGATCTCCTTCCAGCTGGCGGACATGTCGATGGAGGTCGAGATGGCCCGTCTGCTCACCTACAAGCTGGCCTGGATGGCGGACCAGGGTGAGGGCCTGATCCAGCCCGCGGCCTACGCCAAGCTGTATGCCACGGAGATGGTCGGCCGGGCCGCGGACACCGCGATCCAGGTGCACGGGGGGATGGGCCTGACGCGGGAGCTGGGCCTGGAGCGGATCTACCGCTTCATGCGGATCATGCGCGTCGTCGAGGGCACCTCTGAGATCCAGCGGTACCTCATCTCGAAGTCGCTCGGGCTCTAGACCCTAGGCCTTGCGCCGGATGGCGCGGTTGAGACGCTGGGGCTCGCCGAGGATGTCCTCCGCGTAGCGGAAGGTGCGGTCCCGCACCTGCCCCAGCAGGGATCCCAGTTCCTCGCGATCGTGGAAGGGCTGGCGCAGCACCGCCCGGTCGGCGTCGGCCTTGATCAACTCCCACAGCCCCATGCCGTGCAGGAGCGGCTTGCGCGGGCCGAAGAGGCCCCAGCCCTCCTTCAGCTCGCCCAGGCCGACCATCAGGGTGAAGTTGGGTGCGTCACTGGGCCAGTAGCTCACGCGCATGAACGTGCGCAGGCGCCGGTAGGCGACCATCGTGCTCGAGCAGTACGCGTCCAGCGAGGTGAACCCGCGCTCCTCGAACCATGGCCCGAGCACCTCGAGGCAGACGTCCGAGAAATACTCGGTCCCGGGTTTGAGGCTCATCGGCGACCGGTCAGATCTTCCGGCCGACTTCCTCGGAGAAGTGGCAGGCCGCGAGGTGCCCCTGGCCCTTGTCCTCGAGCGGCGGCTCCTCGTCGGCGCAGATCCCGGGCACCCGGGCGATGGGACAGCGGGTGTGGAAGCGACAGCCCGACGGGGGGTTCACCGGGGAGGGGATCTCGCCACTCAACTCGACCAGGCGGCGCTGCGATTCCACGCGGGGGTCGGGCACCGGGATGGCCGACAGCAGGGCCTTGGTGTAGGGATGCTTCTGGTTGTCGTACAGGTCGACGCTGCTGGCGATCTCCGCGACCTTGCCCAGGTACATCACCATGACGCGGTCGCTGATGTGCCGGACCACCGACAGGTCGTGCGCTATGAACAGGTACGTCAGGTTGAACTGCGCCTGGAGGTCCTCGAGGAGGTTGATGATCTGGGCCTGGATCGAGACGTCGAGGGCCGAGATCGGCTCGTCGCAGACGATCAGCTTGGGGTTGAGGGCCAGGGCCCGGGCGATGCCGATGCGCTGGCGCTGGCCGCCGCTGAACTCGTGCGGGTAGCGGTTGTTGAAGTAGGGGTTGAGACCGACGGTCTTGAGCAGCTCCTGGACCCTGTCGTTCTTCTGCTTCCCCTTCATCACCCCGAAGTTCACAAGCGGCTCGGCGATGATGTCGCCGACCGTCATGCGGGGGTCGAGCGAGGCATACGGGTCCTGGAAGATCATCTGGACCTCGCGGCGCTTCTGGCGCAGTGACTCGCCGCGCAAGTTGGTCAGGTCCTCTCCCTCGAAGATGATCTTGCCGGAGGTTGCCGTGAGGAGCTGCGTCACCACCCGCCCGAGGGTGGACTTGCCGCAACCGGACTCCCCCACCAGGCCGAGCGTCTCGCCCGGGTAGATATCGAAGCTGACGCCGTCGACCGCCCGCACCTGGGTGCGCACCCCGACGGTGAAATGCTTGGTGACGTCCATGACCCGCAGCAGTGGCTCACCGCCCTGGACCACCCGCTTCCGCTCGAGCAGCTTGACGGTGGTTGCTGGTTTGGGCTCAGCCACCCTGGATGTCCGCGGTCACCTCGGCCTCGCTGGCCGACCCGGGGGCGACGCGGCCCTTGGGGTGGATGCCTGACGCGGCGCCGGGGCGGATGTCCTGCATGTCGGCGGCACCCATCTCGTCGTAGGCGCGGTCCATGGTCACCCAGCACGCGGCGCGCTGGTTGGGGCCGACGCCAACCAGCGGCGGGTCGTCGGTGAAGCACTTCTCGACCCGGAACGGGCACCGGGGATGGAAAGCGCAACCCGGCGGAGGCTGGATCAGGTCGGGCGGTAGCCCTTCGATGGACTGCAGCCGCGCATGGCGGTTGGAGTCGATTCGCGGCACCGCCCGGAGGAGCGACCAGGTGTAGGGGTGCTGGGGGTGCTCGAAAATCTGCTCCACGGGTCCCTCTTCGACGATCTCGCCCGCGTACATGACGATGACCCGCTTGCACAGCCCGGCAACCACGCCGAGGTTGTGGGTGATGAGCATGATCGAGGTCCCGAGCTCCTGGTTGAGGTCGCGCAGCAGCTCCAGGATCTGGGCCTGGACCGTCACGTCGAGCGCGGTCGTGGGCTCGTCGGCAATGAGCACGGAAGGCTCGTTGGAGAGGCCCATCGCGATCATCGCCCTCTGCCGCATGCCCCCACTGAACTGGTGGGGATAGTCCTTGACGCGGTTCTCGGCGGCGGGGATGCGCACCTGCTTGAGCAGGTCGACCGCCCGCTGATGGATCCCTGTGCGCGCCTCCCGGTGCGCCAGCATCGCCTCCTCGATCTGGAAGCCGACCTTGAGGACCGGGTTGAGGGAGCTGAGGGGGTCCTGGAAGATCATCGCCACGTCCTTGCCGCGCACATCGCGCATCTCGGAGGGAGACAACTTCAGCAGGTCCTGGCCCCGCAGCAGCACCTCGCCCCCGACGATCTTCCCCGGCGGCTGGACCAGGCCGAGGATCGACAGCGCGGTGACGCTCTTGCCGCACCCCGACTCCCCGACGATCCCAAGTGTCTCGCCCGGCATCAGGTCGAAGCTGACGTCGCGTACGGCCTTGACCACACCGTCGTCCGTGAAGAAGTCGGTGCGCAGGTTCTTTACCTGGAGGATCGGCTCAGTCATTGGCGGTGGATCGTAACCCTGGTCAGCGCTTCTGCCGGGGATCGAGCGCGTCGCGCAGGCCGTCACCGAGGAAATTGAAGGCCATCAGGGTCACCGACAGCGCAATCGATGGGGCCAGCACGATGTGGACCGCGATGCGCATCGATTGGATGCCGTCAGAGGCCATCGCACCCCAGGAGGGCGTGGGCGGCGGTACCCCGAGCCCGAGGAAGCTCAGGAAGGCCTCGAAGAGGATCGCCTGGGGGATGCCGAGCGTGGCCTGGACAATGATCGGCCCCAGGCTGTTGGGCAGGATGTGGCCGAAGATCGTCTTGATCGGTCGCGCCCCACTGGCCTTGGCCGCCTCCACGAACTCTCGCTCCCGCAGCGACAGGGTCTGGCCCCGGACCAGGCGCGCCATGTCCATCCAGCGGGTCCCGGCGATGGCGATGATGATGTACTCGAGCCGTGGTTTCCCGGTCCCGCCGGACAGCACGAAGACCAGGATCAGCGCGACCAGCAGGTCCGGGATCCCGTAGAAGACGTTGATGATGAAGGTGAGGATCGCGTCGATCGGGCCGCGGTAGAACCCCGCCACCAGGCCCAGCGGAATGCCCACCGCGAGCACCGCGATCTGGGTCCCGACACCGACGATCAGCGAGATCTGGGCGCCGACCATCAGCCGGCTGAGGATGTCGCGGGCCGAGGCGTCACCGCCGAGCAGGTGCGGGAAGGGGGTGCCGGCAAGGCTCGGCGCGGCGTACGACGGCACCACCCCCTGGTGGTCGACCGGGTACGGCGTCCAGACGATCGCCAGCAGGGCGACCAGCACGAGGAGGGTGAGGTAGACCGCGCCGACCAGGGCCAGGCGGTTGCGCTTGAGGCGCCGCCAGGCGTCAGCCCAGAGGCTGGTCTGCTCGCGGGCCAGGACCTCGCCGAGGTACTGCTCCGGGGATGCTACGGCGGAAGCGGCCATCAGTAGCGAATCCTGGGGTCGATCACGGTGTAGAGCAGGTCGACGCCGAGGTTGGCGACACCCACCAGGGCAGCGTAGACGGTGAACACCCCGATCACGATGTTGTAGTCCCGGTTGAGGATGCTGGAGGCGAACTCCTTGCCCAGGCCGGGGATGCCGAAGATCTTCTCGATCACCACGCTCCCGGTGAGGATGCCGATGACCAGCGGACCGAGGATCGTGACCACCGGGATCAGGGCGTTGCGAAGCGCGTGGCGGATCACCACCACCTGTTCGCTCAGCCCCTTGGCGCGGGCGGTGCGAACGTAGTCCTGGCGGATCACCTCGAGCATGCTGGCGCGGGTCAGCCGGGCCACGAAGCTGGCGTAGGGGAAACCGAGCGCCAGGGCCGGCACGATCACCTGCAGCGGCTGGAAATGGTCGGGGTCCCAGCCGATGGCATAGAAGAACGCGCCGCCGGTCCAATCCTGCAGGTAGATGCCCAGGATCAGGAGCAGGAAGCTGGCGATGACGAAGTTGGGCATGCTGTAACCGACGATCGCGGTCGAGGTCAGCAGGTAGTCGACCCAGGTGTTCTGGCGCACCGCCGCCATCACCCCCAGGACCATCCCCATGATGACCGTGAAGATCAGCGCGGTGCCGCCCACCTCGGCGCTGATGACGGCCTCCCGCAAGACCAGTGGCGTCACCTTGACGCCGCGGTTGACCAGCGACTCGCCGAGGTCACCGTGGAACACGGCGTTGCCGACGAAGTTGAAGTACTGCTGCTGCAGAGGCAGGTCGAGCCCGTAATGATGGAGCGTCTGCTGGTAGGCGTCGCCGCGCAGCCGCTCACTGAAGAAGGAGTCACCAGGAAGCCGGTGAATGCCCAGGAAGACCACCGAAGAGACCGCGAGGATGGTGAAGCCGATGAGCACCACGCGCTGCCCAATGAAGAGCAGAGTGCCCCGCGTCAGCATCCTGGTTGATTATCCGTCATCGCTTTCACCCACCCCACG
>JAXDLW010000043.1:0-28105 GCA_034666405.1 Chloroflexota bacterium | reverse complement strand
TGATACCGGCGTCGGTTGACACGTCGACCGAGCCGTCGGCGCCGCCGGCATAGAACCGGTGGGGATCGGTCGCGTCGATCGCCACGCCGGTCACGGCAACGTCGGTGCCACCGAAGTTCCAGGTCTTGCCACCGTCACCGGTGAGGTAGATGCCACCCTCGGCCGCCACCAGGACGACGTTGGGATCGGTGGCGCTGGCGGCGATCGAATAGACCGGCCCAGTCTTGTCGCGGATGGTGAAGAAGGTGCTGCCGTGGTCGGTGCTGGCCGACACCCCCAGCGCCGGCGTGCCCGCCAGCAGGGTGCCGTCAGCGGTGACCGCCAACGAGGTTATGTAGTTCGCATCCGCGGACCCCGGCCGGTGGGTCCAGTGCAGGCCACTGTCGTTGGAGACCAGCAGTCCTCGACCGACGACGTACGCATACAGCTGGGTGGGGTGGCTGGGGTCGATCGCCAGACCGTGGATGTCGGCACCCTTCAGGTCGGCGGAAGCCTCGGCCCAGGTGGCGCCGTCATCGCGGCTCACCTTCAGGCCGACGTTGTGCCCGGACGCGTAAAGGGTGTTGTCCGGCGCGTAGAACAGCGCGAGCACATCGCCGGACAGCGCCGCGGCACCGATGGGCCTGGGAGACGCGGCGCCGGCGGTCACCAACTGGACCCCGTGGTGCCCCGCCAGGAGCAACCGCTTACCGCCATCCCGGGTCGCCAGGGCGTGGATGTGGTTGATGTTGATGGCGCCCTGGTTGAGCGGCGTGGGCTCGACGCCGGGCGTCGCCGGCGGGGGCACGACGATCGTTCCACCCGCCGAGGGCGTGCCACACGCCGAGAGCACGAGGGTCAACAGCAAGAGAGCGGGGACGCGGCGGCGCATACCAGAGCTTAGAGGTGGCCTGCGGGCCCGGCGAATGGGGGAATAGGGGGTAGGCACCGGCCAGCGGGGTACCAGCGCCTACCCTTGCCTCTACTCTACGAGGTCTGTCCGGCCTTTGCTCCCGGCCCCCGCCGCCTCGATCGGGCCGGTACAGTCCAAGTTGATGGTGGATACGGCAAAGCCGGCCCCGCTGCTCAGCGTGGTGGTCCCGACCCGCAACGAGGCCGGCAACGTCGAGACCCTGGTGGAGCGGCTTGCGGACGTGCTTGTGGGCGTTCCCGCCGAGCTGGTCTTCGTCGACGACAGCTCGGACGACACTCCCCGGGTCCTGGAGAAGCTCGCCGTGGCGCCCCCGGGCGGGCTCTCGATCCGGGTTATCGAGCGGCCTCCCGAACATCAAACGGGCCTGGGCTCGGCCGCGGCGGAAGGGCTGAGCGCCGCCTCGGGGACCCTCGTGGCGGTCATGGACGGCGACCTCCAGCACCCCCCGGAGCTGCTGCCGCGCATGGTTCGAACCCTCGAGGACGGCGACCTGGACGTGGTGGTCGCCTCCCGGTATGTGCCGGGGGGCAGCGCACGCGGCCTCAGCGGCCCGGCCCGGGTGCTGGTCTCCTGGGTCAGCAAGGAGGTTGCCCGGGCGCTGTTCCGGGAGGCGCGGAAGACGTCGGATCCCCTGTCCGGTTTCTTCCTGTGCCGGCGGTCGGCGATCGACGGCCTGGAGTTCCGCCCGATCGGCTTCAAGATCCTGCTCGAGGTGCTGGTCTGCACCGCCAGCGCCCGCGTCGGGGACGTCCCCCTGACATTCGCCGCCCGTCACGCGGGCCGCAGCAACGCCTCCATGGCCCAGGGCATCGCCTTTCTCCGCCACCTCTGGTCGCTGCTGGTCTACGTTCCCGGTTCCGCCCGCCGCTGGAAGTACGCCGCGGTCGGAGCCGGCGGCCTGGCCATCTTTCTCGGGCTGCTGGCGCTCGGCTCCAGGCTCGGGTTCCATCCCTACGCCGCCTGGCTGGTGGCCTTTGTGGTGAGCCTGTTCCTGAACTGGCAGTTGAACCGCCTCGTGACCTTCGCGGACGTGGCCTCCCCGTTCACCCCCGGCCGGCGCCCGCTGTACCTGCCGTCCGCGCTGGTGGGCGGCGCCGCGAACTTCGTGGTGTTCCTCGTGCTCCAGGCCCACCTTGGCGCGGTAACTGCCGGGCTGTGCGGGGCGGTCGTGGCGATGGGAGTGAACTACGCCGTGCACCGCCGCCTGCTGGCCCGGCCGCCCCGGGTCGGCATCGCGAGGGGCGGGCCTCGCCACCCCCTGGTGGACCTGGTCGCGCCGCTTCTTCCCGCCGATGTCGACTTCATCGCGCCACCGGTGGACGAGGTGGGCCTGTACGCGATGGAGATCGGCCGTGAGTCCAGACCGCCCGCTGAGCTGTTGCGGGCCGCCGAGACCCGCAAACCGCTGCTGCTGGCCGAGGCGCCGTCACACAAGCCCCAGGCCCGCACCGATGTCGGGGTCAGCGCCTGGATGGCGGTGCCGGTCCTCGAGGGCAACCGGCTGGCCGGCCTCCTCGTCCTGCACCGGGAGGGCAGGCCCTTCGGCGGCGACGAGCTGGACACGGTGCTTCGAGCCCTGCAGGCCCAGGAGCAGCACACCAGCCGCCCGATCAGCCCTCTTCTCGCGCCGGAGAAGCGCACCTCGGGATAATCCCTGTGATGGCCAGGACCACGCAGCCTCCCGGACGGGAGACCAGCGGCGCCGACTTCCTCCACGACGTCGGTCGCCGGTGGGGCCAGCAGGGCACCCATACGACCAGCTTCAGCATTGACCCGGACCTCGAGGCCTACGACGAGGACGAGGACACCGGCGGCGGCGCCGGGGTCGTCCGCTTCGCCCGCAACGAGCAGGCGTCACTGGAGCGGGAGGAGAAGACCGGCAACCTTCGGGCCACCGCCCGGGCCGAGCGTCCCGATGCCGGAGCGGGGCGGCTGATTGCCGATATCCGCACCTTCCTGCTGGGCAAGCCCCTGGCCAGCTCGCGGGCGGCACACGAGCGGCTGACCAAGGTCAAGGCGCTGGCCGTCCTGTCGTCAGACGCACTGTCGTCCGTCGCCTACGCCACGGAGCAGACGCAGGGAGTCCTGTTCCTGGCCGGCGCCTCTGCCCTGCTGCTCTCGCCCTACCTGGGCGCGGCGATCGTGGCGCTCCTCTTCATCGTCGGCGCCTCCTATCGCCAGACCATCCGGGCGTACCCCAAGGGCGGCGGCTCCTACATCGTCGCCAGCGACAACCTCGGGCCGCTCGCGGGCCTGATCGCCGGCGCCTCGCTGATGACCGACTACATCCTCACCGTCGCGGTCTCGGTGTCCGCCGGCATCGGTGCGGTGGTCTCGGCCTTCCCGTCTTTGAGCCGGTTCACGGTGCCACTGGGCCTGACGGTGATAGCGCTGATCGTCATCGCCAACCTCCGCGGCATCAAGGAGGCGGGCAACATCTTCACCGCGCCGACCTACCTCTTCGTGTTCGGCATGCTGGTGATGATCGCGCTCGGCCTGTTGCACGTGGTTACGCAGGGCACCGCGGTGCCGGCCGCGATCCGCGACAGCAACTACACCGGGAAGGCGATCGACGCGCTGACATGGGTGCTGGTCCTGCGCGCCTTCGCGTCGGGTTGCACCGCCCTGACCGGGGTCGAGGCCATCTCCGATGGGGTGCCCGCCTTCAAGGCGCCGGAATGGAAGAACGCCCGCACCACGCTCATGGTCATGGTCGTCATCCTCGCCATCACGTTTGTCGGCGTGACGCTGCTGGCGCACGCGTTCGACCTGCGGCCCAGCTATCAGCGCGGCACCCCCGGGTTGGACCCCCAGTTCATCCACGGCGAGTACCAGTCGACGCTGTCGAAACTGGCGCACGTGGTCTTCGGCGGCGGGATCGGCTATTTCTACATCCAGGCGACGACCGCGGTGATCCTGGCCCTGGCCGCCAACACGTCCTTCTCCGACTTCCCCCGGTTGCTCTACTTCATGGCGCGCGACAAGTACGCGCCGTCGCAGTTCGCCAGCCTGGGTGATCGCCTCGCCTTCTCCAACGGCATCATCACGCTGGGGGTCCTGGCGGCAATCCTCTACACGATCTTCCAGGGCAGCACCGACGCCCTCATCCCGCTGTACACGATTGGTGTGTTCCTGAGCTTCACCCTGAGCCAGGGAGGAATGGTGGTGCGCTGGCGGCGGATCAGCAGGTCGGGCACGCTGGACGAGCGCAGGGGCTGGCGACGCGGCCTGGCGATGAACCTGGCCGGCGCCATCGCCACGTTCATCGTCCTGGTCATCGCCGCGTACACCAAGTTCCTGGCCGGGGCCTGGGTTGTCGTCGCGCTGATCCCCGTGCTGGTGGTGATCTTCATGTCGATCCACAAGCACTATGTCGACTCGCCCGAGAAGGTCCAGGCCGAAACCCCGCTGACGCCCGGGGAGGTGCACCCGATCGCCGTGGTGCCGATCAGCGATCTCAACGACGTCACCCTCGGCACGCTGGCACTGGCGCGCCGGCTCGCGGACGACGTCATCGCGGTCTACATCAGCGACGACGCCCAGCAGATCGCGGAGATGCGCGAGAAATGGCAGCGGTGGGGGAACCACGTGCAGCTGCAGATAATCGAGTCGCCGTATCGCAGCGTCGTGCGACCGCTGCTCAACTTCCTTGACGCCATCGAGGACCAGCTGAAGGGCAACACCCTGATGGTCGTGCTGCCGGAGCTGGTGCAGACGAGGTGGTGGCACCAACTGCTGCACAACCAAACGGCAACACGCTTAAAGCTCGCATTGCTGTTCAGGCCGGGTACCGTAGTGATCAATGTGCCCTATCACTTCGCGTATGACCACGACGCCAAGCACGACCAGCGCCGCGGCGAGAAGATGGACGCGATTGCCGCCGAGTCCGAGGTGACGGTCCCGAGCACCACGGGCTCTGGCGGGCCCAAGTGACCTGATGACCAGGACGACCCACCCCGAGCAGCGGGAGGCCGCCGAGCAGGGGAAGCGCGGGCGCCTCACCGTCTTCGTCGCGGCCGCGCCCGGCGCCGGGAAGACCTACGCCATGCTCGAGGAGGGTCACCGCCGCAAGCAGCAGGGCGAGGACGTCGTGGTCGGGTTGGTCGAGAGCTACGGCCGTCCGCGCACCGAGGCCCTGTCCGAGGGGCTGGAAAAGGTGCCGTTGAAGATCGTTCCCTACAAGGGCGTGGACGTCAGGGAGATGGATGTCGACGGCATCATCCAGCGCCACCCCGACGTGGTGCTCGTGGACGAGCTCTACCACACCAACGCGCCCGGGGTGAAGAACGAGAAGCGATACCAGGATGTCGAGGAGATCCGTGATGCCGGCATCGACGTGCTGAGCACCATGAACATCCAGCACCTGGAGAGCCTGAAGGACCTGGCCGAGCAGATCTCGGGCAACACGGTGCGAGAGACGATCCCCGACAGGTTGCTGGACGATGCCGACGAGATCCAGCTGGTGGACATCTCGCCCGAGGCGCTGCGTAAACGCATGATGCACGGCAACATCTATCCGCCGCAGAACATCCAGCGCGGGCTCGAGGGCTACTTCAAGGCGGGTAACCTGGCGGCCCTGCGGGAGCTGGCCCTGGGCTGGCTGGCCAACAGCGAGGCCGAGCGGATCCCGGAGGAAACGGGCGCCGGCGAGAATGTCGTCACCGCGGTGCGCGAGCCGGTGCAGAGTCAGCCCCTGATCCGGCGCGCGGTGCGCATGAGCCGCCGCTACCGCGGCAAGTGCACCGTCGTCACGGTCCTGCGACCGGGCGAAGCCCTGAGCGAGGCGATGGAGCAGAGCCAGGCCCTGGCCGAGGCTCTCAACGCGCATTTCGAAGTGATCACCGACCCCGAGCCATCGCACGCGATCATCGAGGCGGTGCGGCGCAATGAGGCCCGGCAATTGGTGATCGGTGCGCCCGGCGCCAAGTTCCTGGAGCGGTACCGCGGCAACCTCGTGGACGAGCTCCTCGACCAGCTGGTGGACGTCGACCTGCATGTCATCGCCCGGCTTGACCCGCGCGGCGGATCGGATGGGAAGACCGACCCGAAGGCCGTGGTCGAGGCCGCCGTGGGGCAGCCGGTCCAGGACCCGGTTGGCACAGAGGGCGGCGACCGCGGGTACCTGCGCATCTATGTCGGCTATGCCCCGGGTTGCGGCACCACGTCGATGATGCTGCGCGAAGGTCAGCGTCGCGCCGGGCGCGGGACGAAGGTGGTGGTTGGAGCAGCGGCAACATACAACTTGCCGGCCAACCTCGAGGCCCTCGAGGGGCTCGAGGTGACCCCACCACGGACCAGGCCGCGGAAGCCCGGCGGGTCCGGGGACATGGACCTGGAAGCCGTGATGGAGTCGGGCGCGCAGGTTGTCTGCGTCGACGACCTGGGCTACGAGAACCGCGCCGACGACGCGCAGTTTCGCTACCGCTACGAGGAGGTCGAGGCCCTTCGACGGGCCGGCTTCAAGGTGGTGAGCACGCTCCACCTTGGCGACGTCGCCAGCGTCGCGGCGACCGTCGCCGCGGCCACCGGGATCCCGCGCGAGGGCGTGGTGCCGGACCGGGTGTTGCGCGAAGCCACCGAGTTGGAGGTTGCGGACGTGCCGCCCGCGGTGCTCCTGGAACGACTGCAGCAGCACGACGTGCCGGTGACCGAGGCGCGCCGTGAGGAGCTGCGCAAGATCTACACGCTGGAGGTTTTGAGCCGCCTGCGAGAGATCGCGCTGCGCCTCGCCCTGACCCACACCGATGCCCGCCTGCTGGCGTACATGGAGGCCACGGGGATCACCGAGCAGTGGGAGTCCATGGCGCGCGTCATGGCGTGCGTCGCGCCCCAGCCCGGGCTCGACCCGCTGATCGAGCGCTCCGCTCGCGAGGCGCGGCGCGCGGAGGGCAAGCTGGTTGTCGTCAGCGTCGCCCCCATCGAGATCTCAGACCCGGCGGAGCAGAAGGAGGCCGACGCCGCGACCGCCCGCTACCAGGAGCTGACGCTGAACCTCGGCGGCCAGTTCGTCAACCTGCGCTCGAACAAGCCCGCGCAGGCATTGCTGGACTACGCCAGGAAGACCCACGTCACCGAGATCGTGCTGGCGCGGGGCGATCACCGCGAGAAGTCGGGCCCGCTGGGCAGCTCGATCAAGCGCGAGATCATCCGCGGCGCGTCCCTGATCGATGTCCATGTGCTGCGCAACGTCGGCCTGCTGGTCGAGCAGGAAGCCGCGGCCTTCACCCCGGAGGAAGTCGGGCACTGACCTAGCGAAAGTCGTGCGACGGGGGACTGATCTCCGGCGCGTCCAGTGCGCGCACGTTCGTGGCCCGGATCGAGATGACGTTGTCCACGTTCTGGACCACGCCCTCGAAGAGCAGCATCTGGTTGCGGTTGGCGACAGCGCGGTGCCTGGCGAAGAAGTCGGGATGGAGGATGAGGTTGATGTGGCCCCACTCGTCCTCGAGCGTGAAGAAGCGGAAATTCTTGGCCGTCCCCGGCGCCTGGCGGGTGATGACCAGCCCGCCGATGCGCACCTTCGCCTCGTTGCGAACGGTGGCCAGGGCGCGGCTGTCAATGGCCCCGGCGGCGGTGAGCTGGTCGCGGTAGTAGGAGACCAAGTGGCGTCCGGTGGTGACCTCCAGGACACGGAAGTCGCTGGCCGTCACCTCCAGCTCGCTCATCTCGGGTAGCGCCAGCGGCTCGACCGAGGCGGCGACCAGGCGCGCGTTGCCCGCGTCCTCCACCGCCTCACGCACCTGCCAGAGCAGCTCGCGCCGCGGGCCCCCCGCCCCACCGGTCGCGCCGGCGGTCAGCCGGTCAAAGGCCCCGATCATCACCAGGTTCTCGACCGCCTCCGGCTTGAGGCGGGCGCCCACCGGCAGGCCCTCCGGGGCAGGTGAGCAGACCCGGTCGCAGAAGTCGCGGAGATCCTTGAACTCGCCCATCTCCCGCTCGGCCTTGACGCGGTCGAGCCCGGTGTCGCCAATGCCGCGCACGTAGTTGAAGCCCAACCGGAACGCGCCGGCCACAGGCCGGGGGCGCAGGGTCGCGAGCTCATCTCCCTCGAGCGGCAGGCAGCGCTCACGGCTGAGGTTGATGTCCACCGGCAGCACCGTGACGCCGTGGCGCTTGGCGTCCTCGACCAGTACGGAGGGGTGGTAGAAGCCCATCGGCTGGTTGTTGAGCAGCGCGCAGTAGTACGCCGAGGGGTGGTGGTTCTTGAGCCAGACGGTCTCGTAGGTGGTGCGGGCAAAGGCGGCGGCGTGGGAGTTGTGCACCACGAAGCCCTCGGCAACGAAGTTGTGGTGTGGCTCGACGGTGAGGTCGAAGGTCTCCTCCTCCCCCGCCGGGCTGATCCCCGCCAGCCGGTCCCAGTAGATGTCGGGGCCGCTCCAGTGCATCGCCACCTCGCAACCCGCCCCGAGGTCGTCCAACTGGCGATATCCCTGCGGCGTCAGGAAGGGGTGGTTGCCGGTGGCGGTGATGGCCCGGCCGCTCTCCGTCTCCACCCGGTAGACGGGGCGGATGCCGTTGCGATAAACCGCGGTCACCGCGGATGCCACCAGCTGGCCGGCCGCGTGGCTCAGCACCGCGGTCACGGGTGGCGCCAGCAGCGCGCCACCTCCCCACGACTCGTCGAAGGCGTCGGCCAGCTCGGCCAGGGTCGTGGTCCGCCCGGTGATGGGGTCGCTCACCCGGGTGTCGCCCGCCAGGCAGCGGCAGAAACCGAACTGCGCGAAGCCGGAGATGGACTTGAACAGCTCGTTGCCCACCTTGCTGTCCACCCCCGAGTGCAGCCGGCAGGCGACCAGGAAGTCGTCACGCAGGGCGTCCATCTCGGACTGGTGGCGATGGCGGTCCATGGCCCGGCGGAAGGCGTCGGCCTGCGAGGGCGTGTAGCCGCCCAGCTCCATCGCGATCTGCAGGATCTGCTCCTGGAACAGGATCACCCCCAGCGAGTCGCGCAGGATGGGCTCGAGCTTGGGGTGCAGGTAGGTCACCGGCTCCTTGCCCTGGCGGCGGCGGATGTAGGGGTTGACCGCGTTGCCCTGGATCGGGCCGGGGCGGATGATCGCGACCTCGACGACCAGGTCGCTGAAGGTGTCGGGGCGGGTGCGGGGCAGGGTCGCCATCTGCGCCCGGGACTCGATCTGGAAGACGCCGACGGTGTCGGCCGCGGTCGCGGTGCGATAGACCTCGGGGTCCTTGAGGTCGAGCGCGTCGAGGTCGGGGCGCTCCCCCGTCTCCTGCTCGGCCAGGTCCAGGCACTCGTCCACCACCGACAGCGTGCGCAGTCCCAGCATGTCCATCTTGATCAGGCCCAGGTCCTCCACGTCGTCCTTGTTGAACTGGACCACCACGCGGCCCGGCATGGTCGCGCGCTCCACCGGCATCATGTCGACCAGCGGCTCGCCGGTCACCAGCATCCCGCCGACGTGGATCGACAGGTGCCGGGGGAAGCCCTGCAGCCGCTGGCACACCTGGAAGAACTGCTGCCACTGCGGGCTGCCGGCCAGGGATTCCGCGGACAGGGCCTGGGGCGCCTGCTGGGCGAAGGCCGCGTCCAGCGCCTCCGCGGGAGCGTGACCGGGGGCCTCCGGGCCGGGCTTGACCGGGCGCGTCTCGCTGATCACCGGGGGCTTCTCGTGGAAGGGCTTGCCGGGAGCACCCATGCCCTGATTGTAGCGAACATCAGTTCGTACCGGGGCAGCCGCCCAGGCGGACACCGGGCATGATTGCCGGCGGTGAGAGACGACCTCAACAACGTCCTGGTGATCCAGGCGCTCCGCGCGGCCCTCTACGGCTTCGGCTCGGTCCTGCTCGGCGAGGTGCTGGCCACCCACGGCTTCAGCACCGCGGTGGTCGGGCTGATCCTGACCGCGATCGTGGCCGGCATGGCGGTGAGCTCCCTGCTGGTGGGGGCGATCGGGCCCCGGCTCGGGCCCCGGCGGCTGTACGTCGGGCTGCTCCTGCTGATGGCCGCCAGCGGCCTGGTCTTCGCGCTCACCTCCTCGGTCGCGGCGCTGGTCGTCGCCGGCCTCACGGGCACCATCTCGACGGACCCCAACGAGTCGGGCCCCATAACCACCGTCGAGCAGGGGATCATCGGCCGCGCCCCCACCGCGCGCCGCCTGCGGCTCTTCGGGCGGTACAACGCGGTCGCCTACCTGGCGGGGGCGGTGGGAGCGCTGGCCGCGGCGGGGACCGGTCTATTGCATGCATCCGGGCAGCTGCCCGTCTCCTCCCAGCAGCTGTTCCTCGCCTTCCCGGTCATCGGGGTTGCCTGTGCCGCGGTCGCCACGCGGGTGGACGACGGCGACCGTGCCGGCGTCGGGGCCACCGCCCGCACGCCACGCTCGCGGCCCAGCGCCCGCATCGTCCAGCTCAGCTCGCTCTTCGCCCTGGACGCATTTGGTGGCGGCTTCATCACCCAGGCGTTCATCGCCTACTGGCTGAACTTCAGGTTCGGCGCCACGCCCCAGACCATCGGCGTTGTCTTCTTTGTCAGCGGCCTGCTCCAGGCCGGGTCGTCGCTGCTGGCCGCCCGGCTGGGCGATCGCTTCGGGCCGCTCAACGTGATGGTGTTCAGCCACCTGCCCTCAAACATCCTATTGGCGGCGATCGCGTTCGCCCCATCCCTGGCGGTGGCGATCGCCCTCCTGCTGCTGCGCTTCGCGCTGTCCCAGATGGATGTGCCCGCCCGCCAGGCGTTCGTCGCCGGCATGGTCCCGGCCGAGGAGCGGCTCGGGGCCGCCGCCTACACCAACCTCTCGCGCTACATCGCCCGCCCCTTCGGGCCGGCCATCGGCGGAATGCTGATGCGCAGCGCGGTTGGCGCCCCGTTCCTGGCCGGCGGGCTGATCAAGGTGGTCTACGACGTCATCGTTTACGCCCGCTTCAGGAAGCAGGTCCTGCTCGACTAGCATGGCGACCGTGGGCGAGGGCTACTTCGAACGGGACGGCGTCCGGCTCCACTACCTCGAGTGGGGGGGGCCCGTCGCAGGCCGCCCATCGATGCTCCTGCTCCACGGCCTGGGCTCCAACGCGCGCTTCTGGGAGCGCACCGCCGCGGAGCTGGACGGCCGCCACCTCCTGGCGCTCGACCAGCGCAGCCACGGCCTCTCCGACCGCCCGGTCGAGGGCAACGCCAACCCCACGTTCGTCGCCGATGCCCATGCGCTGGTGGAGCGTGCGGGCCTGGACCGCCCGGTTGTGGCGGGCCACTCGTGGGGGGCGGTGATCGCCCTCGAGTACGCCGCGGCGCACCCGTCGGAGACCGGGGCGCTGTCGGTCATGGACGGACCCGTGTGGGCCAACGGCGTGAACTGGGACGACGTCAAGGATTTCGTCCAACCGCCGTTCCCACTCTTCCCTGGCCTCGCGGACGCGTACCGCAACCAGGCGGCCTACCTACCCGACGCCTGGGCGGAGGACCTGGAGCGCTTCGTCGCCGCTGGACTGGTCCCCGAGGCGGGCGGCTTCCGGTCGACGCTGACGGTGCCGGTTCGCTACGACATCCTGCGCGCGATGTTCGGCGCGGACACCCCCGCGCTCTGGGCCGAGGTCACGTGCCCGGTGGCGGTGCTGCTGGCCCGCTCCGGGCCAGGTGAGTTCGTCAGGATGAAGGAGCGCGGCGCCGAGGAGTTGAGGGCACACAAGCCGGGCGCCCGCATCCGGTGGTTCGACACACCCCACGACATCCCGCTCTACCAACCCGCCGAGATCGCGAGGGAACTGGTGAAGCTGGCGGAAGAGGCCGCGGGTCGTCGCGGCGAGGTGCCGGCCTAGCTCACCAGGCGCCCGGCGGCGCCCGGGGTCAGCTCCCCTTGGGAGCCGTCTGGCCCTCGGGGGTGTCGATGGTGTCGTGCTTCAGCTGCTCTGAGGCGGGGGTGCCGTCACCCGGGATCACGATGACCGGTGTGCCGATGGGCGCCCAGTCGTACATCCAGTCGACGGTGGTACCGGGGAGGTGGATGCAGCCGTGGCTGGCGATGGCCTGGTTGTTCTGGCTGCCGGGACCGTACATGGAGTTGGGCTCCCAGTTCGCGTCGTGCAGGCCCTCACCCGTCGCGGTGAACCACAGCACCTTGCGCACGACCGTGTCGGGGTACCACCAGCGGGAGCTCCGGGGCCAGGGCGAGTGCATCTTCCAGGGACTGTTCTTGGCGAGGACCGACATCGGTCCACTGTCGGTCGGCAGCTGCGGCCGGCCGGTGGTGACAAGCGTGTCGAACACGATCTTGCCCTTCTCGTAGGCCCACAGATGCTGACCGTCGAGGGAGACCTCGATGACCTTGTCCGGCATCGCCGCCGCGAGCTTGTTGTGGAACGTGTCGTTGCGGACCATGACGGTCGCCGCGGCGCGCGCGACCTGGTCGAGATCGGTGCCGGCGAGCGCCCCGGAGGCCGCCTCGACGCGGGCCACGAGCGGGTCCAGCGCGGTGAGCTTCAGCCAGTTCGACATCGTGCCGTCGTTGCGACTGGAGATCAGCGCCGCCTGGCCGTCCTTGCGGATGCCCTCGATGTCGCCCGGGTGGGCGGCCTTGAGGGCCGCCGTGCGCTGGTCGATCGCGGCGTTCTCGGCGGCCTGCAGCTTGCCCAGGTCCGCGGCCTGCGCCGCCACCGGCGCGATCGCGGCGGCCAGCTTGCGCAGGTCACCCGCGGTTGCAGCGGAAGCCTGCTTGGCCACGACGTCGTCGAGGGTCTTCTGCATGGCCGCGATGTCGGCCGCGGCCACCCCGAGCGAGCGATCCTGGTCCAGCGCCTGCTTCGCGGAGGCGACCTGGGTGTCGACCTGTGAGCGATAGAAGGTCAGCCTGCTGGCCTGCAGGTCGGTGAGCTCAAGGCGCAGGTTGTCGGCGGCGGCCTTCTGGCGCTGGTAGAAGCTGAGGCGGTCGCCCAGTCGCGGCGTGCCGGCGGCCTGGATCGCCACCAGCCCGGTCACCACCGGCTTGAGGTCCGCCTCGGTGAACCCGGCGGCCCGCGCGGCCTGGACATCGTGCTCCAGCGAGCCCCGTGACACGCTGTACGCGGCCTGCGCGCCGCTGATCGCGATCATCAGCAAACCCGCCGCCGCGACCAGCGCGACGAGCAGGAGCACGAGGGCGTGCGGCCACATACGCAGAAGTGAGGTTCGGCGTCTGGGGGTTGCGGCAGGGGCGGTGGTTACGGCTGCCAAGTTATACGAACAATATCACGTTATATGCCAATAGCGCGCATGCCCGGGGCCCGGGTCTGCGCGCTTTGAAACACATTGTCACCCGAGTTATGCCCTGAAGTCACCTCTTGAACTCGAAACCGGCAGTGGCCAGGGCCGCTTTGGAGGCCTTAGGCTTTCACGGGCATGAGGATGAGGGGGGCAGTCGCCCTGGCGGTTTTGGCGACCCTGGCGGCGTGCGGGCCCTTCGCTTCGACGCCGACCAGGCCCACACCCTCGCCCTCCAGCTCCGCCCGCGTCAGGACCACGCCGCTGCCCCTGGACCAGGTGCCCCCCGACGTCGCCCAGCAGTGGGGCGACCTGGGCGCGACGATCGTCCCGCCAACCGGGTTCCTCCAGCACATCGACCTCAAAGCAGAGGTCATCAACCACAGTGGGGGCAAGGTCGACGACGCGACTGCGAGGAAGTGGGCTGAGGCCCTGGAGCGCGAGTTCCGCTGGGACAGTTGGGCTGTGTTGAACCAACAAGACATGCTGCTTAATCAACTTGGCGCAGCGGATGGATTCACCCAGAACGCAGTCTTCAAAGAGGACTATGGCTATGTCCACCACGCTCGGGAAGCCAAGGGAGTCCTATCCGGAAGCGACGCAAGTAGGCCTCGCATGGTTCTTGTTCCGGTGTCAGCGGACGTGGGGCGGTCGTTGACCGGGTTCGGGTATCCATCCCCGATTCCTGAATGGGCGTTTGTCGCAACCGTGAGAGGTCCAGCGACCGTCGTCCTAACCCCTCAAACCGGAACACCAGAGAGACTGGTCGACGTACCGGCGAGCTTCACCGAGGCCGTCTTTATTGCGGGTGAATTCCGCACATACGAGAGCACGCTAGGAGAAATCTGGTCTCTGCATACGTACCTGAGCTGTCCTGGGAATGATTTCGTAAGAGCCGCCTGCGCTCTGTAAGTCGAATTTGTCCCGCGAACGTCGCCGACCAGATCCGATGGTTGTCGCAGGAGTTGGAAACGGCAAGCGTTATTCAGACACGGGGATGAACTCTGGATTTAAGGCGGGAAGCGTCTTACTCACGGCGGCTTGTTTGTGGGGCCTCACGAGTTCGGACGGCTTCGCTCAGCTGGGCGTCCATGGTGAGCTCCAGTGTCAGGCCGCCGGCCAGACCACGCAGTCCCAGCAGGTGCCCAGCGCCCACACGGTGGACGCCAGGGCCCAGGTCCTGTGCCCGCCCCCCAAGGCCGACGGCCCCATCGACCCCACCGCCCGGACCCAGACCACCAGCTCGCCCCGGTGGCGCGCCGGCCAGCCTCCCCCGCCCTACCCGGTGCCCGCCCAGGGCACCCCGTGCCACTACAAGTTCGCCTACACCACCGGCGTCAGCCTGGACGGACCGGGCCCCACCCGGCAGGCGCACTGGACCCCGCCGGACCCCTCTCTCCCCGCCTCGGCCCCGGTCAAGGACGGGCCCTCGCTGCCGCCGCCGGGCAACGCCCTCATCGTGCCCGAGAACGCCTCGCGGATCGCCGGCGAGTTCAGGTTCTTCCTCCGGTACCGCTATGACGGCACCTACAACGGCGTCGACTACGAGTGCCACGGCAGGTACGACCTCAGCGACACCGGCAGCATCTGCTGGGACGACGGCCGGTACGGCCCCGTCGGGACGTGCTTCTATGCCCAGCCCGTCGGCGTGGTGCAGCCGTTCCTGGCCAACCCGCCGGATCCCACCTCGGTGCCCGAGATCCAGGCCCAGTTGGCCGACATGCGCAAGACCACCCACGCCGGGCAGGCCGGCTCCTCCCCGGCGGACCCCACCCGGCAGTTCGTCAACCTGACCTCCTGCTGGTGGCTCAATGGCGTCGCCCCGCAGAACGCGTTCGAGGTCAAGATCGACGCCCCGCCCAACGCCGAGGGCCGCGGGTTGACGTACATCTACCGGGTCATGGTCGGCCTCGAGAAGGTGCACTGGGACTACGGCGACGGCAGTACCTGGGATGGCGACGCCGGCACCGCCTACGACTCCGGGGGCGGCTGCAGCAACCCGCACACCTATAACCGGGTCAGCGCCATCGGGAACCCGGGTGCGGTTGCCTGTCCGTCCGGTTATCCCCACCCGACCCCGGACGACGGCTGTTACGAGGTCCGCGCAAGCGAGACCTACTCCGTCTCGGTCACCGCTTATTGGTCGGATAACGGCGCCCAGCCCCACATGCAGCAGATGGCCTCCCAGGCGCCATTCACCATCACCCCGCCGTCGACGTTCGTGAGGGTGCTGCAGATCGAGGGGATCCCGGTCAGCGGCCAGGCGCCGCCTCCCGGGATCCCGAGTCCGAAGGCGGTTACGCGGCTGAGGACTGCATCAGGCCGAAGGACGCACCCGTGGGGTCACCCACGACCGCAAAGCGGCCGCCGGGATACTCCTGGGGCCCCATGTGAAGAGTGCCCCCGAGTTCCTTCGCCCGGGCCGCCGTGGCATCGATGTCCGCGACCTCGAAGTACACGAGCCAGTGGGGCGGGATGTTCTCCATCCCCGGGACACCGGCCGTGTCCATGCCCCCACCGATGCTCTTCCCGTCAACCTGCCACTCGGTGTACGGCGGTGCGCCGTCCTTGGCCTCCGCCTTCTTCGTTCCCCAGCCGAAGACCTCCCTGTAGAACGGCTCCGCCCTGTCGATGCCGGGGGCGTTGAGCTCGGCCCAGCTGAATGTGTTGGCCTCCTCGGCCTTGCCCAGGCCGGCCATCAGCTTTCCCTCCCACACCGAGAAGTAGGCGCCGGTGGGGTCCTGGTAGACGGCCATCCGGCCCTGGTCGAGGACATCGAATGCCGGCACGGTCACCTGGCCCCCCGCGGCCACGACCTTGCGCGACGTCTCGTCGGCATCCTCGGTCGCGAAGTACACGCTCCAGGACGAAGGTTGGCCCTCCATCTGGGTGGCGCCCACGGCGGCGACGATCGCGCCGCCAAGCGTGAACATGAGGTAGCCGCCGGCGTCGGGTGGAAGATCCATCGCCTCCCAGCCGAAGAGCTGGGTGTAGAACGCCCTCGATGCGGGCACGTCGGTGCTGTTGGCGTCGACCCAGGACGGGGTGCCCGGGGTGAACTTCGTGGGCGCCGCGGTCGGCGCGCTGGTTGTCTCAGACATGGTGTTCCTCCTCTGTTCTCAGGGTTTTCACGTTAGGCCTTTACACGTTGCATTTGGGTTAAGGGGCGGTCAGGTCATGGCTTCGCGGGCCGCCGCCAGCGCCTCCTCCGGGTGCCATGAGTCCGCGGACTTCGCCAGTCGATCGATGGTCGCGGGCGAGAAGCCCATCGCCTTGCCCACCTCGCGGATCGCCAGCCGGGGACGGAACGTCACGACGTTCGCGACCATCCCGGTCCGTTCCCGGCCGTATTTGTCGTAGATGTACTGGATGACCTCCTCGCGGCGGGAGCTGGCGAAGTCGATGTCGATGTCCGGGGTCGACTTCTGCTCCTCGTGCAGGAACCGCTCGAAGAGCAGGTTGTGCTCGACCGGGTCGACGCGGGTGATGCCCAGCAGGTAGGCCACGATCGAGTCCGCCGCCGATCCCCTGCCCTGCCCCGGGATCCTGTTGTCCTTGGCGAAGCGCATCAGGTCCCAGTTGATGAGGAAGAACTCGGCCAGGCCCGTCTTCTCGATCACCTCCAGCTCGGTCTGCAGGCGCCGGCTCACCGTGGCGGTGATCGGCCGGTAGCGGCGCTTGGCCCCCTCCTGGCAGAGCTGGTACAGGTAGCTGAACGGCGTCTCCCCCGCCGGCACGGCGAAGCCCGGGAACCGCGAACCGCTGAAGTCCAGCTTGAAGTCGCAGCGCCCGGCAATCTCGACCGTGCGGTCGAGCGCGTCGAGATAGGCGTCCTTCAGCCATGGCTCGAGCGCGATCACCGTGCGACGGCCGCCCGGCCCCAGCAGCGCCTCCTCCATCTCCTCGCGGGTCTTGACGCGGCGCTCGCCATTGGGCGCGAGGTACCCGCGGGCCTCCATCTCATCGAGACTGGCGCGTTCGCGGATCGAGACCAGCACGTCCTGAACCGGCTTGTCCGCCGCGCCCAGCAGGTGGACGTCGTTGGTCGCCACGCAGGGGACGCCGAGCCCCCGGCCCAGCTCCGCCAGCTCGGCGGTGAGCCAGGGGTCGTCGGGCAGCAGGTGGCTCTGCAGTTCCAGGAAGAACCCCTCGGGCCCAAAGACCTCGCGCATCCGCGCGGTGACCTGCGCCGCCTCGTCGCGCCGCCCGGCCCGCAGCAGCCGGGGGATCAGCCCAAAACGCTTGCACCCCGACAGCGCGACCAACCCACCCGCGTGCTCCGCCAGCAGTTCCCAGCGCGCGGCGGCAAAGCCCTTCCGGTGCAGCCCCACGCGCAGCTCCTGCCCGTCCTGGGTGATGGTGCGCTCATCGCTGAGGTTGGCCCAGCTGAGCAGGCGGCAGAGGTTGCGGAACCCCACGTTGTCACGCACCAGCAGGGTGAGGTGGTGACGCCCCACCTCGACCCGGCGCACGGCCTGGGTGGCGATGGGGTCGACCAGCAGGTGGCTGTCCGGGCTGTCGATGCCGGGCATCGCCTCGACCGTCAGCTCGCACCCCATCAGCGGCTTGACCCCCGCGCGCCGGCAGGCGACGTCGAAACGGACCATCGCGTAGAGGCCGCCGTGGTCGGTGACGGCCATGGCCTCAAGCCCCTTCTCCGCCGCCGCCGCGGCCAGCTCCTCGGGGTGGGCGGCACCGTCGAGGAAGGAGAAATTGGAGTGGCAGTGCAGCTCGGCGTAGCCGCTCACGTTGGCACGTGGGTGTGGCGGAACTTTTCACCCCCGGCGCGCGTCTCAGAACCAGAATCCGATTGGAGGTAACCCAAATGCGTTCCCGAAACATGGTGGTCCTGTCCGTTGCGGTGGTCGTGGTCGTCGTCGCGCTCTTCGGCACCGTGGCGTACGGCGTCTACGCCGGCCTGAACACGCACCAGGTCACCACGCCCGGGAAGGCCGGCGCCATCGTGAGCGGCACCGCGGCCCGCGCCGCCCTCGGTGTGGCAACCGACAGCGCCTCCACTTCGAGGAACACGGCCGCGGCAGCACCCATCGGGTCCACCGCGATCGCCCAGCCCGCCCCCGAGTACTTCCCCGGCGGCCCGCCCTTCGCCGACGGCGGGGTCGGCGCGGACGGCATCAGCGCCTGGGGCGTGGCCTTCCGCGAGGTGGCCGATCCCACGGCGCAGCCCGACGCCGCGCTGATCAAGGCGGCCTACCAGGACGCCGAGAAGCGCATCAACGACCTCGCCTCGGCCACCGGCGTCAAGGCCGGCAAGCTGGTCGCGATGACCGACCACACCATCAACCAGCCGTACTTCAAGCCCTGCATCGAGAGCTCCGGTGGGCCGGCGCTGGGCAAGCCCGTCCCGGGTGCCGCGGCCGGGGAGCCGGGCGCCACCGGCAGTGGCTCCGCCCCGGGCGCGACCACCATCGCCCCGGTGCCCCCGCAGGTCGCCCCGTGCCAGGCCAACGGCAGCAACTACCTGGTGGTCTGGGTTTCCGTAAGGCACGCGATCGGCTGACCGAGCCGGCATCAGTCGTAGAGGCGGCTGAGCCACCATTCCCCCGTTAGGCGGTCCTGGAAGACGTCGCACAGCAGCTCCTCCGACCCTCCCAGGACCACCTTCCAGTACTCCCGGCTCACCGCCGACCGCCACCAGTCCGTCTCCACCCGCCAGCGCGCGCAGACACGCTGCACCCGGCGCTGCCCGCCATCGGTGAATACCCCGGCCGGCACTCCCGCCACCAGCTCCACCCGGACGTGCTCGGGGGCCTCCAGCAGGCGGGTCACGGGCGGCGCCCGCCCGGCCTGCGGCGCCCAGTTGGACGCGAGCGCGCGGAGAGCACCTCGACCGGGTCCAGCCAGTGGTGCCGCCGTTCCTCCACGAGCGGCACCAGCGCCCCGCCGGTGGTCGCTGCCGGGAGCAGCTCGGGCATGCGCACCAGCGCCGGGCCGTGGGTGTCGCTGAGCACGGTGAGCTGGCGGGCGATGTCCTCGAGGCGCGTGTCCTGGCGGGCCAGCAGGTCCATCTGCCGGCTCAGGGCCGGGCAGAAGCCCGTCAAGCGCATCTGCAGCCGGGCCACAGGGACGGTGACCGCCAGGTGCTGCACCAGGCCCTGCACCGGCTGCCAGAGCTCGTCCGCGCTGCTCATCGGGGCACGCAATCGCAGCACCCGCTCCTCGGGCTTCTCCCCATCCTCCAGTTCCAGCGAAAGCCGGATGACCGTGGCCGCGTGGCCGCCCTCCATCAGCCGGGTCCCGAGCCGGTCCACCAGGCCGCGGGCGACGAAGAGCAGCGGCGTCAGGTTGTCGACCGGGGGGTCGAGGCGGCTGCTCTCCTCCATCCGCTGCGGTGGGTCCCAGGGAACCAGGGGGCTGGTGTCCTCGCCGCGCGCGAGGCGCAGCGCGCGCAGCCCCTCGGCCCCGAACTGGGCCTCAACGGAGGCCAGTGGCAGGCGCGCGAGGTCGGCCATGGTGCGCAGGCCGAACAGCTTCAGCCGGCCGATGAGCCCGGGGTCGACCGGCAGGTGATCGGCAACCGATAACGGGGCCAAAAAGGAGCGCTCGCTGCCCGCCGGGACGGCGCGCACCGAGGCGCCCCGGGAGCCCATCGCGGCCAGTTCCGCCGCGGTGCGGGCGACGAACTTGCTGGACGCGATGCCCAGCGCGGGACGGCTGAGCAGCCGGCGCTCGAGGTAGGCCGCCACCCGCGCGGCGAACTCCATCGGCTCGCCCAGGCCGTCCACCTCGATGTAGGCCTCGCCACCCTCGGCCAGCTCCACCCGCGGGGCCAGCGCGTAGAGCCCGGCCAGCAGGTGCCGGGCGAGGTCGGCCTCGGCCCTGGGGTCGGCCGGCAGGAACAACGCCTGGGGACAGAGTTGCTCCGCCTGGCGCAGGGGCATGCCGGCGCAGATGCCAAAGCTGCGCGCCTCGGCGGTCGCGGCCCGCACCGGCTTGCGCTCGCTGGGCAACCCCCCGATGACCACGGGGCGATGGGCCAGCGACACGTCGCCCTCGCGTAGCACCAGCGCCGCCAGGGGCAGCTCGGGGACCAGGCAGCAGAGGATCACCGCGCAACGTCCTCTCGTCGGGGCGCGATGAACCCTCCCAGGGGATACGCCAGGGTGACCTCGGTGGACCGCCCGGGGAGCCCCACCTTGTTCTTCTCGACCGTCACCGCGAGGCGCACCCCGGTGATGTCGCCGTGGCGCTCCTCCCACCCCCGGCGTTCCATCCCCAGCACGACGCTGGCGGCATAGCGCAGGGGGTTGCCCATCGCCTCCCCCAGCACGAGGAAGGGAATGGCGGCGCGGGCGCAGGCGGCCGCCAGGTTGGCGGCCATCGGGTCCCATGCCTGGCTGCGCCCGGCGCGCGCGGGGAGATCGATGAACACCCCCCCGACGCCCGCGCGCACCAGCGAAAGCGCGGCTTCCAGGGCAACCCGGATATCCGTCTCCACCGTGGGCGGCCGCAGCAGCAGGAGCCGGTCGAGCCGGGTGCCCAGGCGGCCCATCAACCAGGGGTCCGCCTGGCGGCCGAGGTCCAGCCAGAGAACCGCCGCGCTGACCTCGCTGACAGCTGCCAGGAAGCGATATGCGAGCAGGGTCCGGCCCGAACCGCAGGAACCGAGGCACAGGCTCAGGCGCCCTGTGGGCAGGCCGCCCACCCCCACCAGGGCATCGACCTCCGGGATCCCCGTTGCCACCGCGTCGGGGAGTATCCCGGGCACGACCTCGCGGGGCACCGGGCTCGACGCGCGCTGCAGGGCGGCGCTGCCGAAACGAGCCTGGATGAGCCCGACGGCGGAGTCGAGACTGGTCTCTCGAGAAAGGGCCGAAAGGGCCAAAACGTCACTCCTTGAACGCTGGTCAGACCGGCCTCTCGGGAGTGAGATGGAGGGGGGACTCGGGAGGCGGGACATGATCTTAGTCGAACATTTGTTCGATCGTCAAGGGGGCCTGTCACATGACGCGACGCGTGATGTAACGAATGACGCAGTGCGCTTGACGCCACTATGACGCACTGTGTTATAAATTAGTCGAACCTGATAGTAGCAATATAACTATGGGAGGCATTGAGCCTATGTTTGAGGAAGCTCGCACCAACATCGAGAAGACCACCCGACGCGGCATGGCGCTGTACTTCGGCACCATCAACCTCGCCGGCGAGACCGTCACCAACCCCAGCAAGATCATCCGGGGCATCGAGCGCCGCGGTGAGAAAGTGCTGAAGCAGATCGAGAACAACAACAAGCAGATCCGCCGCAACGTCACCCTTCTGCAGAAGCGCACCAGCGAGACTGCCAGCAGCGTGCGCGGCACCGCCAAGGCCACCGTCGGCCTGGCCACCAGCGTTGCCAATGACGTCGAGGCCGCGGCCCCCAGCCGCACCACCCGCAAGCGGTCGACCAGCCGCCGCAGCACCTCGCGCCGTCGCGTCGCCGCTGCCGGCACCGCCACCCGCGGGACGTCGAGCTCGCGGACCACGTCGACCCGCAGCAGCTCGACCACCAAGAGTGGCTCGCGCAGCAAGGCGGCTGTCGCCAAGCAGCGTTCGCAGGCCGCCCAGAAGGCCGCTCGCACCCGCGCCCTGAACGAGCGCAAGGCCGAGGCCAAGAAGGCCGCCGCCGTGGCCAAGGCCAGGGCGACCCGGGCCGCGAACGAGAGCAAGGGCACGATCGAGAAGGCCCAGGAACGTGTCCAGCACGGCTTCCAGCAGGTCGGCCAGCAGCTCGAGAACGTCGGGGAGCGCATCGAGCGCACCGTCGAGCAGGTCGCCTCTTAAGGCGAGCTTCCCCTCAGAGGGTGAGGCCTTCGGGCTTCACCCTCTT
Source organism: Chloroflexota bacterium (assembly GCA_034666405.1). Lineage (GTDB taxonomy): Bacteria > Chloroflexota > Dormibacteria > DASZGP01 > DASZGP01 > JAXDLW01. The sequence continues at coordinate 6,172 of JAXDLW010000043.1, read as the reverse complement.
CTTTTTGCCTAACCCTTCTGCAGGAACGCCGTAACGGCGTCACGGAATGGCCCGGGCGACTCGACGAATATGTAGTGCCCACCCGCCAGCTCCACCAGCTCGACGCTCGGAATCGACTCCGTCAAATCCCGCGCCGCGACCGCGCCGGTGATGAAATCGTCCTCGCCCACGACGACCAGCGTCCTCGCCCTGATGCGCTGCAGCTCGGGTCGGAGATCGAACGTCTCAAAGATCTCCGAATTGAACAGCCGCAGCGCGTCAGCGTTGACCCTGCTGCCGGCCAGGCTTTCGACATAAGCCCGTTCCTCGTCGCCATAGGTCGCGAAATAGAACGGCATCTCCCGGCTCACCAGGGCCCCGACCTCCTCATCGGTCGAGAACTTGCCGGCCTGCTCCTCCTCCAGCGCGGCGACCGCGTCGGGGTACCAGGGCTCGCTCGACCTCCGTGCCATCCCCGCCTCCATCGCCGCGGCATGCGCCTCGCTGAACCGCGCCAGCGTCGTGACCAGCACGAGCGTCTTGACGCGCCGCGGGAAGCGGGCCGCATAGTCGATCGCGACGACGCCGCCGTGCGACTGCCCGAGCAACTCCATGGTCTCCAGGCCCAGGCGCAGGCGCAGGTCCTCGAGGTCGTTGCAGTAATCGTCGATCTCGTAGGCCCGGCTGTCCGCGGGCCGATCCGACCCCGCGGTGCCGCGCGGATTCAGCAACACCAACGTGCGGAGGCTGTCCAGTCCGCCGAGGTTGCCCAGGTACCCGGACGAGAACCCCGGACCGCCCGGGTGGCACACCAGGATCGGGCCGGCTCCGCTGACCTCGTACGTGAGGTTCATGCCGGCGCGGTTGACGAATCGCCCGGCCAGCGACATCTGAGAGGTCACCCCGGACAGGTTAGTGAAATCGCCCGAACTCCGTCGACTACGGGAAAAAGGAGTGGCGGGAAGGGGGGGATTCGAACCCCCGAAGGAACTTAACGCCCCTTACTCGCTTAGCAGGCGAGCGCTTTCGACCACTCAGCCACCTCCCCGCGCCGGGAGTTCGCAAATTGTAGCCGCGGGGTGCCCCCCCGTCCGAACGCGGCAAAGGGTCGACCGGGCCGCACTGACGTACGCTCGGGCGGGATGAACACGGCACACGACACCGCCGCTCCACCCGTCGACGCCGCCTGGGAGCACATCTCCGGGCCCTTCGGCGCGGCCCGGCGGATCGTGGCCCGGGGCGTCTACGGCCGGATCGGCGCGCCCGCCCGCGTAATGAAGGCCCTGCGCGAGCCCGCCGGCGACCCCGGCCTCTTCGGGCCCGGGTCGATGGTCTGGCGGGTGCATTCGGAACTGCCATCGATGCTCATCGGCGGGATCAGCGCCCTCATGCTGCAGACCCTGCACCCGCTCGCCATGGCCGGGGTCGACCACCATTCCGCGTTCCGCGACGACCCCTTCAGCCGCCTGCGCAACACCAGCGAGTTCATTGCCCTCACATCGTTCGGGAGTGCCGCGGGCGCGGCGGAGGCGATCGCCCGGGTGCGCCGCGTCCATGTGCCCGTTCAAGGCACCGCCGACGACGGCCGGAAATACAGCGCGGACGACCCGGGACTCTTGACCTGGGTCCACGTCGCCCTGGTGCGCAGTTTCCTCGCCAGCTACCAGCGATATTCGGGCCGCGCCCTGACAGCCCCCCAGCGGGATTCCTACTTCGATGAGTACGCGCTCGTGGCCGAGAAGCTCGGCGCCCGGGGGGTGCCGCGGTCCGAGCAGGCCATCAGGGAGTACCTCGACGCGGTCCGGCCGGAACTGCGCGCCACGCCGCCGGCGCACGACGCCATCGACTTCCTGATGAGCCCGCCAGGCCAGACCCCGGCGGAGCGGCTCCTCTACCCGGCCATCGCCCACGCCGCGGCGGACCTGCTCCCGAAATGGGCCCGCCGCGAGCTGGCGATCAAGGATGCGCCCGCCATCCAGGTGGCCGTCGGCCGCCGCGCCGCGGGCGCGGTGGGCAGCCTGATGCGCTGGGGGGTCGGTACCCCGATGTCGGTGCGGTGGGCCACCGAGCGGATGGCCGCCCCGGCGGGCTAGCCCCCGCTCATCCCCTTCAGCAGCGCACCGACGGCCCCACCGGCAACGCCCGCGCCGGCGGTGGCTGCGCTGGCCTCACCCATGTGCACGTACATCGACTGGATGCCAACGCGACCAGGGCCCGTGAAGCGGTTGAAGACCAGCCTCCCGCCGCCGCCGAGCAGCCCCGTCTTCAGCCCGAAGATCTGCGGGTCCATGCGCACGGTGTGGTCGCGGTACACCCAACCGCCGGGCTCCACGTCGATCTGCTCGCCGGGGTCCAGCACCTTCTCGAAGATGTTGCCGTAGCCGTGCAGCCACAGCACCCCCTCATGCTGCAGCGCGGTGAAGCGGTCCACGAAGAAGCCGGTCGAGCTGAAGAGCATGTTGCCGATGCCCTTGACGCGCTCAAACGTGAAGTCCATGTTCCCGGTGGCCGCCAGGAACTGGTGCTCACGGACCAGGATGCTCTCGTTGGCCTGCAGGTGCATGGCATGCACGTGGCCCACGCCGTCCCGCGAGAACGCCGCCTCACCCGCGCCCTGGGCCTGGGTCATGAAGATGGGCATCCCGGCGATGACGCGCTTGAAGGCCCCCTTCATCGGGCGGATGACGACATCGACCTGGGGTTGCTTCCAGAGGATGACGTGGTGCTCGAAGAAGATCGGGAGGTGACCGTCCAGGCTGACGTGCAGGGTCGGCACGAGCTCCCCCTCGATCCGGTAGCCGACGCCAGGGGCGGACCCTTCGGGAACCTCGGTTGGTAGCAGGCGTGGTGGCGTAGGCAAGTCGAGCCCTCCTCTAGTTCAGGGCCTCAGTGTATTGCTTCGACCCGAGGGGCTAGGCCTGGTCGAACCAGCCCTGCATGGTCTGGGCCAGCATCATGTCGCCGCGGATCTTCAGCTTGCCCGACATGAAGGCCTGCACGCCGTTGAGCTTGCCGCTGATCAGGCGCAGGAAATCCGGCAGCGAGAGGACCAGCGTCACGCTGGGCTCGCCGTCGCCACCCTTGCGGGTCTGGCATGCCCCGTCGGCGATCACCGCCTGGTAGCTCTCGGCCCCGTCGGGCGTGTTGATGTCGTACTGGATCACCGCAGTGCGCCCGGCTGCCTTCTCGGGCAGGAAACGCGCCTGCATCTCCGAGAAGATCTGGCCCAGCACCGTGTCGTACCCGGCCGCCTTGACGAACGCCGTCACCTCGTCGTCGCTGCGGCCGTCGAGCATCGCGGCAAGGTCCTCGGCGGAAGCCGGCGCGCCCGCCGGCGCCTGGCCCTCGGCGCCATTCGCATCCGCGTCACCGCCGGCGGGCTGCTGCCCTTCGGCCGGCTCGTCCGCGCCGCCAACCTGTTCGCCCGTCCTGTCCTGCTCCGGGGTCTCGACCTGCTCGCTCACCTGGCAAACCTCCCACAACGTCCCCTGCAAACCGTTACACCGGCTTATGCTACATAAGATGGCAGTCAGGAAATTGAGCGAGCTGGAGGGCGATACCCCCGGCGAGTTCACGATCGACCAGCTGGCCCAGGCCAGCGGTGTGACCGTGCGCAACATCCGCGCCCATCAATCGCGTGGGCTCCTCCCCCCACCCGAGGTCCGCGGCCGCACCGGCTTCTACACCGACGAACACCTCGACCGCCTTCGCCTGGTCTCCGAGATGCAGGCCGACGGCTTCAACCTCAACTCCATCAAGCGCATCCTGGACAACCTGCCGGCGGGCTCGGCCGGCCAGGTGCTGGGCTTCGAGCAGGCGGTCCGTGAGCCGTGGGCCGACGAGGAACCGGAGATCGTCACCGGCGCGGTGCTGGCCGAGCTGGGCGGGCCGGCGCCCAACGAGGCGCTGCTCAAGAAGGCGATACGCCTCGGGCTCCTGGTCCCCCTCGGCGAGGACCGGTACGAGGTTCCCAGCCCCACGCTACTGCGCGCCGGCCCCGAGCTGGAGCGGCTGGGGGTCCCCCTGGAGACCCGGCTGGCGATCCTGGAAAGGATCCAGAAGCACACGGAGGGTGTGGCCGCGGCGTTCATCGACCTGTTCGTCGAGCACATCTGGAAGCCCTTCCACGAGGCGGGCCGCCCCGACGCGGAGTGGCCCCGGGTGCACGAGGCACTCGAGCGCCTGCGCCCGATGGCCACGGAGGCTCTCCTCGCATCGTTCGGCCAGAGCATGAGCTCGGGGGTCACGAAGGCCTTCGGGAAGGCGCTGGAGCAGGAGGTGCGCGCACCTCGCAAGCCACGCGATGCGGACGAGCCGGCGAAGCCGTCGCGCGCCCGCCGATCCGCCGCCAAGCGCCGCCGCTAAGGCCCGCTGCCGCCTGCCCTTGGCGGCGACGATAATCTCCCGGCGTTGAAACTCGCGGTCGCGCTGCCCTACACCGACACCCCCTGGGATGAGGTGGTCGAGTACGTACAGGTGGCCGAGAAACTCGGCTACGAGGCGGTCTTCGTCGCCGAGGCCTACAGCTACGACGCGGTCAGCATCATGGCGGCGCTGGCGATGAAAACCGAGCGCATCAAGATAGGCGCGGGCATCCTCAACGTGTACTCGCGCTCGCCCGCGCTGATCGCCCAGAGCACGGGCGCGCTGGACATGCTGTCGAACGGCCGCTTCATCCTGGGCCTGGGCACGAGCGGCCCGCAGGTGGTGCAGGGCTGGCACGGCATCCCCTTCGAGAAACCCCTGCAGCGCACCCGTGAGGTGATCGATATCGTCCGGATGGCGCTCCGTCGCGAGCGCCTCGTCTACGACGGCCAGACCATCAAGCTGGACATGGGCCTGAAGCTGATCAACCACCCGGTTCGCGAAGCGGTGCCGATCATCATCGCCGCGCTCGGGCCAAAGAACCTGGAGATGACCGGCGAGATCGCGGACGGCTGGATGCCCACGCTGTTCGCCCCGGACCACATGGACATCTTCCGACCCCACCTCGAGGCCGGGCTGGCGAAATCCGGGCGGGCCTGGGAGGCGCTGGAGATCACCCCGGCGGTGATCACCGGGGTGTACGACGACGTCGACACCATCCGGCAGATGGTCAAGCCGTACATCGCGCTCTATGTCGGCGGCATGGGCTCACGCGAGCGCAACTTCTACAACCAGCTGGTGCAGCGCTACGGGTATGTCGACGAGGCCAGGACCATCCAGGACCTCTACCTCGCTCGCGACAAGGCGGGTGCGGCAGCCGCGGTGCCGGACGCCATGGTCGACCAGACCAGCGCGGTCGGGCCGGTCGGACGGGTCAGGGAAAAGCTCGCCGAGCTGGAGGCCGCGGGCGTGACGATGCCGGTGCTGGGCATCATGGCGTTCGACCAGGAGACGCGGCTCCGAACCCTGGAGGCGCTGGCGCCGAGCGCCGGCTAGACCGCCCGGGCAGGCCTAACCTATGGCTTCGCCCAGTTGCTCGGCCTCATCGATGAGCCTCGCCAGGCTGTCCAACCCACGGTTCCAGAACTGCGGGTCGTTGAGGTCGACGCCCACCCGTGCGGTGAGCGCCTCAGGGCTGTCGGACCCACCCGCCTCGAGCAGCTCGAAGTACCGGGGGATGAACGTGGGCCCCTCCTCCATCGCCTTCGCGTAGATCGCCAGCGCCAGCAGGTTGCCGAACGCGTAGGCGTAGACATAACCGGGGACGGCGATGAAGTGGTGCACATAGCTCCACCAGATGCTGTAGTTGTCGGTGACCTCGACCGCCGGCCCGAGCATGTCGCGCTGGGTCTTGAGCCAGTAGCCCCCGAGGTCGTCCTCGGATAGCTCGCCCTGGTTGCGACGGTGCCCGTGGATCGCATCCTCGAACCGGTTCATGGCGACCTGCCGGAAGATCGTGGCGGTGGCATCGTCGATGCGGCCGACCAACAGGCTGAGCCGTCGGGCCGGATCCTTCTCACGGTCCAGCAACATGGAGAACGTCACGGTCTCACCGAAGATCGACGCCGTCTCCGCCGTCGTCAGGGGGGTGCCGGCGTTGAACGGCGTTTGCCGCCTGGCCAGCGACTGGTGGACGCCGTGGCCCAATTCGTGGGCCATGACCAGGATGTCGCGCCGGCGCCCGGTGAAGTTGAGCAGCACGTACGGGTGGGCACTGGGCACGGTCGGGTGCGAGAACGCCCCGCCCTGCTTGTTGGGCGTCAGGGGC
>JAXDLW010000042.1:0-166716 GCA_034666405.1 Chloroflexota bacterium | reverse complement strand
CATTGACGGCGACGGATCGGTCGCCGGCCGGGGTGATCGCGCCGGCGGCCGGCGTCCTGTTGCTGGCCTCACTGCCCCTGGCGGCCCGCAGGCGCCGGCACCGTCTGCCGCCTCGGAGCTAGAAGGCCTTCTTGAGCCGCGCCATGGTCTTGTCGATCGCCTCACCGATGACCTTGGCGCCGCCGAGCACGGGCATGAAGTTGGTATCGCCCACCCACCGCGGCACCACGTGCTGGTGGATGTGGTCGTCGATGCCCGCGCCGGCCGCCTTGCCCAGGTTGTAGCCGATGTTGAAGCCCTCGGGTCGCTCGGTCTCGCGCAGCGCCGCGATCGCTCGCTTGGTCAGTGCCATGATCTCGGCCGCGGTCTCATCCGTGAGCTGCTCGACGGTCGATATGTGCTCGACCGGTGCGACCATGACGTGGCCGTTGCTGTACGGGAAGAGGTTCATGATCACGAACGCGGTCTTGCCGCGGTGAACGACCAGGCTGTCCGCCGCGAGCGCCTGGCACAGCGGGCAACCCTCCGGTCGGGGCCCCTTGAGGTACTCCATTCGCCACGGCGCCCAGAGTGCCTGGTGGCCCTGCGGGGAGTCGTCTTCGCTCACCGGCAGATTATCGGTTGAGCAGCCCGGCCGGCACAGGGCGCACGGCGGCGCTCCCGGTGGTCCTCATGATCGGGGTGACGGCCGTGTGGGGGCTGACCTTTGTCACCGTCAAGGAGGCGGTGGCGGTCTATCAGCCCATAGCGTTCCTGGCCGCCAGGTTCACCATCGCGGCAATCCTGCTCGGGGTGTTCGCGGCGCGAGGTGTCGGGGCTGCGAAGCTGGGGCTGGGCATAGGCAGCGTGGTGGCGGCCGGCTACCTGGGCCAGACATATGGGCTCACCACCGTCCCGCCATCCACGGCGGGCCTGATCACCGGCCTGTTCGTGGTGTTCGCACCGCTGTGCGACGCCGCGTTCTATCGCATCGCGACCCCGCCGGCGACCTGGGTCGCACTGGGGCTGGCGCTCCTCGGCATGGCCGCGCTGACCTACGGCGGAGACCTCGCGGCCGGCACGCTGATCGGCGAGGGGCTGCTGCTGCTGTGCGCGCTGGCCTTCGGGGCGCAGATATCGCTGCTGTCACGCCACTCGCGCCACCACTCTCCATTTGCCCTGGCGGGCTGGCAGATGCTGGCCTGCGCGGCCCTCTTCGGGGTCGGCGCGGCGGGGTCGGGACACCTCCAGGCGCCCTCCGCCGCCCTTCTTCCCGCGCTGCTGCTCACGGGCGTGGGTGCCTCGGCGGTGGGGTTCCTCGTCCAGACCTACGTCCAGCGGCACCTCAGCGCGGCGCGGGCCGCCTTGCTGTTCACCGCCGAGCCGGCCTTTGCGGTGCTGTTCGGCGTGAGCCTGGCGCACGACGCGGTCACACCCGCCAGGGTCGCCGGTGTGGTGCTCATCCTTCTCGCCCTGGTGGGCCACGAGGCGATCGTGGCGAGGGGCCGCCCCGAGGGCGAGGTCGTCGGCTGAGGGCGGCCGGGCGGCTACAATTAGCGCCGCCCGTGGGGCCTTAGCTCAGCTGGGAGAGCGCTTGCATGGCATGCAAGAGGTCACCGGTTCGATCCCGGTAGGCTCCACCACCTTGCCCTTATCCTTCGAACTCAATATGGCGCGCCCGACATACGATCCTGCCGAGATCGAGCCGCGCTGGCAACAGCGCTGGGCCGACGATGCGCTTCACCGCGCGGTGGACTTCGATCAGTCGCGCCCCAAGTGGTACGCGCTGGTGATGTTCCCGTACACCTCGGGCGACCTGCACGTGGGTCACTGGTTCGCGTATACCGGCCCCGACGTGCACGCCCGGTACAAGCGGATGAAGGGCTTCAACGTGCTCTTCCCGTTCGGCTTCGACGCCTTCGGCCTCCCTGCCGAGAACGCCGCCATCAAGGACGGGATCCACCCGTCGACCTACACCAGCGCCAACATCGAGCGGATGCTCAGCCAGCTGCGCACCCTCGGCTCGGTGTTCGAGTTCGATCGCCAGGTGGTGACCAGCGACCCGCAGTACTACCGCTGGACGCAGTGGATTTTCCTGCAGCTCTACAGGAAGGGCCTGGCCTACCGCGCCAGCGCCCCGGTGAACTGGTGCCCAAAGGACCAGACGGTGCTGGCCAACGAGCAGGTGATCGACGGGCGCTGCGAGCGCTGCGACACCCCCGTGATCAAGAAGGAGCTCGAGCAGTGGTTCTTCAAGATCACGAGCTACGCCGAGGAGCTGCTGAAGTTCGACGGCCTCGACTGGCCCGAGAAGGTCGTCACGATGCAGACCAACTGGATTGGGCGGTCCGAGGGTCTGGAGATGGACTTCCCGGTGGCCCTGCGGGCGGGCGGCGAGGAGAAACTGCGCATCTTCACGACACGACCTGACACCCTGTTCGGGGTCACGTTCATGGTGCTGGCGCCGGAGCACCCACTGGTGCCGCAGGTGACATCAGACGACCGCAGGTCCGAGGTCGATACCTATGTCGCCACAGCGCGCAACGCTTCGGACATCGATCGGCAGTCGACCGAGCGCGAGAAGACCGGGGTCTTCACGGGGGGCTACGCAACCAACCCGATGAACGGCGAGAGGGTGCCGATCTGGGTCGCCGACTACGTGCTCATGACCTATGGCACCGGCGCGATCATGGCGGTCCCGGCCCATGACGAGCGCGACTTCGAGTTCGCCCGGAGGTACGGCCTGGAGATCCGTGAGGTCATCAGCCCCACGGGCGAGCCGAGCAGCGAGCTGACCGAGGCGTACACGGGGGAGGGCAGCCTGATCAACTCCGGGCGCTTCAACGGCCTGGTGGCGAGGTCGGAGGGGATCCAGGAGATCATCGACTTCGTCAAGTCGCAGGGCTGGGGCGAAGCCACGGTTGCGTACCGCCTGCGCGACTGGCTCCTCAGCCGGCAGCGTTACTGGGGCGCGCCCATCCCGATGATCTACTGTCCCGACCACGGCGCGGTGCCCGTACCCGAGGACCAGCTGCCGGTGATGCTCCCCGAGCAGGCGGAATTCCGGCCGACCGGCGACTCGCCCCTGGCGGCGGTGCGGGAGTTCGTCGAAACGACCTGCCCGGAGTGCGGCGGGCCGGCCCGTCGGGAGACCGACACCATGGACACGTTTGTCGACTCATCCTGGTACTACCTGCGCTACGCCTCACCGCAGAAGGCGGACCGCGCGTGGGACGCCGAGGCCGTCAAATTCTGGCTGCCGGTCGACCAGTACATGGGCGGGGTGGAGCACGCCATCCTGCACCTCCTCTACAGCCGGTTCTTCATCAAGGGACTGCGCGATTGTGGCCTGCTGCAGTTCGACGAGCCGTTCCTGCGGCTGCGCAACCAGGGCATGATCACCTACGGCGGCGGCAAGATGTCGAAGTCCAAGGGCAACGTCAAGGCGCCCGACGAGATGGTGCGCAGCCATGGGGCCGACGCGGTGCGCCTGTACATGCTGTTCATCGCCCCGTGGTCGGATGGTGGGATGTGGAACGAGGAGGGCATCGACGGGACGCGCCGCTTCCTCACCGGGGTGCATTACCTGGCGACGCAGACCTACCCGGGGGACGCGGCGGACGAGGGCGAATCCAACGAGGAGCGCGAGCTGCTGCGACTGACCCACCGGGCAATCAAGTCGTGCACCGAGGACATCGAGAACTTCAAGCTCAACACCTACGTTTCCAGCCTCATGAAGCTGCGCAACGCCCTGCAGGACGCCAGCCGGACAGCCGCGGGCAGGACCATGGCATATCGACGGGCGATCGACGTGCTCCTGCTCCTGCTCGCTCCCGCGGCGCCGCACCTGGCCGAGGAGATGTGGCTGGCCACCGGGCACCCGTACTCCATTCACCAGCAGCACTGGCCGGCGTACGACGAGGGCCTGATCGCCGCGGAGGAGTTCGAGCTGGTTGTGCAGGTGAACGGCAAGGTGCGCGACCGCATGATGCTGCCCGTCGGCGTCGACGAGGACCGCGTCCGCCAGGCGGTGCTGGCGAGGCCGCGGGTGGCGGAGTTCCTGGATGGCAAGTCCCCGCGAAAGATCATCTATATCGAGGGCAAGATCCTCTCGATCGTCGCCTAGCCGCGCGTCGCGGGCCACCGAGCAGGTCCTGTTCGAGGACATGCCGGAGGTCCCCGGAGTGCGCCACCGGCTGGTCGACGTCGGCGGCCTGCGCCTGCATGTCGCCGAGGCCGGGCGCGGCGAGCCGGTCCTGCTGCTGCACGGCTGGCCCCAGCACTGGTACGTGTGGCGCCATGTCATCCCCGGGCTGGCGCGCAAATACCACGTGTACTGCCCCGACCTGCGCGGCTTCGGCTGGAGTGATGCGCCCGCCGACGGGTACCAGAAGGAGCAGCTGGCGACCGACATCCTGGCCCTGATGGAGGAGTTGAACCTGGGCCCGGTGCGCCTCGTGGGCCATGACTGGGGTGGGTTCGTGGGGTTCCTCATGTGCCTCCGCGAGCCCGACCGGTTCGAGCGCTACCTGGCGCTCAACATCGTGACCCCGTGGCTCAACCGCGGTGCGGTGCTGCGGAACATGCATCGCTCCTGGTACCAGCTGCTGATGGGCTCCGGGCTGGGCGGCCGGATTTTCCAGCTCCGGCCCCCGCTGCTCAACAGGGCGCTGCGCGCGGCGACCGTCAACCCCGGGACCTTCACCGACGCCGACCTCGATACCTACCTCAGCCGCCTGCAGCAGCCCGAGCGGGCCAATGCCAGCGTCCAGCTGTACCGCGAGTTGATCCTGCGGGAGGGGGCGGCCTGGATGGCGGGGCGTTACGGCAACCAGCGCTTGCAGGTGCCCACGCTCATGCTGTTCGGCGAGGAGGACGCGGCGATCTCGCCCTCCATGCTGGCGGGGTTCGAGGCGCATGCCGACGACATGCGGCTGCAGTTGGTGCCGGGCTCCGGCCACTTCATAGCCGAGGAGAAGCCGGAAGTCGTGCTGGAGGCTGCCCTGAGGCTCTTCGCCTAGCGCCGACGCTACGCAAGGTTGTAGTATTGTCCTGGCCATAAGACCGGCGTCGAGGACGCGCGGGTTGCGGGGGGGCACGTGGGCAGGATCGTGGATTCATCGCCTTGGCGGGTTGTCGTGGGCGCGGCGGCGGTTGGGCTGGTGACCGCCTGTGCCTTGCTCGCCTGGCACCTCGCCGCCTCCCCGGCGGGCGCGGAGTCCATTGCCGCGGAGGCGCTCCGCGCGCGCGGGGCGGCGACCCCCGCGGCGCCCCAGGACGCTGCTGCCGCGGCCGCCTCGAAGCCGCTCCAGGTCTATGTTTCCGGCGCCGTCGTTCACCCCGGGATGTACCAGTTGCCCCGAGGCGCGCGGCTGGCGGACGCGATCGACGCGGCGGGCGGCCTGCTGCCGGACGCCGACCCCAACAAGCTCCCCAACCTCGCCGGGCGCCTCACCGACGGCAAGCAGGTCAAGGTCGCGCGGCGGGGGGCCACGTCCGCGGCCGCCTCGAGGGTCGACATCAACGTGGCAACCGTCGAGGAGTTGCTCGCGGTCCCGGGAGTCGACCAGCAGCTGGCCGATGCGATCGTCAACGAGCGCGACGAGTACGGGCCCTTCTACTCGCTGACCGACCTGCACGACCTGCTCGGCCTGGACGCCACGCTGGTCGCGGCCCTGCGGCCTTACCTGACGGTGGTGATCCCGTAGTGTCGGGGCCCTGAGGAAGGGTTGGTCGGGCTGCTGGCCGGCTGGTGTGCGGGCCTGCTTGCCGGGCAGACAGCGCTCGCGCCGGGGGCCGCGCCGGCGCTATTCGCGGTAGGTGGCATGCTCGGCGCGCTCTCAGCGCTGTTGAAGGCGACGGGTTGCCCCAGCACACGCAGCCTCTTGCCGGTCGCCTGGCTGGCCGCGGCGTTGCTCGGGACCGCGCGCGGAGCATCCGCGGTCCACGTGGTTGCCCCGGGCACCCTCGACGCCCACCTCGGCCGCCACGTCACATTCACAGGCACCGTCAGCCGGGCATCGGGCACCGCCGCGTTCCAGTCGCTCTGGGTGGGCACTGTCGTGATCCCAGGCGACGGTCCGGTGAGCGGGACCGCGCAGGTCACCGCGCGATCGGCGATCCCCGTCGTCCCCGGGTCGGTCGTCGAGGTGTCCGGGACGCTGGAGCGGTTGCCCGGTCGCGCAGCCGATGGCACCACCGGGTACGACGACCGCATGCAGCGCGAGGGAGTGCTTGCCGCCATCCCTGGCGCCGCGATCCGGTTGGTGCGACCACCGCCCACACTTTCGATCCCGGCGATGGCCTGGAGGGCGCGAACCGCGGTGGCGGCGGCGGTCCGCGGCCGGGTGCCGGAGCCGGAGGCAACGGTGGGGCTTGGCGCGCTGGTCGGGATCCGGGGCAAGTTGCCCGTCCCGGTGGAGTCGGACCTCGTGGGCAGCGGGCTGGTCCACCTCCTTGCGGTGAGCGGTCTGAAGGTGGCGCTGGTGGCCGGGACGCTGGGGGCCCTGCTGCGGCGTGCCGGGCGCCCGGCCGCGGCGCTGGCCATCGTCGGCGTCTTCGCCTACGCGCTCGTGGGTGGCGCCAGCTCGGCGGCGGTGCGGTCAGCGATCATGGGCTCGCTGGCGCTGGTTGCCCAGGTCCTCCGCCGAGACGTCGACCCGGTGCGCGGGCTGCTGCTGGCGGCCACCCTCATGCTCGGGCACGCGCCTGCGCTGGCGGGCGACCTGAGCTTCCAGTATTCGTTCCTCGGGGTCGCGGGGATCCAGGTGCTGTCGCGGGGACTCGACCGGCGCCTCAGCCTGCTGCCGCGCCCGTTCCGCGAGGCGCTCGCGGTGTCGCTCGCGGCCCAGGTGGCCACGCTTCCGCTCACGGCCGCGAACTTCCACGTCATCTCGGTGGCCGGGCCGGTGGCCAATATGCTGGCGGTCCCCGCCCTGCCCGCCGGTATGGCGGCGGCCGGCTGGGCAGGAGCAGGGATGCCCGACCCCTTCGGGGTGGTCGCGGCGATCGCCGGCGGCCTGGCCGCCGGGCTGCTGGCTCTCGCCCATGCCGCGGTGGCGCTGCCGGCAGGTGTCGTGGGCGTCCCATGGTTCGGGCTGCCGCACGCCCTGGCGTACTACTCCGCGGCGGCCTGCGCCGCGTTCACCCACCACGCTGGCGGCGGGCGGCGGCTGGCGCTCGGGGGCGCGGCGGCGGCAGCCACGGTCGTCCTGCTCCTGGGTTCGTGGCCTGACGGACGGATGCACCTGGTGCTGCTGGCAACTCCAGGCGGCGGTGCCCTCATCACCGCGCCCGACGGCGCCCGGATGCTCGTCGACACGGGCACCTCCCCGGCCGCTTTGGCGGCAGAGCTCGATGCTCGCCTCGCACCGCCCGATCCGCGGCTTGACGCGGTGCTGCTGACAGGCGCCAGCCCGAGTGCCGCGGGTGGCATCGCTGGTCTGGGCCGGCGAGTACCCGGCCTCTTCCTGCTGCCCCCGGATTCCGGCGGTGGCGCCCCGCTCCTGGTTGCGCGGGCGATGTCCGCCCACGGCGCGGTCGTGCGGCCCCTTGTCCCCGGCGACCGGTTCGGATGGCACGGGCTGTGGCTCGAGACCGGCGATTGCGGCGACGGGCTCTCGGTCTCGGTGACCTTCGGGCGCAGCCTCGCATGGATCTGCACGGCCGGGACCGCGGCCACCCCGGGCACGGTCCCTACGCGGGCGGGCATGGTGGTGGACATCGGCGCCGGGAGGGTTCTGCCCGATGGCAGCCTGGCGCCCGCGGCTTGGGTCGTCGAGCACCCCATCGGCAGCGCCGTCGTTCCGCGGGTTCCTGGCGCGCGCACCTGGCGAACGTCGCGGGACGGCGCCCTGGACCTGGCCTGCGACGGCACCACCTGCGAATAGACTCGCCCCAGTGGCGATCCACCTCTTCCATGGGTCCGAGGCGTACCTCGTGGAGCTCACATTCCGCAGGGCGTGGACGGAGTTCACCCGTGGGCTCGACTCTGACCTCGATGCCGAGATGCTCGACCCCGGCGCGAGTGCCGACGACGTCCTGGTGGCCTGCACCTCGGTTGGGTTCTTCAGCCCAGTGCGGGTCGTCGGGATCCGCGACTGGCGGCTCCTCACGGGCGCAACCGGCCGTCGCGGCAAGGCCAAGGCCGCCGCGGACGATCCCCTCGAGACCGCCGCCGCCATGCTCACAGCGCTCCCCGACGCCACCACCCTGCTGCTCTCCAGCGGGACATTGCTGGCTGCGACCAACCCCGTCCTCAAGGTGCTCCAGAAGCGGGGCAAGCTGATGGCCTTTCCGCGGCTGCGATTCGGCGAGGTCCCGGCGTGGGTCACCCAACGGGCCCGCGAGCAGGGCCTGGACATCGACCGGCGGGCGGTCGATGCCCTGGTCGGTCGCGCAGGGGAGGACCTCGCCCAACTCGACAGCGAGCTCACCAAGCTGGCGACCTACGCCGCCGGCGCGCGGGTCACTGCGGCGGATGTCGCTGCCATCGTCCCGGACACCGCCGAACACCAGGTCTGGGACCTGACCGACAGCCTCCTGTCGGACCCGGGGAAAGCGGCGATGGAACTGGAGCGCTCGCTCGCGGCCGGCGAGCCGGCGGGCCGCCTCAACTACATGCTCGTGCGCCACCTGCGGCTGCTGCTGGCGGCCTCCGCGGCCCCCGGCGGCGGGGCGGGGCCGCGCAGCCTCGCCGAGGCGTTTGCCGGCGATGGCCGCCCGCTCAGCGACTACTCGATCAACAAGGCGATCAGCCAGGCGCGGGGCGTCGACCCGGAGCGCCTGGAGTCGATCTACCGCAGGGCGGCCTCAGCCGAAGCCGCGCAGCGGAGGGGTGAGCTGGATGAGGTCACGGCGCTGCGCCTGGTGGTGATGGAAGCAGCCCTCCGCTGAGGGCCGGCCGCTACTTGGAGCGGGAGGTCGTTCCCTTGGAGGCGGTCTTCTTGGCCGCGGCCTTGCGGGCGGCGGTCGTCTTGCCACGGTTCTTCGAAGTGCCCTTGGCATGCGCCTTGGCCTCGGCTGCGGCCCTGGCCTTGGCCTCGGGGTCGGCGGCCAGCGCCTGGGCGCGGGCAACCGCCTTCATCAGCCTCGACTTGCGCCGGGCCGCGTTGTTGGCATGAAGAATGCCCTTCTCGGCGGCACGGTCCAGCGACGACACCGCCAGCTTCAGGTGGTCCGCCGGCTCGGCGTCGCCAGTGTCCAGAAGACGCCGGACGCGGGTCACCTTGGTCTTGATGGCGGCGCGCACCGACCGGTTGCGGTCGTGCTTGGTCGCCGACGTGAGGACGCGCTTCTTCGCTGACTTGATGTTTGCCATGGGAACGGGGAAGTATAGCGTCCCCCCTAAGATGGCGACCGTGAAGGACGCCGACGAGGGCCGGAAAATCGCCGCATCGGGCGCCCTGCTGCTGGCGGCGTTCGCCGTGACGAAGGTCGCCGGGTACCTCCAGAAGGTGATCATCGCCCACCGCTTCGGCACCGGCGGGGACATGGACGTCTACGTGCTCGCCTTCACCATCCCGGACCTGCTGCTCTTCCTGGTGATCGGGGGCGCCGTCAGCTCGGCGTTTGTCCCGGTCACCTCGGAGCGCCTGGCCCGCGGGGACGATGATGGTGCCCGGCGCGCGGTCAACGGCGTCATGACCGCGGCCCTCCTCATCCTGGTCGGGGCGGTGCTGCTGCTGGAGCTTGTCGCCCCGGTGGTGGTTCATCGGCTGGCCGGCCTGCGACCGCCCCGCGAGCAGGAGCTGGCCCTGACCCTCACCCGGGTTCTCCTGCTCCAGGCCATGTTCCTGGGCCTGGGGGGGTTCGCGGTCGGGGTGATGAACACCTATCGCAAGTTCGTCCCGTTGTCCCTCGCGCCTCTCTTCTACGACCTCGCGATCATCGCCGCCGCCCTGTTGCTGACGGGGCTGCGCGTGAACGGCCGGCCGCTGGGGGTGGTCGGGCTGGCCATCGGGGTGGCCGTCGGAGGGTTGCTGCACTTCCTCGTCCAGGTCCCAAGCCTCTGGCGCATCGGCTGGCGGCCAGTTGTCATGTCGGCGCTGCGCGACCCCGCGGTGCGGAGGGTGGCGCGGCTCACCGTGCCGATCTCGATGGGGCTGATCGCGGTGCAGGCCAACATCGCTGTCGACCGCTACCTGGCATCGGGTCTGCCGGCGGGGCGGGTCGCGGCTCTGGACTTCGCCAACGAGATCGCCCAGCTGCCCAACCTGACGTTCACCACCGCCCTGACGCTGGTGATGTTCCCCTATTTCGCGCGCGACGCGGCGGTGGGCAACCTCGCCCAGCTGCGGCGCCGGGCCGCGCTGGCCGTGCGGCTCAACCTGTTCGTCCTGCTGCCGTCGGCCGTCATCCTGGTGATCCTTGGTCCCCAGATCACCGCGCTCCTGCTCCAGCGCGGCGCCTTTGATGCCCGCTCGACCGCACTGGTGAGCCTGCCGCTGGCGCTCTTCGCGGTGGGAATCGGGGCGCAGGCCTCCATCTTCCTGGTCGTGCGGGTGTACTACTCGCTGCAGCGCGTGGTGACCCCGATGCTGGTGGCCTTCGGGTCGGTTGTCGTGAACCTCGTCGCCACAGCGCTGCTGATCCGCCCCCTGGGGACCGGCGGCCTCGCACTGGCAACCTCGCTGGCGAGCATCTGCAACTTCTCGCTGTTGGTGCTCTTCCTGCGCCCGCTGATCGGGGGCTTCGAGGGGCGCCGGCTGGCGATCAGCCTGGCCCAGGTGCTCGCCGGGTGTGTGGTCCTGGGCGCGGTTGGCTGGGGGACCTGGACGGTCCTCGCCGGCCCCGGCGCCGTCCGCCTCGACGTGCGTCACTACCTTGCCCTGGCGGCCTCCCTCGGGTTGGCCGGGCTGGCCTTCATGGCGACCGAGTTCGCCCTGCGCAGCCGCGAGGCCACGGTGGCCATCGGCGTCTTCTTGCGCCGCCGGGCCGAGGCGGTCGCGTGAGCATCGCGATCTCCGCCCCGGCCAAGCTCAACCTGGGGCTCGAGGTCGTCGGGCGACGACCCGACGGGCTGCACGAGCTGGTCTCGATCATGGTCAACATCGACATCGCGGACCGGCTGGTCCTCGCGGCCGGGTCGGGGCTCGAGGTGACGGGCCCGTACGCGGGCGGCGCCCCATCCGATCCCGCCAGGGAAATCGCCTCGCGGGCCCTGGCGGCGCTCGCGGTCGAGGCCGGTCGGCCGATCGACATGCGGCTGGCCATCGACAAGCGCATCCCTGCCGGCGCCGGGTTGGGCGGAGGTAGCGGCGATGCCGCGGCAGTGTTGCGCGCGGCCCCGGCTCTCGGCGTCGAGGTCGCCCCCGACCGCCTCGTCCAGGTGGCGATGAACCTCGGCGCCGATGTCCCCTTCCAGCTCACCGGCGGCGCGGCGCTGGTGCGTGGCGCCGGCGAGCAGGTCGAGGCGCTGCCGGTCCCCGACCTCTGGGTGGCCGTCGTCTTCCCCGCGATCGCGCTCAGCACCGCCGCGGTGTTCGCCGAGCTCCAGGCTGACGAGTGGGGTGACGGCAAGGTTCTCGAGGCGACGGCGCGCTTCCTTCGTGACGGCGGCGGCCCGGGCGCCCTGAGCCGCCTGCCCAACAGCCTCCTCGCGCCGGCCACGCGGGTTTGTCCGGAGCTCGCCGAGGTCATCGCGGTCCTGCGCCGCCGGGGCTGGGATCCCCGCCTGACCGGGACCGGCAGCGCCCTGTTCCAGGTCTGCTTCGACCGCGGTGAGGCCGAGGCCCTCGCGGTGAAGACCTGGGATATCGGGCTGCGGGCCTGGGCGGTCCAGGCGGTCCCAGCGCCGCCCGCACCCTCCCACTAGCATCGGGGGATGGACCCCGCGCTCTCACTTGCGGTCGCCGCCGGCAGGGCGACCGCCATGACGATCCGCCGCCTGGGCCGGGGGGGAGGCACAACTCTCCCCGGGCGGGTGAGCGCCGCGATCGACGGCCGCGCCCTGGAGAAGCTCAGCGCCCGGCTCGAGCGGGGCTCGATCCTGGTGGCCGGCACGAACGGGAAGACCACCACGGCGACCCTGCTGCGGACGATCCTCGAGGCGTCCGGGGTCCCGATCGTCTCCAACCGGGCGGGCAGCAACCTGGTCGGCGGGCTGACGTCGGCGATCGTGCAGGGTGCCGGGCTGAGCGGAGCAACCCGCGCCCAGGCGGGGGTCTTCGAGGTCGATGAGGCATCGCTGCCCGCCGCCGTCGAGGCGATCGCGCCCCGGCTGGTGATCGTGACCAACCTCTTCCGCGACCAGCTCGATCGCTACGGCGAGCTCGAATCCTCATCCGCGGCGATCTCGGCGGGTCTGGCCGCCCTACCCTCGGCGTCGTCTGCCCTGCTCTGCGCCGATGACCCCAGGGTCGCCGCCCTGGGCCGGGGCCTGCGCGCGCGCACGGTCTTCTATGGATTGGAGGATGACGCGGCTGGCCAGGCGGAGGTGCCCCACGCGGCGGACGCCCGGTTCTGTCCCTTCTGCGGCATGCCCTTCGATTTCGAGCGCGTCTACGCCGGCCACCTCGGGCACTACCGGTGCCCGACCGGCGATTTCGACCGCCCGGCGCCCGACCTGCGCGCCGCCCGGATCCGGTTCCAGGGACTGGACGCCCAGGTGCTGGACGCGGACGGCCTGGGCTTCACGGCGACCGAGCTGGCGGTTCCGCTCTCGGGGATCTACAACAGCTACAACATCCTCGCCGCGGCCGGCGCTGCGGTCCTCTTCGGCCTGCCGCCGGGCTCGGTCGCGCCCGCGCTCAGGTCCTTCACCCCCGCGTTCGGGCGCCTCGAGCAGGTGGACATCGAGGGTCGTAGGGTCCGGTTGATGCTGGCCAAGAACCCCGCGGGCTTCAACGAGGTCCTGCGCGCCAGCCGGGTACTCGGCGAGGGGCGCAAGTTCGTCATCGCCCTCAACGACCGCATCG
The DNA here is from genome assembly GCA_034666405.1 of Chloroflexota bacterium. Taxonomy (GTDB): domain Bacteria; phylum Chloroflexota; class Dormibacteria; order DASZGP01; family DASZGP01; genus JAXDLW01. The sequence goes on along the minus strand of JAXDLW010000042.1, from coordinate 153,820 downwards.
CCGATGGTCGAGACGTCAGCTGGATCTGGGACGTGGACTTCGAACTCCTGGCGGGGGCCGACTCGGTGATCGTCGCCGGCGACCGGGCGCTCGACATGCGGGTACGCCTCAAGTACGCCGGAATCGACCCCGGCCTGGTCCAGGTGGCCGAGGCGCCCGGGGACACGCTCGACGCCATGCTGGCCTCCTCCTCGGCGGGTGAGGACGTGTTCATCCTGCCCACCTACACCGCGATGCTGGACCTGCGGGCCGAAATGGCCGCTCGCGGGTACCTGCAGGCGTTCTGGAAATAGCGTGTCCCAGCCCTCCCTGCGCCTCGGTCACCTCTATCCGCGCGAGATGAGCATCTATGGCGACCGCGGCAACATCATCTCGCTGCGTGACCGCAGTCGCAGGCGCGGAATCGCGCTCGAGGTCGTCGAGATCGGTCGCGACACGAGTGATGTCTCCGACATCGACATCTTCTTCATGGGGGGCGGCCAGGACCAGGACCAGGACCTTGTCGCGGCGGACCTCGCCGGGCCCAAGCGGGAAGCGGTCAAGGCGGCCATCGACGGAGGCGCCGCCCTGCTGGCCGTCTGCGGCGGTTACCAGTTCCTGGGCAGCCACTACACGACTGTCGACGGCACCCGCCTGCCCGGCCTGGGCCTGGTCGACCTGCGCACCGAGGCGGGGAGCGAGCGGGCCATCGGCAACGTGCTCATCGAGACCTCGGGCCTGGGCCTCGACCCACCCACCCTCGTCGGGTTCGAGAACCATGCGGGGCGCACCTTCCTTGGCGACGGCATCCGCCCGCTCGGGCGGTGCGTCGTCGGCCGCGGCAACAACGGGGACGACGGGGATGAGGGCGTGGTCGCGGGGACCGTCTTCGGGACCTACCTGCACGGGTCCCTGCTGCCCAAGAACCCCCACCTGACCGACCACCTCCTGCAGATGGCGCTCAGCCACCGCCAACCGGGGGCCACCCTCGAGGCGCTGGCCGCCGACGAGGAGATGGCCGCGCACCACGCGATGGCCAGGAGGGTTCGCCGCGAGGGGCCACTCGGGAGTCGCTGAGCGCGGCCGCGGCTACACTTCCGACGGTCGCCTCGGCAGGGTGTCCGATGCCGCTTTCGGGGGTCGTCTAATGGTAGGACGGCAGCCTTTGGAGCTGCTCATCCAGGTTCGAATCCTGGCCCCCGAGACTCCCCGGGCAGCCTCGTACAGCGCCCTGCTGTTATAGAATTCCGGCCACTTCATGCCCGCTACCGGCGAGCCCTCCCCACCACGAACGTCGACGCGCGCCCGTGACCTGCTGGTGGTCGTGCTGGCCGCCGGACAGGGAACTCGGATGCGGTCGGCGCGGCCCAAGGTGCTCCACGAAGTCGCCGGCCAGGCCATGATCGCCTACGCCCTGGCGCTGGCTCGCCGGCTCGGCGCGGCCCAGGTCGCGGTCGTGCATGCACGGGGCCAGGGCGATGAGATCGCCGCGGTGGCCGGGACCGCCCAGCTGGTGCTGCAGCGCTCGAGGCTCGGCACTGGCCACGCGCTGAACCAGGTCCCCCAGGCGCTCCGCGGCCATCGCGAGGTGCTGGTGCTCTACGGCGATGTCCCGCTGCTGACCATCGAGACGCTCCGCAGGCTGCTGCAGGCGCGCCGCCGGGGCGACCTCGATTGCGTCCTGCTGGCCGCGCAGCTGTCAGATCCCCACGGTTACGGACGCGTGGTCGGGCAGGGTGCCGGTGCCCGGATCGTCGAGGAGGTGGAGGCGACCGGCGAGGAACGCAGGGTGCGCCTGGTCAACACCGGGGTGTGCGTTTTCCGCGCCGAGGTCCTGTGGCCGGCACTCCGCCGGCTGCGCAAGAGCTCGCGGAGTGGGGAGTACTACCTCACCGACGTCTTCGGGACGCTGCCGCGCCGGTCGGTCGTCACCTGTCCTGAGGAGGAGGCCGCGGGGATCAACGACCGCTGGCAGCTGGCCCAGGCGGAGAAGGTCCTGCGCCTGCGCAAGGTGCGCGAGCTGGCGTCGGCCGGGGTAACGATCGTGGACCCCGACACCACCTATATCGACGCCACGGTGACCATCGAGGCGGACGCCCGGATCGAGCCTTTCTGCTTCCTGCGGGGCGAGACGAGCATCGGCGCCGGCTCGCGCATCGGCCCGTTTGCCGAGATCAACGACTGCCGCATCGGGCGCGACTGCGCGGTCGGGCGGAGCCACCTCGTCCAGTCGACCGTGGAGGATGGGGTCGATATCGGCCCCTTCAACAGGCTCCGGGCGGGCAGTGTCGTGGCCAAAAGAAGCCGCATCGGCTCGTTTGCCGAGATCAAGAACACCGTGGTCGGGCCGGACAGCGACGTGCACCATTTCTCCTACCTGGGCGACGCGGTGCTGGGACGCAGGGTGAACATCGGTGCCGGCACGGTCACCGCCAACTACGACGGCGAGCGCAAGAGCCAGACCATTATTGGGGACCGGGTTTTCATCGGCAGTGACAGCACCCTGGTCGCCCCAGTGCGGATTGGCGACGAGGCATACACCGCCGCCGGGTCGGTCATCACCCGCGACGTCGAGGCGGGCAGCCTGGCCATCGAGCGCAACGACCAGCGCGAGGTCCCCGGCTGGACCAGGCGGCGGCGCCGGGCCCCGAAGAAGAGGGAGAGGTGAGGCGGTATAACTTAGCCTGCGAGGGTGTCTTGGGAGGATCCATTGTTCGGTGAGCTGAAGCTGTTGTCCGGGAACGCGCACCCCGACCTGGCCCGGGCGATCTCCGGGGTGCTCGAGATCCCGGTGGGCGAGATGATCGTCACCCGGTTCAAGGACGGCGAGTACGACGTCAAGATCGCGGAGTCGGTCCGGGGTAACGACGTCTTCCTGATCCAGCCCACCTGTCAACCCGTCAGCGAGAACCTGATCCAGCTCTTCATCATCCTGGACGCGCTGCACCGGGCTTCGGCCGCGCGGGTCACGGCGGTCATCCCCTATTACGGCTACGCGCGCAAGGAGAAGAAGACCGCTCCCCGCGACCCGATCTCCGCCAAGTTGATGGCCAACATCATCACCCTCGCGGGCGCCAGCCGGGTGATCGCCCTCGACCTTCATGCCGACGCCATCCAGGGGTTCTTCGACATCCCATTCGATCACCTGACCGCGCTCAAGATCATCGCGGAGCACATCCGCCATCGCCATCTCCGCGACATCGTCGTGGTCTCACCTGACGTCGGTGGCACCCGGCGCGCGCGGGCCGTCGCAAAGATGCTTGAGGCCCCCTTTGCGATCGTCGACAAGCGCCGTCCGCGCGACGACGTCACCGAGGTGCTCAATGTCATCGGTGATGTCGAGGGCCTCAATGCGGTTGTGATCGACGACCTGATCTCCACGGGCAGCACCCTGGTCGGCGTCGCCAACGCCCTGATCGCGGCCGGGGCGCGAACGGTCGATGTCCTCGCCACCCACGGCGTGCTCAGCGACGGGGCGGTGGAGCGGCTGGCCGCGGCACCGATCGACCAGATCGTGGTTACGGACTCGATCCCGATCGCCTCGCGGAACGAGAAGCTCCATATCCTGTCCGTCGCGCCGCTGCTGGCCGAGGGGATTCGCCGGGTCCACGAGGACCGCTCGGTCAGCGAGCTCTTCCGCGACCCCCGCTTCCCCAACGACGACGCCCGCACCGGCCGCGACCTGTGACGGCCGGGGGTAGACCGCGGCTCGAAGGGAGGGTTTGAGCCGGCGATAGTCCGGTGCCTTTGACCTCGTTCGACCTGGGCCTGTCGGCCCTCCTCGTCATAACGCTGGTGCTCGCGGCCCTGGCGGCATCGGCTGAGACCGCGCTGACCTCGATCAGCCGTATCAAGCTGCGCCGCCTGGTGGATGAGGGCAATCCCCGCGCTGCGACGATCCAGCGCCTGCACCAGGACCCCAACACCTACCTCACCGCGATCCTCACGCTCAACACGACCTCGATCATCATCTCCTCGACTGCGGCGAGCCTGATCGCCCAGCACCACGGCCTCGGCGATTTCTGGCCGGAGTTCTTCATCGGCCTGGCCGACGCCTTCGTTGTCCTGGTGGTTGCCGAGATCACCGCCAAGTCGCTGGCGCTCTCCAACATGCGCTATGCGCTGATGGTCGCACCGGTCGTCGCGGGGGCGACCACGATCCTCAAGGTGCCCATCGGTGGGATGTCGGCCCTGGCCCGCCTGCTCGCGCCCGGCCGGGGCAAGGTGCGGGGCCCCTTCGTGACCGAGGACGAGCTGAAGATGCTGGTCACCGTCGGCGAGGAGGAGGGGATCATCGAGGAGGAGGAGCGGGAGATGATCCACGGGGTCATCGAGATCGGCGACATGACCGTCCGCGAGGTCATGATCCCCCGCATCGACATCGTCGCGGTCGAGGTGGGGAGGCCGGTGGAGGAGATCGTGCAGCTGGTGCTGAAGCACGGCCACACGCGCATCCCGGTATACGACGAGACCATCGACCACATCGTCGGCGTGGCCTATGCCAAGGACCTGTTGCGGTACAGCGCGACACGCCGCCCCACCGCCAGCAAGAGCAATAGCGACCTCCGCAAGATCATGCGCAAGCCGTACTTCGTGCCGGAGAACAAGAACCTCTCGGAATTCCTGCACGAGATGCGCGAGAACCGCGTGCACATGGCCATCGTCATCGACGAGCACGGTCAGACCGCGGGGATCATCACGATCGAGGACATCATCGAGGAGATCGTGGGTCCCATCCGCGACGAGTACGACGCGATGGAGGAGGAGGAAATCCAGTTCCTCGCCCCCAATGAGGCGGTCCTCGATGCCCGGGTCTCGCTGAGCGAGGCACGTGAGGAGCTCGGGCTGCAGCTCCCGGCAGAGGACGTGGACTCGCTGGGGGGGTTCATCTATTCGCAGCTGGGCACCATTCCCCGCTCAGGCGAGGTGGTCGACATCGAGGGGGTGACGATGACTGTGGCCAGCGTTCGCGGCCAGCGTATCGGCAAGGTGCGGGTCCGCTCCGGGAACCCGTTCCCGGGTGCGGTGCGGCGCGAGGAGGACCGGGTCGAGGCTGAGGTGCGCAGCCAGGCCGAGGCCGCTTCGGAGGCGGCGGCGCGCCGGCGCGGCCGGGACTCCGACGACGCGGGGGCCAACCCCTAGCCGGACACCAGGTCACCTGTCGGAGGGTAGCCTCGCGGAGTGACAGTGTACTCGGCTGAGGGGATCATCCTGCGCAAGGTCGACTACGGCGAAGCCGACCGGATCCTCACGGTGCTCACGCGCGAGCGCGGCAAGGTGCCGGCGATAGCCAAGAGCGTGCGCAAGTCGAAGTCGCGGATGAGCGGCCAGCTCGATGTCTTCGCGCACGGCAACATGCTGCTGGCCGAGGGCAAGAGCATGGATGTCATCACCCAGTTCCAGCGGATCACCGAGAACAGCGCGCTCGGGACAGACCTCAAGCGCGCCGCGGTGGCGTCGGTCGTGGCGGAGGTGGCGGACAAGATCATGGAGGAGCGCCATGCCGCACCCGAGATGTTCACGCTCGTGGTCGATGCGCTGCGTCACCTCAGCGACCGCGACGTGCCGCCGCTGCTTGAGCTGGCGGACTTCCTGATGCGCGTGCTGGCCGAGCTGGGATACACGCCCGAGCTGACGCGGTGCGCGCGCTGCGGTGGGTCGCTGGGCGACGAGGGCCTCTCGTTCTCGGCCATGGCCGGTGGGGTTGTCTGCCAGTCATGCGGTCACCACGACCTGCCGGCACGGGCGATCACCGCGCGCACGGTCAAGGTCCTGCGGGTGTTGGCGTCGGGCGACCGCGAACTATTCTTTAGGCTCCGCTTGGAGGAAGCGGACAACCGCGCGGTCGAATCGGTGCTGGAAGCCCAGCTCGAGCATCACCTCGATCGCCAGCTCAAGTCGATCGATTTCCTCCGGCGCGTCCAGTAGGAGGGTTGCCCATCTCCACAGAAAGACACATCGCCGAGCCCGCCAGGCTCGTGGAGACCATGGTCTCGCTGGCCAAACGCCGCGGGTTCATCTTCCAGTCGAGCGAGATTTACGGCGGCGTAAATGCCATATACGACTTCGGTCCGCTGGGCGTTGCGCTGCGCCGCAACATCAAGGACCTCTGGTGGCGGCACACCGTCGACAGCCGCCACGATGTCGTCGGGCTTGAGAGCGCGATCATCATGCACCCGCGCGTCTGGGAGGCCTCGGGCCACGTCAAGAATTTCACGGACCCGCTGGTCGACTGCAAGGCCTGCAAGTCGCGCTGGCGCGCGGATCACCTGGTCACGCCTGCCGCCGTCGCCGCGAAACCCGAGCTCGCCGACAACTTCACCAAGGTCGCCAGGGACGCCGTGGCGAAGCTGGGCGCCGCCCCGCGAGCGGGTGACCACATCTGTCCCAACTGCGGCGCCCAGGACTTCTCCGAGAGCCGTAAGTTCAACCTGATGTTCAAGACGTTCCTTGGGCCGGTCGAGGATTCCGCCGCGCAGGTGTTCCTGCGCCCTGAGACCGCCCAGGGGATGTTCGTGCAATTCCAGAACATCCTCAATTCCACCCGCAAGAAGATTCCATTCGGCATCGCCCAACAGGGCAAATCCTTCCGCAACGAGATCTCGCCCGGGAATTTCATCTTCCGGCTGCGCGAATTCGAACAGCAGGAAATGGAGTTTTTCGTCAAGCCGGGCACGGACGACGAATGGTTCGAGTACTGGCGCGACCAGCGGATGACGTGGTGGCGCGACGTCCTGGGCGTGCGGGCGTCGAAGTTGAGGTTCCGCGACCACGAGGCGGACGAGCTGGCGCATTACGCCAAGGCCGCGACCGACGTCGAGTACGAATATCCCTTTGGCTGGCAGGAGCTTGAAGGCATCGCCAACCGCACCGACTTCGACCTCACCCAGCATGCCCAGTTCTCCGGCAAGGACCTGTCCTATTTCGAGGATGAGACCAAGGAACGTTTTGTCCCCTATGTCATCGAGCCGGCCATGGGCGTCGACCGCTGCATGTTCACGCTGATGCTCGACGCCTACGACGAAGAGGAAGTAAAAGGTGAGAAGCGCGTGGTCATGCGCTTCCACCCCAACGTCGCGCCGATCCAGGTTGCCGTGCTGCCGCTGTCCAAGAACCAGGAGTTGCTGCCTATGTCGCGCCGCCTGGAGGAGTTGCTGCGCCCCCATTTCCGGATCGAGTACGACGAGACCCAGGCCATCGGCCGGCGCTACCGCCGCCAGGACGAGATCGGCACGCCGTTCGCCGTGACCATCGATTTCGACTCACTGGCGGACGAGGCGGTGACCATCCGGGAGCGCGACTCGATGGCCCAGGAACGGGTCCCGGTCAATGAGCTCGTCGCCCGCCTGCAGGCCCGCCTCACCGTGGCCGCCCCGGGCTGAAAGAGGGCCGGCGGTGCGCCTGTCCGCGGGGGATGTCGCCGGGCTCCCACTGGCCTGCGCCCTCTTCGACCGCGCCGGTCAGCTGATTGCGGCCACCCCTGAGTGGACGGGGTTCTCGCTCGGCGCACTGACCTATGAGGCCGGGATCGGCAGGCTCGTGGTCGTGCCTGACGGCTGCAGCGCGGACGTCGACACCCTGGTCACGGATCTCATCGCCGAGGTGGGGGAGGCTGCCGCGGCGCTACCGGCCCCGGACCGTCTCGCGGTCGAGATGCTGGCGGCCTCACTCGCCCTGGTTGCCGGGCGCGCCTTCGCGCCCGGCGCGCCGGCGACGCTCGACGCACTCCTCGCCTACGTCTTCGAGGGGGTGAGGCGGTCGGCAGCAGGTGCTCGGTTGGACGTGGTTGTGGACGTCCCGACCGAGGTCCGCGCACCCGCGGCGGTGGCGCTTGGGTTGCTCCAACTGGTTCGCAACGCGGTGCGCCACTCCGGTGCCGAGCGCCTGACGCTGCGAGTGGGCCGCGGGCCGACCTTCCGCGTGGAGTGGGATGACCCGGGGCTGGAGAGCCGCCCCGTCGCGACATCGCGGCGGCCCGACCAGCGCGCCCGCTGGGGCCTGGGATACGCGCGGCTGCTTGCCGACAGCCTCGGCGGCGTCGTCACAGCTCCCGGGCCGGTGGCTGCCGGGCGCGTGGGTGCCGCCATCGGGCTCGGGTCACCGCGGCTGTCGGCTCCCCTGGCGGCAGTGGCCGGGGGAACGATCGAGCGCGCCACGCGCGCCTGGGACGAGGAAACGGGCCTGGCCCCGGGCTCGGCAACCGACGACCGCGTTGACGCGGCGGTGGCGGCGGCGGCGACCCACCCGGGCCACATCGGGTATGCCGACATATTCCGCGCGCGTGAGGTCGGGCCGCGCACGTGGCTCGCGGTGGCGCCGCAGTCCAGCACCGGTCGAGCCCGCGACCTCCTGCGCGGGATGCAGCACGAAAATGCATTGCTCTCCGCCCCCGAGCCGCGGGCGACGAGGATCTACGCCATCTCGGCCGTGCTCTCCTGCGCACTCGATGGCGTCCCGCCCGAGGCTGTCGCGGCCTCCACCTGGGCTCGAGACTTCGGCCCCGCCTGCGCTGCCCTCGGGTTCAGCCCGGTGCCGATCCTGACCCCGACCGGCTGCGCTTCCCGGACCCCCGCCTGACGGCCTACCTACTCGGCCAGCTGCAGGGTGAGATCGTCGAGGGCGGGGCGGGCGCCCCTGCCGGGATGGGCATGTATCTCCGCGTGGCCCCGGCTGCGCGGTCGCACCCGCTGGTGCGGCTCCTGCGGGGTCAGGATGGCCTGGTCGCGCTCGTGGACTGAGGTCGCCGGCAGTGCCAGCTGCACCAGCTCGGTCTGCCCTCCCTGGACCATGAAGGCGCGACCGGGCGGAAACACCACGGTCTCGTGCCGGGGCAACCGGGCCCCCAACAGGTCTCCGTCCAGGTCCACGTCGGGTTGCAGCAGGAGGCCCTGTCGGGCCTTGCGCATCTCGGCGATCCACCCGGTGTAGGCGCGGTGGGCCGCGCGGGTCTCGACCGCGGCCAGCAGCCGCACCCCGCGGTCGCGACCCCGCCTTGCGAGTGCCTCCAGGGCAACCGCCGCGGGCCCGGCGCCGACCTCCTCGCCGTCGTCTACCACGACCACCACCGGTCGGCCCGGGGCATCCATTGCCCCCTGGACCGCCTCGGCCAGCTGGGTGGCGACCTCGTCGCACCGGTCGATCCCAACAGCGACCTGGTCCCAGATGTCCAGTCCGGTGAGCGGGGTGCGGCGGGGTGCCAGGAGTACCAGCCTCGGAGAGCCGGGTCCGCGGTGCATCGAGGCCGCGGCGACCCCGAGCGCTGTCGACCGACCGCTGCGCGTCGGCCCCACGACGAGCTGTCCGTCCTCGGCCAGGTCCAGCGCGGCGGGGGACAGCTCCCAGTCCGACAGGCCGATCATGGCGACGAGCGGCCGCGGCGGAGGCGCCAGCTGACTCGCGTCGAGCCGGTCGGGTAGGAGCAGGATCCCCGGGACGTCCGAGCCGGGGTCGACCAGGGCCATCGCCGCCCCGCTTTCCCGCAGCAACGCGAGCTGGGATTCGGCCGTGCCGTCGCGGCCGAGCACCGCGCATTGGACCTCGGCCGCACCGCACGTGAAACCCCGGCCCGGGGCCAGCCGGGCGCCGCGGTATGCACCCGCGGGAACCCCGGCGAGACGGTACTCGTCGTCATCGGCCATGCGTAGGACGAGCCGCGACGGGACCGCGCTGGAGACCGCGCCAGGGACATCGGCGCGGCGGCCGGCGGTGAGCACGAAGTGGACCCCGACCGCGGCGCCATCGGCAACCAGGCGGGGGAGCGCGTCGACATGCCGGCCCAGGTCGACCTTCTCCATCGCCGATACAAACCCGCTGTAGCCATCCACGAGGACGACGATGGCTGGCTGGTTTCGTGAGCTGCCGGCGGCACCCGCAGAAGCGGAAGCGTGGGCTCGACGGACATCAACCTGCCGGCGCAACCACCGCACCAGGCGCCTCATCCGCTCGGTCTCGTCAGCCCGGACAACGGCCCCACAATGGGGCAGTGCCAGGAGCGCCGCCAGGTCGCCGCCGCCACAGTCCATCGCGTAAAGATGAAGCGCCCGGGTCGGGTTGGAACGGGTCAACGACCAGGCCAGGTGGCGCAGCAGGCTGCTCTTCCCGCTGCCACCGGTCCCGTAGACCAGGAGGTTGCCGTCCCGCGCGAAGTCCAGGACCCAGGGCTCCCGGCGCTGGCGCTCGGGCAGGTCGGTCATGCCCATCACGACCGAGAGACCACGGCCGTGCACTTCAGCGGGCGTGGTCGAGGCCAGCAATTCCGGGAGCGGGTCGAGCCATGGACGGTCCGGGTCGGGGTTGCCGCTGCGAGCATGGGCGTCCGCGATCGCCCCGACGAGCAGTTGCAGGTGAGTGCCGGCGGCGCCGGCGCCGCCAGTCTCGGCTGGCCAGCTCGGGCCGTCGAAGCCCAGCGCTGTGACGCCGGCCTGCAATGCCGCGTGGGCTCGTGGTGCCAACCCCGAGTAGGCCGCCTGGAACTCGACGATCTCGCCATGGCCGGTGCGCGCGAACGCCCTGCCCGGCCGGCCGCGGCTCAGTCGCGCCGCGTCGGGAACCCCGATGACGTCAAGGCTCTCCGCGTCGGCGCTCATTCGCAGCGCGATGCGGAGGTTGGTGTTGGCGCGGATGTTCTCGCTGACGACGCCGGCCGGTCGCTGGGTCGCGAGCACCAGGTGGAGACCCAGGCTGCGTCCCCGTTGGGCGAGGTCGACGATGCCGTCGACGAACGCCGGGACCTCCCTGGCCAGCGTCGCGAACTCATCCACGACGATCACCAGGCTCGGGGGGCACAGGTCGGGCGCGCGCAGCTCGAGGTCCGCGAGGTCGCGGGCGCCGGCGCACCGCAGCACCTCCTCCCTGCGCCGTACCTCGGCACGCAACGAAACCAGCGCGCGCGCGGCCAGGTGGTCGTCCAGGTCGGTGACCAGGCCCACCGTGTGGGGCAGCCGCACGGCCTCGCGGAATGCCGAGCCGCCCTTGTAATCCACGAGCAGGAACGTGACCTTGCTCGGGGGGTGCGCTGCCGCCAGGCCCACGACGAGGCTGCGCAGAAGCTCCGACTTGCCCGCGCCGGTCGTGCCCGCCACCAGGACATGCGGCCCGTCGCGGCGCAGGTCAACCTGGAAGGGCCCGTGGGCGGTGGCGCCAAGGGCGACCCGGAAATCACCGGCCGCCGCCAGCCGGGTCACGGCGATGTCATCGGCGCTGGGCGAACCAGGCAGCCCCAGGGTGCTCGCCAGGGCGACACGGCTCGGGACCCGGGCGCGGGTTTCGGCCACCGATGTGTCTCGCAGCGGCGCGAGCTCCATGGCGAGCTGACGGGCCTCTTCGGCAGTGGCCCGGTCCCGCCTGCCACTGCCGTGCATGACCGAGCCCTCCTCGGTGCGCGTGAAACTGATATCGGCGTTGGCCTCGATGTCGACAACCGTCCGGCATTCGTTCGGCAGGTCGCGGACCGCGCTCCCCACCCAGAGCACGTCGATACCGGCGCCGGGCCCCTCCACCAGCAGCCTGGTGATCGCGGCCCGAGGGAGCTGTAGCTCCCCGTCGAGGACCGCGAGCACATGCGCAACTGGGGCTGGTGACGGGCTCGCGCTCCAGCCGTTCTCGGAGTGGCGTGCGTCGAGCAGGTCCACCAGGCGACCCAGCAACCCGCACGCGCTGGTTCGTTCGGCGCAAAGCAGGGGTCCTTCAATCGGTTGTGACGACGCATCGGTGTGCGGTAGCCACCGCAGCCACTCCCACCCGGTGGCATGCGCGGGTGCGATGGCCGCGCAGATCGTCAGGTTGCGAGGGCTCTGGTGACACGCCGCCTGCAGCACCAGCCATCGGGCCAGGTCGGGAACGCGCCCGGCGGCACCGGCCAGCGCCACCGGCCCACCACTGGCCAGCGAAGCCACGATCGGCACGCCGGCGACCTCTCGGAAGGCCTCGACACGGTCTTCGGCCGGCTCACGCAGGCGGTCGCTGCCGCCGGCGTCGAGGTCCACCCGGGTCCTCGCGGACTGCGTTCCAAGCCCCACCCGCACCGCGAGGAAGTCGGGGTCGCGGGGGCGGCGCTCCCAGAGCCAGGGTTCGCGCAGGTGCGCCGCTCGTGCCAGCCGCTCCAGCCCAGGCGCCTCGTCGTGGCGGCGAAGCACCTCGGCCGCGATCTCGGACCGCAACCGCGCCACGAGTTCGTCGAGGCGCCCCTCGAACTCCCGCCTGGCGCGCCGGTATTCACCCTGCGCGCCCAGGCGGCTCTCGGCGTACGAGGCCATCGCCAACACCGGGCTGAGGAGGATGAGTGCGAGGGTTAGAAGGCTGTGCGTGACGAGCACCATCGCCCCGCCCAAGAGCAGCGGCACCAGCGCGGTGGCCAGGGGCAGACGGGCGGTCCCCGGGTCACGCGGCGGCGCCGGGACGCGGTGGTGGGTGGCAGGCGCAACCGTTGTGACGCGGGGCTGCCGGTTGAACTCGACGGTTGGTCCGTCGGGCGCCGGTGTGTCGTCAATCGCACCCTGGACGGCTGGCTCCGCGGGTGCCCCCTCCGCCATGGCCGGCCGTCCACCGGCGACCAGTCCAAGAACATCGCCATGGCGTAGACCGAGCCCAGCCGGCGACAGGCCTGGTGGCGTCCAGCAGCCGGCGCGGTGGTTGTACGTTGACCACAACGGCTTGTCCGGCAACCCCAGTTCCCGCGCGACGGCCTCTGCGACACTGCGCCCGGTGGTGGCCGGCCCGAAACGCACGGCGAGGTCGTGCATTTTTCCGTCCGGCGCCTGGATGCTCAGCCAGGCCTCCACCATCTCTCAGGCGTTGCCGCCCGCCGCCATGATGTCCTGGTTCACCTTCTGGACCGCCCGCCGCAGCTCCTCGAGGGTCTGGACGGTGCGGTCGAGCGCGGTCCGCGCCTGCGGCCACACGTTGCCGCGGAAGTCCGCGGCGGCCCGGCCATCCCAGACATTGGGGTCGGAGAGGGCCTGTCCCTGTTGCTCGAGCTGTTGCACCTGCTGCTCCAGCTGGCCGGCCAGGATGGCCTCCATGCGCTGGATGCTCACACGCGCGGCCTCCGTGGACAGAACGCGGTCGCTCATCTTGTCGCCTCCATGTGCCGAGGGCCTGGTGGCCTGCGGTCAGGTCAGTAAACCCAGCCTCCGTGGACGTCCGGCGGACAGATTGCCGGCCGCTCGCCGCGGGCTCTGTGCGGTCCTAGAATCCATGGCCATGGCGAATGAGGGGCGCCTGGGACTGCAGGGGTTGATCACCTGCCTGGGCGAGCAGCAGATGCTCCGCGGGACCGGGGTGCTCAGCGTTGGTGACCGGGACCTGCTCTACGTGGTGTTCGGGCACCCGCTGCACGCGGTCAGCGGCGAGCGGACGGGGATCGATGCCGTTGATGCCGTGGCCGGGCACGCGCTGGCCCATCCCGACAGCCCCGTCGCGTGGACGGCGGGAGTCACGGCGGGGCGCGCGCACAGCCTGTCGCCTGCCGACGGCGTGGCTGATCGACTGCGCCGGCGGCTGGCCAGCGATTCCCCGCCCGACCTGGATTCCGGGCCGTCTGTTGACAGGCTCGAGGACCTCGGGCTTCGCCGCCGCATTGCCGCGTCGCCTCCCCCGGCGGCCCCGGTCGTGCCCGCGGCGGCAAGCGTTGGCCGGGCCGGCGGGGAAGGGGTGTGGGAGGACCAGAAGGCGGCCATATGCGCTTCTCTTGAGTCCGCCCTGCACCTGCACGCCCACCGCCTGGCCGAGGCTGTGCGTGCGGCCGAGCCCGAGCCGAGGTCGATCCTGCTGGCCATCGACAGGGCGCGTTCATTCACCCTACGGGCAGTCTCCCCTGCGCTGGTGGCCGAGGTCCTCGACGCCGCCGAGGCCGGGGTACGGCGGAGGTCGGCGGCGACCTAGCCGGGCACCGGCCGGCGCGCGCGGATCGTGAACAGCATCAGCGCCGTCGACAGCGCGAGGAACATCGCGGCGCCCTCCAGTTGGACCTGCGGGAGAGGCAGCCCGGTGGTGGAGCCGATCTCGGCCACCAGGCCGAGCGTCATCACCGTCCCCAGGGCCAGCACGCCGTCCAGCAGGTGGCCGGCACGGACACGTGCCAGGACCCAGATCGCCACGAAGACGTAGACCTCGAAGAAGTAATACGGCCACACCGTCTTGGCCAGCACGGCAAAGGACGCGGCGCTTATCGCCAGGCCGGCGTAGAGCCTCTCACCACCGATGCCGCCATCCGCAGTGGTCAGCCAGGCGTTGAGTGCCAGCGCGAGGATCGTCGCGGCAATGAGGTCGAGGTGCTGGGCGACACCCTCCCAGGGGGATCCTCGCAACAGGCTCCAGATCGACCCGGCGCCAACGCCGAGCGCGCCTCGGTACGTGACCAGCGAGTGCACGACGTCGGCACGATCCACGAGGAGGAAGGGCAGCAGCAGGAGCACCACGGTCGCGGTCCCAACCGCGGTCAGGACCAGGCGGCCGCGCCATCGGAGGTCGCGTGTCGTCAGCACCAGGGGGACCCAGAACAGGACGGCCGAGCTCCGTGACAGGAGGGCCAGCCCGAACGCCAACCCGGCGCTGGCCGGGCGCCGCGCGGCGGTCAACCGCGCCGCGAGCAGGACCAGCCATATCTCCAGTGGTTGCTCGACGTGGCCGAACCCGACAACCGCCTGCCAGGCGGGCGGCGCCAGGGCGAACAGGCCGATGGCCAGGAGCCGGTGGGTGGCCGACAGTCGAGCGCCGCGGAGCCGCTCGACGGCAACGACGGCCTCGCGCGCCATCAGCAGGACGAGGAGGCTGAATACGACATAGGTGACGGCGCGGTGCAACGCCTCATTGCCCATCCAGCCGAGCTGGTTGGTCAACACCTCCACCGCTCCCAGGGGCACGAGCGAAAGCGGTGGGTTGGCGTCCGGGTAGAGGGCCTGGCCGCCGGGGGCGTAGGCCATCAGCGGCCGGCCCGCGGCGACCATGTCGGCCGCGGGCCAGAAGAACATGGGAAGGTCGTTACGCGGCAGAGGAAGGAAGGCGGCCGCCGCCCATGCCGCCAGGTAGACGGGCAGGAGCAGAACAGTCAGCCCAGTGCGACGTGAGCGCAAGGGCCACAGCGTAACCGCAGGCCATCCCCGGCCCCCGGGACGCGGCGCTACACTGGCGGTAAAGAAAATGGTGGATGCGGAAGTCCACCGGGAATTGAGTGGGAATGGAGTCTGACCAGCGGGAGTATCGCTGGGCCCGCCACGCGGGGCTCAGCTTTCTGATTCGCCTAGCGCTAGCGGGTGCGCCGGCCGCCATGGTCGCCGGCCTGGCCCTCCTCACCCTGAGATGGATGCCGCGCTCCGCGGGGCGCGTCGACGTGGCCACCTGGCTGGCCCTGACCGTCGCCTCGAGCATCGCGGTGCTGATGGTTTTCGAGGCGTTCGCCAGTCGCATCAGGACGCTGGCGGCGCTGCTGGACATCTCGATGGTGTTCCCGTACGAGCCCCCCTCGCGGCTGCTCGTCGCGCGGACCTCGCCCTACCACCTGGAGTTGAGTTCCGAACTGGATGGCGTCCGCCTCCACCTGCGCCTCGCGCGCCGCGCAGGTCACCCCGGCACGGCGGTCGCCCGGCACCTCGACCGCGTCGAGAGCATCCTCACGCTGGCCGCGGTGACCGGCACCCTCGAACCTGGCACCCGCGCCCACTCCCGGCGCGTCGCCGCGCTGGCCGACCGGGTCGCCATCGTGCTCGGCCTGGACACCGAGCACCGGCGCTGGTTGCGCTGGGCGGCCCTCTTGCACGACGTTGGAAAGCTGACGATCCCGGATGAGATCCTCCACAAGCCCTCGTCGCTCAGCGCGCAGGAGAGGCGCATCGTCCGCGGCCATGTGACCCAGGGCGCCAGGATCATCGAGCCCCTGGTGCCGCTGCTCGGACCCTGGGCCAGTGCCGTCGGCGAGCACCATGAACGCTGGGACGGCAAGGGCTACCCGATCGGACTTGGCGGCGAGGACATCTCGTTGTCGGCGCGCATCGTCGCCGTGGCCGACACCTACGCCACCATGACCGACGGCCGCATCTACCGGAAGCGAACCCCGGCCCGGGTTGCCCTGGACGAGCTCCGGGAGCACGCCGGCGGGCAGTTCGACCCGACTGTCGTGAGGGCCTTCGTCGTGGCCTGGCACCGCCGCCGCTCCCCGCTTGTGGCTTTCCGCCTGCCGCGGGCGGCCGCGGTCGCGGTGGCCTCGGTCGCCGCGTCGCTGGGAGTTCCCGCCGCGGCCGCCGGGGCCACACTGGGCCTGGTTGGTGCCGTGACCGTCGCCGCCCTCACCGCCCCGCACGTCGCCAGGCCGGCGGCCCCGGCGGCCGGCCCGATCGGGCAGGTCCAGGGGTTGCTGGGGATCCCAGCACCGCCGCAGGCCGCGCGCCCGGAGCCGCGCGTCAGCCCGGTCCCCTCACCCGTCGTGGCGACCGCGGTCCCGGCCCAGGTGGTTGCGCCCCCGACCCGGGTCGCTGCCGCGGCCCCGGCCGGGCCTCCCACGATCACCCTGGCCCCAACCTTCAATGCGGTCGAGGGTGTTGAACTGACGGTTACCGCGTCCGTGAGGTCGGAGGGGGCGCCGCCCCGCTTCAGTGTTGACTTCGGCGATGGATCGCCGGGGCAGACGCTGACCATCACGGGACCAGACGTCAGCCTGACCCACGTGTACACGACCGAAGGCTCGCGCCAACTCAGGGTGAGCGCCATCGGGGACCACGGCACAGCGTTGGCCGCCAGCCGGGTGACAGTTGCCGAGTACCAGCTTGGTGGCTCGTTGCCGCCGCACCTGGACGCTCCCGGTGGCAGCCTGTCGGCCGATGGCAAGGTGGTGGACCCGAGCGCGGACGCCGTCACCGCGACGGTGGATTTTGGTGACGGCTCCGGGGTTCAGCCGGTGACCATCAGCGGACGCTCCTTCCAGTTGCGGCACACCTATGCGGCTGCCGGCGACTACCCGGTGGTGGTCACGCTGCACGGGGACAACGGCGAGGTCGCGACCCTGCACAGCACCGTCTCGGCCTCGGCCCCGTCATCCTGAGGGCGATTACCGCTTAATAGCGAGGGCCGGTATGGGCGGGCGCCGCCTCGGCCGGGAACATCCACCCCCGAGGAGGCCCTGGTATCGACCATGAGTGAGCAACGCGAATTCGACGTCATCTGCATCGGCGCCGGCCCTGCTGGCGAGGCGCTGTCCGGCGCCCTCAAGGGCGGGGACCTCTCCTTCGCGGTGATCGAGTCGCACCTCGTCGGCGGGGAGTGCGCGTACTGGGGCTGCATCCCCAGCAAGACCATGCTCCGGTCGGCCGAGGTGCTGGCCGAGGCCGGCCGCGCCATCGGGATCGCGGCCAGCGAGATCACCTGGAAGGTGGATTACGCCAAGGTCCACGAGCGTGTGTTCACGATGGCCCGCGAGGAGAACGACGCGAAGTCCACCGCCGGCCTCGAGAGCACCGGTGCCACCCTGTTGCGCGGCGCCGGGCGGCTCCTCGACCCCCACACCGTGGAGGTCGAGGGCACCAGGCTGACCGCCCGGCGCGCGGTGGTGATCGCCACCGGCACCTCGCCGGCGATCCCACCGATAGAGGGCATCGACCAGGTCGATTACTGGACCAACCGGGAGGCGGTGCTGGCGAAGGACCAGCCCGAGCGGCTGATCGTCCTGGGGGGTGGCGCGGTCGGCGTGGAGCTGGCGCAGGCGTTCCTTCGCCTGGGCACGAAGGTGCACCTGGTGGAGACGGCGCGCGCCCCCCTGGCTGCCGAGGAGCCCGAGGCCGGCGACTTCCTTCAGAAGGCTCTGCTCGCCGAGGGCATCGAGGTGAGCTGCGGGGCACGCGTCGTCAAGCTCGCCCAGGCCGGAGGTGAGATCTCGGCAACGCTGTCCACCGGAGAGATGGTGCTCGGCGACCGGCTGCTGGTGGCCACCGGGCGCAAGCCGAACCTCGAGGGGCTGGACCTGGACGCCGCGGGCGTGCGCAGGAGCGACCGTGGACTGGTCGCCGTCAACCCCGCGACGCTGCAGGCCGCGGACGGCGTCTACGCCATCGGCGATATCAACGGACTCGGCGGCTTCACGCATCTCTCGACCTACCACGGCACGGTGCTGGGACGCGCGCTCCGCGGGCAAAGGGTGCAGGCCGACCACCGCGCGATCCCCCGGGTCACCTTCACCGACCCCGAGGTTGCCTCCGTAGGCATGAGCGAAGCACACGCCCGTGAACGCGGCCTCCAGGTCAGGGTGGCCGGTATCGACGACCTCTACAACGCGACCGCCCGGGGGTACATCCACGGGTTGCCGGGTGGCCTGATGAAGCTGGTCGCGGACGAGGCCGAGGGCAGGTTGGTCGGGGCCACCCTGGTGGGACCGCGGTCGGGCGAAATGATCAACGAGCTGGCTCTCGCCATCCGCGCCGAGGTACCGCTGAAGGTCCTCGCCGACGTGGTCCACGCCTTCCCAACCTTCTCGCGCGCCTTCCAGGGGCTACTGGACGAGCTGGCCGGCTGACCTCGCGGACACCGCCCTGGCCGGCACCGTGACGATGGCAATTGCGTACAGTCCGGATATCCGGATAATTGACGCCGACAACCATCGGTTTCGCGGGGTCAGTTGATGGACGCCCTTCTCCACGTTCTGCAGTACGCAAGCGCCATCGCCTTCGGGTTCCTGGGCGTGGTCAGCGTCATCGACCTCGTCCGCCAACCCAGCCGCCGCCGCGCCTATGTCGCCATGGCGCTCGGGATGCTCGCGCTGGTGTCGGCCATCGGCCGGGTCACGGCCCTGGTGGGCTCACCGGCCTGGTTGACCGACGCCAACCTGGCCGCGTTCCAGCTGTCGGCGTTCGGCCTGCTGCTCCTGCGCAACAGCTTCATCAAGGTCCCCATATGGGGCTGGCTGGTGGCCATCGCCGCTCTCGGGGGGAGCGTCGGAGCGTCGATCCTGGTCGGCAACCCACCCGCGCCGGCGACCCCGACGCCGCTGCAGGCGACCGCGGTCCTGGCCGTGGTGTCGGCCTGGATCGTCGTGGTGGTCGAGCCGTCGGTTCGGTTCGCCCTTGCCTCGCGGGGGCTGCCCGTGGTGCAGCGCCGCAGGATGCAGGCGCTGAGCTTCGGGTACCTGGCCCTGGTGCTGGTCCTGCTCACGGTTTTCCTGCCGCGCCGGACCACCAACACCCCGACGGTCCAGATCGCCACGTCGCTCTTCGCGCTCGTGATCGCCCCTGCGCTCTACGCCGGGTTCTCGCCGCCGCGCTGGCTGCGGCGGGTCTGGCGCGAGTCCGAAGAGGAGCCCTACCGCGAGGCCGTCCGCGAACTGCTGTTGTACTCCGCCGACCGCGCGGCGCTTGCTCACCGCTCGCTCGACTGGGCGCTGCGCCTGGTCGGCGCCGACTTCGGAATGGTCCTGGACGGGGACGGCGTGCTGCTGGCGGTCACCGGGGCGAGTGCGGATGTCGCGGCTGAGCGGGCACACCGTCTGCTCGGGGAGGGCAACAGCTTCGTCGGCCCGGACGGGGGACTGGTGGGCAGCGCGATCGTGCTCCCCCTCCCGCTGGACAACGGCAAGGGTTACCTGATGGTCGAGGCCGGCCCTTTCACCCCACTGTTCGGCCAGGAGGAAGTGCTCCGGCTGCGCCAGTACGCGGCGGCGCTGACGGCGTCCCTCGACCGGACCAGGGTCGCGGAACGCGTCATCGCGCTGGAGGAGGTCAAGTCCCGCTTCCTCAAGCTTGCCTCGCACGAGCTGCGCGGGCCGCTCGCGTTGGTCAAGGGCTACCTCTCGATGGTGGTGGACGGCTCGTTGTCGAGTGAGGAGCTGCAGCGCGTGATGCCGATGATCCAGGCCCGGCTCGAGCAGATGACGGGGATGCTCAACGAGATGCTGGACACCGCCCGGCTCGAGGACGACCGTCTCGAGCTCAAGCCCGAGCGCTTCGACATGCGACACGCCGTGACCGCCGTCGCCGAGGCCCTCAAGCCGCTTGCCGGGCCGCAGCGCCCGGTCACCCTGAGCCTCCCCGAGCACGAGGTCCCGGTGGTCGCGGACCGTGCCCGCGTGGAGACCATCGTGACCAACCTCATCGACAACGCGATCAAGTACTCGCCCCGCGGGGGCCATATAGACTGCATCGTCGAGGTTCGTGACGGGGATGCGCTCGTCGCGGTCACGGACCACGGGATAGGGATTGCGAGGGAGGACATGACCACGCTCTTCACCAGGTTCGGACGCGTCACCAGCGATGCCACGGTGTCCATTCCCGGCACCGGCCTCGGGCTCTACCTGTCGCGGGAACTCGCGCGACTGCAGCAGGGTGACCTGACGGCCCACTCCGAGGCCGGGCACGGCAGCACGTTCACGCTGCAGCTGCCGCTGGCCGCCTGATGGCGCGCCGACTCCGCACCGCCACCGCGATGTTTCCCGGCGTGTATCACTGGGGCACCCTGGTGCTGCCGCGCGGCGGCATCAGCCTCGGCCGTCCCGCGACCCTGGGGATGCCTGCGCTGGCCCCGGACGACAGGGTCGGCGGCGGCCAGGCGAAGGGGCTGCGGATCCTGATGGTCGAGGACGACATCGCGCTGGCCAACATGTACGCGCTGCGTCTTCGCCGCGACGGCCACGACGTGACCACGGTGCACGATGGCGAGTCCGGCCTGGAGCACGCGATCTACGGTGACTATGACCTGGTCTTCCTCGACATCAACCTGCCCCGGCTCGACGGCATCAGCCTGCTGCAGCAGATGCGTGCGACCGAGAAGGGGTCCGACCGGCCCGTCGTGATCCTGAGCAACTACAGCGAGCCACCACTGCTGATCCGCGGCGAGGAGCTCGGGGTTCGTCGTTACCTCGTCAAGTCGGAGGTCACCCCGGCCCAGATCGCCGCCAGTGTCCACGATTGGAGCGCCAGCTGAGCTCGAGCCCAGGCGCCGACCTCACCATCTACGGGGTCACCGGCTTCACCGGCAAGCTGGCGGCGCGGGCCGCGCAGAGGCTCGGTATGCCCATGGTCCTCGCGGGTCGCAACGAGGAAAGCCTGCAACGCCTGGCCCGCGAGTTCGAGGACGAGTACGCCATCGAGGTCGCGCGGCACGACGACCCGAAGGCCCTCGCGCGGGTCGCCGAGCAGGGCAGGGTGCTGGTGTCCACCGCCGGGCCCTTCGGGGAGATCGGCTCGCTCACCGTGGCTGCGGCGGTGGCTGCGGGCCGGCACTACCTGGACTCCACGGGCGAGGTCGACTTCATGGAGCAGACGTTCCGGCGTCACGACCGGGCGGCCCGCGAACAGAAGCTGGTGGTCATGAACGCGTGTGCCTTTGAGTACGTCATCGGCGACTGCCTGACGGAGATCGCGCTCCAGGACCATCCCGACGCGCGTGAGCTGCGCGTGTCCTACTGGCTCCCGGCCAAACAAGCGACCCGGGGCACTGCGAAGTCCGCTCTGCGCATCCTGGGCGGTGCGCACAACCGCCGCGTGGCCGGCGGCGCCGCGAAGATCGACTTCCCGGCACCGGTGGGTGGCAAATGGGCGGTGGTTTACGCCGGAGGCGAGCTGGAGTTCCTGCGCCGCCGCCGGCCAGACCTGAGGGTCACAACCCTGATGGACATGCCTCCCCTCGTCGCCCGCTCAGCCCGCGCCCTCCCGGGCATCCTGCCGGTGATCGGCTTCGGTCCGATCCGCTCGGCCATCGACCGGGCAATCCAGCGCCTGCCCGAGGGGCCCACGGAGGAGCAGCGGCGGGTCCAGGAGTGGATGATCCTGGTCGAGGTGGACCCCGGGCAGGGCGCCCGGAAAGGTGTCCTCGGCAGGGGCGTCGACCCCTACGGGATCACCGGTGAGATCCTGGCCAGGGTGGCGCGGCGCGTGGTCCGCAGCGAACACCGGGCCACCGGGGTGGTCAGCCCGGCGCAGGCGTTCGAGCCGGAGGACCTGTTGGGATCGCTCGCCGACCTGGGGGTGAGCTGGGCTCGCCTCTGATGCGCCGCCGGCCTAGGTGACGGCCAGGCAGGTGACGGTCTTGAAGACCCCCTCGATCTTCTGCACGGCCTCGACGATCACGCCGCCGATGGCGTTGACGTCGTCCCCCTCGAGGCGCGCGATGACGTCGTATTCGCCGGTGATGGCATCGGCGACGGTGACACCCTTGGTGCCCTGGAGTTTCTTGGCGACGTCCATCGCCCGCCCCGGCGACGTGTTGATCAGAACGTAAGCGGTAACCATCGGCGTCCTCCTAACCTCGAATTGGAGAGCCCAGTGTATTCGCGCATCTGATGCGGGTCAAATCTCGCCGGCCGGGCGGAGGTGGGTCGCAACCTAGAATCTGGCGGTAGTGAAAGCCGTCATCAAGGCCCGTCCCGGGGTGGGCGTGGAGATCGCCGACGTCCCAGAGCCGGTGGCCGGTGAAGGCGAGATCCTGGTCCGCGTCGAGGCCACGTCGATCTGCGGCTCCGACCTCGCGATCTACGAGTGGCGTGACTGGGTGGCCGAGCGGATGGGCACGCCCCGCGTCGTGGGCCACGAGTTCTGTGGCACCGTCGAAGCCCTGGGCCCGGGAGTCGACTCGGTGAAGGCCGGCGATTTCATCGCGGCCGAGACCCACATCGTCGACGGCACCTGCCACCAGTGCCTGATCGGTGAGAAGCACGTGTGCGAGAACGTCAAGATCATCGGGTTCGACCGCGACGGCTGCTTCGCGGAACTGGTCGCGATTCCCGCCGAGAACGCATGGATCACGGACCGGGCGATGCCGGTTGAGGTCGCGAGCATCCAGGAGCCCTTCGGCAATGCCGTGCATTCGGCCACCCGGGGCGCGCTCAAGGACCAGGTCGTGCTGGTCACCGGCTGCGGCCCGATCGGGTTGTTCTGCATCGGGATCGCCAGGGCCGAGGGCGCGGCGCGGGTCATCGCCACCGACATCAACGCCTACCGCCTCGGCCTGGCCAACAAGATGGGCGCCGACGCGCTCCTGAACACCGCGGATGGTGGTGGGCTCGACGCCATCCGCGAGGCCGCAGGCGCCCCGATCGACGTGGCGCTGGAGATGTCCGGAAGCGCGGCCGCCATCGACCAGGCGCTCCACGCGCTGCGGCCGGGCGGATGGATCAGCTTGCTCGGCCTGCCCGCCCGCCCCGTGACCCTCGACCTCAACGCCCTCGTCATCCAGAAGGGGGTGACGGTCCACGGCATCTTCGGGCGTCGGATTTGGGAGACGTGGGAGCACACCCGCCGCCTGCTGGGCACGGGCCTGGTCGACGTCAGCCCGCTGATCACCCACCGCATCGCGCTGGACGACGTCGAGGAGGCGATGGAGCTGCTGCGCCACGGGGAGAGCGGCAAGGTGGTGATGTTCCCGGGCGGGGTCCCAGCATGACGCGGCCTTCGGAGCAGTCGCTCCAGCAGGAGCTGGACGAGCTGGCCGCCGGCGGTCTCTACCGCCCGATGCGGATCATCGAGTCGCCCCAGGGCACCGAGGTGGTCATCAAGGGCCGCCGCCTGATCAACCTGAGCTCCAACAACTACCTCGGGCTCAACACCCACCCGCGGCTGGTGCAGGCGATGGTCGATGCGACCAACCGTTTCGGGGCCGGCAGCGGGGCGGTGCGCACCATCGCCGGGACCCTGTCCATCCACGAGGAGCTGGAGCGCCGCCTCGCCGAGTTCAAGCACACCGAGGCCGCCCTCACACTGCAGTCGGGGTACGCCACGAACCTCGGCATCCTGTCGTGCGTGCTCGTGGAGGGGGACGTCGTGATCAGCGACGAGTTCAACCATGCCAGCATCATCGACGGCATCCGGCTGACCAAGGCCGACCGGCTGGTCTACCGGCACGGCGACCTCGACTCCCTCGAGGAGGCGCTGGAAAAGGCGGCGAAGTACCGTCGCAAGTTGGTCGTGACCGACGGCGTCTTCTCCATGGACGGCGATATCGCCCCGCTCCCCGGCATCGTCGAGCGCGCCGAGGCGCACACCGCGATGGTCATGGTCGACGACGCCCACGCCAGCGGGGTGCTGGGCGAGAACGGGCGCGGCTCGGTCAGCCATTTCGGCCTCGACGGCCGGGTCGAGATCCAGGTTGGGACGCTTTCCAAGGCGATGGGCGTCCTGGGCGGGTACTCCGCCGGCAGCGCCACCGTGCGGGAGTTCCTGGTGGCCAAGGCCAGGCCGTTCCTGTTCTCGACATCGCACCCGCCCGGGGTGGCCGCAGCGTGCATCGCCGCGATCGACGTCCTGCTGGACGAGCCCCAGCGGATTGCACGCCTGTGGGACAACACTCGCTACTTCAAGGGGCAGCTCCAGGAGATGGGTTTCAACACCGGCGTCAGCGAGACCCCGATAACGCCCGTGATCGCCGGCGACCCGGACCGGGCCAACGCGCTCTCGGACGACCTGCTGGCCGGGGGCATCTTCGCCCAGCCCATCGTCTTCCCGATGGTCAAGCGCGAGCAGTCGCGGGTGCGCACGATCGTGACCAGCGAGCACACGCGTGCCCAGCTCGACGCGACGCTCGAGGTCTTCCAGGGGGCGGGGAAGAAGCTCGGCCTGATCGGCTGACGTAACCAAGCGATGGGCCGGGGCTTGATTAGGGGGCGGAGTGCCGAAGTCTGAGGCCGAGCTCGAGGACGAGCGCCAGCTCATCGAGGCGGCCAGGCTGGACCCCGCGCGATTCCAGGAGCTGTATGACCGCTATTTCGACCAGATCTACTCATACGTGTACTACCACTGCGGTAGCCGCGAGCAGGCCGAGGACATCACGGCCGCGACCTTCCAGCGCGGGCTGGAGGACCTCCCCAATTTCCAGTGGCGCGGCGTCCCCTATTCGGCCTGGCTCTACCGGGTCGCCGGGAACCTGCTGTCGCGCGACCGGCGGCGGCCGGCCTGGCTGGAGCTGCAGGACACCCAGTACCACGGCGAAGAGGCTGAGGAACCGGACGAGGTGGTCATGCGCCTCGACGAGAACAGCCGGCTGCATGACGCCATCCGCGAGCTGCCGGCCGACCAGCGCCAGGCGATCCTGCTGCGCTTCTTCGCCGGCATGCGCAACAAGGAGGTCGGACGGGTGATGACTCGAAGCGAGGGCGCGGTGAAGCTGCTCGTGTTCCGCGCCGTCAGCAACCTGCGCAAGCAACTCCCGGGGGACGAATGAGCCACCGCGGCGCCGACGAGCTGTCCAACGCGATCGACGGCTGGTTGAACCGGGGCGACGTCGGCACCGGCGCGGGGCTCGCGGAGATCATCGACTCCCTCCGCGATGCCCTGCCGGCCATGGCCGATGCCGATGCGCGCGAACGGGTGCGGCGGCGGTTGGCAGGGGTCAGCCCGCGGCCGCGGAGCGCCCAGGAGATCCTCATCGAGCGGGCCGTCGAGGAGGTCGACCGGCTGCAGCACCGGCTTCGTGAGGACGAGTACGTCCCCTGGACGGCGGTCGCCACGGCGGCGGTGATCGTGGTCGGGGCGGTCGGCCTGGCGATCTGGTTGCGCCGCGGCACCGAGGGGTTGGCCGCCTCGACCTAGGGCCGGCGCGACCGGTCCCCGACAAGAAAAAAGGGCGGACCGGCCGGGAAGCCCAGTCCGCCCGGGGGAGGCTAGTTGAGCGCCGCTACCAGAGCAGCGCGATGGCCACGAGCGTCAACGCCAGGGGGACCAGCGGGAGGCCCGCAAGCGAAACGTTCAGCCACATCATCAACGCGACGATCAGGGTCAGGATGCCGAACAGGCGGACCCGGCTGATCTCGAAGTTTCCGATATGAATCATGTGTAAACAAACCTCCTTTTTTTAGACTCGGGAGTCGACCCCAAAGCGGCGGTGACGGCTTCCTGCAATTCCATAAGCGGAACCGGCTGGCATAGTTACTGCCCAAATGGAAGGAAGTTCGATCCGCAAGGCGGTGATCCCGGCGGCGGGACTGGGGACGCGCTTCCTGCCGGGAACCAAGGTCCTGCCGAAGGAGATCCTGCCGGTGGTCGACCGCCCGGTCATCGAGTGGGCCGTCGAGGAGGCCGCCGACTCCGGGGTGGAGGAGGTGGTGATGATCCTCAGCCCTGGCAAGGACCTGCTGATGCGTCATTTCGAGCCCGCCCCGGAGTTGGAGCGCTACCTCCACGAGCGCGACAAGCCCGAGGCACTGGAGAAGGTCCGGGCAATCGGCAACGGCATCCGCGTCAGCCAGGTCCTGCAGCAGGAGCCGCTGGGCCTGGGCCACGCCGTCCTGCAGGCTCGGGAGGCGATTGGCGACGAGTATTTCGCCGGGCTCCTTCCCGACGACATCATCCGCGGCGCCAGGCCGGTGATCGCGCAGATGATCGAGGTTCACCAGAGGCTGGGGTGCACGGTGCTGGCGGTCCGTCGCGTACCGATCGAGACGATCGGGCGCTACGGGTCCATCGAGGTCGGCTCCCACGAGGGCCGGGTGTACGAGGTCAAACACGTCGTCGAGAAGCCCGACCCGCGCGACGCCCCGTCGGACCTGGCGGTCATGGGGCGCTACATCCTCAGCCCCCGGATCTTCGCGGCGCTCGAGCGGACCGAGGAGGGGGCGGGCGGGGAGATCCAGCTGACCGACGGCATCAGGAACCTGATCGGCGAGGAGAAGGTCGTGGCGCTGGAATTCGAAGGCGACTACTTCGACGTGGGCACGATCCCCGGCTGGATCAAGACGTCGATCGCGCTCGGGCGGGCCCGCGAGGAGTTCCGCGACGACCTCGACGCCTACATCCGGGAGCTCCTCCAGCATCCCCCCGACAGGCCGCCTGCAACGGGCTGACACAGCCCCTTGCGGGCCGGGCGGAGCAGGGGTCGGTGCTAGAATCCTCGCTTCAGCGGGAATGTCAGATACGTTTGATTTGTATTCAGGATTGGGATTGAAGCCATGGCCATCGACCGGGGTCGTCGTCGCGACGAGGAACGGAATGTTCGCTATCTCAACGAGGAAGGCGACTATGCCGTCGAGGTCGAGCACACCCTCAACAAGTGGGCTGTGACAGTCCTCGAGATCCCCTCCCGCAAGATCATCGCGCAGGACTTCTTTCCTGAGCGCTGGAAAGCCCTGGCGCGCGCCCAGGACTTCGTCCGCATCCTCAACATGAGGCACAAGGACGAAGAGGGCGCCGAGGACGCCGGGGACAAGCCCTGACGGCCGGGCGCACCCACTGAACTGCTGGTCGAGTCATGAACAGTGATTTCCTGCGCCGCGAATGGGGCGCGATCGCGTTCCTGGTTGCCACTGCGCTGGGAGTCGTGGTGGTGCCTGTCGGCCTGAACCTCAACCGCCGAAATGTCCCGGCCGCGACCGAGTCGCTGATCCAGACGAGCCCCTCGCCCGGGGCGTCGGTGTCGCCATCGGCCGCCGCGTCGACATCCCCGTCGGCCAGCCCCGTGGCATCGCCCTCACCCAGCCCGGTGCCCACACCGAGCCCGAGCGACACCTCCAGCCCAGCTCCCTCGCCCAGCCCCTCCTGACCGGAGGCGCCTAGGCGGCGCGCAGGCTCAGGGTGCCGTTGTTGGGGAGCACCTGCCCCAGCTGCAGCGAGAAGTCCGCCAGCACCTCCTCACTGCGCATCATGCGCAACTCGATGTGCTCGGCCAGGCGCAGGTTGGCGACCCTGACGCAGTCCCGCAGGAACGGCAGGACCAGCGGCTGGATCAGGTTGACGAAGTACCGCCGGGCGGATTCGACCGGCTCGCTGATCTCCTGGGAGCGATCGCGGTACGCGATCACCAGGAGCTCGTCCGAGAGCATCACCGGGTCGGTCCAGAGGTAGCCCTGGCCGGCCTGCCGGCTGCTCATCGGGAACGCCTCCAGGCGCGGCGACAGGCGGGCCAGGAGCTCGGGGCTACCCTCGACGAAGAACGTCACGTCACGCAGCGGCTCGTCGATTCGCTGCTCCGGGTAGCGGGCCGAGAAGCCGATTTCGTCAGTGGCGTAGAAGGGCGCCGGCACCTTGATGACCAGCTCTTCCATCACGCAGCCCCCCCGGACGGTGTTGCCACGACTTTCATTGAAGCATCGAGGGGGCGCGGCGGCAACTGTTGAAATGACACGGATCCGTGGTTGCGTACCGGTGTAGATTCCCTGTAAACGCTTGTAAAGGCACCTGCGCGGCGGGCCCTGGTGCTTCAGCGGCACATGCGGAAGGGTGGCCGTCGAGGCCTCAAATCGGGGTGTAGGTGATGTTTGGAGTGACCATGCAGGCCGCGCGCGATTGGCGCCTGCGGTATGGAACCGCGTTTGTTCTCGTCCTGGCGCTGTTGCTGACGATGGGCATGCTCGGAGCCCACGCGTCGACGGGCCCGGGAGTGGTGGGCCTGAAAGTCCTGTCCAACCGCGCCGACCTCATCTCCGGGGGAGACGCGCTTGTCGAGGTCACCGTTCCGTCGGGCGCGAACGTGACCGGCCTGCATGTTGACGTGAACGGCCGCGACGTCAGCTCGTTGTTCGCGGTACGCCCCGGCGGCCGGGTCGAGGGCCTGCTCACCGGCATGGTCGTCGGCAACAGCCTGGTCCGCGCCCGCCTTGTGGATGGTCGCGGGGCGACCATCAAGATCAGCAATCATCCCCAGGGCGGCCCCGTTTTCTCCGGCCCCCAGATCCAGCCGTGGACGTGCATGGCGGGCGCCGTGGACGCGCAGTGCGACCGTCCGCCGGCCTACACGTATTCGTACATGTCGACCTCCGGTGGGTCGCTGAAGGCGTACGACCCCAAGAACCCACCGTCCGACGTGGCCACGACGACGACGGATACCGGTGCGACGGTGCCCTTCATCGTGCGCCAGGAGACCGGTTCGATCGACCGTGACGAGTACGCGATCGCGACCCTCTACGACCCGAGCAAACCCTGGCAGCCGTGGGCTCCCCAGGCCGGCTTCAACCACCGGCTGGTCATCACCCATGGCGCGAGCTGCGACACCAGCTACGCGTCAGGGGCGGCGCCGGCGGTGACCGACTCCAAGGCCCTCGGGCACGGCTACGTGCTGATGTCCACGGCGCTGGACAACGCGGGCCACAACTGCAACATCATCACCCAGGCCGAGTCCCTGGTCATGGCCAAGGAGCGGGTGATCGAGCAGTACGGTGAACTGGCCTTCACCATCGGCTCCGGGTGCTCCGGCGGCTCGCTGGTGCAGCAGCAGGTGGCCAACGCGTTCCCCGGCCTCTACCAGGGGATCACGCCGCAGTGCAGCTTCACCGATGCGTGGTCCTCGGCGATGCAGTACGTGGACTACGACATGCTGCTGCGCTACTTCAAGGACCCATCACGCTGGGACGCGG
Organism: Chloroflexota bacterium; assembly: GCA_034666405.1. Taxonomy (GTDB): domain Bacteria; phylum Chloroflexota; class Dormibacteria; order DASZGP01; family DASZGP01; genus JAXDLW01. The sequence continues at coordinate 124,593 of JAXDLW010000042.1, read as the reverse complement.
GGACCACATGGACACCGGTCCAGATCAGTGAGGTGATCGGCCATCCCAACATCGGCAACCCGATCACCTTCACCACCGCCATCCCGGCTGGTGGCGACCCCAGCCGCAGCTGCCCGGGCCTTGCCGCCTCCCAGGTCTACGACCCGACGACCAACCCCAAGGGCGTGCGCTGCACCCTCGAGGACTACATGGTCAACGTCTTCGGGCGCCAGCCTGACGGGCTGGCCGAGCTGCCCTTCGACAACGCCGGGATCCAATACGGCCTCGCCGGGCTGCGGGCCGGCCTGGTCAGCCCGGGGCAGTTCGTCGACCTCAACACCCACATCGGGTCCTTCGACCGCAATTACGAGGTCCAGGCCCCGCGTTACTCGGCGACGTCGACCGCCATCCAGCGCGCCTATACCAGCGGTGCGGTGGACACCACGAACAACCTCGACCAGGTCGCCATCATCGACCTGCGCGGCCCCGACCCGGGTGCCTTCCACGACGTTTATCGCACCTATGCCCTGCGCGCGAGGCTGCTGCGCGACCACGGGACGGCCGCGAACCAGGTCCTCTGGCGCGGGCAGGTCCCGCTGCTGGGTGACGCCAACTATGTCGACGAGGCCATCGTTGCCATGGACAAGTGGCTGACGGCGGTCGCCGCGGACCACAGCTCCCTGCCGCTGGCGTCGAAGATCATCCGGGACAAGCCGGACTCGGTGGGGCCGCGCTGCACCAACGGTGCGGGGACGGATCTCCCTGCCGCGGTCTGTGACGAGACCGTCCAGAGCTACGGCACCCCGCGCATCGCCGCGGACATGCCGCTGGCCGACGACACACTGAAGTGCAACCTCAAGCCGATGGTCCGAGCGAATTACCCGGTCAGCTTCACGGACGACCAGTGGTCGCGCCTCCAGAAGGCGTTCCCGGGCGGGGTCTGTGATTACGGCCAGCCCGGCGTCGGGCGGCACGGGGCCATCCCGTGGATGAACTACTCCAACGGTCCTGGTACCGGGCACCCCATGGGCCCGGCGCCGGTGTCCAAGGCTTCCTAGGACTCGCGCGGCGGAGGGGTTCGTCCCCTCCGCTTGCCCGTCGGGTGGATCTAGGCGGCCCCCACCCAGGCCAGTAGCCGATCCAGGTCCCAGCAGTTGAGGATGTCATCGGGGTTCAGCCACGCGCGCTGGGCAACGTAGACCCCGAACTCCATCTGGTTCTGCTCCGCCGGCCGGTGCGCGTCGGAGCCGATCGAGATCTTCAGGCCCAATTCCTTGGCCCTGCGCGCGAACACGTCGTTCAGGTCCAGGCGGGACGGGCTGCCGTTTATCTCCAGTGCCGTGTGGCCCTGCGCCGCCGCCTTCATGACCTCCTCGAGGTCAACGTCGTACGGGTCGCGCGCCTCGACCTTCTTGCCGGTGGGGTGGCCGATTATGTCGACATGGGGCGAGAGCGCCGCCCGACAGATCCGCGCCGTCATCTCCGCGCGCGGCTGACGGAAATTCGAGTGCACCGACCCGACCACCACGTCCATCCCGGCGAGGATCTCGTCCGGCAGGTCGAGTGAGCCGTCGGGCAGGATGTTGACCTCGACGCCGCACAACAGGCGAAAGCCTGGGCTGGCCTTCTCGATCACCTTCGCTGCCGCGCGCACACGTGCCACCTGGTCCGGGTAGGCCGAGGCGTCGATCCCCGTGATGATTCCCTGCGACCTGGAGTGGTCCGTGATGTTGTAGTAGGCGTAGCCGCGCGCGATCGCAGCCGCGGCCATCTCTTCGATCGTGTTCTTGCCGTCGCTGTTGTTGGTGTGCGTGTGCAGGTCACCTTTGATGTCCGCGATGGTGACCAGCCGGGGCAGCGCGCCCGACTGCGCCAGCGCGATTTCGCCCCGGTCCTCGCGCAGCAGCGGCGGGATGTAGGCCAGGCCGAGCTGGTCGAACACCTGTTCCTCGGTCGCGGACGGCAGTTCCTCGCCCTCCGCCTTGACCACCGCGCGGGAGCGGCGGGCGGCACGCGCGACCGCCGGCTTCGGCGCTGTCACTTCAGCTACGAGGAGCGACTCCGCCGGGGCCGACGCGGGGTCCTCCGGGACCTCGCCATCCGGCGGCTGGGCCAGCGCCATCAGGCCGTATTCGTTCAGCGTCATGCCCTGCTTGAGCGCCAGCGCCCGCATGCGCACGTTGTGCGCCTTGCTCCCGGTGAAATACATCATGGCCGCGCCGAAATGCTCCGGCGGCACGACCCGCAAATCGACCTGCATCCCCTCGGTCGTGCGGATGCTCGACTTCGTCTCTCCGCTGGCCAGCACGTCGGCCACCATCGCCATCTCGCAGAACGCCTTCATGACCGGGGCGGCGTCCCACGAAGCGACGACGATATCGAGGTCGCCGATCGACTCCGCACGGCGCCGCAGGCTCCCGGCCGGGGCGATCTGCTCGACACCCGGGACCGGCTCGAGCAGGGATACGACCTGGTTGGCTATGGCCATCGCCTTCGGCAGCAGCGTGCGCGGCCCGGTGCCGTGGCCGCGGAGCGCGTCGAGGCCCTTCTGGATGTTCTCCTCGGCCTTCGCGCGGATCCGCGGGACCTTGCGCAGCCGGCCATCCTTCAGCGCCTCCTCCAGCCCCTCCAGGGTCGTGACTCCGAGCGCGTCGTGGATGTCCTTTGCCGTCCGCGGGCCCAGGCCCGGGATGCGCAGGAAATCCAGCAGGCCGGGCGGCACCTCGGCCTCCAGCTTCTCCAGGTAGGCAACCCTGCCGCTGTGGCCGTACTCCTGCAGCTTGTCGGCGATGGCCTTGCCGATGCCATGCACCGAGCCCAGCCGGCCCTCGTCGATGAGCTTGTCGATCGGCTCGCCGAGCTCGTCGATCTGGCGCGCCGCTTCGCGGTAGGAGCGCACCTTGAAGAACAGCTCCCCCTTGATCTCGAGCAGGTCGGCGACCCGGTTCAGGAGGGCCGAGTACTGGTCGTTGCGCACCCGGGCCTAGGGGCGGCGCCGGTCGTGCTCGACCATGATGCAGCGGTTCATCACGAACTTGAGCCCGGAATCCGCGGCGAGCTTCTCGGCCGCGGTGTCGGCCACGCCGAGCTGCCCCCACACGCCCCAGGCCCCCTTCTTCACGGCCTCCTCGACGATCCCCTTGAGGTGCTCGCGGCGGCGGAACACGTCGACGATGTCGATATCGAACGGGATGTCCGCGATGGTGGCATAGGCCTTCTCGCCCAGCACCTCGGTCTCATTGGGGTTCACCGGCACGATGCGGTAGCCATGAGCCTGCAAGTAGGCCGCGATCCGATGGCTGTCACGCGCCCGGTTGGAGCTGAGGCCGACCACCGCCACGGTCTTCGCCTCGAGCAGCCGGTCTATGTCCTCTGAGCCCATGGATCAACTCTATTGCCCCGGCCCCGGCCGGCCGTATCATCCACCGATGGCGCAGCCCGTACCCGCCCCGGATCCCGGCGGCCAGTACCTGATCCACCCCGAGGAGGGCGTCAGCCGGGTCACTGACGACATCATCGTCCTCAGCTGCCCGGTGCCATTCGATGTCGGCAGTGTCAACGTTTACCTCCTGCTGGGGGACCCGCTGACGCTGATCGACACCGGGTCGCGCATCAACTTCACGATCGACGACCTCGCCGCGCTGACCCGCAGGGCCGGCGTCGACATTGCCGACATCGAGCAGCTGATCCTGACCCACCGCCACATCGACCACTTCGGCCTGGGCCGGGACGTCAAGGAGCGGAGCGGCTGCAAGGTTGTCAGCTCGACCATCGACGGCCCGTTCATGGCCGAGTGGGAGGGAATGATCACCGGCAGCCGGGAGCAGCTCCGCGGCCAGGGCAACGCATTCGGCATCCCCCGGGACCTCTTCCAACTCAACGAGGTATGGGTCAAGGCTATCCTCCACGCCGCTGCGCCGGTGACCAGCGATCGCCTCGTCAAGGAGGGGGACATCGTGGTCGCCGGTGGCCGCCAGCTGCGGGTGATCGAGACGCCGGGGCATACCGAGGGCCTGGTGGGTTTCATCGACGACGCTGACGCCCTCTACCTGGCCAACGACCACATCCTCAAGCACATCACCCCCAACCCGGACGTCTATTCCTACGACCCCGACCACCTGCGCAGCGGTCTGCCCGACTACGTGCGTTCGCTGCACAAGGTCCGCGACCTCTCCGTTCGGATGGTGCTGCCGGGCCACGGTTACGAGATGACCGACCTGCGGGGGAGGGTGGACGACATCCTCGAGCACCACGTGGCCCGGGCGGCCAAGGTGGAGGGCATCCTGGCCGAGCGGCCCCGCACCATATACGACGTCTGCACCGTGGTCTGGCCCAACCTCCGCCCGCAGGACTCGCACCTCGCGGTGCGCGAGATCATCGGCCATATCGCCCTGCTCCAGGAGGAGAAGAAGCCCATCGAGCGGACCCGGCAGGCCGACGGCGCGATCCTCTGGCACGTGGTCGGGTGACGCCGGAGCCGAAGGCCTCCGCGAAGCCCGCCGCCCCGCTGGCCGGGATGCGGGTAGTCGACCTGACCCGGCTCCTCCCCGGCGACTTCGCCACCTGGATCCTGGCCGACCTCGGGGCCGAGGTCATCAAGGTCGAGGACCCCGCCGGCGGCGATTACATGCGGTGGATGCCGCCGATGGTCGGGCACTCCTCGGCGATGTATTGGTCGCTGAACCGGGGCAAGCGCTGCATCGTGCTCGACCTCAAGCAGGACGAGGGCAAGGAGGTGCTGCGCAAGCTGGTCTCGTCGGCCGACGCTCTCCTGGAGGGCTTCCGTCCCGGCGTGTTGGATCGCCTCGGCCTGGGTTATGGCGCCCTCAGCGAGATCAACCCGGGGCTGGTCTACTGCGCGATCACCGGCTACGGCCAGGATGGGCCGCTGGAGCAGCGCGCCGGCCACGACCTCCTCTACAACTCGCTCGCCGGGCTCCAGGGCGTGACCGGGACGGCCGACGGCGAGCTGGCCCTGCCGGGCTTCCAGGTGGCCGATCTCGGCGCCGGCGGGATGGGCGGGGCCCTCGCGGTGGTCGCGGCATTGCTCCGCCGGGAACGCGACCCGCAGCACCGCGGTGCCTTCCTCGACGTCTCCATGTTCGACGGGGTCAGCGCCTTCATCGCGCCGCACATGTCGCGCTACCTTGCCGGGCAGGACGAGGCGGCCGGTCCCGGCACGATGCACCTCAACGGGCGTCACGCCTGCTACCGGATGTACCGCGCGGGCGACGGTCGGTGGATGGCGCTGGGTGCGCTGGAGCCGAAGTTCTGGACGGCGTTCTGTGCCCTGGTCGAGCGCCCGGACCTGGTTCCGCGCCAGTTCGAGGACTCCCCGGAGATCCTGGCCGAGGTCGGCGCCATCTTCGCGGGCCGCACGAGGGCGGAGTGGGAGGCGCTGGTCGCCGGTCAGGATGTGATGCTCGAGCCGGTGAACGACCTCGGCGAGGCCGCCGCCCATCCCCAGACCGTCGCCCGCCGCCTGCTGGTCGACACCGGCGGCGACATCCCCCAGCCGGCCCCGGCCGTCAGGTTCGAGGAGGGGTACATGGCCGATACCCACGTGGGTGCGATCGGGGAGGACACCGAAGCGGTCCTGGCCGAGCTGGGCTATCGGCCGGACGAGGTGGCCAGCCTGAAAGAGAAGGGGACCCTAGGCGCGACTTAGCAAATTAGTAGGACACCCTTGACAAAATAGCAAGCATTAGTTACTAATATGACCATGAACGACGACATCCGCCGACAGATCGTTGCCCAGGTTGCAGACGGCTCTCTCACCCCCTTCGAAGCCGCCGCCAAGCTCGACCAGATGGAGGCCGGCTCGCGACGGGGCGCCGCCGTGGCCGACTCCCCGCGCCCCAGCGAGCCCCTGAAAACAGTCAGCGTCAGCGTCTCGCTCGGCCAGGTCGTGGTCATCGGCGACAGTTCCGTGCGCGAGGTGGTGGCCGACGGTGCCCACACCGCCCGTCGCGACGGGGACCGCACGGTCATCGAGGGGGATGCCCTGAACAGCAACGGCTTCACCTTCGGCAACTCCCGCGGCTGGTTCAAGGGCAACCACCCCTGGAAGGACCCCCTCACGGTGCGGATGAACCCGGACCTCGCGCTCGAGGTCGTGGTGCAGGGTGGCAAGGCCCACGTCCGCGGCGTCCATGGGCCGATCAAGGCCGAGGTCCACGCGGGTGCCATCGACGTGGTGGGGTTCCGAGCGCCGATCGACATCGACACCGAGGCCGGCACCGTGAAGGCCGCGGGACGGTTGAGTGGCGGCGCTTCGCACATCCGCTGCGGCGCCGGCAGCGTGCGCCTCGAGCTGGACAGGGAGTCGAGCCTGCGGGTCACCGCGCACAGCGAACTGGGCCAGGTGAGCCTGGACGGGGACGGGTGGCGCACCGAGCCCCATGTCGACGGCAAGGGTGAAGCCGCGGTGATCGGCTCTGGCGCCGGGACCCTCGACGTCGACGTCACGATCGGCGGTGTTCGGCTCACAGCATCGTGAGCACGACCCGCACCGCCCCCCGCGATTGCCCCGTCTGCGGTCATGGGCTTTCACTGACGAGACTCAGCTGCGAGGACTGCGGCACGGAACTCTCCGGGTCCTTCCCCGCCTGCGATTTCTGCGCGCTGTCCGCCGAGGACCGCGACATCCTAAGGGTGTTCCTCGCCTCCCGCGGCAACATGAAGGAGCTCGAGCGTCACCTCCAGGTGAGCTATCCCACGGCGCGCTCGCGCTTCGACGGGGTGCTCGAGCGCCTGCGGATCGACGCCGCGCCGGCGCAGCCCTCGCGGCTCGAGCTGCTGCAGCAGGTGGCGCGCGGCGAGGTCACCGTCGACGACGCCGTCCAGAACCTGGACTGATGCGCCGGGACCGCTCGGGGGCCCCGGTCATACTTCGGCCGTGAACCAGAGCTCGGTGGTCCAGGCGGTCCCAACCCTCGCGGAGGGCGGCCCGGCGATCAGCGTGCGAGCGCTGACCAAGAGGTATGGAGACCTGGTCGCGGTCGACGGGATCCAGTTCGAGGTCCGGCAGGACGAGATCTTCGGCCTGCTCGGTCCCAACGGCGCGGGCAAGACGACGACGGTCGAGATCCTGGAGGGGCTGCGGGCCGCCGACGATGGGGATGTGCTGGTGGCCGGCATCGATGTCCGGCACCACCCGCAACAGGTCAAGGAGCTGATCGGGGTCCAGCTGCAGGCCTCCGCCTTCATCGACAACCTCAACCTGCTCGAGCTGATCGACATGTTCGCCGCGCTCTACGGCCGCAAGGTCGACGCGATGGCCATGCTCGACCAGGTCGACCTCAAGGAGAAGGCGAAGGTCCACGTCAAGAAACTCTCCGGCGGCCAGAAGCAGCGCTTCTCCATTGCCACCGCCCTGGTGAACGAGCCCCGCGTGCTGTTTCTTGACGAGCCGTCGACGGGGCTCGACCCCCAGGCCCGCCGCAACCTCTGGGACCTCATCGAGAGCCTGCGCGACGGCAGCCGGAGCATCGTCCTGACCACCCATTACATGGAGGAGGCCGAACGCCTCTGCGACCGCGTGGCGATCATGGACGCCGGCAAGATCGTCTCCATGGGCACGCCCGCGGAGCTCGTCCAGCAGTTGCTGGCGAAGGGTTTCCACAAGGAGCGCATCGAGGCCGCGGCCAACCTCGAGGACGTGTTCATCGACCTGACCGGTCGCGACCTGCGGGAGGACTGACCGGTGTTCGGGAAGGGCTTCCTGGTCCTGCTTTCGACGTCCCTCAAGGCGTACTACCGCAATCGCCAGGCGATCTTCTTCGGCTTCATCTTCCCCCTGGTCTTCATGGGCATTTTTGGCCTGCTCAACTTCGGTGGCGTGGGCAAGCTCGACATCGGCATCGCCGACCAGGCCAACAACGCCCAGAGCCAGGCCTTCATCAAGGCGATTGGCGACATCAAGTCCGTCACCGTGCACAGGGGCAGCGAGAGTGCAGAGAAGTCCCAGCTTCAGCTCGGCCACAGGGACGCCGTCGCGGTCCTGCCGCCTGAATTTGGGACGGCGGCCCCCGCCCGGGCTCCGATTGCCATTACCACCTACCTCAACACCACCAACCCCGGGGCCGCGCAGACCGCCCGGATCATCGTCGACCAGGTCGCCACGGGGTTCTCGTTCGCCAGCCTTGGCGCGCAGCCGCCCTATGTCATCCAGACCAGGGAACTGCCCGGCAGGAACCTGACCTACATCGACACCCTGATCCCCGGGATCATCGGCTTCTCGATCATGCAGACCGGCATCTTCAGCCTCGCCTTCGCTCTGGTGCGGCTGCGTGATGCCGGGATCCTGCGACGTCTGCTCGCGACGCCGATGCGGATCACCGACTTCATGGCCGCCCAGGTGCTCTCGCGGCTGATCATGGGGGTGCTCCAGATCGTCCTTCTGCTGGCCGTCAGCTTCCTGCTGTTCAAGTTCCAGATGCGAGGCAACATCTTCGAGTTCGTCGCCGTGGCGACGTTCGGCTCGACCATCTTCATCGCGCTGGGCTTCATCATCGCGGGCGCCTCCAAGAACGAGGACTCGGTCCCAGCGATCGCCAACATCGCGACCATCCCGATGATGTTCACGAGCGGCGTCTTCTTCTCCCGCGACGTCCTGCCGGGCTGGCTGGCGACGGTCTCGGGCTACTTCCCGCTGACCTACCTGATCGACAGCCTGCGCGGCATCAGCGTGCAGGGCAAGAGCCTCCTGGACGTGCGGACCGAGATCATCGGCATCACGGTATGGTTGGCGATCACGGTCTTCCTGGCGACCCGCCTGTTCAAGGCTGAGCCCAGCTAGCTCTTCCCGGAGAGCTCCCGCCAAAGGCGCTCAGTCTGCTCCCGGGTCGAGTCCCGGCTGCCCGAGTTGTCGATCACATGGGTCGCCCGACCCCGCTTGTCGTCCAGCGACATCTGTGCCCGGATGCGCGCTCGCACGTCTGCCTCCTCCATGCCGCGGCCTACCGCGCGCTCCACCTGGACCTCCTCGGGCACCCACACCACGACCGTCTCGGCGGTCCCCCCGTCCAGCCCTGCCTCATACAGGAGAGGGGTGTCCATCACCACGATCTCCGCCCCCGCCTCGACCTCCTCCTGGATCCGCGCCGCCATCCATTCCCGGACCCGGGGGTGGGTTATGGCGTTGAGGCGCCGCCGCGCGCCCTCGTCGTCGAAGACCCGCCGGGCCATCGCCCTGCGGTCCAACCGGTCGCCCGGCCCAATCATTTCCTCGCCGAATTCCTGGCGGATCTCCTCGAGCGCCGGTTGACCCGGTTCGACCACGGCGCGCGCCGCCTCGTCGGCGTCGACCACCGCCGCCCCGAGCTCCCGCAGGATCGCGCTGACCGTGCTCTTGCCGCTTCCGATGCCGCCCGTTAGACCTATGATTCGCACCCCTGCGGATAGTAGGGTTTCGAGCGCCGAAGCAGTGGATCGGCCAAGTGAAGGAGCATGTGGGCGTGAAGGCGGTTTCTTTCGTCGAGGTTGGCAAGCTCGAGATGCGGGAGGCTCCCCGGCCCTCGATCCTGGAGCCGACCGACGTACTTCTCAAGATCACCACGACGGCGATCTGCGGCTCCGATCTCCACGTCCTCGAGGGCCGCATCCCCGGGATGATGGAGGGCGGGATCCTCGGCCACGAGTTCATAGGCATCGTCGAGGAGGCCGGGCCCGATGTCCGCAACTTCAAGCCCGGCGACCGCGCCCTGGCGAGCTTCCTGGTGCCCTGTGGCAGCTGCTGGTTCTGCGACCGCCGCCTCTTCGGCCAGTGCCAGGAGGCGCAGGTCTTCGGCTACGGGATCTTTGTCGGCGACCTCAACGGCGGCCAGACCGAGTACGTCCGCGTGCCCCGCGCCGACATGGCCCTGCATCATGTCAGCGAGAAGCTCAGCGATGAGCAGGCGCTCTTCGCCGGGGACATCCTCACCACCGGCTTCCACGTCGCCGACATCGCCGGCATCAAGGAGGGCGACACCGTCGCGGTCGTGGGTTGCGGCCCCGTGGGGCTGATGGCCGTCCAGGCGGCGATGACCTTCAAGCCGTCGCAGGTCTTCGCCATCGACACGGTCGACCAGCGCCTCGAGCTGGCCCAGGGCTTTGGCGCCCAACCGGTGGACATGCGCCACCGCAATGCCGTCGTCTACTGCCAGGACGCCACCGAGGGGCGCGGCGTCGACGTGGTCCTGGAGTGTGTCGGGGCCACCGCCGCGCTGGTGCCCACATTCGACATGGTCAGGCCGGGCGGGACGGTATCGGTCATCGGCGTCCACTCGGACCAGGAGGCCAGCCTCCCCCTGCAGTTGATGTTCAACAAGGGCATCGACGTGCGGTTTGGCGGCATCGCCAACGTCCCCGGTCGTTGGGACCGGGTTCTCGAGCTCCTCGAGAACGGCGACATGCACCCCGAGTCGATCATCAGCCACCGCATGAAGCTGGACGACGCGATCCAGGGCTACGAGCTGTTCCGGAGCCGCGAGGCGATGAAGGTGGTGCTGACGCCATAACCTACGACGCCGACCTCCAGTTCGCCTGGCGCGTCTCGACGCGTGTGGTGTTCGGCCGTGGACACGTCACCCGGCTGGGCAAGGAGGCCAGGGCGCTGGGCGCGACCCGGGCGCTCTTGGTGACGGACCCGTTCCTCGGGACGCAGGCGCACATCGCCGGCGCGGCGGCCGACTCCCTGCGCGCCGCGGGCATCGAGGTGCAGCTCTTCGCCGAGGTCGAACCGGATCCCTCGGTCGAGAACATCAACCGCGGCGTCGAGGTCGCTCAGTCCTTCCAGCCCGACCTCTTCGTGGGCCTCGGCGGGGGCAGCTCGATGGACGCGGCCAAGGCGATCGACATGCTCTATGTCTGCGGCGACGAGCTCCTCGACCACGAGGGTGTCGACACCGTCAAGCAGAAGCTTCACCCGGTGATCGCCATCCCGACGACGGCCGGTACAGGCGCCGAGACCAGCTTCGCGGCGGTGATCTCCGACAAGGCCCGGAGCCGCAAGGTGCCGCTGGCAGAGAACGCCTTCCTGCCGGCGGTCGCGATCCTCGACCCGGAGTTGACCGTCGGGTTGCCGGCGAAGCTCACCGCCGCGACCGGGATGGATGCCCACGCGCACGCCCTCGACGTCCTTCATTCCATGCGGCGACAACCTTTCAATGACGCCCTGGCCCACCATGTGTTGCGCACGGTTCATCGCCACCTGCGCCAGGCCACCGAGCACCCCGACGACATCGTTGCCCGGGGGCAGATGCTGGCCGCGGCGTGTTCGATGGGTTTCTCGCTTTCGACCACCCCGTACGGTGTGATCCATGCCCTCGGACATCCGCTCGGCGCTCACCATGGGACGCACCACGGAATTTGCGTGGCCCTGCTGAGTTGTCCGGCCATGGAATGGAACCTCGACACCTGTACCCCGATCTATGCCGAGGCCGCGCGCGCGGCGGGACTGGCATCGGAGTCCGACTCGGAGCGGCTGGCGGCGACACGGCTGATCGCCGCCACCGACCTGCTGATGAGCGACCTCGGCCTGCCGCGCAAATTGTCCGAGCTGGGGGTGGTGGAGAGCGGCCTGGAGCTCCTCGCCCGCGACGCGGCGGTCGATATCGGCGCCCACTTCAACCTGCGCCGTGGCGACGAGGAGGCTCTTCGCGAGGTCTATCGGTCCGCGCTCTGAGGGCCCGCTCGACATGGTGAACAGGTGACCGGGGGGCCATCCCGCCCGCGGTGGCTGCCATTCGTGGCCGGGGGGCTGGCACTGGTGCTGGTCGCGGCTTTGTTCTTCGGTCTGACCCACCAGGGCACCATCAGCGCCACGACGCCGGGCGCCGCGGGGGGCGCCGGGGCGGCGCCGGATTTCGTCGGCATCAGTGACTGGGAGAACAGCAAGCCGCTGACGCTGGCCGCGCTCCGGGGCAAGGTGGTGCTGGTCGACTTCTGGACCTACTCGTGCATCAACTGCCAGCGCACCTTCCCCTTCCTGCTCAAGTGGCACACGGCGTACAAGGACCAGGGCCTGGTGATCGTCGGGGTGCACAGCCCGGAGTTCGAGTTCGAGAAGGACGTCGGCAACATCCGCCAGGCGATCAAGCGGTACGACGTCCAGTGGCCGGTCGCGGTCGACTCCAACATGGACACGTGGAACGCCTACGGCAACCAGTACTGGCCCGCCGAGTACCTGCTGGACAAGAACGGCGTCATCCGCCACACCAATTTCGGCGAAGGCGATTACGACAAGACCGAGCAGAACATCCGCGACCTGCTCAAGGAGGCCGGTCACGCGGTGCCCGCCGCCGGCGCCGCCAGCCTCGACCCGGGCCTGACGAACGACTCGCAGAACCAGACCCAGGAGCTCTATGCCGCGGCACCCCGCGGGTATGACATCCCGGACGCGGTGGCGAACAGGGTCAACGCCTACAAGGACCCCGGGCCGGGCGCGGGTGGGCGGCGCCAGGACAACAAGATCTACTGGCAGGGCAGCTGGAACATCGGGGACGAGTTCGCCGAACACCCGCGTGACAGCCCGGCCGGCCAGGACTACTTCCTGGTCGAGTACCAGGCGCGCCAGGTCTTCATGGTGGCGCAGGGGTCGGGGGGCACGCGCCGCGCCTACGTCACCCTGGACGGCGCCGACCTCCGCCCGGCCGACGCCGGTGCTGACGTGAAATTCGACGGCTCCGGGCACTCCTACATCGACGCCGACCGCTCCGACCTCTACGCCGTGGTCAAGCGGGCCGACTTCAGCCGCCACGTCCTGAAGGTCAGCCCGGTGTCACCCGGATTCCGCCTCTTCACCTTCACCTTCGGGAGCTGATGGGGCTCGACCTGCTGGTCGCCTTCTCGGCCGGCGCGGTTTCCTTCTTCGCCCCGTGCGTGGTGCCGCTGCTGCCCGCGTATGTGACCTACCTCGGCGGGACGACGGTGGTCGAGGGCCAGGCGGACCCGCTCACCTTTGAGTCGCGGGTGCTGCGGGGCGGGCTCCTCTACGTCGTGGGGTTCGGCCTCGTGTTCGTGACCCTGGGGGTGCTCGCCGGGCTCCTCGGCGGCGCGGCGCAGTCGTTGATGCTCAAGACCTGGTTGCAGCGGGTGGGCGGGGTCCTGGTGATCGTCATGGGTCTCTCCCTCCTCGGGCTGCTGCCCGCGGCGATGAGCGAGCGTGGATTCTCACCGTTGCAGCGGCGCGAGGGCGTCAGGGGCACCTCACCGCTGGTGCTTGGGGTGGTCTTCGGCGCCGCATGGACCCCGTGCGTCGGCCCAGTCCTCGCGAGCATCCTGACCCTGGCGGCGGCTCGCCAGGGGGTGCTCCAGGGCGGCGTCCTGCTCGCCGCCTACACCCTCGGCCTGGGGCTGCCGTTCGTGCTCTGCAGCGTGGCGCTGGCCAGTTTCCCGGGGATGGTGCGGCCCCTGGCGCGTTTCTCGGTGGTCCTCAACCGTGCCGCGGGCGGGCTCATGGTCGTCCTCGGCCTGCTGCTGGTCTCAGGGCTCTACCAACCGCTGTCGGGCTACCTGGCGCAGCCGCTGACGCTGCGGTGAAGGCAGGAATCCTCGTGCCCTCCGGGGCATTAGGGTTAATCGATGACCGCGGCGAAACGATCGAGATGAGTGGCTAGAAGGGTGATGCACGGGATGTCCGGCCCGGAGGTGCGGCTCCGGCCCGGCGAGGAGCCGCTGCGCGCCGCCAACATCCGCCGCGTCGTGAGCCTCTTCCGGCCGCACCAGGGCCAGGTCGCGGTCGCGACCTTCCTGGTGCTGATCACCGCCCTGCTCGGGGTGGTCAACCCGCTGATGCAGAAGGTGATCTTCGACGACGTCTTCAGCGGGCGCCACGTCGTCGGGCCCTTCAACCTGCGCGACTTCGGCCTGCTCACTTTTTACGTGGCGATCATGGTCGTCACGCCGATTGCCAGCAGCCTGATCGGGATCGTGCAGACGTACGTGACGACGGTCATCGGACAGGAGGTGATCCAGGAGCTGCGGAACCGCCTCTACGCTCACCTGCAGGCGATGCCGCTGAAGTTCTTCACCGACACCCGCACCGGCGAGATCCAGTCCCGCCTGTCCTCGGACGTCGCGGGGGTCCAGACGGTCGTCACCGACACCTTCACGAGCATCGTCAGCAACGTCGCCATCCTGCTGACGACGGTGGTCACGATGTGGCTGCTCTCGCCCGCATTGACGATCCTGTCGCTGGCCCTGATCCCGGTGTTCATCCTCCTCACCACCCGCGTGGGCAGTGTGCGCCGGGCTATCTCCAGCCAGACCCAGAAGACCATCGCCGACCTCTCGGCCCTCGTGGAGGAGACGCTGTCCGTCAGTGGCGTCCTGCTCACGAAGACCTTCGGCCGCCAGAAGGCGTCGCAGGCCCGGTTCGAGCGCGAGAACGGGCGCCTCGCCAAGCTCTTCATCCGCCAGCAGATGGTGGGGCGCAGCTTCATGGCCCTGATCGGGACCTTCTTCTCGATCTCGCCAGCGCTGATCTACCTGCTGGCCGGGTACCTGGCCTTCGGGAACCACGGCAAGCCGGTGGACTTCCCCCTCATCGGAAGCCTCAGCCTGGGTACCCTCGTCGCCTTCACCACGCTGCAGAGCCGGCTGTTCTTCCCCATCGGCCAGATGCTGCAGGTCCAGATCGAGGTGACCGGCGCCTTCGCCCTGTTCGACCGGGTCTTCGAGTACATGGACATGCCCCATGACATCGTCGAGAAGCCCGACGCCATTTCCATCCCCCCGCAGGAGGTGGTCGGCGACATCAGGTTCGAGGCGGTCACCTTCAGCTACATCGGCAAGGACGCCCAGGCGGCCCTCCGCGACGTCAGCTTCGAGGCCCGCTCCGGGCGGCTGATCGCCCTGGTCGGGCCCAGTGGCGCCGGCAAGACCACGACCACGTACCTGATCCCACGGCTGTACGACGTCGACAGCGGTGCGGTCAAGATCGACGGCATCGACGTCCGCGACTTCAAGCTCGAGGCGCTGGGCGAACTGATCGGCGTGGTCACCCAGGAGACCTACCTGTTCCACGCCTCGGTGCGCGAGAACCTCCTCTTCGCCCGACCCGAGGCCACCGACGCGGAGCTATGGGCGGCGCTGGAGGCCGCGGCCATAGCCGACCGGGTGCGCGAGCTCGAGAAGGGCCTGGACACGGTGGTGGGCGAACGTGGCTACCGCCTGTCGGGCGGAGAGAAACAGCGCATCGCGATCGCGCGCGTCTTCCTCAAGGACCCCCGGATCCTCATCCTCGACGAGGCGACGTCCGCGCTCGACACCCATTCCGAGCGCCTGATCCAAACGGCCTTCGCCAAGCTCATGCAGGGCCGCACGACCGTGGCCATCGCCCACCGCCTGTCGACCATCCTGCGCGCCGACCAGATCCTGGTCATGGACCACGGCCAGGTGGTGGAGCGAGGCACGCACACCGAGCTGGTCAACCGCGGCGGGCTTTACAGCCAGCTCTACCTCGAGCAGTTTGCGGGGGACGCCGTCCCGGAGCCCGTCGGGCTCAGCTGACCAGGGCGCCGGTCAGGAGCAGGGCGGGTCTTCGACGGTCGCCGAGCCGCTGGCCGCCGCGGCGACCGTGATCAGGCGGGTCTTGTCCGTCGCCGGCGGCACGACTGCCGCCATCATCGTGACCTCCTCGAGGTTCAGGGCCCGGTAGATCCCGGGGGGCTGCTTCTTGAGAACGTCTGATGACGAAGGCGGCAGGATGATGCACCCGCCGCCGCCGTTGCCGGCCTTGGCCACGAACAGGATGCTGGAGTTGGTGGCAAAGAAGTCCAGCGCCGACCCGTCGACGGTCTGGTAGGCGAAGTTGCCCGCGTTGTCCTTGCCGGCGCGGCTGATCTTGAGGTCGACGCCCCGACTCGCGAGGCCGGACACGAGCTCCTTCTCGAGGTCAGCCTCCTGGGTCGTGAACAGCCCTGCCGCGAGGTCCGCCTGGCCCTTCGCCCCCGTGGTCAGGTTGTTGAGCTCGTCGGCCAGCTTCTGCCCCATCTGGCTGGCCGCCGCTTTGTATGTCGCGGCCTGGCCCTCCCCGGCCACCAGCAGGGCGAAGCCGTCCTTGCCGACCTTGAGCTCGGGCAGCGACTGGCCGGGGTCGACCACCGTCAGCATCACCGCCTGGTAGGGAGTGTCAGGGTCGGGCTTGATGAAGACCACGGCCTGGGTGTAGGTCTTGGCGGTGAGGCTCAGGTCTGCCTGCTGGTCCGGTGCGGTCGACACCGCCAGGAACTGGGCGGGGTAGTCCTTCTGGTGCGGTGCGTAGACCTTCACGTCGCCGAGCGCTCGGGGCGCCTTCTGACCCGGCAGGCCCCGCTTCTTCTGGCCCGCGATGCTGGTCGCGTCGATTTTCGCCAGGTCGCCGGCCTCCACCGCGTCCAGCTTGGAGGAGTCAAGCCCCACGTAGGCGTCCTCGCGGGCCTTCCAGAAATCGGAGACCACCTTCATCGCGTCGGCCGGCTTGATATCGGACGGGACCGGTGTCGGCGCGGCGGACTCACCGCAGGCGGCAAGCGCGGCGCACAGCACGATGCCGAACGCCGCCGTTCCGAGGCGGGCCCTAATCCCTTCCACGTCTGCGCCGAGCCTAGCCGAGCGTCCGCCGCCGTGCAAGCACCGTTTCTTGTGCCACTACAATTGCCACGCTTTGGAATTCGTGCGGTACGAGGCACAGGGCGCGATCGCGACATTGACCGTGGATCACCCGCCCGCCAACGCCCTGTCGAACCAGGTGCTGCAGGAGATCGACGAGGCCCTCGGCATGGCGGAAGCCGACCAGCAGGTGAGGTGCCTCATCTTCACCGGCGCCGGTGGGCGTTTCTTCATCGCCGGGGCGGATATCAAGGAATTCCTCCAGACCCCGGACGACAAGGTGGGCGATCGGACCGCGCGCGGCCAGGCGGTCACCCTGCGGCTGGAGCGCCTCCCCATGGTCGTGATCATGGCGATCAACGGTTTCTGCCTCGGTGGCGGGTGCGAGCTGGCGATGGCCGGAGACATCCGGATTGCCGCGGACAACGCGGTGTTCGGCCAGCCGGAGATCAAGCTCGGCATCATCCCGGGGTTCGGGGGCACCCAGCGGTTCCCCCGGCTGATCGGCAAGAGCCGCGCCATGGAGCTGCTCTTCAGCGGCGACAACATCGATGCGGCGAGCGCCCTGGAGATGGGCCTGGTCTCGCGGGTCGTCCCGGCCGGCGAGCTCATGGCCGAGGCCCAGCGGACCGCGACCAAGCTGAGCGCATCCGCCCCGCTCGCGGTGGCGGCGATCAAGCGCGCGGTGGCCGGTGGCATGGACCGGCCGCTCGAGGAGGCGCTCGAGGTTGAGGGTCGCGAGTTCGTGGACGTTCGCCTGACCGACGACGCCCGCGAGGGCATCACGGCCTTCATCGAGAAGCGCCAGGCCAACTTCACCGGGGCGGGCGCGCCGGGGAAGGCGGGAGCCTGATGCTCGCCGCCGCCGTGGCTCGCGCCGAGCCGCTCCAGTTCCTCTTCAGCAGCGTGTCGGCCATGCTGATGCTGGCCGTCATCGGGTTCTTCGTGTTCCGTATCCTGCGGTTTGTCACGGTGCTGCAGATCGGCGGCCCGGACAACCGGTTCGACAACATCCCGGAGCGCGTTATGGCCGTGGTCCGCGGCGTCATGGGCCACGACCGGATGGTGCGCCGGAAGTACTCGGGCGTGCTCCACCTGATGATCTTCTACGGCTTCGTGCTGCTCGGCACCTCCATCATCCAGGTCTTCGGCGAGGCCGCCCTCCCGGGCTTCAAGCCCAACCCGCCCCTGGTCAACAGCCTCATCGCGATCGTCCAGGAGATCTTTGCCGTCTTGGTCCTCCTGGGGGTCGCGATGGCCCTGTACAACCGGTTCTTCATTCACCCACTGCGCTACAAGGGCAGCCACGAGGACGACGGGATCCGCATCCTTGTCGGCATCGCCCTGGTGATGCTCACCCAGCTTGGGGCGACCGGCAGCAGGCTCAACCTCAACGACAACCGGGCCTACGGGTTCGACCCGTCCACCAGCTGGCGGCCGGTCTCCCAGTTCGTTTCGTCGCTGCTCGCGGGCGTGGGGGTCAATGCCGGCAACGCCGACCTGGTCCACCACCTGTTCGTCTTCTCGAACGTCGTGGTCGTGCTGGCCTTCCTGGCCTACCTGCCGATCAGCAAGCACCAGCACATCTACCTCTCGATCGAGAACATCTTCTTCCGCAACCTGAAGCCGATCGGCGCGCTGCCGATGCTGGACATCGAGAACACCACCCACTACGGCAACAGCAAGATCGAGCAGTTCAGTTGGAAGAACCTCCTGGACCTCTACACGTGCACCGAATGCGGTCGCTGTCAGGACCAGTGCCCGGCCTACCTCACCGACAAGCCGCTGAGTCCAAAGATGCTGATCATGGACATGCGCGACCACCTGCACGAGCGCACCCCCCAGCTGATCCAGCTCGCCGGCGTACCGGCGGACCAGCGCGAGGAGGCCAGCGCCAGGATCGACGCCGAGTCGGGGATCGAGCACAAGCCGCTGATCGGCGGCACCATCCTGGAGGAGACCCTCTGGTCCTGCACCATGTGCGGCGCGTGCATGAACGAGTGCCCGGTGCTCATCGAGCACGTGCCCAAGATCGCCGAGATGCGCCGCTCGCTGGTCCTCGAGGAGTCGAAGATGCCCAAGCAGGCGGAGACCGCGCTGCGCAGCATCGAGAACTCGGGCAACCCGTACGCCATCGGCAACCAGGCCCGCGGCGACTGGGCGAAGGACCTGGGGGTCAAGACCTACTCCGAGCACCCGGATGCGGAGTACCTCTACTTCGTGGGCTGCGCCGCCAGTTTCGACGAGGCCAACCAGAAGGTCGCCGCCTCCATCGTCAAGATCCTGCAGGCCGCCAAGATCGACTTCGCGATCCTCGGCAAGGAGGAGACCTGCAACGGCGACCCGGCCCGCCGCATCGGCAACGAGTACCTGTTCCAGATGCAGGCCGAGGCCAACATCAAGACCTTTCAGAAGTACGAGGTCAAGAAGGTCCTGACCGGCTGTCCCCACTGCTTCAACACGATCAAGAACGAGTACCCCCAACTGGGCTTCGACGCCGAGGTCATCCACCACACGGAGTTCATCAACCAGCTGATCGCGGACGGCCGGCTGCAGATGTGGCCCCAGACCGACCCCGCGCTGGAGGGTAAGACCGTCACCTACCACGACCCCTGCTACCTGGGGCGGTGGAACGGGGTGTACGACCCGGCGCGGCACATCCTGGACAAGATCGGTGGGCTGGAGCAGATCGAGATGCACCGCCACGGTCGGCAGGCGTTCTGCTGCGGCGCCGGTGGCGGCCGGATGTGGATGGAGGAGACGCTGGGCAAGCGGATCAACCGCGAGCGCATCCAGCACGCGCACGAGGTCGAGGCCGACGTTGTCGCCACCGCGTGCCCCTTCTGTTTGACCATGATGTTGGAGGGCGCCTCTAGCCAGAACCTGGCCATCGACGTGGCCGACATCGCCCAGGTGGTCGCCTCCAACCTCGCCAGCGAGGACCACAAGACGCCCCTGCAGTTCCCCAAACACGAGCCCGGTGAGCCCCGGCTCGAGGGCTGGCCGGCGCCGCGCACCGAGCCCAACGCGAATGCCGTGCACCCCGACGACCCGGTCGAGCCGGATGCGCTCGAGCATGAGCTCAAGGTGGGCCCGGAGAACATCGCCCCGATCCCCATGCCGCACGAGGAGTACAGCGCGACCGCGACGGCGAACACGGGGGCCTGACCCCGGCCCCCGGGGGGCTGCAGACTTACCGCAAGCGCCGTTCTCGCCCCGGCGATTCCCCGGTCTGTACCTGGTAACCGGATGACGGTGCTCGTCTATTGTGATAGAGTGACTATCACTTTAGGCCCCTGGAGGATGTCGGAAGTGCAAACAGGACTGGTTCTCGGGGGAGGCGGGTTCGTGGGCGGCGCCTGGTTGACCGGTGCGCTGGAGGCGCTGGAGGACGAGTCCGGGGCTCTCCCCGGCCGCTTCGACAGGGTCGTCGGGACATCCGCCGGGGCGATGATCGCGGCCCTGACCACTTCGGGCGTACATCCCTCCGCGGTGCCCGACCTCTTCGCCGGCCGCGCGCCGCGCGACGGCAGCGACGTGGTGCTCAAGCCGGCCGGCGCGGCGCTGCGCATCCAGCGCGGGGTTCCGAGCCCGCTGCCCAGTTCGGTGCGGGTCGCCCTCAACGCGGTGCTGCGCCGCCGTCACCCGGTGGGCGTGGCGCTCGCGGCCCTCATGCCCCGGGGTTTCATCTCCACCGAGCCCCTGCGGGAGATCGTGCGCCAGGTCGTGCCCGAGGGTTGGTCGTCGCACCCGGGGCTGTGGCTGATGGCGTGCGACCTTGACAGCGGCCGCCGCGTTGCCTTCGGCCGCGAGGACGCGCCCCCCGCGGACCTGGCCGACGCCGTTGCGGCTTCCTGCGCGATACCGGCGTTCTACTGCCCGGTCGCCATTGACGGACGGCGCTACGTTGACGGCGGGGTCTGTTCGCCGTCCAACCTGTGCGTGCTGCGCAACCAGGGGCTCGACCTGGCGATCTGCTTCAACCCGACCTCGTCGCTGCACCAGAGCCAGGGTTGGAGCCTCGGCGGGCGGCTCGGCGATGCCTACCGGGCGGCGTCGCGCAGCCAGCTGAACCGCGAGGTGGCCAAGCTGCGGGCCGCGGGGACCCAGGTCCTCACCGTCGAACCAACCCTTGAGGACCTGGCGGTCATGGGCACGAACCTGATGGCCTCCGGCAACCTCGAGGCGGTGTCGGAGCTGGCCAGGCGCAGCGTCCGCGCCCAGCTCCAAACGGCCCGCGCGCAGGAGTTCATGCTGGCCCTCCGGTCGCGGTCGGGGCGGCGCGCCCGTCGGCCGGCGGCGCCGTCCCTTTCACTCCCGGCGAGGCGAGGCGCCCGCAAGCCCGCCCTGGCCTTGCGCACGGCCTGAACGCGGTAGGGCGCCCGGCCTAGGCGACAGGCAGCGAGACGGTGAACGCAGAGCCCTTCCCGGGTTGCGAGGCGACTGCGATGTCGCCGCCGTGCATGCGGGCCAGCTGGCGCGAGAGGTAGAGGCCCAGGCCGGTGCCCGGGATATGGCTGTTCTCCGGCGTGACGAGCCGGCCGAATCGTGTGAACAGGCGGGCCATGTCGGTGTCCGCGATGCCCAACCCTTCGTCCGTCACCGTCACCCTGCCCAGGGAGCCGTCCGAACTGACCGAGACCGTCAGCCTGCCACCCTCCGGCGAGTACTTGATCGCGTTGAGCAACAGGTTGGAGATGATGGTGTCCAGCCTGGTCGGGTCGGCGCGCACCAGGATCTCGGCGCCGGGGCGCTCCACCTCGAGCCGGTGCGCCGCGCTCAGCATCGGTATCGCGTTCTCGACCGCCCTGTCGCTGGCAGCAACGAGGTCCACCTCCATGAGGGTCAGCTGGAGGCGGTCGTCCTCCAGGCGGGCGGTCTCCAGCATCTCGTTCACCAGCATGTTCATCTGCCGCAGCTTGCTGCTCATGGTGGGTAGCACGGCCTTGAGTTGGGCGCCCTTCAACGAGCCCTCCTCCATCATCGACAGGTAGCCCTGGACCACGGCCAGTGGTCCGCGGAGCTCGTGCGAGGCGAGGTTGAGGAACTGGGTCTTCACCTCCTCGAGCCCGGCCATGCGGTCGGCGTGCTGGCGCAACTGGGCCGCCTGGTCCTCGGCGTTGCGGCGGGCGGCCCGGCCCAGCTCCACGCGGCGAATGAACAGACTGGCCATGTCCGCCAGGTCGTCCATCCTGGCTCGCTCGACGTCGCTGAATCTCGCGCTACCTGGGCGCCAGAAGCTGATCACCCCCATCCCCACGCGGCCGTCGACCAGCGGCTTGCCCGTGCGCAGCGGGACCAGGCGGGCGCAGTTGATGCCCGCCCTGGCGAAGACGGGAGGGAGCCCGGAACTGTTCTGCTGGGCGTCGGTCGTCTCGACCACCTGCCCGCCGGCCATGGCCTGCCAGTTCAATGTCCCGGCGATGGGCCATTCCGAGCCGACCAGCGTCCGTGCGAGGTCGCCGGCGCCGCCGATCACCCGGAAGACCTCCCGGTGCTCCGGTGGCACGACGGTGATGACGCACTCGGCGGTGGGCACCAGCCCCCGACCAACGTCCACGAGGAGGCCCGCGAGCACCTCCAGGCTGGTGGTGGTCTCGGCGTCCTCCAGCATCGCCGCGACGAGGCGGCGGCTCATGGTGGCGTAGGCGATCTCACGGTCAAGCGCATCGCCCGTCACCCCGCCGGCCATCGCAGGTCAGGATACTTGGCGGTGCCCAGTCCGGGGTACTCCGCAGCCACGCCTGCCCCCGTGCCCGGCTCAGCCGGGCGTCGGTTCTTCCTGTGGGGCCTGTTCGACCTCCGGCTCGGCCTCTTTCTTGCGCGAGGTCCGCGCCGTGCTCGGCTTCCGGGTGGTGGCCGGCTTGCGAGCGGTGGTCTTGGCCCTGGTTGCCCTGGCCCGGGGAGCCGGTTTCCCGGCGTCGGCCTCGGCGCTCTCGCCGTTCGGAGTGGCCGCGGCGGCTGCCGCACCCCCACTCACCCAGCGGAACGGCTCTGCCGGTTCACCCTCGGTCGCGGCGTCCGGCTCCGTGGCGGCCTCCTCGGCGGCGGGAGCGAATTGCTCCTCCGTATGTTCGGCCGGCGGTGCCTCCGCCTCGACGTCCTGCGCCAGAGCCTCCTGGTTCCCGGTGGCCTGCTCGTCCGCACCCTCATCGGGTGCCGTCGATACCAGCCGGGTGCCTCGCTCCCGCCTGGCTGGGCGGGGCGCGCGGGGCTCCTTCGCTGCGGGTTTCTCCACGTCCCTGGTCAGGGCCACGACGACGGGGTGATCGGCGACCAGTTCCCCGGTCTCGACCTCCCCTGTGCCGCGGGGACGCGTCTCACGCTTGAAGATGCCCATCTCACCCAGCCTCTGCAGGCGGGTGGGGATCTCCTTGCGGGTGGCACCCATCTGGCCGGCCTTCGAGCGGAGGGTCTCCTCGATCGTCTTGATCGTGGTGTAACCCATCCGACCCGGGGGCATGAGATGGATTTCGAGGACGATCTTCTGCTCGACCTCGTCAGGCTCCGTGCCGGGACCGACCGGGGGCAGCTCCTCCGCCGCGGCCGTGCGGCCGCGTGGTGGGCGCCCGCTCGCGCGTGGAGCGGTTGCTCCGGCACGCGATGGTGCGGGCTCTGTCCTTGCCGATCCGGCGCCCTGCGTGCGTGAACCAGAGCCACCGCGGGAGGTTCCCGTGCCGGTTCTCAGTTCGCTAGCGCGCATGCGCCGCGGAGCCAGGGGGGTGGGGGGCGGAGCCGGCGCGACCGGGGTCGCGGCTGTCCGTCCCGCCGGGGGGGGTGCGCCCTGTGGCGCCTTGCGGCGGAAAAGCCCACCGAAGAGGCCACCTCGTGCCTTCTGCGGGGCCGCCTCAAGGGCGGCGCCAGCCTGGGCTTCGAGGTCGGCGCGGGTCACCAGTGGCCGGGTCATTGGCCCGAGCTCGCCGGTGAGGTCGCAGTCCTGGCGGGTTATCGGGTCCCGCCCGTCGGCCGCGTTCATCAGGTCCAGCGATGTGCTGGTTGACTGAACGCCGCTGATGATGACCTTCCGCCCGAAGCGGCGGCGCAGGGTTGCGACCATGCGTACGAAATCGGCATCCCCGGTCATCAGGACGAAAGTGCCGATGTCCTCGTGGTCGATGGCCTCGAGGAACATGTCGATCACCATGTGCATGTCGGCAGAGCTCTGCCGGCGACCGCCGCTGATCTTGCTGGGGGCATGGATTGGCTCTATGCCCGCTGCGAACAGCAGCTTGTCCTGGAATTCCTTGGGGTGCCCTGTGAAGTCCGCGTAGGCCTTGGCCGAAACGACCCGGCCGTACTTGCTGGCCTTGGTCATCAGCTTCCCCGGGTGGATCTCTGCGTTGCGTTGGGGGCTGCTGAAGTGCTGGCGGATGCCTATGCGGATGTTGTCAAAGTCGATGAAAAGAGCGACTTTTTCTGTGTCTGGCAAAAAGTTTGTTGTGCCTCCTGTTCGTGCGATCGCGAGCGCGTGCTCGGTCGCGTGGTGGAGGCAGGCGTGACTATGGAGTTGGAAAGGTACTGGCGCGAGTATACGGGGAGGTCCCGGTCGGCCCACGCGCGCCGGCCGTCATCAGCGAAGATTGCCGGATGACGGAGGAGGCGTCCTGGCGGCCTGACCCCCACCAGCTGGCGCACACCCGGATGTCGTCGCTCATGCGCCGCCTCGGGGCCACCGACTACCTCGACCTGGTGCGCATCGGCGCCCAGGACGTGGACGGCTTCTGGAAGGCCGCGGTCGAGGACATCGGGATCGAGTGGTACGAGCCCTACACCGCGGTCCGCGACAGCTCGAAGGGCATCGAGTGGACCACCTGGTTCACCGGGGGCAAGATCAACCTGGTCCACAACTGTCTCGACAAGCACGTCCGGGATCGTCCCGACCAGGTGGCGCTGATCAGCGAGTACGAGGATGGTGGGCTGCGCCAGTTCACCTACACCGAGCTCGACCGCGAGGTGTGCCGTCTGGCCGGGGCGATGCGCGAGATGGGGATCGGCCGAGGTGATGCCGTCGGGCTCTTCCTGCCCATGATCCCCGAGGTGGTGATCAGCCTGCTCGCCGTGGCGAAGCTGGGCGCCATCTTCATCCCCCTGTTCTCGGGTTACGGCGCCGAGGCCATCGCGGTGCGGCTGAACGACGCCGACGCGCGGCTGCTCATCACCGCCGACGGCTTCCTGCGCCGCGGCGGGACAGTGGCGATGAAGGAGACCGCCGACGCGGCGGCCGGCCTGGCCTCCACGGTCACCGACATGCTGGTGGTGCGGCGGGCCGGGCGCGATGTGCCGTGGGTGGACGGGCGCGACCACTGGTACGACGAGGTCGTCGGTCGCCAGGCGGACACCCTGGCGACCGAGGTCATGGACGCCGAGGACCCCGTGATGCTGATCTACACCTCGGGGACGACCGGCAAGCCGAAGGGCTGCGTCCATGTCCACTGCGGGTTCCCCGTGAAGGGCGCCCAGGACATGGCGCACGCCATGGACTTCGGCAGCGCGGACCGGATGTTCTGGGTCACCGACATAGGCTGGATGATGGGGCCCTGGGAGATCATGGGCTGCCTGGCACTGGGCGGCAGCCTGGTGACCTACGAGGGCTCGCCTGACCACCCGGGACCGGACCGCGTGTGGTCGCTGGTCGAGAAGCACGGCGTCACCCACCTCGGCATCTCGCCGACACTGGTGCGCTCGCTCATGCGCTTTGGCCCGGAGCCCGTCAGGGCCCACGACCTGTCCAGCCTGAGGATGATCGGGTCCACCGGCGAGCCCTGGAACCCGGACCCCTGGCGGTGGTGTTTCGAGAACGTTGGCGGCGGCCGTATTCCCCTCCTGAACTACTCCGGTGGAACCGAGATATCCGGGGGGATCGTCGGTGGCAACTTCCACACTGAGTGCAAGCCATGCGCCTTCAGCGGCCCGGTCCCGGGCATGGCGGTGGACGTGGTCGACGCGGAGCGCAACCCCGTGCGGGGCGAGGTGGGCGAGCTGATCCTGACCCAGCCCTGGCCGGGCATGACCCGGGGGTTCTGGAAGGACCCGGAGCGCTACCTCGCCACCTACTGGTCACGCTGGCCCGGCACCTGGTACCACGGCGACTGGGCGATGGTGGACGAGACCGACGGCCTCTGGTACATCCTGGGCCGCTCCGATGACACGATCAAGGTGGCCGGCAAGCGCGTCGGCCCGGCCGAGGTGGAATCCGCGCTGGTGGCGCACCCCGCCGTCCAGGAGGCGGCGGCGGTCGGGGTGCCCGACGACCTCAAGGGTGAGGCCCTGGTGGCATTTGTGATCCTGGGTCCCGGGGCCGCGGCCGGCCCCGAGCTCGAGGAGGAGCTTCGGACGCTGGTCGCGACGTCGCTGGGCAAGGCGCTCAAGCCCAAGGCGGTGCACATCGTGCCCGACCTGCCCCGTACCCGCAACGCCAAGATCATGCGGCGGGTCATCCGCGCCACCTACCTGGGCGACAACCCGGGTGACCTGACCTCCCTGGAGAACCCGGCTGCCGTCGAGGCGGTCGCGGCGCTGCGCTAGTGCCCACCCGTCGTAAGCGCGCAGAGACCGACGAGGACTTCGACCTCCTCAGCCTGACGGGCAAGCACCTGCCCACGGCCTCCGAAGCCGGTGCCTCGCTGTCACGGGCCGCGCTCGAGCTGCTGGGCCGGGCGATCCCCGACGAGCTGGTCCGCGAGGTTGTCACCCACAGCGCGCCCATGGCCCGGCTGGGTGGACGGTCACAGGCCGGGGCGGCGGCGCTGTCCCGGGCGCTCAAGATGCTGGCCCAGCCCCCGGCCGGCCGGGCCGCCGACAAGGATGAGCTGACGCTCGAGGAGATCGGTGGGCGGATCGACCGCTCGCGTTCGGTCGTCGCGTCATGGGCCACGGACGGGCTGCTTGGTGAGCCTGTCAGCTCCCGGCGCGGCCGCAGGTGGGGGCGTGACGGGCTGGAGCGCGCCCGCCTCGTGGACTACCTGCTGCGCCACGGTCTGAACCGCGACGAGGTGACGGAGGCCGCGCGCGCCGACCAGCTGCCCCTGCTCGTACTGAGCCGGACGCTGGCGGGGCGGACCACGCTGACCCGGGCCCAGATGGCACGGCAATCCGGGGTGCCCGCGGAGCTCGTCGACCAGATCACGCGTGCCCTCGGTGTCGCCAGCGGCGGCGACGACGACGAGCCGCTCTACAGTGCCCGCGAGGTGCAGGCGATCCGGTTGATCGGGGCGCTGCGGTCGGTTTACAGCGACGACGACCTGGTCGAGGTCGCATCGGTGGTCGGGCGCGCGATCCACGAGGTCGCCGAAGCCACCCTGGAGCTCTTCCGGCGCCGTTTCGCCGTGCCCTTCCTGGAGGCGGGGGCGTCGGAGCTCGAGATGATGCTCCGCCTCGCCACCGTCATCGACCTGACCGTGCCGACCACCGGGCCGATGTTGGAGCTGGTGCTGCGCCGGCAACTCGAGGTGACCAGCCGCTCCGAGGCGGTACTTCACCTGGAGAGCAGCGGCAGCGCGCTGAACGGCCAGGTCGAGCTGGCGGTGGGCTTTGCCGACATCGTCGGCTTCACCGCAGCATCGGCGAAGCTCAACGCGCTGGAGGTGTCGCAGCTCGCAGCGCGCCTGCTGCGCTGCGCCGAGCAGGTCTTCCCCAAGCACGGCGCCAGGGTGGTCAAGACCATCGGCGACGCGGTCATGTTCACCGCCCCTGACGCCGTCTGCGCGTCGACCGCCGCGGCCGACCTGCTCCGCGCCTGGAACGAGGACAAGGCGCCGTCGCTGCGCGTGGGCATCGCGCAGGGGCCGATGCTGCGCGCATACGCCGACTACTTCGGGCGAACCGTCAACATCGCCTCCCGGCTCAGCGACCTCGCGCCCGGCGGCACGATCTTTGTCCTCAAGCCCCAGAAGGCTGTGACCCAGGCGACCTGGAAGTCCCACAAGCTCGCGGTCAAGGACGGCGGGGAGAAGGGGTTGAAGGGGATCGACGGCAAGGTCAGGGTCCTCGAGTTGCGGCCACTCCCGGCTAAACTCACCTCCCCGGCCGGTGGACAGGACCGGGGCCAGAGGAGGACCTGACATGGCGATCAAGGCTTTCAGCGACGAGTGGGCCAAGGCCTACAAGGACGAGATCAACAAGAGCGCGGTCTACAAGCAGGCCGGCGCGGGATGGGAGGGTAGCGTCGGCCTGGTGGTCGAGGCCGAGCCCGAGAAGAACTTCCCCGAGGACAAGGGTGTCTTCATGGACCTCTGGCACGGCGAGGCCCGCGACATCCGGGTGGGCAGCCGCGCCGACGCCGAGGCGGCCGATTTCGTGATCACGGGCCCCTACTCCCGCTGGAAGCAGGTGGCCCAGAAGGAGCTCGATTCGACCAAGGCCATGATGCAGGGCAAGCTCAAGCTCAAGGGCGACCTGCCCACGATCGTGCGGTACACCAAGGCCAGCCAGGAGATGACCGAGTGCACCACGCGCATCGAGGTGGAGTACCCGGACGAGGTCGCCGCAGGCTGAGATGACCGCCGCCACCGCGCCCGCGGTGGTCTACCCCGACGGCGAGGAGGAGGCCAGCGCGATGGCCGCCATGCTCGCGGGGCTGATCACCGCCAACGTCGAGCAGCACCCCGAGCGCTGGAAGGACTTCCACGCGCTCAGTGGGACCAGCGTTTCGATCGAGGTGCCCGACATCGAAGAGGCCCTGACCCTGACGTTCGCCGGGGACGACCTGGTCGTTCGCAACGGCCGCCAGGGCCGCCCCGCGGTGAGCATCACGGCGGACTCGGACGTGGTCATGGCACTCAACCTGGTGAAGACCGGCCCCATGGGCCTGCCCAACTACTTCGACGCCGCGGGCCGGGACGTGGTCAGGGCCCTTCTCAACCGCAAGCTGAAGATTGGTGGCATGTGGCGGATCGACACCCTCAACCGGGTGACCCGCCTCTTCTCGGTAGCCTGACGGCCGACCCCGTCCCCCGGGACAACGCCCTCCATTACGGTCTCGAGGCGGCGCGCTGGTACGACGCGGTCAACTCCTGGCGCGTCGAGGACATCCCGTTCTACATCCGCGAGGCTGAGCGTTGGGCCGGCTCGGGCGGCGCGGTGCTGGAGCTCGCCGCGGGGCAGGGGAGGGTCACCAGGCCGCTGGCCCGGGCCGGGTTTCGGGTAACCGCCCTGGAGAGCGCGCCGTCCATGGCCGGGCTCCTGCGCGAGCGCGTTGCGGCCGAGGAGGCCGCTGTGCGCGGTCGGATCGAGGTGGCGGATGGGGACATGCGGCGGTTCGACCTCGACCGCCTCTACCGCTTCATCTGCCTGCCCTTCAACACCCTGCTGATGCTGGCGCAACCGCACGAGCGGCAGCAGATGCTGGAGCGGGTGCGGGAGCACCTCGCGCCGAGCGGCGCCTTCGCGTTCGACATCTTCACCCCGGACCCCGCGATGCTCGCCGACGTCGGCGAGTGGACCATGCAGCTGGACTTCGAGACAGATGACCCCGAGGTGGGTCGGGTCCGCGTCCAGCGCGAGCACCGCAGCGCCATCGACCTCGGCCGCCAGGTGAGGCACATCTGGTTCCGCAACCGCATCCTCTCGGGGACCGACGTCATCACCGAGTGGGACGACGACCTCGACCTGGCCCTGGTCTACCCGCGTGAGCTGGAGCTGCTCCTGGAACGCCAGGGCTTCCGGATCAAGACCCGGCATGGCGGTCCGGACGGCCAGGACTACGCCCCCACCCCCGGCAATGTCCAGCCGATGTACGTCACCGCCCAGCTCGTTCCCTGAGGCGCGCCCTCACATTCGGGAGCTCCCGGCCGTTGTTGTCACTGGAATCGCCGGAGGTCCCCGCTGGTTGAAGAGAGGAGGAATGGGGAGCCACAGGAGGGCATCGACCTGAGCGCGAACACGGCACGACACCCCTCGCCGAGGGCCATGGTGATCCTGGCGCTGGGCACGCTCTACATCCTGTGGGGGTCGACGTACCTGGCCATCCGGATCGGCATCGAGACCCTGCCCCCGCTGCTGATGGCCTCGACCCGCTTCATCATCGCGGGCCTCCTGATGATCGGTTCGGCGGCGCTCCGCGGCGACCTGCGCGGCGGACGACCCACCGCGCGCCACTGGCTCGCAACCCTGGTGATCGGTGGGCTCCTGCTGGCCGGCGGCAATGGCGGCGTCACGTGGGGTGAGCAGTTCGTCAACTCGGGCGTCGCGGCCCTGCTCGTGGCCACCGTGCCCGTCTGGATGGCCCTGCTCGCGCACGTGACCGGCCAGGAGCGGCTCAGTGTGCTCGTCGGCGCCGGGCTCGTCCTGGGCATCGGCGGGGTGGTCCTCGTTGCTCACCCCTGGTCGGGGGGTGCCGGCGAAGCGAAGGGGTTGGTGGTGGTGCTCCTGGCGGCCTTTGCCTGGGCCTCAGGCTCGCTCTACGCGCGGCGCGCCCGCCTGCCGAGGAGCGCGATCCTGGTCACGGGCATGGAGATGCTCTGCGGCGGCGCCGTCCTGCTCGTCGCGGCCACCCTGAACGGCGAGTTGGGACGGGTCCACCCCGAGCGCTTCTCGCTGGCCTCGATCCTGGCCCTGCTCTACCTGGTGGGATTTGGGTCGATCGTCGCGTTCAGCGCCTACGTCTACCTCCTGAACCACGTCAGCGCGGCGCTGGCGGGGACCTACGCGTTCGTGAACCCGGCGGTCGCGGTGTTCCTGGGTGCGCTGGTCCTGGGCGAGCCGCTGACACCCTTCGTGGTGATCGGGGGGGCGGTGATCATCGCCGGGGTGGCACTGGTGGTCGCGGGTCGCTCCGTGACCCGGCGGGCAGAGCAGCGGACGGCCGGCGTGCCCGCTCAGAGCTTGCGGGGGTCCTCCGCCGGCGTGATCCCGCCCTCGCGGTAGTCGTAGAACCCGATCCCCGTCTTGCGCCCGTGGCGGCCTTCCTCGACCATGCGTCGCAGGAAGTCGGCGGGCCGGTCGTGGTCCTCCCCAGAGGCCTCGAACTTCTCCCGTCGCGCGTTGTACGTGATGTCCACACCTGAGAAGTCGGCCAGCTTGAACGGGCCCATCGGCCAGTTCAGCCCCTTCTCGACCGCGAGGTCGATGTCCGCGAAGTCGGCATAGCCGCCTTCGTAGAGACGCATTGCCTCCTGCGACGCCGCGTGCAGGATGCGGTTGACGATGAACCCGTCGATCTCCTTCTCCAGCAGGACCGGCGTCCGCCCGATGCGACGGATCAGCTCCATCGTCGCCTCAACGGTCTCGTCCGATGTCTCTGGGCCACGGCCCACCTCGCACAGCTGCATGACCAGCACGGGGTGAAAGAAATGGGTGTTGACGCAGCGGTCTGGCCGCTGGGTGGCGCCCGCCAGCCTGGAGATCGGGATGGTCGAGGAGTTCGTTGCCAGGATCGTGCGTCCCTGCACGACCCCGTCGAGGCGCTCGAAGAGCTGGCGCTTGGGCTCCAGCTTCTCGACGATCGCCTCGAAGACGAAGTCCGCCTGCGCGGCCGCTTCCTCGAGGGCGGTGGTGGTGCGCACCCGGTTGAGGGCTTCGGCCGCGTCCTCGGCGGTCATCTGGCCCTTGTCCACGCGACGCATGACCAGGCGCCGGTTGCTCTCGACCGCCTTCTGCAGTTGCTCCTCGCTCACGTCGGTGAGCCACACGTAGTACCCGCCAAGCGCTGACTGCTGGGCGATCTGGGCGCCCATCGTCCCGGCGCCGACCACGCAGATCGTCTTGATGTCATCGATTCCCAAGTCAGGCCCTCCGTAGGTGCCGCGGCGCTGGGCGGCGGCAAGAGGATACCGGCTCACGGCCTCTCATCCCTAGCCAACAGCTTGACCTCAGGCTATGGTGGGCAGAACAACAAAGGATTCGAGAGTTTCCCAAGGAGGACCCATGGCAGGACCAGCAGTAACCGGGCCGGCACGCACGATGGTGCGGCCCTTCACCCAGACCACCCCCGATGATCTCCCCGCGGTGCTCGGGATCATGAGCATCCTTCACTCCCAGCCCCTCTCAACCGCCTTCAACCGCCTCCTGGGCGGCAAGGTCGACGGCGACGACGCTGTCACCCTGGCGCACTTCTTCGAGGAGGTAGCCGTGTTGATCGGCCACCGTCGCGTCGCCGAAGACCTGGTCTTCGACATGCTCGCCCTCGACCTCTACTGGGACCAGTTGAAGCCCGCGGTGACCCGGGTCCGCAAGGCCGGCGGCAACAGCAAGTTCGGTGAGAACTTCGAACTGGTCGCGCAGAGCGCGCGGCAGTACCGCGAAGAGAAGCCCAGCAAGCTCAGTTAGAGCGAGGACTTGAAGGGGGCCGGCCATGTGCCGGCCCTTTTCTTTTTGCGGCTAGTCCGGGAACATCATCGGCGGGGCCTCGGCGGCATCGCAGATCAGGTTCACGCGGTCGATGTTGACCATCATGAAGTGGCGGCTGAACGGACCCGACTTGCGGTCCTGGCTGGTGGGCGTCGCGGTCGCGGTGGTCAGGGGCAGGAAGGTGCCCCGAAAGACGTCGAGGGTCTGCGAGATGTCGGTCTGGTTGGTCACGTGGAGGTCCGCTCGGATCGCGAAGTTGGCGGTCTGCACCAGCACCCGGCGCGGCGTCTTGACGACGTGGAAGCCGAGCTCGTTGGGGGCATGGCCGGTGTCCACCTTGGACGCCTCCGCGACCACCTCGATCGACGACTTGCGCACGTGGCCCACGTCCCGGCGCTCGGGCTCATCGGTCTCGGCGGCGGGGATCGACCAGAGCTCGAGGCTGGTCATCGGCAGCCAGATGTCGGCCTCGTTCATCATGTCGCTGACGCGCACGTGTGTAACCGCGGTCCCGCGGATGCGCACACCGGGACAGAGAAGCTCGAGGAGGTGCGGTCGGAGCTGTGGGGCCATCCGCGCAAGTTACATCAAATCGATGTGACCGCGGCCCCGGTCAAGGAAAGAGGCCGGCCCCCAGGCGGGGATCCGGCCTCTCGATCAAGCCGCCCAGCGGTTCCGCCTATACGTCGTGGTAGAGGTAGAACTCCCAGGGATGCGGCCTCAGCGCAACCGCGTCGACCTCTTTCACCTGCTTGTAATCGATCCAGGTGTCGATGAGGTCCTGGGTGAAGACCCCGCCCTCGAGGAGGTACTTGTTGTCGGCTTTGAGCGCGGCCAGTGACTCGCCCAGCGAGCCCGGGGTGTTCTTGATGCGGGCTCGCTCCCGGGGGGACAGCTCGTAGATGTCGGCGTCAACGGGCGCAGGGGGTTCGATCTTGTTCTTCACGCCGTCGAGGCCGGCCATCAGCAGGGCGCTGAAGGCCAGGTACGGGTTGGCGGCGGGGTCGGGGCAGCGGAACTCGATGCGCTTGGTCTTGGGGTTGGTGCTGTACATCGGGATCCGCACGCAGGCCGAGCGGTTGCGCTTGCTGTAGACGAGGTTGATCGGCGCCTCGTAGCCGGGCACCAGCCGCCTGTAGCTGTTGGTGGTCGGGGCGCAGAACGCGAGCAGTGACGGGGCGTGCTTCAGGAGCCCGCCGACGTACCAGCGGGCCATGTCCGACAGGCCCCCGTAGCCGTTGCCGGCGAAGAGCGGCTTGCCACCCTTCCAGAGGCTCTGATGCACGTGCATGCCTGAACCGTTGTCCTGGAACAGGGGCTTGGGCATGAAGGTGGCCACGTAACCGCGCGACGCGGAGAAGTTCTTGACGATGTACTTGTAGATCTGCATCTGGTCGGCCATGGTCTTCAGCGTGTTGAAGCGCAGGTCGATCTCGGCCTGGCCCGCGGTGCCGACCTCGTGGTGCTGGACCTCGACCTGGAGGCCGGCCTCCAGCAGGCGCAGCATCAGCTCGGAGCGGAAGTCCTGGAGCTTGTCGGTGGGGGGCACCGGGAAGTAACCCTCCTTGTGGCGCGGCCGGAACCCGAGGTTGGGCTCGCCGCCCTCGATGCCGGAGTTCCAGATGCCCTCTTCGGAGTCGATGAAGTAGTAACCGGAGTGCGCGTTCTGGTCGAATGAGAGCGAGTTGAAGATGTAGAACTCGGCCTCGGGCCCGAAGTACGCGGTGTCCGCGAGCTTCGACTTCTGCAGGAACGCCTCGGCCTTGGTGGCGATGTAGCGCGGGTCGCGAGAGTAGGGCTCGCGGGTGATCGGGTCGAAGATGTCGTGGTGTACGACGAGGGTCGGCACGTTGAGCGTGGGGTCCATGTACGCGGTGGTCGCATCGGGGATCAGGAGCATGTCGGACTCGTTGATGGCCTGGAACCCGCGGATCGACGAGCCGTCGAAGCCGAGTCCCTCCTCCTGGAGGTCGGCGGTGAACTCGCCGATCGGCAGCGAGAAGTGCTGGGTGGATCCTGGCAGGTCGGTGAACCGAACGTCGACGACCAGGGCGCCGGCCGCCTTGGCCTTCCTGATGACCTCCGCCAGGCTGGTCGATGCGACCCCGCCCTGGGCCCGGCTGGACTGCTTCATGTCAGGCTTCGGTACTGCCAAAGGAATCCTCCATCTTCTCCAAATCGCCCGGCCCCCCGGCCGCCCGATCGATCGTCTCGTCAGGGCGCGGCAACGCTTTTACCGCGACACCGGTCAGAGGTTACATGGCATTCCCGGGTTCACGCTCGTGCCATCCGCACTAGCGCCTCGGCACTGAATGTGTGCCAGGAACACGAGGTCTTGGGACGGACTGACGAAAAGCCCGGGAAGTGCCCCGGGCCGCCCGTTCAGATCTCGCGGCGCCTGAGGCTGTAGATGGCCAGCGCCAGCACCGCCACCATCCACGCCGCGGTCCACGCGAGGAACTGGTCGGTGGGCGGGGCGGCGGCGAAGAAGGGGCTGGCGCTTGCCGCCCGGCCGGTGTTGCCCGCACTCCGGAACAGGGCGATCTCGGCGGCGGGCTCGAGGCTGTAGACCGCCCCCCGCCAGAAGGCATCCGTGGGCAGGATCAGCTTGGTGAGGTACCCGACGGTCGTGATGGTCGAGTTGTTGAACGCCTCGCCCACGCCCGCCGCGATGCCCCCGAACCACGCCAGCCCGAACGCCCCCAGGGCGACGACGCCCGCGGTCATGCCCGAGAGCCGGGTGCTGATCAACAGCGAAAGGGTGAGCAGGATCACGACATGGCCGACGAGGTAGAGCAGGAATACCAGCGGGTTGGGCGGCAGGTAGCCGACCACCACGTTGACCAGCAACAGCTCGATCCCGCCCGCCCCCGCGGCGTAGATGATTGCCAGGGTCGAGAGCCCCAGCCACTTGCCCAGCACGTACTCCGCGCGACTGATCGGGCGGGTCAGCATGGACAGCGCGATCCCGGACTCCAGGTCGCTCGATATTGCCGGCGACGCCACGAATACCGTGCTGATCGCCAGCACGAAGCCGAACATGAACATCACGACGATCAGCAGTTGGCTCACCACGCCCTTGAGCTCCACCGGCGAAAGGGGCTGGCCCTGACGGTCGGTGATGGTCTTGAGCCGGTCGAAGCCGAGCACCGTGAACACGATGACCAGCATGGTCAGGACCAGCAGGGAGAACAGCAGTTTGCGCCGTCCCGCCTCCTTCATGGTCAGCCGCGCGATGACGAACATCGGCTGGAAGTCGAGGCTGAACACTAGTGTCCTACATCACTGAAAGCAAAGCAGGACACTAGGCCGTCTCCGGTTCGCCCAGGAGCTGCATGAAACGCTCCTCGAGGCTCTGGTGACGGGGCTCGACCGCGTAGACCCGTCCCCCCGCCGCGACGACCGCCACCACCAGGTCGGGCACCTGCGCCTCGACGACCCCTTCGACCATCACCCAGCCACCGGGGTCGGTGCGGACGGCGCCGAACCGTTCCATCGCGGTGCGTGCCGGGCCGTCGAGTGGCGTGGCCCGGACCCGCACGCCGCCCGAGCCCAGGACTTCGTCGAGCCTCCCCGTCGTGATGACCCGGCCGTGGTTGACCATCGCCACCCGGTCGCAGACCTGCTCGACCTCGGTCAGGAGGTGGGAGTTGAGGAAGACCGCCGCCCCGTCGGCCTTGAGGTGACGGATGATCTCGCGAACGTCACGGCGCCCGACCGGGTCCAGGGCCGAGGTCGGCTCGTCGAGGACCACCAGCTCCGGCCGCCCGAGTAGCGCCACGCCCAACCCGAGCCGCTGCTGCATGCCCTTGGAGAAGGTGCCGACCCGGTCGCCGGCACGGCCGCTGAGGCCGACCAGGGTGAGCACCCGGTCGATCTCCGCCGGCCAGGTCATCCTGGGGATCCGGGCCAGCTCGCAGTGCATCGCCAGGACCTCGGAGGCTGCCAGCCACGCCTGGTAGCGGAAGAGCTCCGGCAGGTAACCCACGCGCCTGCGGGTCATCTTGTCGCCGATGGGCGAGCCCAGCACCCAGGCCTCGCCGCTGGTCGGCGGGGTGAGCCCCAGGAGCATCTTGACCGAGGTGGTCTTACCGGCGCCGTTGGGGCCGAGGAAGCCGAAGACTTCACCGCGGGGTACCGTCATCGACAGGTCGGCGACCGCCGGGACGCCGCCGTAGCGCTTGCTCAGCGCGGCCGTGTGGATGGCGGAGGAGGCGGCTGATGCCACCTCCTCCTGGATCCGGGTCAGCGGCGGGGCGATGGCCGCCCCGGCCGCGGGCTCCAGGCTCCTGCTCAGTGCAGGCTCCTCGCGACACTGACCACCTCGGCCTCGTTCAGGGTACCGACGACGGCGTACAGCACCCCGTCCTTCTGCCAGATCACGCCGGCCCCCAGGCCGGTCGAGTCACCGACGAAGAGGCCGTCACCATGCCCCATGACATCGACCTTGTGCGAACCCTGGCCGGTGGGCACCGGGACGGGCAGCGTCGTGGTCGGGTCACCGATGGCCTGGATCTGCGCGGCCAGGTCGGCCGGGACGCCGGGGAGGCTCGCGATGTAGCTCTCGAGCACCTGCACCGACGCGCCGTCCGTCACCACCTTCGGGCTGGTCATCTGCACGATCGCCAGTGAGGGGATCGCCAGCCGCTCGGTGATCGGCTTGCGGGCCGTGTCGCCGCTCGCGGCGCCGCCCAGGCTGGGCGCGCCGTAGATCGTCAACACCCCCGGCCCAGCGGTCACCGAGATGGTCGTCCCGTCAACCCCGGCCGGCATTGCCGGCAGCGACTTGCCCTTGGACTCCACGTACTGCCGCGCCTTGTCAGCGCTGATCGTGAAGGAGCCCTGGAGCTGGGTGAAGCTGGCGTACTGGGGAACACCGGTCACTGTCGCGGGCAGCGGCCCCGACGGCACCAGCACGTGCCCGAGGCCGGTACCCGCGACCGCCGCATCGGGGGTGGCGGCGGAGCTGAACCTGGGCTGCTGAGTGAGCTTGTACGAGCCGAACTGCGACAGGTCCGGGAGCGAGTTCAGGCTTTCCGGGTTCACCGAGACGGCGACGAACTGCTTCGGCTGGAAGGACTGGATCGCACCCTCGGCCACACCGGTTGCCACCAGTGCGCCCATGAGACCCAGGGTCACCAGGCCGGCCGCGACCGGTCGGAAGCCGCGCCGCTCGCGCAGGCGGGAGAACCACGACCCGGCACCGGGGGCACTTGCCGGGCCGTCGGCCACCAGGCGGCGCATCCGCAGCAGGGCGACGCCGGGCTCGACACGGTGCTCGGGAACCGCAAGCAGGTTGGAGACGCCCGCGGCCTCGGCGCTGATCGCGTCGAACCGGTGGCGGCATTCGCCGCAGGACTCGAAATGCTGGGCGTCCACGGCTGTGGTGGTGGCGGGCTCGTCCTGCATCCGGCGCAGGATCCCGTCGTTCAAGTGGCTCATTTCTGTACCTCCGATCTCAATTTCAACTCGGCCCGGCGAAGCAAAGTGCCCACCTGCCCAACGGACACACCCAGTGCCCCTGCAACTTCCGCATAGCTCAAACCGCTGTAGCGCAGGGCCAGCACGGCCGCGCTCCTCCGGGGCAGCCGCCGCATCGCCTCGCGGACGCGGCGCTGTTGGTCGGCCTGCTGCACCAACCCCTCGGGGTCTGCGGTGCTGTCACTCTCGGCCACCGCGACGGACTCCTCGCGCGTCATCCTGCGGCGATTGCCGCGGAGTACGTTGAGCGCCCGGTGCCACGCCGCCCGGTGCAGCCACGGCGCGGCGTAGTCCGCATCGGCCGGGTGGCTGCGGTGGAAGTCCAGGAACACCTCCTGGGCCACCTCCTCGGCCTCCTGCCGGTTGGCGAGGACCCGGTTCGCGATCGCCACGACCCGGGTGTACTCGGCCAGGAAGAGCTGCTCGAACGGCTCGGGCAACCGCGACTCCCGCCGCTCGGCGGGCAGGTCGCCGGCCTGTGCCTGGACCTGGCTGGCTGGCATGACGCTCAGTGTGGCGGATTCGGCCTGCATGCCCTTAAAGCACCGCCGGCCGCCGAAATGTGACAGGAACCGGGTGAATCGCCCCCCGGGTTCAGTCGGCGATGAGGGAGCGGGCCCGGAGCGCGATGCTCAGCGCGACCCGCGTCTCCGCGTCCTCGAGGGACACGCCCAGGAGCTGCTCGATCCGCTGCACCCGGTACGACAGGCTGTTGACATGGAGGTGCAGGGCGCGCGATGCGGCGCGCCGGTTCCAGTGGTGCGCCGACAGGTGCTCGAGCGTCTCGACCAGCGGGGTGCGCCGGCCCTGCTGGTAACGCAGCAGCGGCCCGAGCGTCTCGTCGACGAACCGACCGACGGCCGCCGGGTTCTGGACCTCCAGGAGGAGGCGGAAGGCACCCAGGTTGCGGTAGGAGCTGACCCGACCGACCGCCCCTCCGCGCCGTGAAAGGCGCAGCGACTGGCGTGCCTCGTCGTGGGCCCTGGGCAGGTCGTGCACCTCCTGGGTGGCGTTGCCGATGCCGAGCGAGAAACTCCCGTTGCGAACGACCCGGCTGATGGTCTTGAGGACCATGTCGCCGAACGACTCCAGGCTGCGCAGCTCCGCCGGGCTGGGGGCGCCCTCGCCTTCCTCGGCGACCGGCACCAGGAGCACGAACGACGCCGGCCGGGTGACCACCAGCGACCCCGGGAACCTCCGCACGGTCAGGTCGCTGACCAGCGCGTGGAGCCGGTCCTGGGTACTGCTCGACTCCAGCGCTGCCGAGGCCCCGCCGTCGTCGGGCTCGACGACCACGACCCACGACCTGCCCGCGACGCGGTACCCGAGGCGCTCGGCCTGGATCGCCAGGCGGCGGGCCTCCTCCGCGCCCAGGCCGTGGTTCAGCAACTCCTCGAGCAGGTCACCGCGGAGACGGCGCTCAACCTCCGCGGCGGTGCGTTCCTTGACCAACTCCAGGGCGAGGACCGTGGCGCCATGCTCCAGCGCCCGCCTGTGGTTGGGGTGGTCGTCGCGAGCGCCCTCGGCGGCCAGCACCGCGAGGAGGTCGTCGCCGGCCCGGATCGGGGTGAGCGTCATCAGGCGCGGCGGCTTGCCGGCGGTCACGTCCATCGGGTCGCTGCTGCTGCCGCGCGTCATGGAGGCCGGCACCTCGATCCGGTTGACGCCGAGGCCCTGGGCGCGACCCCCGGGGCGCTCGAGGCGGAACCCGCCGGGGTCGAAGAGGTCGACCCGGCCGTGGCGCAGCGCGCCGATGGCCTCGAGGATGGCACCCGGCCCCGCACCGGCGAGGGCCAGCGCGGTGAAGCGCTCGTGGATGGCCTGCGAGCCCCGGATCTCCTCCAGCTGGGCTTCGAGCCGCCGGTGCATCTCGCTGCGCTCGATGATCCCGGCGACCTGGCCGGCGATGGCCGACAGGAAGTCGATGTCGCCCTTGTTGAAGTCGCGGCGCTGCTCCGACTGGACGTTGACCACGCCGACGGTGCGCTCACCCGCGACGATGGGCACGGAGAGCATCGCTGTCAGCCGCTTCTGGTCGACCCCCCGCAGGAACTGGAAGCGCGGCTCGCGGGTGACGTCGGGCACCACCAGCGGCTCGCGGTTGGCCGCGACCCATCCCGTGACCCCCTCGCCGGACTTCATCCGCGCCTTGCCGATGTTCCCGGTGTCAAGCCCGTTGGTCGCGGTGAGGACAACCTCGTCGTTGTCAGCCTCGAACAGGTAGATGGAACAGACCTCGACCTGCATCGCGCCGGTGGTCTCCTCGATGATCAGCCGGAGCAGGGCGTCGGGCTCGGTCGTCGAAGCGGCGGCCTTGCTCAACCGCTGCAGGAAGAGCAGCTCTCGAAGCGAGGTGTCGTCGTATTCCCGTGTGGGCAGCCGGGCCTGGGCCATGATCAGCAGTCTATCCGCCCGAAGACCCGCGTTAGTTGTGCACAGCACATGAAAACAGGAGGCCGGCTAGTGTGAACGACCCAAATCCCGCTTTCCAGGGCAGGGTGCGGGCACCCCGGGACCGGGCGGCCTGCGAGAAGCTCGACGAGGCCGACCCGCTGCGCCACCTGCGCGGGCTGTTCGACCTCGATGACCAGGTGGCGTACCTGGATGGCAACTCGCTCGGCGCCGCACCTCGATCGGTCGCGCCGCGGGTTGCGAGGGTGATCGGCGAGGAGTGGTCGAGGGGCCTCGTCGGGAGCTGGAACGACGCCGCCTGGATCGAGGCCCCGGCACGGGTGGGGGCGATGCTGGCGCGCCTGCTGGGCGCGGCGCCGGACGAGGTGGTGTGCTGCGACAGCACCTCCGTGAACGTCATGAAGCTGGTGGGGGCGGCCATGTCGATGCATCCCCGGCGGCGGGTGATCCTGACGGAGCACAACAACTTCCCCAGTGACCTCTACGTGGCGGAGGGCCTGGCCGAGCTGGCCGGCCAGGGATGGCGGGTCAGGCGTGTGCTGCGCAGCCAGCTGGACGAGGCCCTCGACGAGGATGTCGCCGCGCTGCTGCTCACCCACGTGGACTTCACCACCGGGTATGTGCACGACATGCGCGCGCTGACCGCGGCCGCCCGCGCCGCCGGGGCGACCAGTATCTGGGATCTCTCGCACAGCGCCGGCGCGCTGGATGTCGACCTCGGGGGCTGCGGCGCCGACATGGCGCTCGGGTGCGGGTACAAATACCTCAACGGCGGCCCGGGTGCGCCCGCCTACATCTATGTTTCGCGCCGCCTGCACGGGACGGTGCGGTCGCCGGTATGGGGATGGATGGGCCACGCCCGACCGTTCGCCTTCGCCCCGGAGTATGAGCCGGCCCCGGGCGTGGGGAGTTTCCTCGCGGGCACCCCCTCGATCCTGGCGATGACGGCTCTCGAGGCGGCCCTCGAAGTCTGGGATGGAGTGGACATCCGGGACGTGAGGCAGCGCTCGATCAACCTCACCGAGGCCTTCATCGGGCTGGTCGACGAGAGGTGCGAGGGACTCGGGGTCGAGGTCGTGTCGCCGCGGCCTGCGCGGCTTCGGGGGGCGCAGGTCACGTTGCGACACCCCTCGGCGTACGAGGTGATGCTGGCCCTCCGCGACCGCGGGGTGGTCGGCGACACCCGGCCGCCGGACCTCCTGCGCTTCGGCTTCGCCCCGCTCTACACGCGGTTCACGGACGCCTGGGACGCGGTCGAGACCCTGGTTGACGTCCTCCGCACCGAGGCCTGGCGCGAGGACCGGTTCACGCGGCGCCCCCTGGTCACCTGAAACGGGCCATGCTTTGTGAGTGCGCTTTACCAAAGACAAACCGTTTCTTAACCGCCCCTGAATAGGTGGCTTCATACATTCGCGACATGAGGGGTTCCTGGCGATGAGGGGCACCTGGGAGCGACGGGACTGGTTCAACGGGGCCGCCGGGCTGCTCATCGGCGCCGCGGTCCTGCTCCGCCTCTACACCGCCAACCTGCCGGCCGCCACCTGGCGGGTCGAGGCGGTCCTGATTGGGATCGGTGTCCCGCTCGGCGTGGCCGCCTTCGTCGCCGGCGGCACCGCCTGGGGTCGTCGTGCCGTCGTGCAGCTGGCGATCGTGGGCGTCAGCACGGCCTTCACAGTCGCCGTCCTCGCCGTCGCCGCGTCGCACATCGACAACCTCGCGCCGCTGTCGAGCCTGGTGGCGATCGCCTTCTTCCTCAACGCCGCGAGGCTGCGCACCCAGCGCCAGCTGTTTCTTGCCGGGGGGATCGTTGCCGCCGGGGTCTCGGTGCTGTGGCTTCAGCTGGTCCTGCTCCTGCACCGCGACCCGATGGGCGTCCTGGTCTGGGCGGCCTTGATCACCGGGATCGCGATGTTCACCGCCGGGGCGGTCATCACCACCACGGACCGGCTGCGCCGGCAGGCCCGCCGCACCGACGCCATCGCCATAGCGGCCCAGCGGGTGGGGCTGTCGACCGACCTCAGCGAGGTCGCGGCCGCGGTGCTCAACGCCTCCAGCGAGGTTTTCCCGGCAACGGACTTTGGCGGCCTGCTGATATATGACCGGGACCGCGAGAAGCTGGTGCCGCTGGCGATGTCGATGCAGGCCGGGGTCGTGGCCGAGGCGCGCAGCCAGGCGATCTTCGAGATGAGCCCCGGCGAAGGCGTGGCCGGCAAGGTCTTCCTGGCCGCGGAGCCCCGCTGCTGGGGCACTCCCGAGGAGGTGGCGTCCGAGCACGAATCGATGAAGACCGCGACCCGCGACCAGATCCTGGCCCTGACGGGGGGGATGCGGTCGGTCGCCGCGGCCCCGCTCAAGCTGCCCGACCGCGGGGTCATCGGGGTCCTGACGCTGGGCTCCACGAGCCGCGAGCGGGTGTGGTCGCAGGAGGACCTGGTCATCGTGCAGGGGCTCGCGGAACAGGCCGCGCTGGGGGTCGAGCGCGCGCGGATGTACCAGGAGCAGCGCGCCCAGGCCTTGACCGACCCCCTCACCGGGCTTGCCAACTACCGCCAACTCAAGACGGTGGTCAGCCAGGAGGTGGCGCGGGCCCGCCGCGGCGAGACCCGGTTGGCGGTCGTCTTCTGCGACCTTGACGGGTTCAAGCGGGTGAACGACCTCCACGGCCACCACGCGGGCGACGGCGTGCTCCGGCTGCTGGCGCGCAGCATGTCCGAGGTCCTGAGGGCCGAGGACCTGGCGGCCCGCTACGGCGGCGACGAGTTTGTCTGCATTCTGCCGGGCGCCGATCGCCCCCAGGCCGAGCAGGTCACCGAGCGTATCGGGCGGCGGTTTGTCGAACTCTTGTCGGCGGACCCCGACCTGCGTCGCATCCACACCTTCCCGACCGCCGGGACCGCCCTCTATCCCGAGGAGGGGACGTCGGCCGAGGAGGTGCTCGCCGCCGCAGACGCCGCGCTCATCAAGGCCAAGCAGGCCATCGCCGCGCGCCAGGCCGCCAGCCCCTGATGCCGGCCGCCCGCGGGCCGGGATCGCCCGCGGCTGGCAGAATTGGCGGGCTATGAGAGAAAACTCCGCGACATTCACCGCCGCAGACATCCCCCGTTTCTTCGAAGAGGTGTTCGACTGGGAGATGCAGGTCACCGCGAACCGGCTGCGCCGGGCATCGGCACGCCTGCAGGAGCTGGCACCGCGGGTTTCCGACACCCCGCGCGGCGACTCGGAGTGGAACGCCAAGGAGGTCCTGGCGCATATCGCGGTCCTGTCCCGGGCCTATGGCGTGTTCAGCTACATGATCGCCAACGGCCGGCTGACCGAGCTGCCGTTCGGCGACGTCATCAACCAGCGCGACACCGAGGGAGACAAGTTCATGGCGATGCCCGCCGCGGAGATCGCCGCCGAGGCGGTCAAGCAGCACGACCGCACGCTGAAATTCCTGGCGGGCGCCACGGCTGAGGAGCTTCACCGCGAATGCCAGGTCGAGCGGGGGACGGTGAGCGCGGAGTACATCGTGCGCCTGCCCCTGGTCGCCCATCTGGAGCAGCACCTCGACCAGCTGGAGAAGGCGCTGGGTTGACCTACCAGCAGATCGACCATGTGGGCATCGCGGTGTCCGACATGGATGCCGCCATCGCGCGCTACCAGCAACTGCTGGGGGTGGCGCCGTCGGTGCGCAAGGTGATGGAACGCGACGGCATCGAGGCGGCGATGCTGGACCTCGGCAGCACACATGTCGAGCTGGTCGCGCCGACCCGCGAGGACTCGGCGATCAGCCGTTTCCTGGAAAAGCGCGGGGAGGGCATGCACCATGTCGCGTACCGCGTTGACGACATCCGCGCGGCCCTCGCCGACGCCCGCGACCACGGGGCGCAACTCCTCGACCCGGAGCCGCGGGTCGGGGTCATGGGTCACCTGGTGGCGTTCATCCACCCGAAGGCGACGCTCGGGGTGCTGACGGAGCTGG
The DNA here is from genome assembly GCA_034666405.1 of Chloroflexota bacterium. Taxonomy (GTDB): domain Bacteria; phylum Chloroflexota; class Dormibacteria; order DASZGP01; family DASZGP01; genus JAXDLW01. Next base: position 80,900 of record JAXDLW010000042.1, on the reverse strand, counting down.
TCCAGGCCGAGCACCCCGCGTGACCGGCTCGATCGAGGACGCCGCCCGGGCCAGCTTCTCCGCGCGCGCCGAGCACTATGTGACGAGCGCGACCCACGCCGACCCGGATCGCCTCGCTCACCTCGTCGACCTGGTCGGCCCGCGACCCGGTTGGCGGGCGCTCGACGTTGGCACCGGCACCGGCCACACCGCGTTCGCGTTCGCCCCTGCTGTCGGGTGGGTCGTCGGGGTCGACCTGACCGAGGAGATGCTCCGCCGGGCCGAGCGGGTGCGCAAGGACCGCGGCTACGGCAACGTCGAGCTGCGCGTCGCGGACGTCCATCACATGCCGTTTGCCGCCGACGAGTTCGACCTCGTCACGTGCCGTCGCGCGGCCCATCACTTCTCCGACATCCGGCGCGCCCTGGGCGAGATGCACCGGGTGCTGAAGCCCGGCGGCCGCCTGCTCATCGACGACCGTGCCAGTCCGGACGACGACGAGGTCGACGAGGTCCTGCATCGCCTCGATGTCCTGCACGACCCCTCCCATGTCCGCCAGTACCGCGCCGGTGAGTGGCGCGACATGCTGGCGACGGCGGGCTTTGAGGTGGTGGCCCTCGAGGAGTACGAGCAACACCGGCCGGCGAGCGAAGCCTTCACCAACGGCGTCCCGCAGGACCGGGCCGACCAGGTCCATGCCCTGCTCCGTGACCTGACCCCACGCCAGCGGGATGCGCTCGACGTGCGCGAGGTTGACCGGGAGCTCTACTCCAACCACTTCTACGTCAGCGTCGTGGCGGATCGCCGGTGACCGAACCCAAGAACGCCCGGGTGTCGGAGTCGGGCCTGGAGCTGAAGCCCTTCTACTCCGAAGAGGACATGCCGGCCGATCTCGCGCCACCTCCCGGCGAGTACCCCTACACCCGCGGCGTTTACCCCGACATGTATCGCGGCCGGCCCTGGACGATGCGCCAGTACGCCGGCTTCGCCACCGCCGCGGAGTCCAACCAGCGTTACCGCAGACTCCTGGACGCCGGTCAGACGGGTCTGTCCGTGGCGTTCGACCTGCCCACCCAGATGGGTTACGACTCCGACGACCCCGTCGCCGAGGGCGAGGTGGGCAAGGTGGGCGTGGCCATCGACTCGCTGGCCGACATGGAGATCCTCATGAAGGACATCCCCATGGACCGCGTCACCACGTCGATGACCATCAACGCGCCGGCGTCCGGCCTGATGCTGCTGTACCAGCTGGCAGCCGAGAAGCAGGGTATCGCCGGCGAGAAGCTCGGCGGCACGATCCAGAACGACATCCTCAAGGAGTACGCCGCCCGCGGCACCTACATCTTCCCGCCCGTGCCCTCGATGCGGTTGGTCACCGACACGTTCGCCTACTGCGCCGGGGCCATGCCCCGCTGGAACACCATCAGCATCAGCGGCTACCACATCAGCGAGGCGGGGGCGACCCCGATGCAGGAACTGGCATTCACGCTCGCCAACGGCTGCGCCTATGTCCAGGCGGCGATCGAAGCGGGCCTGCAGGTCGATGACTTCGCGCCCAGGCTGAGCTTCTTCTTCAACTGCAAGATGGAGTTCCTCGAAGAGATCGCCAAGTTCCGGGCGGCGCGCAAGATGTGGGCCGGGCTGATGCGCGACCGATTCGGGGCCAAGGACCCGAGGTCCATGATGCTCCGTTTCCACACCCAGACCGCGGGTTCGTCGCTCACCTCGCTGCAGCCCTACAACAACGTGGTTCGCACGACCATCGAGGCCCTGGCCGCGGTGCTGGGCGGTACCCAGTCGCTGCACACCAACGGCTTCGACGAGGCGCTGGCCCTGCCGACCGAGTTCGCCGCCACCCTCGCCCTGCGGACCCAGCAGGTCATCGGTTACGAGACCAACATCCCGGCCGTGGCAGACCCCTTCGCCGGCAGCTACCTGGTCGAGTCGTTGACGGCGCGGTTGGAGGAGGGCGCGGCGGCCCTGATGACCCAGATCGACGAGCTCGGGGGCAGCGTCAGGGCTATCGAGACGGGCTGGATGCAGCGCCAGATCTCGGACTCAGCCTTCAAGTTCCAGCAGGCGGTGGAGAAGAGCGAGCGGGTGATCGTCGGGGTCAACCGCTTCCAGGCTGAGGGCGGCAGCGACGTCGAGATCCAGAAGGTGCTGCCCCAGCACGAGGAGTCGCAGCGCGCGGCGGTGGCCGCCGTGCGCGCGGGGCGCGACGCCGGGGCGGTGGAACGAGGCCTGGAGGCCCTCGAGGATGCCGCGCGGGGCAGCGAGAACGTGCTCGAGCCGATGAAGCAGGCGCTCAGGGACTACGCCACCATCGGCGAGGTCTTCGGACGGCTCCGCGAGGTATGGGGACGGTACCGGCCGACAACCGACTTCTAGCCCGGGTCAGCCCCCGGCGCCGAGGCGGCGCCCGCTCAGTTTCTTGATCCGGCCGATGATCGCCTTGGGGGCCTGCGACTCCTCCAGGAGCATGTCCGCCTCGGACCAGGTCAGGGCCTCGACGTCATCGACGAGGGCCTTGTCGGAGATGGCGTTCATGACCTTCACGATGTCCGGGTCGAACTGGTTACCCGAGGCCGAGGTCAGCCGGCGCTTGACCTCGGCGAGCGACAGCGCCTGCCGGTAGGGCATCTCCATGTGCATGTTGTCGAAGGCCTCGGCGACGCCCAGGATCCGCGAGCCCAGTGGGATCTCCGCGCCCTCCAGGCCCTCGGGGTATCCGTGCCCGCTGTGCGACTCGTGGTGGTAGAGGATGAAGATGGCCGCGGCCTGCAGCCCCGGCACGCTCTTGACCATCTGGTACCCGATCTGGGGGTGCTCCCGCACCATGAGGTACTCCTCCGCGGTCAACTTGCCCGGTTTGGCCAGGATGTCGGTGCTCAGGCTGATCATCCCGATGTCGTGGAGCAGCGCCGCGATCCGGAGCATCGGCAGGTCCTCCGGTGGGAACCCGGTCTTCTCGGCCAATGACATCGCGTAGCGCGCCACCCGCTCCATGTGGGCCGCCGTGCTGGGGTCGTGGCGGCGCATGTTGTCGAGCATCGCCTTGGCCGAGAGCGCGGCTGTGGGCGTCGGCGCACTCTCCGAGGAGTCGCTGTCGAGGTCGGGGGCGCGTTCGACGTCCTTGCTGAACAGGAAGTGACCACCGCCGAGACGGCGGGCGTACTCCATGGCCTCGCGCCCGGCCTTGACCAGGCCGGTGGCATCGCGGGAGTCGTCGGGGCTGAGCGCGATCCCCGTGGAGATCGCCGCGGGCACCCCGCTGAGGCCTGAGACGATGAGCCGCTGGATCCGCGCGTCGAGTCGCTGGCTGACGCGGATGGCCACCTCGCGATTGGCCCCCGGCATCGCGATCATGAACTCGGCGGTGTCCATCCTTGCCGCGAAGTCCCGGTAGCGGAGCTGGTCGCGCATCACGGCGCCGACGTGGCCGAGGAGCTCGTCGCCGCTCATGGCGCCCTCCTTGCCGGCCATGTCCTCGATCTGGTCGATGTGGACCATCAGCACCGCAAGTTTCTCGCCCGACAGGGAGGTCGCGGACAGCTGCCGCCGCAGCACCTCGACAGCCTTCTTCCCGGTGGCCAGTCCCGTCAGTGGGTCGGTCCCGGCGCCGGCCCGGCCCTCGCGGCTGAAGACCGCGGCGTCGTCCTCGTCCACGCCACTGACCAGCGAGCCGAACTGCTTGCGCAGCGAGAGGTAGAACAGGCCCACCAACGCGGTCAGGATGTCGAGGGCCGTCGTGAGGGCGAGGTTCTGCTCGTCGGAGATCGACTGGCCGCGCACGACCAGCAGGACGGAGGCGCCACGGTAGGCCGCGGCGGCAAAGAAGACCAGGGCGGTGGCCAGCCCGAGGCGGCTGCGGGTCGCCTGCTTGGTGCGCACCAGGCTCATCACCAGCAACAGGAAGACGAGGAAGTAGGCGGCTGTCACCACCACCCCCGCGATCAGGTCCACCTGGCGTAAGGTCACGCCGCGAATTATCGCCCGGTCATTTGCCCCAGCGCCCGCCGGATACCATATAGCCTGCCAGCCGCCTGTTCGAGGACTTCGCTTCATGGCCAAAGCCACCCGCCCCACCCAACCTGAGCCCGCGCCCAAGCCTGCCCGTGCCAGGTCGCCCCGGGCCGCGTCCGCCGAAGTCAACGGCAAGGCGGTGTCCTCGACCCGCCGCGAAGTGTCCGTGGGTGAGAAGCGGATCAACCTCCTGCGGAAGCGCCGCCACGACGCCATCCAGGGCGACTCGGACGCGCTGCGCAAGCAGCACGATAAGGGCAAGCTGTCGGCGCGCGAGCGCATCGACAAGCTCCTCGACCCCGGTAGCTTCGTCGAGTTCGACACCTTTGCGCTCCACCGCAGCCACACCTTCGGCATGTGGGACAAACGCATCCCGGGCGACGGCGTGGTCACCGGGTACGGCACGATCAACGGTCGCCAGGTCGCTGTCTTCTCGCACGACGCCACCGCCTTCGGCGGCTCGCTCGGCGAGGTCTTCGCGGAGAAGGTGGTCAAGGTCATGGACTGGGCCGAGAAGGTGGGCTGCCCGTGCCTCGGGATCAACGACTCGGGCGGCGCGCGGATCCAGGAGGGCGTGGTCTCGCTCGCCGGCTATGCGTACATCTTCCAGCGCAACGTGAACTGCAGCGGCGTCATCCCCCAGCTCTCCCTGGTGGTCGGCCCCTGCACCGGCGGTGCCGTCTACAGCCCGGCGATGACCGACTTCATCCTGATGGTCCGCCAGGTGGGCTACATGTTCATCACCGGCCCCGACGTGATCAAGGTGACGACGGGCGAACAGGTGGACTTCGAGACCCTCGGTGGCGCCGACGTCCACAACGTGACCTCGGGCGTCGCCCATTTCGCGGCGGACACCGAGAAGGAGTCATTCGCCCAGATCCGCGACCTGCTCTCGTACCTGCCCCAGAACAACCGCGAGAAGCCGCCGTTCGTGCCCACCACGGACCCCGTCGACCGCATGGACGAGGAGCTGCAGACGGCGGTCCCGGACAACTCCGCAGCGGCCTACGACATGCACGGCGTCATCCGGCGCGTCGTTGACGACGGCAAGTTCCTCGAGACCCAGCCCTTCTTTGCCCAGAACCTGATCACCGGGTTTGCGCGTCTCGGTGGCCACTCGATCGGCATCGTGGCCAACCAGCCCAAGTCGATGGCCGGCGCGCTCGACATCAACGCTTCCACCAAGGGCGGCCGCTTTGTCCGGTTCTGCGACGCCTTCAATATCCCGATCGTGACGTTCGTCGACGTGCCCGGGTTCATGCCCGGGACCAACCAGGAGTACGGCGGCATCATCCGTCACGGGGCCAAGCTGCTGTACGCGTTCTGCGAGGCCACGGTGCCGAAGCTGACGGTGATCACCCGCAAGGCCTACGGCGGGGCCTACGACGTGATGTCGTCCAAGCACATCGGGGCCGACTTCAACGTTGCCTGGCCCAGCGCCGAGATCGCGGTGATGGGCCCGCAGGGTGCGGTCAGCATCATCTCGCGGCGGGAGATCAGCTCCGCCCCGGACCCTGCCGTAAAGACCAAGGAACTGGTCGACGACTACATCGAGAAATTCGCCAACCCGTACTTCGCCGCCGAGCGGGGGTACATCGACGACATCATCGAGCCGCAGCAGACGCGCCCGAGGCTGATCTCCGCCCTCAACGCGCTCCAGGACAAGACCGTCAACCGTCCCGTGCGCAAGCACGGGAACATCCCGCTCTAGGCGGGCTCTACCGGGCCGCGGGGCCCTCCCGGGGCACGCCGGCGTCCATGCGCCCCGCCATGCGGCGGACATCCTTGGCGATTCCCACCACGAGGCGGATCAGCTCGGAGGCGAGGAAGAGGCCGAGGCCGTAGCCGACGGCTCCCGCCGAGCCGGCGATCAGCTGGAGCAGGGTGTCGGGCGACTTGGAAACCAGAGCCGCGGCGATCGCCGCGACCGTCAGCACCGCCGCCAGGCCGACGATCACGTAGGACATGACCCTGAAGAGGTTGGCCAGGATCAGCAGGCTGTTGAAGTTGCGCCGCCGGTCGCGGTCCTGGACGTTCTCTTCGGGCATTTGACTCCTCCAGCGTGCCGCGGCGAACGGGCGGCTTCCGCCATTAGAAAGGGAAACCGGGCCCGCGGTCAACACGGGGCGCCGCGCTTGTAAGCTTGTCGGCCGGATGAAGCTGCTCGAGTACCAGGCCAAGGAACAGTTCCTCGCGGCGGGAATCCCGGTGAAGGAAGGTCGGGTGGCCCGCACCGTCGAGCAGGTCGTCGACGCCGCCCGTGTGCTCGGCCCGATCGCCGTGAAAGCCCAGGTGCCGATCGGCGGCCGTGGCAAGGCCGGCGGCATCAAGCTCGCGAAGACCCCGGAGGAGGCCCGCGAGGCGGCCGAGGCCATCCTCGGCATGGACATCAAGGGGTTCACCGTCCACGAGCTCTGGTGCGAACAGGCGGCTGAGGTGGAGCGCGAGATCTACCTGGGCGTGACGCTGGACCGCGACGCGCGCAAGCTGGTGATCATCCTGTCGGCGGCCGGGGGAATGGAGATCGAGGAGGTGGCCGAAACCTCGCCCGAGAAGATCGTCAAGCTCCGGCCCCACCCCTTCCGTGGAGTCCAGGGTTATGAACTCCGGGGGATGTGCTTCCAGGCCGGGCTGGGGGACCTGGTCAAGCAGCTGGTGCCGGTCATGGAGCGGCTCTACGCGCTGGCGGTGATGACGGACGCCCTCACCTGCGAGATCAACCCGCTGGCCGTGGTCAAGGGCGGCGAGATCATCGCCCTTGACGGCAAGCTGGAGACCGACGAGAACGCCGAGTTCCGCCACCGGGATTTCGAGAAATACCGCAGTGACGAGGCGGGCACCGGCGACCCATTGGAGATCGAGGCCCACAAGCGTGGCCTGACCTACGTCCACCTCGACGGCGACGTGGGGATCCTGGGCAACGGCGCAGGCCTGGTGATGAACACGCTGGACCTGGTCAAGGCGGCCGGCGGGCGGCCCGCCAACTTCCTGGACATCGGCGGCGGGGCCCGCGCGGAGGTCGTCAAGAACAGCCTCGACATGATCCTGCAGGACCCCGGTGTGAAGTCGATCTTCATCAACATCTTCGGCGGCATCACCCGCGGCGACGAGGTCGCCCGGGGGGTGATAGCCGCCCGCGACGAGCTGGGCATCAAGGTCCCGCTGGTCGTCCGGATGACCGGGACCGCCGAGGAGGAGGGGCGCAAGCTGCTCCAGGAAGCGGGGATCGTCCCGGGTGTCAGTGCGCCGGAGGCGGCCGCCAAGGCCGTCGAGCTGGCCCGTTCGGGAGGGGCCGCGTGACCATCCTGATCGACCGCAACACCCGCCTCGTGGTGCAGGGGATGACCGGCCGCGAGGGAACCTTCCACACGGAGCAGATGAAGGCCTTCGGCACCAACGTCGTGGCGGGGACCAGCCCGGGCAAGGGCGGCACCACCCACCTCGAGGTGCCGGTGTTCGACACCGTTGCGGACGCCGTGAACGAGACCGGGGCGAACACCGCCGCGATCTTCGTGCCGCCGCCCGGGGCGGCGGACGCAATCATGGAGGCAGCGGCCGCCGGCGTCGGCCTGATTGTTGCCATCACCGAGGGCATCCCCGTCCTCGACATGGTGCGTGCCCGCCAGTTCATCCACGAGACGATGGCCGAGCCCCAGCTCATCGGCGGCAACTGCCCTGGCCTGATCTCCCCGCCGGACAAGGCGAAGGTCGGGATCATTCCCAACCACATCGCGGTCGCCGGGCGAGTGGGGGTGGTGTCGCGCTCCGGCACCCTCACCTACGAGATCCTGGCGGGCCTGCGGGATGCGGGCCTGGGCGTCTCGACCTGCGTGGGCATCGGCGGCGATCCCGTCCTGGGCCTGACCTTCAAGGACGTCATCGGCCTCTTCGCGAGCGACCCCGAGACGGACGCCGTGGTCATGCTCGGCGAGATCGGCGGCTCGGACGAAGAGGCCGCCGCGGCGATGATCGGGTCCGGCTACCCCAAGCCGGTCTTCGGCTTCATCGGGGGCCGGACAGCCCCGCCCGGGAAGCGGATGGGCCATGCCGGCGCGATCATCAGCGGCAACACCGGGACCCCGCAGGGGAAGGTCGACGCCCTGAACGCCGCGGGTGTCCCCGTCGCCGACACCATCGAGCAGCTGGTCCAGCTGGTCGTCGCGAAGCTCGGCGCCCCCACTCCGGCCTAGCACCCACCCTCGTGCCGCGATAATCCCGGCGTGCCGGCACCCGTCCTCAACACCCAGCTGGACCTGACCGACGAGCAGCGCGCCATCCGCGATTTGGCGCGGGAGTTCTGCGAGGCCGAGGTACGCCCGCACGCCGCCGAGTGGGATGAGCACCACTCCTTTCCCTACGAGGCGGTCGCCAAGATGGGCGAGCTGGGGTTCTTCGGGCTGACGGTGCCCGAGGAGCACGGCGGCTTCGGCGGTGACTTCACGAGCCTCTGCCTGGCCATCGAGGAGATCAGCCGGGGCGACACCGGGCTGGGCATCACCCTGGAGGCCGCGGTCGGGCTCGGGATCTCGCCGATCGTCCGTTTCGGCACCGACGAGCAGAAGGCGCGCTACCTGCCGGAGCTCGCGGCGGGCCGCAGGCTCTGGGCATTCGGCCTGACCGAGCCACACGCGGGTACGGACGCGGGTGCGACCAGGACACGGGCGAAGCTGGCTGACGGCAGCTGGACGATCAACGGCTCCAAGGCGTTCATCACCAACCCCGGCACCGACATCTCCTGGGGCGTCACGGTGACGGCCGTGACCGGTGATGGCGGCGGCGAGGGCCGCCGGGAGATCTCCACGATCATGGTGGAGAAGGGGACGCCCGGCTACCTCATCGAGCCGGCATACCGGAAGCTGGGCTGGCATTCCAGCGACACCCACGGGCTCACCTTCCAGGACTGCACGGTCCCGGAGGAGAACCTGCTGGGGCAGCGCGGACGCGGGTATGCGCAGTTCCTCTCGACCCTGGAGGCCGGGCGGATCGCGATCGCGGCGCTGTCCGTCGGCCTGGCCCAGGCCTGCCTCGACGAGTCGCTGGCATACGCCAAGGAGCGCGTGAGCTTTGGGGTCCCGATCAGCAAGCACCAGGCGATCCAGTTCAAACTCGCCGACATGGCGATGGAGGTCCACCTGGCCCGTCTCGCCACCTACCACGCGGCCGCGCTGTGGGACCGCGGGAAGCCCTGCGCCATGGAGGCGGCCTCGGCGAAGTTGTTCGCGAGTGAGGCCAGCAAGCGCGCCTGCGACCAGGCCATCCAGGTGCACGGGGGCATGGGTTTCATGGAAGAGTCGCCGGTGGCGCGCTTCTGGCGAGACGTCAAGGTGAACGAGATCGGCGAGGGCACGTCCGAGGTCCAGAGGATGCTTCTCGCCAAGCACCTCGGGTGCTGACGGGGTACAGTACCCAACGTCCAGATTCCGGGAGGGTCATCCGATGAGTGAGCAGCCACCCAGCTACCAGCCCCCGCCGCCGCCTGGCGGTCCGCCGCCCGGGGGACCCCCGTCGGGGCCGCCGCCGGGCGCGCCCCCGCCGGCGTACCAGCCACCCTCCTATCAGCCGCCCGCCGGCTACACCGGGGCCGTCGTCGGCGCCGTGCCCCAGAACCAGAAGTCGGTCATCGCCCTGATCCTCGGGATCCTGAGCGTTATCTGTTGCCCGATCTGCGGTCCGATCGCCTTCTTCATCGGGCGCCAGGCGATGGCCGAAGTCGACGCCTCGGGCGGCGCCCAGAGCGGCCGCGGGCTGGCGCAGGCCGGCTTCATCCTGGGCATCATCGGCAGCGTCTTCCTGGTGCTGGCCGTCCTCTACTGGATCTTCGTGATCCTGATCTTCGGGGCCGCGCTCGGGACCCATTCCGTCAACACGCTCAACCCCTGAGGTGACCCCCGCGGGCTACGGCGACGATGACGTGCTCATCGTCGCCGCCGCCCGCACCCCCTTCGGCAAGCTGGGCGGCGCGCTGAGCAGCCTGCCGGCGGTGGACCTCGGGGCCCATGTCATCCGCGAGGTCGTCTCGCGCGCGGCGATCCCGGGCGGGAAGGTCGACCAGGTCATCATGGGGACGGTCATCACTGCCGGGATGGGCCAAGTCCCGGCGCGGCAGGCGGCGATCAAGGCCGGGCTGCCGGTCTCGGTCAGCTCCCTGACCGTGAACAAGGTTTGCGCCAGCTCGCTGAAGGCCGTCAACCTGGGCGCGACGTTGATCCGGGCCGGTGAGGCCGAGGTCGTGGTCGCCGGCGGCATGGAATCCATGAGCCAGGCGCCCTACCTGCTGCCCGGGGCTCGTTTCGGGCTGCGCATGGGCAATGCGGAGATCGTCGACGCGATGCAATTCGACGGCCTCCGCGACCCGGTGGGCGACACCCTGATGGCGGTCTACGGTGACGAGGTCGCGGCCGAGTTCGAGGTCAGCCGCGACGACCAGGACCGCTGGGCACTGCGCAGCCAGCAGCGCTACGCGGAGGCTGCCGCGGGAGGGCGCTTCGCGGATGAGGTCACACCCGTCGCGGTGCCCCAGAAGCGCGGCGACCCCGTGGTCGTTCAAACGGACGAGCAGCCCCGACCCGACACCAGCTTCGAGGGCCTGGCGCGACTCAGCCCGCTCCGCCCCGGAGGCAGCATCACCGCGGGCAACGCTCCCGGGGTCAACGACGGCGCGGCCGCCGTCGCGATGGTCAGTGGGCGGTACGCGCGCGCCGCCGGGCTTGAACCGCTGGCGATCTGGCGGGCGCAGGGAGAGGCGGCCGAACCGGTGAAGTACCTGGCGACGGTGCCCGCCTACGCCCTGCAGGCGGCGCTCAAGAAACTGGGTCGCAAGGCCACCGAGCTCGACCTCCTGGAGATAAACGAGGCGTTCGCCGCGGTCGCGATCACGGCCACCAACCTGCTCGGCGCCGACCCCGAGCGCGTCAACGTCAACGGCGGCGCGGTCGCCATCGGCCACCCCATCGGGGCGTCCGGGGCACGGATCCTGATGACCCTGGTCTTCGAGCTGCGCCGCCGCGGCGGCGGGCTTGGCGGCGCCGCGATCTGTTCCGGCATGGCCCAGGGCGAGGCGACCGTGGTCGAGGTGCCGGCGCCCTGAGCGCAACCGCCGACAGCGGGACGGCGCTATCGGACCTGCGCCGCCTGGCGCGCGACTTCGCGCAGCGCGAGGTGGCGCCCCTCGCCGCACGGACCGACCGGGAGCACCGCTACCCCGAGGAGGCCATCGCCAAAGCGGCCGAGCTGGGGCTGCTGGGGATCACGATCCCCGAGGAGTACGGCGGCGGGGGCATGGGGCATAGCGCCTTCGCCACCCTGGTGGAGGAGGTCGCCAGTGTCTGCGCCAGCACGGCGGTGATCATCGACGTCCATACCTCGGTGGGGATGGAGCCGATCCTGAACTTCGGCACCGAGGCGCAGAAGCAGCGCTGGCTGCCGGGGCTGGCCTCCGGGGAGACGATCGGGGCATTCGCCCTGACCGAGCCGGGCGCCGGGTCCGACGCCGCCGCCCTGCGCACGTCCGCCCGCCGCGCGGACGGCGGGTTCGTGCTCAACGGCACCAAGACCTTCATCACCAACCTCGGGCGTGCCGGGACCTACATCGTCATGGCCCGGACCGGGGGGCCAGGCGCATCCGGGGTGAGCGCGTTCGTTGTCGAAGCCTCGGCGAAGGGGCTCAGCTGCGGTGCGCCATTCGACAAGATGGGCCTCCACGGCAGCCCCACGGGCGAGCTCACGCTCGACGAGGTGTTCGTCCCCGAGGACCATCTGCTGGGCGGGGAGGGGCGCGGGTTCACGATTGCCATGACCGCTCTTGACGCCGGGCGGATCGGCATCAGCGCCCAGGCCGTCGGCCTGGCCCGGGGCGCGCTCGAAGATGCGACCAGCTATGTGAAGGAGCGCCACCAGTTCGGCCAGGCGGTCGCCGAGTTCCAGGGGATCCAGTTCATGCTCGCCGACCTCGCCACCCAGGTCGAAGCGGCTCGCATCCTCACCTATCGCGCGGCGGCGCTCTGCGACCAGGGCCTGCCGTTCAGCCAGGAGGCGTCGATGGCCAAGCTCTTTGCCACCGACACGGCGATGAAGGTGACAACGGATGCGGTCCAGTTGCTGGGCGGCTACGGGTACATCGAGGAATTCCCGGCGGCCCGACGGATGCGCGACGCCAAGGCCTGCCAGATCTACGAGGGGACGAACCAGGTGCAACGCGTCGTGATCGCCCGGCAACTGCTGCGGGGCTAGAGCGCACTGTTCGAACGCAGCCTGCCCCCGTTGCTCAAGGCCGACCTGCCGGCCGAGGCCCAGGCGCGGATGGAGGCGATCGAGGTGGCGCCCTACGACGAGATCTGGGACGTCATGGACCAGGGACCCCATTCCCGGGTCCGGGCGTTACCGGCAGGCAAGCTTGCCCTGTACGAGGGCGACCGGCCCACCGGGGTCACGGTGCCGATAGTCGCCTACGTACTGCGGGCGGGGAACTTGACCATGGCGATCGACGCCGGCCTCGGCGCGCGCTGGCGCGACGGGGGCGCCGTCGAGGAGGTCCCGGACGGTGGCCCGGATCGGGGGTTGCGCTACCTCCCGGTATTGGACGGGCCGACGTTCGCCGAGCTGCTCTCGACCGAGGGGATCCGCCTCGACCGCGCGGTCTGCACCCATCTCCACGTCGACCATGCCGGGGGGGCCCGCGCGCTGGGGTTGCCGGTCGGCGCGTCCACAGCGGAGCTGGCGGCGGCGCTGGGCGGCGGTGGCGGGTACCCCGCCGACGACCTCGCGGGCGTCGAGTTCGCCCCCATAGACCTCGACCGCGGCCCGGTCGGCCCCTTCGCGGCCCACGCCGTCCTGGCCCCCGGCATCCTCGCCCTGTCCACCCCGGGGCACACCGTGGGCTCGATCAGCATCTTCGCGTGCCTGGGCGCGACGTGGGCGTTGATCTGCGGAGATGCCGCCTACCCGCGTGCGGACGAGCCCGGGTCGGAGGCCTACCTCGGCATGCTGCGCATCCGTCGCGCGCTGGGCGAGATGGGCGGTACCCTGGTGCTCGCCGGCCATGACACCGCGGCGCTGCGCGCCTGCGCCGGCGGCGCCTGGCTCGGGATGGCGCGCTCGGATCACGACTAAAATGGGCCGATGAGCTGGCAGTTGACGGACGAGCAGTTGATGATCCGCGAGACCGTGCGCGAGGCGGCCCAGGACAAGATCGCCCCGCGGTCCCGCGAGGTGGACGAGACCTGTGAATTCCCCACGGACTGGGTCGACCTGCTCCGTGACCTCGGCCTGTTCGGCATCCCCTTCAAGCCCGAGTACGGTGGTCTCAGCGGTTCCGCGCTGACGCTGGCGGTCGCGGTCGAGGAGCTGAGCAAGGTCGACGCCACCGCCGGCCTGATCCTGGCGGTCCAGGCGCTCGGGGGCTACCCGTTCAACGTCGCCGCGACCGAGGAGCAGAAGCACAAGTGGATCCCGAGGATGGCCAGCGGGGAGCACCTTGCCGCGTACGCCCTTACCGAGACGGGTTCCGGGTCCGACGCGGCGGCCATGAAGACCCGCGCGGTGAAGAAGGGCAACAGCTACATCCTCAACGGCTCGAAGATGTTCATCACCCATGGCAACGTCGCCGACGTGGTCGTGGTGTTCGCCGTGACCGACCCTGCCGAGGGGGCCCGCGGCACCAGCGCCTTCATCGTCGAGCGCCACAGTGACGGGTTCACTTCGAAGAAGATCAAGGACAAGCTCGGGATCCGGGGCTCGGACACCGCGGAGCTGTACTTCGACGATGTCGTCGTCCCCGAGGAGAACCGGCTCGGCGCCGAGGGTGAGGGCTTCAAGATCGCCCTCCGCGTCCTCGACCGCTCCCGGCCGGGGGTTGGCGCCCAGGCGCTCGGGATCGCGGCCGGGGCGCTCGACTACGCCGTCAAGTACGCCAAGGAACGTCAGCAGTTCGGTCACGCGATCGCGGATTTCCAGGGGATCCAGTGGATGCTCGCGGACATGGCAACGCAGGTTGAGGCGGCGCGGGGCCTGGTGTACCAGGCGTCGTCGATGATCGACGACGGCAGCCCCGGTGTCACGAGCATGAGCGCCATGGCCAAACTCTTCGCCTCCGACACCGCGATGAAGGTGACCACAGACGCCGTGCAGATCCTGGGCGGTTACGGCTACATCAAGGAATTCCCCGTCGAACGGATGATGCGGGATGCCAAGATCACCCAGATCTACGAAGGCACCAACCAGATCCAGCGCGTGGTCATCGGGCGGCACCTGCTCAAATAGCCCCGGTCCGGGGGGTGTTCGTGCGAACCGCACGAATTCGCGGGCGGGCATTCTCGCCGCCCTCTAACGCTTCCTTTAAGAAGGCCTGTTAAGATTCGGCAAAGACATGTCGACTCCTCGCTATAAGAGGAGGCGGAGCGCGGTGCGCGAGACAGCACTGCCCATGCCCAGCCGGCGAGCCGTCATCGCAATGGTCGTGACGCTGCTTGTCGCCATAGGCTCGTTTACCGGCTTCCGCCTCTATCAACTCGCAAACAGCATCAGCACCCACGCAGGGTTGGGTGACGTGATCGGCCTGGCCCAGAACCAGGACGACCAGCCAGGCTCGCTTGCCTACAAGATCCACCACGGCGAGCGCGTGAACATCCTGCTGCTGGGCTACGGCGGCGGCAATCATGACGGCGCCTACCTGACGGACTCGATCATGGTGATCAGCGTCCAGGGCCCGGACCGCGTGGCCCTCACCTCGCTCCCGCGTGACAGCTACGTCGAGGTGAAGGCGCTGGTGAGCGGCGGCGAGTACGACGGCAAGATCAACGCCGCATACGAGATCCCCCTGGCGCACAACGCCCTGGGCCGGCCACTGCCCGAGTACGACACGGGTTTCGACGGCGCGGGCAAACTCGCCAGCAAGGTGGTTGGCGACTACCTGGGCCTCAAGGTCGATTACTGGGTGGGAGTGGACTTCACCGCCTTCAAGAAGGTGGTCGACGCGATCGGCGGGGTCGACATCAACGTGCCCACCGTGCTGGACGACTACCAGTACCCCACCGACAACCTCGGTTACCAGCACATTCACTTCAACACCGGGATGCAGCACATGGACGGCTCCCGCGCGCTGATCTACGTGCGCGAGCGCCACGCGGACAGCGACTTCGGACGGTCGCGGCGGCAGCAGCAGGTCACCACCGCGATCAAGGAGAAGATCCAACAGCCGTCGGTGATCGCCCAGATGTACCCGCTCATGGACGCGCTGAAGGACAACGTCCACACAAACATGACGCTGAACGACATCCGCATCTTCGGCTCCGTCGTCAACAAGATCGACAGCGCCGGCACTCACAAGGTCTCGATCGATGCCACCAACTGGCAGTACGAGGCCACCGGGTATGACGGGGCCTACCTGCTGATGCCCCGCGACGGCACCATGACCTCCCTGCACAAGTTCGTGCAGGCGGAGATGGTCGACCCGGCGGTGCTTGCCGAGAAGTCCCGGGTGCAGTTCGCCAGCACCGGGGGCCAGGCCTCGAAGGGGTACAGCCTGAGCGGGATCTTCAGTGCGTCCATGCACATGATCAACTTCAATGTCGCCGCCCCGGCGACCTCCCAGGTCGCGCCCGCCGGCACGGTGGTCCATGACTACTCCGGCGGCCGCGCGACCAAGTCGGCGGCCTGGATGGCGCAGTACTTCGGCGGCACGGTCGTCCAGGAGGACCCGACCACCGCCCCGTCCGCACCCGACGCCAGTCCTTCCCCCGGGGCGACCCCCGCCAATGCCGACGTGGTCGTGGTGTTGGGCAAGAATGTCGGCACCCAGTTCGACGCCGCCGGCGCCGGCACCTATCGGGCCTACGGCAGCGCCACCAACCGCCCCTACGCCGCCCCGACCTACGCGCCCCGCAAGGCCACGCCGTCGATCCAGCCCACCCATGCGCCGACCGCCGAGCCCAGCACCGTTCCGAAGCCGAAGCCCTCCCCGACCCGGCCCATCTGCATCCCGGCCTGCGCGACCCCGCCCGCCGAGTCCAGCCCTCAGCCGGCGAGCAGCCCGGGCGGCGGCGGGGGCTGACCCGGGGCGAGGACCCCCAGCCCCTACACTCAGAAGCCATGAATTCGACGGCCACCGAACTGGCCGAGCGCCTCCTCAAGGGCGAGACGCGCGCGCTCGCGCGCGCCATCAGCCTGGTCGAGCGCGACGACCCGCAGATGCTGGAGTTGCTGTCCACCCTCCAGCCCCACACCGGCCACGCGTACCTGGTTGGCATCACCGGGCCACCCGGCGCCGGCAAGTCCACCCTGGTGGACGGGTTGGTCGAGGGGCTGCGCCGGCGCGACAAGACCGTGGGCGTGCTCGCGGTGGACCCCAACAGCCCATTCACCGGCGGGGCCGTCCTCGGTGACCGGGTCAGGATGCAGAGGCATTCGCTGGACGCGGGGGTTTTCATGCGCAGCATGGGCGCCCGCGGGCACCTCGGCGGGCTCGCCGGCGCCAGCCGCCACGCGGCCCGGGTCCTCGACGCGTTTGGCCGCGACTTCGTGG
Organism: Chloroflexota bacterium; assembly: GCA_034666405.1. Taxonomy (GTDB): domain Bacteria; phylum Chloroflexota; class Dormibacteria; order DASZGP01; family DASZGP01; genus JAXDLW01. The sequence continues at coordinate 64,378 of JAXDLW010000042.1, read as the reverse complement.
TCCTGGAGACGGTGGGCGTGGGCCAATCCGAGCTCGAGGTGAGCAGTGTCTGCGACACCACGATCGTGGTGCTCAACCCCAAGCAGGGCGACGAGATCCAGGCGATCAAAGCGGGCATCCTGGAGATCGCGGACATATTCGTGGTCAACAAGGCCGAGCTGCCCGGCGCCGACAGCGCGGTGCGCCAGCTCCAGCAGACCTACCCGGATGACATGCAGGAGGGCGACTGGCTGCCGCCCATCATCAAGGCGGTCGCGACCCGCGGCGAGGGAATCGACGCCGTGATCGACGCGATCGAGGCGCACCGGCAGCATGTGATCAGGAGCGGCCAGCTGGAACAGAAGCGCCGCCGCCAGCTGCGCGAGGAGGTGCTCGACCTGGTTGCCGAGCGCGCCCGCCGGCGAGCCGCCAAGGCGTTGGGTCCCGCGAGCGAGATGGGGGGTCGGCTGGCATCCGCGCCGCTGAAGGAGATCGACCCGTTCGAGCTGGCGCTGGAGTTGTCGGGGGCCCAGCCGACGATATGATGCGGACGAATGGCTAAGACGACCGCACCCGACGGCCTGGCGGGCGGGAGAGAAGACCAGCCGGGGCGAAAGGACTGGGAGCAGCGCTATGGCGGCGACGGCAGGACGCCGCGCGAGGCGAAGACCATCTCCGGTCTGCCGCTGAAGCCGCTCTACGACCCCTCGGACCTCGCCCCCCGGCACTTCGAGGAGAAGCAGCGCTACCCGGGCGAGTTCCCGTACACCCGCGGCGTCTACCCCTCGATGTACCGCGACAAGCTCTGGACGATGCGGCAGTTCGCCGGCTTTGGCAGCGCCCGGGATACCAACGAGCGCTACAAGTACCTGCTCGCGCAGGGCCAGGACGGGCTCTCGGTGGCGTTCGACATGCCCACGTTGATGGGCCGAGACTCAGACGACCCGCACTCCGCAGGCGAGGTTGGCCGGTGCGGCGTCGCGGTCGATTCCCTGCGCGACATGGAGCTGCTCTTCGACGGCATCAACGTCGGCGACGTCACCACCTCCATGACCATCAACTCGCCGGCGCCGATCCTGTTCGCGATGTACCTGGCGGTGGCCGAGAAGCAGGGCGTTCCCCGCGAGCGCCTCGGCGGCACGATCCAGAACGACATCCTGAAGGAGTACATCGCCCAGAAGGAGTACCTGTACCCGCCGGCGCCATCGATGCGCCTGGCGGTCGACGTGATCGAGTACTGCACCGAGAACATCCCGCGCTGGCACCCGGTCTCGATCAGCGGCTACCACATCCGTGAGGCGGGGTCGGACGCCGTCCAGGAGCTCGCCTTCACCCTCGCGGACGGCTTCGAGTACGTGCGCGCGACGGTCGAACGCGGTATCCATGTCGACAGCTTCGCCCCCCGGCTCAGCTTCTTCTTCGACTCCCACATCGACTTCTTCGAGGAGATCGCCAAGTTCCGCGCCGCCCGGCGGATCTGGGCGACGGTGATGCGGGATCGCTTCGGCGCCACGAAGGAGAAGTCCCTGCTGATGCGGTTCCACACCCAGACCGCCGGGGTCTCACTCACCGCCCAGCAGCCGCTCAACAACGTCACCCGCACGGCCCTCGAGGCGCTGGCGGCAGTGCTGGGGGGAACCCAGTCCCTGCACACCAACGCGCTCGACGAGGTGCTGGCGCTGCCCACCCAGAAGGCCGCCGAGGTGGCCCTCCGGACGCAGCAGATCATCGGCTTCGAGACCGGTGCCGCCAGTGTCATCGACCCCCTCGGCGGCAGCTATTACGTCGAGGCCCTCACCGACGAGATGGAGCGGCGGGCCAACGAGTACTTCGAGCGCATCGACGAGCTTGGCGGCGTCATCCCCGCGATCGAGAACGGGTTCTTCCAGCGCGAGATCGCGGAGGCCTCCTACCGCTTCGAGCAGCGCCTGAACAACAACGACCGGGTCATCGTCGGCGTGAACGCCTTCGAGGGCGCCGGCGATGATGACATCGAGGTCCTGAAGATCACCGCCGAGATGGAGGAGGAGCAGGCCGAGCGCCTTGCGGAGGTGAAGCGCGAGAGGGACGGGAGGGCCGTGGCGCGCACCCTGGGCGACCTGGAGGCGGCCGCCCGCCGCGATGGCGAGAACCTCATCCCCACGATCCTCGAGGCGGTCAAGGTCTACGCCACGGAGGGCGAGATCGTCGACACGCTGCGCCAGGTCTTCGGCGAATACCGCGAGAACGCGATCTTCTGAACCTTCGCCCGGGGGAACCCCCTCGAGGGTAAGTAGCTAACCATCCAGCGGCTGTGTAAAGGGGTGTTAGTTATTTAGAATATTCGGGTCATGCCGAATAAGCCGAATGTCGTCCCGTTTCCGCGGCTCCACGATGATGCGACCACGCGCTACATCGACGGCTTCGGCCTGATGATCGAAAGCTTCATCGGAGGCGGCAACACCACCGGCCGGCTGATGGCCTACCTGCTGCTCCTGCCGGCGCCGGTCGGGCTGGACCAGATGGCCCACGACCTCGAGGTGAGCAAGAGCTCCATCAGCGTCGCCGCCCGCGTCCTGGAGCAGGGCGGGCTGGCCCGGCGCATCCCGCAGCGCGGCAGCCGGCGGGTCCTCTACGAGGCTGTCGATACATTCGAGGGGCTGATCGAGACCGAGCACCGGCAGAAGGCGATGATGGCCGAGAAGCTGCGGCAGGGCATGGAGGTCGCATCCACAGGCGCGGCCGCGGCGCGGATGAAGGAATTCGCCGACCTCTACCAATTCACGATCGACGAGGGTCGCAGCATGCTCCGCCGCTGGCGCGAGCGGCGTTCAGGGATGCCCGGGTCGGACTAGCTCGCGGGGGAGGGGGATGGACTCTATTTTCAGGACCGTTGACGCGCGGCTGATCGTCGCGGTGATCGTGCTTGCGCTGGTGGTGATCGTCGGGTCGATCGCCGTCACCGGCTGGCTCGACCGGCGCCGGCAGGACGGCGCCGAGGGGCCGGACGACGAGCCGACGAAGCCCTAGTGTCCTGCCTCACTAGACACTAGGCGACCTCTCGCACGAGGCCCCGGCGGGCCCGCACCCGCAGGTCCGCGAAGCCGAAGCCCCGGTCCACCAGGATCCCGATGACCAGCAGCACGACCAGGAGCGCAATCATCGTGGGGGCATCGCTGAAGTCCCGGGCGAACTGCAGCTTGGCCCCCAGCGACGGCCGGCCCGCGACGATGACCAGCAGCTCGCCGGCCAGCAGGCTGCGCCAGGCGAAGGCCCAGGCCTGCTTGAGCCCGGCAAGCACGTAGGGCATCGCGGCGGGCAGGATGACCCGCCGGTAGAGGAAAGGCCCGCGGGCGCCCAGGATCCTGGCCGCGGAGGTGAGCTGTCGGGGCACGTTGTCGATGCCGCTGATGATCCCGTTGGCGATGGATGGCGCCGCCCCCAGTACGACGACCACCAGGATGGCCCCCTCGCTCAGCCGGAAGAGGAGAATGGCGAAGGGGAACCAGGCCACTGAAGGCATCGTCTGCAGCGCGGTGATCAGTGAGCCGAGGGCGCGGCGGAGGAGCGGCACCACCGCCATGGACACGCCGATGGCCGTCCCGATGACCGTCGCCAGCGCGTAGCCGGTGATGGCGCGGCCCACCGTGATCCCGACCGCCTTGTAGAAGTCAGGGCTGCGCACCTGTTCACCGAGGGCTCCCAGCACGTCCAGTGGCGGTGGCAGCAGGTAGGGAGGCCACACGTTCAGCAGCACAACGGCCTGCCACAGCACCAACACGATGATGACTGCCCCGACAGGCGGAAACGCGTTGCGGGCGATGGCCCGGGCACGGTCCGCGGGGTTCACGTGGCCTTCACGGCGGGCTCCGCGGCGTCCTTGAGGACCGCGTTCAGCAGGCTGAGGTCGAAGAGGTTCTTGATGTCGGTGCTCTTCAGGAGGCCCTCCTTCTGCGCGTGCGAGACGTCCGAACGCAGGCTCGAGGCGATCGGGTCATTGGTGAACTTCAGGTTCGCCCACGACGCGGCTATCGTAGCGGGCTTGAGGGCCTTCCCGGTTATCGCCAGGATCTGGGCGTTGGCCGCGGTCTGGGACTCGGTGGGATGATCGGCGAGGTACCGGTTGGTCTTGACCTGGGCACGGAGTATGGCCTTGACCTGGGCGGGGTGGGCGTCGAGGAAGTCCTTGCGAACCAGCAGGACGGTGCTGACGAACTCGCCCGAGGGCCAGAGGCTGCGCTCGTCCACCAGGACCCTGCCACCTCCCTCCTGGACCAGCCGCGTCGCCCAGGGTTCGGGGACCCACGCGCCGTCGATCGCGCCCGCCTGGAACGTGGTCAGGGTCTGGGCGTTGTCCTGGGGCAGGATGGACACGTCACCCCCACCGCTGGAGTCGGTTGTCAGCCCGTTCACCCCGAGCCAGTACCGGAGCGCCACGTCCTGGGTGCCGCCCAACTGGGGCGTGGCCAGCTTCTTGCCCTTGAGGTCCGCCGCGGAGTTGATCGACTTCTTGACGACCAGGGAGGCCCCTCCCGATGTCGCCCCGGAGATGATCCGCACGGCGCTGCCGTGCGACTGGACATAGGCGTTGACGGCCGGGTTGGGCCCGACGTACGACATGTCGATCGCACCCGAGAGGAGGGCCTCGACCGCGGCCGGACCGGCGTTGAAGGTGGACGTCTTCAGCTTGCCCAGCGACCCCAGCTCCTGGCCGTAAGTGCCGTTGGCCACGCCGACCAGCGCCGTCGCGTGCGTGATGTTGGCGAAGTACCCGAGGCGTACATCAACCGGCCCGGATGCGCCGCTGGAGCTGCCGCCACATGCTGTGGCGGTCAGGACGAACAGGGCCGCGATGGCGATCGGCAGTCTGCGCAGGATCGAATTCAGATGCATTGGGTCTCCCTTGTTGTCGTTGTTGGCTGTTACTGGCTGGGTGGCGTCAGGAACAGGGACAACAGTGGTCGCCGGGCGCGTGGCGGGCACCGCGTATGCAGCACCCTTTGCCCCAGGGGGAGAGGTCGCGTCGAATTCCTACCAATTTCATCGGGATTGGGGAGGGATCATACCGACCAGCGCGCGCCAGATCAATCCGGGGGGATAATTGGCGCAGATGATCGTGACCACGACCGAGCGCGTCGCCGGCTACGAGGTCGAGCGCGCCCTTGGCCAGGTCTTCGGTCTCATCGTTCGCAGCCGCGGGCTTGCGGGAAACATCACCGCGGCCTTCCGCTCGCTGGGCGGCGGGGAGATCCACGAATACACTTCGATGCTCGAGGACTCGCGCCGCCAGGCCCTGGACCGCATGGTCGAGAACGCCACCGCGATGGGCGCCAATGCAGTCGTCATGATGCGGTTCGACTCCAGCGAGCTGGGCCAGAGCATGGCGGAGGTGGTGGCCTACGGCACCGCCGTGATCATCCGCGAGGTGCCGGCCGCCACGCCGCCGGCAGGCTGACCCGTGCACCTTCTGCTGCCGATCTACCTCTTTTTCGAGGGGGCCATGGTGCTCCTCGTTCTCTTCCTGGCGGTGTGGGGATTCTTCCGCTGGGACCGGCGTTACCGGGGTGGCGGCGGGGGGGAGGGCTACCAGCCCACCGACGAGGTCTTCAAGGACCCCACGACGGGGCGCATGATGCGGGTGTTCTTCGATCCCCGGACCGGCCGCCGCGAATACCGCGAGTCCACATAGACTTGCAGCCGCGATGACCGAGACCGCAACCCGCAAGATCCGCATCCTCACCGCCAAGGTCGGCCTCGACGGGCATGACCGGGGGGTCAAGGTCGTGAGCCGGGCGCTCCGCGACGCCGGCGTCGAGGTCATCTACGCCGGTCTGCACCAGACCCCTGAGATGGTGGTCGAGGCCGCCATCCAGGAGGACGTCGACGGGATTGGGATCAGCCTGCACTCCGGCGCGCACATGACACTGCTGCCGAAGGTGATGAAGCTGCTCAAGGAACGTGGCATCGAGGACATCGTGGTCTTCGGCGGCGGCATCATCCCGGACGAGGACATCCGCGAGTTGCAGAAGCTCGGGATCTCCGAGATCTTCACCCCGGGGACACCGCTGCAGACGATCATCGACTTCGTCAACACCAGGTTTGGCGACCGCGTAAGCGCATGACGCCGGCGGGCGCCGACGGCTTTCCCTTCGCAGCGCGCCAGGAGCTCGACGTTCCACCCCGGACGGTGCTGGCCGAGGGCGCCTACCGCATGGGCGAGCTCGAGCTGCGGCTGGTCCCCGACACCCCGGTGTTCATGGACGGTGGCGCCATGTTCGGGGTCGTCCCGAAGGTCCTCTGGATCCGCCACAAGGTCCCCGACGTGCGCAACCGGGTCCCTGTGGCCGCCAACTGCCTGCTGGTCCAGGGCCCGCAGGGGACGTCGCTGGTGGAGGGGGGCATTGGCGAGAAGTACAGCGACAAGCAGCGCGACCAGTTCGGCCTCGAGGACGTGGGACGGCTGCGGCGCGGGCTGCGGGCGGCAGGGGTGGAGCCCGAGGAGGTCGACCACGTCTTCCTCACCCACCTTCATTTCGACCATTGCGGTGCGGTGACCACCTTCGACGGCAGCCGCATCCGCCCCACCTTCCCGCGGGCCCGCCACTTCGTGCAGCGCACCGAGTACGAGATCTTGATGAACCCCGACCCCAGGAGCCGGGCGAGCTATGTCCCGGACAACCTCGAGGCGGTTCGCGAGGCGGGCCTGCTGGAGCTGGTGGATGGCGATGCCCAACCGGTGCCCGGCTTCGAACTGCGCCTGACGCCGGGGCATACCGCCGGCCACCAGGTCGTGCTGGTGCACAGCGCGCAGGGCACGGCGGCCTTCATGGGCGACCTGATCCCCTACGCCTCGCACTTCAAGGCCAACTGGTTGGCCGCCACCGATGTCCTGCCCCTCCAGACGATGAGCACCAAGGCCAGTTTCCTGGCCGAGGCGCGGGAGCTTGACTACCTCATCGTCCTGTACCACGAGCATGTCGCCCCCGTCGGCCACCTGCGGGGTGAGGAGTTCTCGACCCTGTAGCGGCGGGCGGCGTCAGCCCGTCGGGTCGTCGTCCTCCTCGTCGCGGACCGGGCCCAGGTTGCCGAGTACCTCGCTGATCCGGGCGCGCAGCTGGCGGTGCCTCTCAGCCTCGGGCGACTCGCTCTTGGCGAGGCTGCGACGGCGCATCAGCCCGCTGTAGAAGGTGGCCCGCCGTTCTTCGGCGTCGCCCCGCACCAGCCCGATGGCAGTGCTCTCGCTGACCTGGGTATCGAGGGGTAGTGACGGCATGCGAACGGCTTCAGCAGCGATCGCCGCGGCCTCCTCGGCAACCGCGGCGGCGTCCTCGGCGACGGCGGCCGCGACTTCTGCCATCGCTGCGGCATCCTCCGCCACGGCGGCCGCCTCGGCGGCGTCAGGTCGGGCATCGTCGGCGTCCCCGCCGACGGTCGTCTCGGCATCCACCACCACCACCCGTGCCTGTGCGGCGATGACGAAATCGGTCAGCGGGGCAACCTGCGCCTCGGCCGCCTCGGCCGCCACGGGGACCTCGACCTCCGCTGCCGCCGTCTCGGTGTCCGACAGCACCGGTTCGGCGAGGTGAACAGGCGAGGCCCGGTCGGGGTCGAGCGCGGGGCCCACGTCCAGGAGCGCGTCCTGCTCGACCCAGGTCTGCGTCACCCCCGGGGCGGCGTCGCGGTCACGGTCGGCATGGGCCTGCCGGTCCGCCTCGCTACGGGAGTCCCATTCCTCCACCGAGAAGACCCCCTTCAGCGATGCCCCGGAGATCAGGGCCTTGACCAGCTGCTGGTTCTGGGGATCCCACAACCGCACCGTGAACCCGCCGGGGCGGCTGGCGAACACCTCGTCCTCGTACGTGTGCAGGACCTGGCCGTCGAGGAAGTGCAGCACGACCTTGTTGAGGTTGAGCGCCGCCCGGGGGTCGAAATCGCCGAGGTTCTGGGGCCGCGTCGGGTGCAGCATCACGTACTTGATGGCCCCGGTCGACACCCAGATCGAGCGCGTGTTGCCGCCGGTCCCCACCAGCGTGAAGCCGCCGCGAGCCAGGCTGACCCGCTGCGCCTCCCCCTCGAGCTCTTCACCGTCGACGAAACGGACGGTCACTCGCATTGGCGCCCCGGCCGGGTTTTCCCGGTCAGCCCTCGCCGTTCAGGTTCTGGACCTGCTTTGCGGCCTCCGAGTGCAGTGCGCTGCGGCGGCGGGCCTCCTCGCCCTCGGCGCGGGCCTTGGCCTCGCCGGCGAAGATCTCCTCGGCCTGGGCGAAGCGCATGCGCTCCTCCTCGGTGCGGGAGTCCCATTCGTTCACGAAGAAGATGGCCTTCAGCGCGTGCAGCGAAACGAGCACGCGGAGCAGCGACTTGGTCTCCGGGTCGTAGACCCGCATGTTGAAGCCCTCGCCATCCTGCGAGAAGGTGTCGTCCTTGTAGGAGCGCATCGTCTCGCCGTCGACGAAGTGCATGACGACCTTGACGAGGTTCTGGTGGTTGCGGGGATCCTCCTCGGCACCCTCGTCAAAGTGGCCGCCCTTGAACAGGACATATTTGATCGAGGCCAGCGATACCCAGGCGATCTGGTTGTTGCCGCCCGCAAACGACACCGGGAAGCCCATCCGCTGCAGCGTCGCCGCGTCGGATTCGCCCTCCATGATCTCCCCGTCGAGGAAGCGGATCTGCACCTGCATCGCTTTGTCTCCCGGTCCTGGTCGGCTTCAAAAACAGGCGGCAGTCGAAGTCGCCCGCCGCGGGCCTCATGGTAGCATTCCGCGTCGCCATGCCTGAGTCCAGCGTGCTCTCAATCAAGCCGCGCACGGAGTTGCGCAAGCAGAACCACGCCCTGCGCGCGCAGGGTGCGATCCCTGGTGTCATCTATGGGCACCGGGTCGACCCGGTCAGTGTGAGCGTACCGCGGCGCGAATTCGACCGCGCTTTCCACAAGGCCGGCCGCACCCAGTTGCTCGACCTGCAGATCGACGGCGAGGGCAAGCCCCGGAAGGTCCTGGTCCGCCAGGTCCAGTACAACCCGCGCAGCGGTCAGCCGCTGCATGTCGACTTCTACCAGGTGAACCTGAAGGAGAAGATCGCGGCCGAGGTGCCGATCGTCCTGGTGGGCGAATCGCCTGCCGTGCAGCGCCGCGACGGCGAGCTCCAGCAGAACCTGCATTCGCTCAAGGTCAACTGCCTCCCCGCGGACATCCCCGAGCACATCGAGGTGGACGTGAGCGGGCTGGAGAACGTGGACGACAGCATCCGCATCAGCGAGTTGACGATCCCGGCCGAGGTGGAGGTGACCTCCGACCCCGACGACGTCGTGGTCAAGGTCGCCGCGCCCAGGGTGGCTGAAGAGGAGCCGGTGGCCGAGGGCGAGGCCGCCGAGGGCGAGGCTGCCGAGGGCGAGGCCGGGGCACAGCCCGAGGGCGAGGCCGGCGCCGGCGGGAGCTCGGAAGAGAGCTGATCGCGGCACCCGGAGGAGGCGTTTTCCTGGCCTCCTTCGACCTGACCGACCAGGTCCTGTCGGCCCTCGGTCAGAGGAACAACTCACTCGCAAGCATCGCCCTGACCCTGTTCTTCGGCTTCGTCGTCGTCGTGGTCACCGTGGTGATCGCGCGGTTGGCCCGCGCGATCAGTCGCAGCGCGAGCCGCAACGCCCTCTGGGATGTCCAGCTGGTCCTGCTGGTGGGCCGCGCGGTCTACATCGCGGTCCTGGTCCTGGGCTTCCTGGCCTTCGTCAAGGTCGTCGCGCCACAGTGGCTGGCGCCGGTCCTCGGCTTCTTCGGCCTGCTGGGACTGGCATTCGGCCTGGCCTTCCAGGATGTCCTCAAGAACTGGATCTCGGGCGTGTTCCTGCTGATGGAGCGGCCCTTCAGGATCGGCGACGATGTGAGCATCGGGGACTTCAGCGGCACGGTGGAGACCATCCGGCTCCGGGTCACGGTCCTGCGCACGCTCGACGGCCGGCGGGTCCTGGTGCCGAACCAGGTGGTCTACACGTCAACGATCGTGGACTCCAGCAGCTACCCGGTGCGGCAATTCACGGTGGTCGCGGCGCTCGCACCCGATCGCCCGCTGGGTGAGGTCCTGCGGCAGGCCGCCGTGGCGGTCAGGGGCATCGAGGGTGTTTCCGAGGAGCCGGCGTCGGAGGTCTCGCTGGTGCCGTCGATCGAGCACGGCCCCACTATCGAAGCGCGGTTCTGGGTCGAGGTCCAGAAGTTCAAGGTGCGCACCGTGCAGCGCCAGGTCAGCGCGGCTTTGACCGCCCTCGCGGCGGGGCAGGAGGTATCCGCCGACGACCTCGGCCTGGCCGCGGCGATGGGCGGCGCCCGCAAGCCGCCACCACCGGAGCCCAAACCGCGGGCGCCAAGGCGGGCGCGGATCGCCGACCTGACGGCCACCCTGAAGAAGGGCAAGGACTCCTAGACCACCGCGCAGGCGGCAGTCGCCGCGCTGGGACCTGGGTGATGGTCGGGGCGCCGGGATTTGAACCCGGGACCTCGTCGTCCCGAACGACGCGCGCTACCGAGCTGCGCTACGCCCCGACAGGGCCGCCCGAGCGGCGGGACGGCAGGTGAGGATTCTACCCGCGGTGGTTCCAGCGTACGATGGGACGCCGCGGACGGTCTCGATCCCGAGGACGTCGCCGCGGACGAAGGAGGCCCCCCATGTTGAAATTCAACAACCTGATGCTCGGCACCGAGAACCCGGAACCCCTGGTTGCGTTCTACACGAAGGTCCTGGGCAAGCCGGCCATGGAGGATGGCGGGTTCACCGGTTGGGGAGACCAGGGAGGCGGCTTCCTGACGATCGGCCAGCATTCCGAGGTGCATGGGCAGAACGCCGACGCGGCCCGCGCCATCTGGTTCTTCGAGACCACCGACGTCAAGGGTGAGTTCGAGCGCATCAGGGAACTGGGCGCCCGGGTCATCAAGGAGCCGTACCAGATGGGCGGCGACTTCTGGCTGGCCACCTTTGCCGACCCGGACGGCAACTACTTCCAGCTGGCATCCCCGTTCGAGGCGCCCGCCGGCCCCTGACCTTCAGTCCCCGCCGGCCGCTAGGCTTGGCCGGCGGCCTCGTAGCTCAGGGGATAGAGCAACGGTTTCCTAAACCGTGTGTCGGGAGTTCGAATCTCTCCGGGGCCACCAAGTTCGAAAATTTCGAACCCGTACCCTGATGAAGGCGGCGACGCGGTCCGCGCCGCCGCCCTCGTGGTCAGGTCAGGCGCAGCCCCCCGCGCTGTTGCTCCACAGCGATTGGACCGCGAAGACGTGTCCCTGGCTGTCGGGGCCGACGTTGTAGCTCCCACCGGGCGTTCCGGGGGTGCCCCAGGCGCACTTGTCGCCGTTCTCCTGCCCGGCGGAATCCTGCCAGGCCGCCTGGCTGCCAGGGGTCTGGTCGGTCTCGGCCTCGGCGAACTCGTGGCCCGCGACGATCGAGTAGCCGTCGAACCAGCCGTTACCGTAGGCGTTGTCCGGGTTGACGAAGTTGGCGCCGCAGGACAGCGGCATGTCCGGGACGTAGGGCATGTTGGTGAAGGCCACCTGCCGCCCGCTGCTGTCCTTGATCGAGCTGTGGTAGGCGCAGTAGTACCCGTACCCGAGGGTCAGGGTCGCCTTGGGCAGCATGATCAGGTAATTGGCATCCCGGTTGTAGCCGAAGTGCGCCGCCGCGCGGAGCGCTTCCTGCCCGAGCAGGTTGCCCTGGTCAACGGCCGAGCCGTTGCCCGTGACGCACGGCAGCACGAGGCAGTTGTCGGGGACGACGCCCGCGGGTGGCGGGCTGGTGGTGTCGACCCATGTGCCACCGAGGGTTGCCGAGGCGTTGTCGACGTGGGTGCCCCCGGTGCCGCAACTGGTTGATCCCACCGCCACGCCCTGGCAGTACTGGCCGGTGGAAGCGTTCCAGCTGCTACCCGGCGCGAACTTGAAGAAGTCGGTGATGTAGTTCATCGCCTGGTTGCTGGTGTAGGTCCGGCCCGACAGCGAGACATCGCTCCACCCGGCCTGCCACTGCGCGCCCCAGAAGATGAGGTACGCAACCGGCTTGACCTCGACCGGCGCGCCGGCCGCCTGGTACTGGAGCTGGGCCACCGATGCCGCGGCCCTGGAGGAGTCGTGGTGTGTGGCGGTTTGCATGAAGTGGGCGACCGTGGTGTCGCCCAGGCCCGGGGCCGCCGCGCCCACCTGGGTCATCGGCAATGCGGCCGTGGCTGCGAGGGTGGCCCCGACGGCCAGGAGTCGGAGCGACCTCGGGATGAAGCGAACCCTCATGCGATGCAGCCTTGCTGGATCGAGGGCAGGCCCCCGCAGGGGATGCTCGAGCACATGCACGTCGGCAGCTGGCTCTGGGCGGGCTTCACGCCGTCGATGGGGGCGCCCATGCCTAGCAGATCGCCGTCGGTGCGCAGATGCACGACGGGAAGTAGCTGGTGCACGCGTGGAGGACGTCAACAGACGGACGCTTGGTGGACCCGACCTGGCGGGTATCCACGCCGCCGCCGGCAGCGCGCAACTCCGTCCCGGTGAGCTCGCGAACCGTTCCGCGCGACAGCTTCAACTGACTGGTGGCCTTCTTCGTCACAGGTCTCCTACATATGCCAGGATGCTGAGACCAAACAGGGTTCCCCGCGATCCCGACCCCCGGGATTGCGCCGCGGATGCACCTGGCGCGCCAGATCCTGGCCCTTCCTTACGGCGCCTTGTTCTGGGGCGCCTGCTCGCGATTCTCGACGACGATCTGCCGCCGTGTCAATTGGCCGTCCGACTCAACTCGGTTGCTGATTCTGTTACGCGTCTTCGCGGAGGATGAGGCGGAGCCCGATCGCCTCGCCTCCATCCGACGTTGCGAGTGTGAGCTGGGCAGGCGGCCCAGGCGCAGGGCTCGGGAGTGCAGAGATGGCGGCGAACGTCCGGTCCGACCGATGAGGCTCATTTCCGCCGGCCTCGGCCGAGGGCTGGTACGCCGCTTCCGGATCGCCTCCCTTCTGCTGCTCGTGCCCTTGCTCGTGGTGGCAGTCATGTCCGCCGCGAGCCTCGTCCTGACGACGTCCGCCTCGCGCGACATCGACGTGGTGGAGGCGCAGGCCGTTGACATTGGGGCTCTTCACGGTGATCTCCAGGCCGTCGTTCTCCTGGGCACGGCGTTCCTGGCAAGCTCGAATCCCGACGACCAGAGCGCGATGACCCGGTCGGGCGTCGCGGTTGCGGCGGACCTGGACAAGCTCCGGGCGGTGCCTGACCAGACCCCTGCTTTCCGGATGGCGGTCGTCTCCGCCGCGGCGGCCTGGGACCGTAGCCGCGCGGTTCGTGACAGGGTGGCGTCGATCCCGGGCGCTCCCACGGCCGCCGACGACCCCGCGGCGTTGGAGGAAACGCTCGACACGTCGATCAAGTCCGTGACCAACTCCCTGGCCGCCGCCGAAACCGAGAATGCCGTCCGCCTCGCCGCGCTGCGCCAGCGACAGAGCTCCGTTGACCTGGCCGCGCCGATCGCGGTCGCCGTTGCCCTCATCGTCGCGGTCGTGGCCGCCCTGGCGGTATCCAGGCGCCTGGCCCTGACGGTTGTGGGTCCGGTCGAGGCTCTCGGCCGGGCGGCCCGCGGGCTGGCCGCCGGGGACACGGGGCGGCGAGTCCAGGTGCGCGCGGCTGACGAGCTCGGCGAGCTCGGTGATCGCTTCAACGCGATGGCCGACCAGCTGGCGCTTCGATCGCAGGCCATCGGTGACCGCGAGAGGCGCCTTGTCGCGCTCGTGGAGAACTCGAGCGACGGGATCCTGGTCGTCGACCACGAGGGCCAGGTTTCATTCGCCACCCCGACCTTCAGCGCCGAATTCGGGTTGGACCCCGGGCGTCCATCCGACCTCGCCGCACTGGTCCACGCTGACGACCTCGACCGGGTCACGAGGGCGTGGACCCGGCTGCTGCAGGACGGAATGGGGTCTGCCCTCGAAATCGAGGCCCGCTTGAAACGGGCCGACGGCGAGTTGCGCCATGTCTGGGCCCGTCTGACCAATCGCCTCGACGACCAGGCGGTTTCGGGCATGGTCCTCAACATCACCGACATCACGGAACGACGGGAATTCGAGAGGCAGCTCAGCCACCAGGCCTCGCATGACTCGCTTACCGGGTTGGCCAACCGCGACCTGCTCCGAAGCCGGCTCGAGCGGGTTGCGCCCGAGGGACGATCGGCCATCAGGCGGGTCGGCCTGCTGTACCTCGACCTGGATGGCTTCAAGCAGGTCAATGACACCCAGGGCCATGACGCGGGGGACCAGCTCCTGAGACACGTGGCGGCGACAATGACCGCGGTCATGCGGCCCCAGGACACCGTTGCCCGGTTGGGGGGCGACGAGTTCGCGGTCCTGATGGAGAACGTCTCGCTCAAACAGGCGGAAGGGGCCGCACAGCGACTGCTCTCGGCGCTGGGATCGCCCATCACCATCGGCGACCGGATGGTCAGCCTCGTCGTGAGCCTCGGCATCGCTTGCGTCGAGAAGGGCGGGGCGAGTGACACGATTCTGGGCGATGCCGACCTCGCCATGTACTTCTCCAAGCGCGGCGGCAAGGGTGAGCCCCGGGTCTTCTCGCCCGCGATGCGGATCGACCTGCTGGATCGACTCAGCCTCGGCGAGGACCTCCGGAAGGCATTGGCATCGGGCGCCGTCGCCGCCCACTTCCAACCCGTGGTGGACCTCAAGTCCGGCGAAATCGTCGGCGCGGAGGCGTTGGCCCGGTGGGAACACCCGGACCGAGGGTGGGTCGGACCGAATGTCTTCATCCCCCTTGCCGAGGAGATGGGCCTGGTATATCGCATCGACGTCCTGGTGCTGCGCCAGGCCTGTGCGCTGGGCCGGGCAATGGTCGACGCCGGGAAGGAGCGTTTCCGGATGGCCGTCAACCTGTCGGGAAGTGACCTCGAGCAGGAGGACATCGTCGCGACCGTCGCCGCGGCACTGGCCGAGTCAGGTCTACCACCGGCCAACCTGGAGCTGGAACTGACCGAGGGCGTGGCGATCGCGGAGTCGGGCCGCGCCGAGCGCGTCTTGCACGAGCTCAAGGGGCTCGGTGTCAGCCTGGCCATTGACGATTTCGGCACGGGCTACTCTGCCCTCGCCAGGCTGCGGAAACTCCCGTTCGATCGCCTGAAGATCGACAAGGCGTTCGTGGACGAGGTCGGCGCGGACCGCGAAGGCCCAACCCTGGTCGAGGCGATCCTGGACATGGCGCGTGTGCTCGGCCTCGAGGTCGTCGCCGAAGGGGTGGAGAAACTGGACCAGGCGAGCTATCTGAATGAGCGGTTCTGCGACTTCGCGCAGGGGTACTTCTTTGGTCGCCCCGTCGCCGCCGCCGAGTTCGCCGAGCAGGTGCGCTCGAACGCACTGCCCGCGGCCGCGGCAGGCTAAACCTGGATGGTGACCTCGCCGGCACCGTTATGAGGCCGGTGGCGGACGCCCCAGGCGGTCAGCGCCACCAGGATCACGACTTCGAAGATTGGCCAGCGATTGTAAGTGGGCCATGCGCCCACCAGGGCGTCGAACGGTGCGGAGAAAAACCACGCCATCGCGATCGACGCTCGCCACGCCACCGAGGGGTGCTCCTCCCAGACCAGCCAGCCCGCGACCGTCAGGAGGCACAGGTCCGACTCGTGCAGGTAGGGCGCGGCCAGCAGCGACCCGATCGCCGCAGCGGCCAGCACTGAGCCAGGCCGGGCCCGCAGCCGGTAGGCGGCGGCGACCGTGATCGCGACGATCCCCACCCTGGCCACGGTCGCGCCCGCTCCGGTGAGCCCGAACGCTCCCTTGATGGTGAAGAAGTCGGCGCCGGCGGGCAGCTTGCCGGTGAGCTGGGCCGCGTACGCAGTCACCCCCTCGGCGCCGATCGCCAGCCAGGCCAGGCCCAGCACGACCACGGACGCGATGGCCATCCCGGCCAGGGCGCGGAGCCGGCCGGCCGCCAGCAGGGCGACCGGCAGCAGGAACGCGGTGTTGGGTTTCAGCAGGATGCTGGCGAAGGCCAGCCCGGCGAGCATGTCGCGGTCTTCACGGAGAAGTCGCCAGCCCACCACGAGCCCGGCCGCGACCAGGGGCACGACCTGGCCTACATGGATGGCGTGCACGACCCAGGTGGACGCGACGGCCGCCACCGCTACGGACCAGCGCTCCAGTCTCAAGCCGGTCCCCGCCCAGGTCAGGGCGAGGACAAGCGCCAGCAAGATCGCCGCCGACCAGAGCGAAGAGGCCCAGTGGTAGGGGAGGGATGCCAGCGGGGCGGCGAGGATGGCCACGGTGGGCGGGCTCAGGAACGGCTGGACCACCTGGTTGGGCACCAGGCTGGCCTGCGCCGTGGCCACCTGGGCCTGGTCGTAGATGTCCGACCACCCCTGGGCCAGGCCGACGCGGGCCGCCGCGACGTAGGTGTGGAAATCGACACTGGGCTCGTGGTGTTTGACCAGGGTCAACGCGAGCAGGGCGAGGAACACCGGCAGCAGCACGGGTGCCCAGCGCCGCCGGCGGGCAATGAGCGCGACGGTCCTCGTGAAGGCCGCAACGGCAGGGCGGAGGCGCATCTTTGATGGTAGCGCGCGAGACCAGCATGATTGCGGCCATGGCCTCCTACTCGGCTGACGACCTCGCGCTCGCCGCCCTGCTCAAGATCGTCCCGACGGGCTTCCGCCTGATCGACACGGCCGACACGCGGTTCACCGGGGTCCGCGGGCACTTCACGCGGCTGGCACTGCGCCATGTTGGCGCGCGCCCCTCGCTCGTCGGCTTCTGTGCCCCGGAGCAGGACCCTGTCGCGGCCGCGACGGCGGCGGCAGGATGGGCGGCGCAGAACCTGGTGCCAACGGCGATCCAGCGTCGTGTGGTGCCGGGCGTCCTGGTCATCGCCCTGCACCCGCCCGCCGGCGTGCAGCCCGGCTGGGTGCGCGGGCTCAGTGTCAGGACCGCTGTCTGGGCGGTGCAGGGCGGGCGCCTGCGGGCGGCGGGCCGGCCGCCCGGTTCGCCGTCACCGCGCCTCGTGCGGGCCGCGGTCTCAGCCCTGGAGCGGGGAGTGCCGCCACCCTCGATCGGTCAGATCGATGTCGCGGAACGCTCGCTGATGTACGGGCGCGGCAGCCGGCGTTCGTTCACCCTGGGTGGTGGGGCGGGCATCGGCGCGCTGGTCGCGGTCTTCCTGCTCCTGCGCTTCGTACCCGCGCTCCTCTCGCCGCGAGGGCCTGGGCCGGCCCAGCGCCAGGCCTCTCGGTGCGCCGCGCCGAGTTGCGTCAACCTGGGCCAGGGGGACAACGGGCGCACGCTGACCATCCCCGCCGGAACTGACATCATGGTGACCCTGACCCAGCCCACGAGCCAATCATGCATCGCCGATTCAGACCCGGCCGTCCTGCAGCTCGAGCAGTGCACAACCACGGGGAGCGAGAGTCCGACGACGGTGGGCCTGTTCCGCGCCGCGGCGAGCGGCACCGCAACTCTGACGGGCGACCAGTTCACGGTCACCGTCGTCGTCCGCTAGGGCCTGACGCCGCCCCAGAGTGGTGCCCGGCTGCGCCGGCGCCGGACGCCGCGGCGGGTTCGGAACTGGGGTTGACGGCCTCCGGCACGAGCGTGGGCGACCTGGCCCACGGCGACGGCGAAGGCCAGCACCGGGATCGTCGCCCGGCGGTAACGCACGAGCAGGTAGCCCATGGCCGCGACCACCAGGAGCTGCATGACGGGCAGCCCCCTCGGGAGCGAGGGACCGGGCAGCGACGGACTGGACTTGGCGGCCGCGGCCGCGGCGCTGGCTGCCGCCGCACGGGCTGCCTCGGCCTTCTGGTACTTGACGATCTGGGCCTTGAGGGTCTGGATCTGGGGTGCCTGCGCCTCAACCCCGCTCAGGACCCCGGACGCGATCGCATCGCGCACGCCGTCCCGGGTGAGCTGCTCGGCCTCGTTCTTGTTCGTCAGGTACGCGGCCTCGACGGTCACCGCCGGCATGGGCGCGTGGCTCCAGAGGGTGCTGCGTTCCATCACCCCGCCGTTGCCGATGCCGTAGCGGCCGAGCCTGGTGGCGAGACTGTCACTCATGAGCTGCGCGAACGGCTTGTCGGACGCATGCGGGTAGAGGATGACCGAGCCGCCCACCGTGGGGTCCTGGAAGAAGTTGAAATGGATGCTCACGAACAGGTTGGCGCCGGCCTGGGTCGCCGCCGCCATGCGCGATTCGATGCTCACAAACTGGTCGCCACTGCGGGTCATGACGACCCTGACGTGCTCGGCCTCAAGACGTGCCTTGAGGCGCCTGGCGACGTCGAGGGTGAGGTCCTTTTCGATGAGCCCGTTGCCCGCGACGCTGCCGGGGTCGAACAGCTGGTCCGGGTGGCCGTTGTCCGGGCTGCCGCCGTGGCCGGCGTCGATCGCGACGATGTAGGGCACGGGGGCCGCGGGTGCAGCGGCAGCGGAGGCGGTCGCGGGCACGCCGAAGGCGGTGACCATCGATCCGACGATCACGGCGCTCGGGAGGATGTTGAGAAGACGCGCAGCCGTAAAGGCCATAAGGCTGGCTCAGTATAGGACAAGAGGGGGCGCGTGTCGAAGGGCCCCAGGGGCGCCAGCCGCCCCTATTCGGCGGGGATCGGCTCGAGCGGCCCCTCCGCCCAGGTCTCCTCGGCGACATGTGTGTCGTGGGCGATCGTGCGCAGGCCCAGCGCCGCGACCCCCGCGGCCACCAGCAGCAGGGTCGGGGAGGTCGCCAGCAGGGCCGGCTCCAGCCCGCCGAGGCGGTCGGACAGGAGGCCCACGGCGAAGGGCGAGTACGAGTCCCCCAGCACGTGGGCCAGGAAGAGGCTGAGGGTCACCGCGCTGGCACGCAGGCTCGGGATCACGACGTTCTGACTGATGGCGGCGAAGGGCCCCGCGTAGAGGTAGAGGCAGACGACCCCGAGGAAGAGCATCGGCATGAAGGTGCTGAGGTTCGGTGACAGGATCCCGAGAGTCACGAAGACCGCGCCGCCGAGGAACCCGATGATGCCGGTCTTCAGGTTGGCGCCCTCGCTGGTCCGGCTGAGCCGCTCCGACAGCAGTCCCCCGGTCAACGGCCCGACCAGGCCCCCGAGCACCAGGACCCCCCCGGCGACGATCCCCGCCTCGGCGACGTCGAGGTGGAATTTGCGGTTGAGGAAGAACGGCAGCCAGTAGGCGTTGGCCGCGAGGACGAAATAGAGGAACGCCTGGCTGAGGATCGTGGTCATCAGGGTGCGGTTGCGGGTCAGCCCGATGAAGTTGCGAATGGTGGCGTCGGCGACGGCTTCCAGCTTCGGGCCGCGCTTCTCGACCGACCCGCGCAGGGGCTCGCGCAGGCGGAAGGCGAGGAAGGCGAAGATCAGCCCGGGGACGCTGGTGAACAGGAATGCCGCCCGCCACCCATAGGACTTGGCGATCAGCCCGCCGCCCGCGAAGCCGACGGCGATCCCCAGTGCAGTCCCGACATTCCAGATTGCCATGGCGCGCGCGCGCGTTTCCTTGGGGTAGTAGTCGCTGAGCAGCGAGGTCCCCGCGGGGTAGTAGCTGGCCTCGCCGATGCCCACCACGGCGCGCCCCAGGAACAGGTGCAGGTAGGTCTGCGAGAAGGCGGTGAGGACGGTCGCGACGCTCCAGATCGTCACGCCGATCCCAACGATCTTCTTGCGCACCCAGCGGTCGGCCCACAGGCCGAATGGCAGCGCCGACACCGCGTAGACCAGCAGGAACGCGGTGCCCAGGGCGCCCACCTGGGTGTCGTTCAGGTGGAACTCCTTCTGCACCAGCGGGCCGGCCACCGCGGGCACGTAGCGATCGAGGTAGTTGAGAAAGTTGATGCCGACCATGACAGCAAGGGCGTATCGGGCATAGCCGTGCGGCATGGCGGGATTATGGGCCTCCACCCGCCATTCGTTGGAATAGGCTTGGCCCGGTGGACACGGCCCCCGCCCTGGCCCCCGCGGTACCCACCTCGCTCCCGGCCAGCCCCGATCCGCCACCGCGGCGGCTGACCGCGGGCCAGCGGGTGCTCGAGGTGCTTCCCGGCGTCGCGACCTGGGGCATCATCCTGGCCCTCGTCGTCCTGCCCGCGGTGGTGTACCCCACGGTGGTCGTCGGCCTGGTCATCGTGCTCGACGTCTACTGGTTCGTGCGGTCGATCATCGTGGTTCGCGGCATCCTCCAGACCTTCCGCGCCATTCGCGAGCAGGCCCAGGTCGACTGGTGGCAGCGCTGCCTGGAGCTGAAGCCCTCCGACTACACGGCCGCTGAGGGGGCGTTCGACCCTCGCGACATCTACCACGCCGCCCTGGTGCCGACGTACACCGAGAAGTACGAGGTGCTGCTGAGCACGGTGTCGGCGCTGGCCGCCGCCAACTACCCGGCGGAGCGCAAGATCGTCGCGATCATCACGCGCACGACCGACACCCAGGGCATTGAGAACGTCCAGCGCCTGCAGCGGGAGTTCGAGGGGAGGTTTGCGCATTTCTGGCACATCCTCGACCCCCTCCTGCCGGGCATCGTCGTCGGCAAATCAGCGGCCATGGCCTATGGCGGCCCGGAGCTGTACCGGATGGCTGAGGAGGCGGCGCTCGACCCCCGCCGGGTGATTGTCACGGACCTCGACAGTGACTTCCGCATCCACCCCGAGTACCTCGCCTGGGTCACCCACCAGTACAGCGCCGACCGCGGTCGCGACTACCGCCTCTACCAGCCCGTGCCGATGTTCCACAACAACCTCTGGCGGGTGCCCGCCGTGGTGCACGTCATGGCCAGCTCCGCGACGCAGTGGCAGATGTTCCTGCATACCCGCGAGCAGCGCCTGGTCACCTTCGCGAGCTACAGCATGTCGCTGCACCTGGTCCGGGATGTCGGCTACTGGGACCCCCATGTGATCCAGGAGGACTCCAGGTTCTTCTGGCGCTGCTTCTTCCGTTACGGGGAGCGTCTGCGCGTGGTGGCGGTGCCGCTGCCGATCTACGGAGACTGCCCGCGCGCGAAGACCTACTCGGGCACGCACGCCTCCCAGTACAACCAGATCAAGCGGTGGGCCTGGGGGGTGTCCGATGTGCCCTTCGTCTTCCTGAACATGATGACCCACCCCGAGATCCCGCTCTGGCTGCGCGTCTACCGGTTCCTGCTCTTGGTCTTCAACCACCTCATGTGGGTGGGAATGCCGCTGCTCCTGCTCTTCGGCGCCAGCATCCCGGGTTACCTTGCCGCGCTCAGCAGCTGGACCGGGATCCATATCGTGGGCGCGACCGATTACTCCCTCACCCACTGGTCCGACTACCTCGGCCTGACCTCGGGCGTGATCCTGACCCTGACGCTCGTCACCGTGGGGGTCCTGATCTATGTCGACGAGACCCTGGTGCCGCCGCGCCCGCCCGAGTGGTCGACATGGCGGAGGGTGAAGTCGTACGTCGAGATCCTGGCTTACCCCTTCGTGGGGTTGTTTTTCAGCGTCATCCCGGCGCTGGAATCGCAGACCAGGCTGATGTTCGGGTTCTACCTCGAATACCGCGTGACCGAGAAGGAGTGACGCCGGCGGCGGCCCGCGCCGGCTCCCGGGTGATGCCGCGACTGGCGGCCGCGGGGCTCGTCATCCTGGTCCTGTCCGTGATGGCGGCCCGGCTCGTCGGGCTGGCTCGCGGCGACAGCCTGACGTACGACGAACGGGCCTACATCTACAGCGGCGTGTGCCTCGTCGACACCGGCCGCGAGCTCGATCCCCGGCAGCCCGTGGGCTTCCGGCTGCTCGCCGGGGCCGGGGCGCTGGCCACCCCCGGCCTGACCGCACCGCCCTGCGTCGCCCTGTCGGACGACCGGGCCTGGTTCGCGGCCCAGGGCCCCCGCCTGCAGGAC
Source organism: Chloroflexota bacterium (assembly GCA_034666405.1). Taxonomy (GTDB): domain Bacteria; phylum Chloroflexota; class Dormibacteria; order DASZGP01; family DASZGP01; genus JAXDLW01. The sequence goes on along the minus strand of JAXDLW010000042.1, from coordinate 42,564 downwards.
GTCATCTGGCACTCGCGCCTGGGCGACGTGGTCCTTGGCATGCTCGTGGTCCTGGTATTGGCAGCCTGGGGGTGGGCTGCGTGCGGGCCACCGGCGGCGGCCGTAGCCGCGGTGGCGAGCGGCTTCGAGCCGACCGTCATCGCCCACACCCACCTGGCCACCCCGGACGCGCTCCTCACACTCGGCCTCATCACCTGCATCGCCGCGCACTGGGCCTGGCAGACCACGGGCGACCGGCGCTGGCTGGCGGCCTCCGCGGCGGGCCTGGCACTGGGCCTGCTGGCCAAGGTGATCGCGCTGGAGGTGGTCCTGGTGTTGTTCCTCGCGGCCTGGATGCCCGCGGTGGCGGCCCGCCTGCGAGGCCGCCGCGATGCCGCGCCGGCGCGAGCGTTGGTGCGCGCCGGCCTGGCGGCGGGTGTCGTCGCAGCCGGGGGGTGGCTCCTGTTGTGCCTTGCCTACCTGCCGCTGCTGCCCCGCGGCAGCTCCCCGTTCCACGTTGTCATGCCGCCGCAGTGGTGGCATTCACTGACCTACCAGCTGGGCCAGGCGGGCGCCGGCACGACCAATTACCTCAACGGCTACGTCTACCACGGCGCCAACCTCCTTTATTTCCCGGAGGCAATCGTGCTCAAGACCACCCTGCCGCTGCTGCTCCTGGTGGTCCTGGCGATCGTGGCGGCGCGCACCGGCCGTCCGCCGGCGACCGCGCACCTCCTGTGCGCCGCCGCCGTCATCCTCGTGGTGCCCAGCCTGGGGGGCATCGATATCGGGGTCCGCTACGTGCTGGCGCTGTACCCGCTGATGGCCATGGCCGCGGCATCGCTGGTGGGTGGCTCATGGGAGACCCGCAGGTCGTTGGTGGTGGCGGGCGCCCTGGTCCTGCTGGTGGGGGAGAGCCTGGCGCATGGCGGCGACAGCATCGGTTACTTCAACCAGCTCGCCGGCGCCCGCCCCGAGCGCTACCTTGCCGACAGCAACCTGGACTGGGGGCAGGATGCCTGGCGGCTCCGGGACTGGTGGGTGGGGCAGGGCAGACCCGAGCTCACGACCTCCTACTTCGGCGCCCTCCCCCTGGCCGACTACGGGCTTCGCACCACGGAACTACCCGCCGGCGCACCCCCCGGGGACGGCCGCCTGGCCGTCAGCCTGACCCGTCTCGTCGTTTACGGTTCCGCCGGCGACGGCCTGGACGCGCTGCGGCAGTGTCCCAGCCCCGGCGACCGGGTCGGCGTCTCGATCCAGCTGGGTCGAGGGGTGAGCCGCACGGTCTGCGCCGTACGCTGAAGCGGCGCCGCGCGGGACCGCCTCCTACTATTTGGACGTGATCGCGGGCCGCACCGGGACGGGGGGGCCTACGGACCCGCCTGCTCGCCGCGGCTGGAGCCAGGCGCTATTCGCCGGGCTCCTCGGGTTCCTCTCCTTCCGTGTCGCCACCGAGCTCATCGGCCTAATCGCGGCGTTTCGCACCGCTGCGCCCAGGCGCGTCCTGGAGCAGCCTGCAAGCGCCCTGGAGATATGGAACCACTGGGACGTCGGCTGGTTCTCCAACCTCGCCCGCCAGGGCTACCTGGCTTTGGGCCACGTGGTGTCCACAGGACCGAACGGGTACCACGACGGCACCGCGTTTCCCCCGGCCATGCCATTCCTGATGCGGGCCGGCGGGATCGTCGGGCTGAGCGCCGAGGCAACCGGGTTGGTCGTGAGCTCGGCCGCGCTGGTCGTGGCCCTGGTGCTGCTTTTCGAACTGGTGTCGCTGGACCACGGTGCCCGGGTCGCGACCTGGACCCTGGTGCTGCTGCTGGCGTACCCGTTCGCCTTCTTCCTCGGGACGGCATATGCCGAGTCGCTGGTCCTGCTGGGAACGGTCGGGGCCTGGCTCGGTGCCCGTCACGGGCGCTGGTGGCTCGCCGGCGCCGCGGTGGCACTCGCGCTCCTGGCCAAGATCGTGTTCATCCTTCTCCTGGTGCCGCTCAGCCTCGAGGTGCTCGGGTGGGATGGCGGTGTCCGGGTCCGCCTGTCCTGGCCCCGGCTCCGAAACCTCGCCGCGCTCTGGCTGCCCCCGCTCGCCGCCCTCGGGGGCTGGATGGTCTACCTCCAGGCAACCTTCGGACAGCCGCTTCGGTTCCTCGCCGCCCAGCGGCTCTGGGGTCGGAGCCTGGGCCTGCCGGTGGGGGACATCGCTTATATCGTGTCGTCGGGCAACGCCGGGATCCGGGCGATCAACGCGATCGACACCGCCGCGCTACTGCTGCTCGCCGCGATGACCGTGTATGTCTATCGCAGGGTCCGGCGCGCGTACGGCGTAATGCTCGGGGCCTTCCTGCTGGTCTTCGTCGGCAACACCAGCGTGCAGTCCAACGGCCGTCACCTCGCCGTGCTCTTCCCGATTTTCATCGGCCTCGCGCTCCTCGCCCAGCGGCGGCGGTGGATCGGACCGGCACTCGTGCTGGTGCAGCTGCCCCTGGCGGTGGCCCTCGTGGCGCGCTTCGCAACCGGCCACTGGGCCGGCTGACTACCTCAGCCCGACCGCCTCCTTGACGCGGCCAAGGGTCTCTCGAGCGACTGCGCGGGCGGTCGCGGCGCCCTTCTCGAGGACCTCTTCGACGTAGCCGGGCCGGGCCTCGATCTCCAGGCGGCGCGCCCGCATCGGCTCGAAGTAGGTGCTGATGCGCTCCGCCAGGAGCTTCTTGGTGTCGACACAGCCGGTGGTGGCGGTGCGCTCGCCCTCCCAGATCGCCTCGTACTCGCCCGGGCTGAAGACGCGGTGCAGCTGGCACACGTTGCACTTCTCGGGGTGGCCGGGGTCGGTGCGGTAGGCCCGCGTCTCATCGGTGACCGCGCCCATCACCAGTTTGCGGACCTCCTCCGGGTCGCCGGTCATGGGGATGTAGTTGCCGCGGCTCTTGCTCATCTTGTTGACGCCGTCCAGGCCCATGACCCGGGGCGTGTCGGTCAGCTCCGCCTTCGGCTCGCGCAGCACCGGCTTGCCGCAGCGGTGGTTGAAGCGGCGGGCGATCTCCCTGGTCAGCTCGAGGTGCGCGAGCTGGTCGTCGCCTACGGGCACCCGGTCGGCATCGTAAAGGAGGATGTCGGCGGACTGCAGCACGGGGTACCCCAGCAGCGCGTAGTTGATGTTGTCCGGGTGCTGGGCGCTCTTCTCCTTGAAGGTCGGCACCCGCTCCAACCAGCCCAGGGGAGTGGTCGTCGACAGGATCCAGTGGAGCTCCGCCACCTCGGGCACGTGGGACTGGACGAAGATGGTCGCGCGCTCCGGGTCGACCCCGGCGGCGATCCAGTCCGCGACCATGGCGATGACGCTCGGCCACAGCTCAGCGGGCTCATCCACCGTGGTCAAGGCGTGGAGGTCGGCCACGAAGTAGAAGGCCCGGTATTGCTCCTGCATCCGGACGTAGTTCCGCAGCGCGCCGAAGTAGTGGCCGATGTGCATCCGCCCGGTCGGCTGCATCCCACTCAGGACCCGATGCGGGGCGGCCGTGGCGCTCATCGCCGAGAGTGTATCGACCGCTATCGGGGCGGCTGGTGCTCCCGTACTATTCGCACGTGCCTGTCAGCCGAGCCCTCGCGCGCCTGGCCGCAGCGCTGAGCTTCGCCTATACCCTCCGGTACCGGCCCTTCGGCATCCCTGTGACCGCCCTGGAGCTGGCCCTGGTCACCCTCGTCCTCGTCTACGTGGTGGAGAAGCTCTACCGCCACGAGGCGTTCCCGGACCCCCGGCGCGTGGCCTACTTCTGGCCGGTCGTCCTGCTGTTCAGCGCGTCCACCATCTCGATGTTCGTCGCCCCGGATCACCGGGCGGCGCTGGGGATCTGGAAGGCCTATTTCATCGAGCCCATCCTGGCCGCCTACGTCGTCGCCGACGTCTTCCGCAGCAGGCGTGACCTCGGCAAGCTGCTGCAGGGGTTCTTCCTCGGCGGGATCGTGGTCGCGACATTGAACATCCTGGGGTTCCTGCTGGGGTTCGCGCTTCACCGCCCGAACCTGGTGGAGTCGCCGGTCGTCGTTCTCTACAACACTCCCAACGCCACCGGCCTCTTCCTCGGTCCCCTGCTGGCGGCGGCGATTGCCCTGGCCCTCTACGGCGACCACGAGGAGCGCTGGCGTGGCTTGATTTTCGCCGCCATCTCGCTGCCGGCTGTCGCGTTCAGCTTCTCCCGCGGGGCCTGGCTCGGGGTGGCGTTCGCGCTCCTGCTGCTGGCGGTCATCCACCCGATGCGCAGGCGCCTGGTCGCCGGCCTGGCCGTGCTGACCGCCATCGTCCTCGTGCTCCCGCCGGTGCGCAAGCGCCTGGAGCACGAGTTCCACCCCACGGACCCCTTCAACAGCGTCAACACCCGGGTGGACCTGTGGAAGGCGACCCTCAAGATGATGACCCAGGGCCTGCACCCGGTCCTGGGGGCCGGGCTGAACGGCTTCAAGGCGGCGATCACCCCATTCAGGGACGTGTCGGGCTACCGCGAGGACCTCCTGTACCCCCATAACTCACTGCTGACCTTCTGGTCCGAGACCGGGCTGCTGGGGCTGGTGGCCTTCCTGTGGTTGATCGTCGACGGAACGCGCCGGCTGAGGACGTCGCTGCGTGCCCGGACGCCGCAGCACGTCTACCACGCCGCCTTCGCCGCCGCCGCGGTGACGATCCTGGTCCACGGGATGCTCGACGTGCCGTACTTCAAGAACGACCTCTCGTGGGTGACCATGGCCCTGCTCGGGATGCACGCGGCTGCCCTGCGACTCGACCGGCTGTCGCTCGCGCCCGCCCCGAGCTGAGACTTCCCTCGTGAGCCTGGCCGCCCGCACCTTCCGGAACACGGCGCTGGTCGTTGCCGCCCGCCTGGGCTCCAAGGTACTGGTGTTCGCGGTGGTGCTGATCGTGATCCGCAGCATGGGCAGCGAGAGCGGCAACTACGGACGGTTCACCTCCCTGGTGGTCTACTCCGCGCTGGTGAGCATCGTCGCCGACCTCGGCCTCCGACCCCTCTTCACCCGCGAGGTGGCCAAACAGAGGGACCTGCTGTCGCCCTACCTGAACAGCATCCTGAGCCTGAAGCTGGTGCTGAGCATCCCTGTCCTGGTCATCCTTTACGCGGCGGTGACGATCGGGCTCCCGGGGTTGAACGCCTATGTTCTGCCCACGTTCGCGCTGCTCATCGCGACCAGCTTCTCCAACCAGCTCCGGGCCACCTTCTATGCCGCCGGGGAGCTGCGTTACGAGGCCATCGCGATCATCGGCGAGTCGGTGGTCCTCCTCGGGGCGGCGGTCCTCGTCGCCCTGGCGCGGTACCCGTGGTGGGCCTTCCTCTGGGTGTACACCGCCAGCTACGCGTTCACCGCCGTGTATGCCTCCCTCATCTGCGTGCGCCGGTTCGGCCACCGGTTCCGGTTCGACCTCGACCATGCCCGCCTGTCGATGCTGGCGCGCGAGAGCCTGCCCTTCGGCCTCACGGTCGTGCTCAGCACCCTCTACTTCAAGATCGACGTGCCGATCCTGAAGGTCTTCACAACGTTCGTCGCGGTGGGCATCTATGGCGCCGCGTACAAGTACCTCGAGGCCGTGGTGTTCGTTCCCCAGACGCTCATGGACCCGATCTTCCCAGCCCTGTCGCAGCTTGCCCACAGCGGCGCGGACCGGCTGGCCGGCGCGGCCACCAAGGTCTACAAGCTGCTGGCGGTGGTCGGGCTGCCGATCTCCCTGGCGATGGTCGTCTTTGCGCCGCCGATCATCCGCTACACCATCCCGGGCTTCGAAAAGGCGATCCCCGTCCTGCAGGTGCTGGCCTTCGGGGTCTTCTTCCTTTTCGTCAACAACGTCTTCCTCTACACTCTGAACGCGATGGGTCGCCAGAGCGACTCGACCCGGCTGGCGGTCATCAGCCTTGTTGTCAACGTTGCATTGAACCTCGTCCTGATCCCCAGCGGCAACCCGTACGTCGGCGGCTACATGGGGGCCGCGTGGGCGACCGGCCTGACCGAGCTCGGGCTGTTCATCGGTGGTTGGTTCTTCCTGCGCAAACACCTCTTCGCGATGCCCCTGCTCAGTCCCCTGTGGGGAGTGCTGGCCGCCGGGGCGCTGTGCGGGATCGCGATGTTCGGGACGGTGCAGTTGCTGGGCGCGCACCTCGTCGTCTACGTGCTTGCGGCCGTACTGGGAGCGCTTGTGTACACCGCGGCGCTGTTCCTGACCCACGCGTTCACACCCGACGAACTGGCCCTGGCCCGGGAGGGACTCCGATCGCGGACGAAGTCCTGAGGCAGACGGCGGCTCGCCGCCGGGCCCGCTCGCGCGGCATCCAGCCTTGGTTCACGATCGGGCTGCTGGTGGGCGACGGCCTGTGCGTGGCCGGCGCGCTGCTCATCAGCTACTGGTACCGCTACCACAGCCACCTCGACCGCATCCCGGTGCCGGGTGTCGAGCCCCCCGACTTCCAGCGCTACCTCGCCGCCATCCCCGTCGTAGTCGCGGTGATGGCCATCACCCTGTTCCTCAACCGCGCCTACATCCAGGCCCGGGGGCGCGCCCTGCTGGACGAAATGTACGGCATCATCGGGGGGCTGGCGATGGGGGCGGTCCTGCTGCTGGCGGTCATGGCCCTCTACCGCGGCTTCTCGTACTCCCGCCTGATGGTGATCTACGTGGCCATCAGCGCGGCCGTGGTGGTGGCGGTGTTCCGGTCGATCATGCGGGTGGTCCTTTCCCAGCTGCGGCGGCACGGACTGGGCACCACGCGGGCGCTCATCGTCGGTTCGGGGACGGGCGCCGACGCCCTGATCCATCGCCTCGAGATGTTCCCCGAGTACGGCTACAAGCTGGTGGGCATCGTCGACGAGCTGCTCCCAGGCGGTGCCGAGTACAACCGCTTGCCCGTGCTGGGGGACACATCCGAGCTGCCGCACGTGGTCATGAACAACAATGTCGAGGAGGTCTTCATAGCCCTGCCCCAGGTGGACCACCGGCACATCCTGAGGCTGATCGGGACGTGTGACGACCTCGATGTCGAGTTCAAGATCGTGCCCGACCTGCTCGAGGTGATCACCAGCGGGGTCATCGCCGACGACATCGACGGCATCCCGATCGTGGGCGTGCGCCGGTCGCGCCTGGTGGGGCCCAACCTGGTGCTGAAACGCGTCTTCGACACCCTCACCGGTCTGCTGCTGCTGTTGCCGGGGGCGCCGCTGATGGCGATCGTGGCGCTGGCGATCAGGCTCGATTCGAAGGGCCCGGTCATCTACACCCAGGAGCGGGTGGGCAAGAACGGCCGGGTGTTCGGCATCCACAAGTTCCGGTCCATGGTCGACGGCGCCGAAGCCCGTTCGGGGCCGGTTTTCGCGGATCGTGACGACCCCCGGACCACCCGCGTCGGGCGCTTCCTCCGGCGCACCGGGCTGGACGAGCTACCCCAGGTCCTCAACGTCCTGAAGGGCGAGATGAGCCTGGTCGGGCCCCGCCCCGAGCGCCCGGTGTTCGTCACCCAGTTCGACCGCGAGATCCCTGGCTATGAGCAGCGCCACGCCGTCCCGCCGGGCATCACCGGCTGGGCCCAGCTGAACGACCTGCGCCAGGACACCGCGATCGAGCAACGGACGATCTACGACACGTACTACGTCGAGAACTGGAGCCTCGCCTTCGACCTCAAGATCCTCCTGGCGACCTTCGTCCGCGTCTTCTTCCACCGCAACGCGTACTGACCTACCGATCCCCGGGGAACCTCGTCCCCGTTAGTATCAGGCCCCATGAAGGGCGTGATCCTGGCCGGCGGCAGTGGCACCCGCCTGCACCCCCTCACCCGCATCACGAACAAGCACCTGCTGCCGATCTATGACCGCCCGATGGTCACCTACGCCATCGAAGCGCTGGTGGGCGCCGGGGTGGACGAGATCATGGTGGTGACCGGCGGCACCCACGCCGGGGAGTTCCTGCGACTGCTGGGCAACGGCCAGGAGTACGGGATCCACCGCCTCCTGTATGCCTACCAGGACAAGGCCGGCGGCATCGCCGAGGCCCTCGGCCTGGCCGAGCGCTTCGTCGACGGCGAGCAGGTTCTGGTGATGCTGGCCGACAACATCGTCGGGCACTCCTTCAAGTCTGCCGTGGACAACTTCCGGGCCCAGCAGAAGGGCGCGCGCATCCTGCTGTCGGCCGTCGAGGAGCCGTCGCACCTCCGCCACCTCGGGGTCCCCGAGCTCGACGACAGTGGGCGGGTGCTGCGCATCCTCGAGAAGCCGGAGAGCCCGCCGAGTGCATACGCGGTGACCGGCATCTACTTCTATGACTCGGCGGTCTTCGAGGTCATCCCCACCCTGACGCCCTCGGGCCGGGGCGAGCTGGAGATCACCGACGTCAACAACTGGTACGTCGACGAGGGCCTCATGGAGTACGACATCCTGGAGGGGTTCTGGGGTGACGCGGGCGAGTCGATCGACGCCTATTACCAGGTCAACGACTTCGTCCGAGCCCACGGCGCCAACCGCCCGACGGCCGAGGTTGCGCGGGCCGGCAGGCCCGGGTAGGCGCCCCCGGCCCGTTAGAATCGGGCCCGATGACCGCCACCGAACAGGCCCGCGGGTCCGACGCCGTGGGCCGTCCCCTGATCGAGGGCGTGGAGATCAAGCTGCTGACCACCCACCCGGACGAGCGGGGCTTTTTCCGGGAGCTGATCCGCAGGTCTGATGACTTCTTCGGTGAGGGCTTTGCCCAGCTCAGCCACTCGCTCATGCACCCCGGCTCCGGCAAGGGCTGGCACTACCACCCCAACCAGGTCGACTGGTGGTACTGCATCGGCAACCTCAAGGTCGTCCTCTACGACCTCCGCGAGGGATCGCCCACTCATCGCCAGCTGAACGAGCTCTTCATGGGCGACAACTACGGCGCGAAGATCATCAAGATCCCGCCGATGGTGGCGCACGGCTGCCGGGCGCTCGACACCACCCACCTGCTCTACGTGACCAGCTCGGTGTACGACCCCGAGCAGGAGGGACGCATCCCCCACGACGACCCCGAGATCGGCTACGACTTCAACGCCGGCCCGCCGGTCAAGTGAGCGCCGCCCCGGCCGGCGGCAGCACGGACGGAAACTCCGCGATGAGGCTGTCCATCCTGATGCCCGCTTACAACGAGGCCGCCACCGTGGAGCGGGTGCTGGAGGCCGTGCTCGCCACGCCGTACCCCAAGGAGGTGCTGCTGGTGGACGACGGCTCGACCGACGGGACCCGCGAGATCATCCGCCGCCTCGGCGAGCTGCCCGGCGTCCGCGCCCTGTTCCATGACCGCAATCGTGGCAAGGGCGCGGCGGTCCGCACGGCGCTGGCCGAGGCCACCGGCGATATCGTGCTGATCCAGGACTGCGACCTGGAGTACGACCCGGGCGACTACGGCACGCTGGTCGAGCCGATCGAGCGGGGCCTTGCGGACGTGGTGTTCGGCAGCCGCACTTTCGGGAGCCACACCTCCTTCAGCTTCTGGTACGTGATGGGCAACAAGCTCGTCACCCTGGCGACCAACATGCTCTTCGACTGCTACATCTCGGACATGGAGACGGGTTACAAGGTGATGCGGCTCGAGGCCGCCCGCAAGCTCGACCTGCGCGCCCGGGGGTTCGAGCTCGAACCGGAGATAACCGGTGGCCTCCTCAACCTCGGGTACCAGATCTACGAGGTGCCGATCAGCTATCGCTCCCGCAGCCGCGAGCAGGGCAAGAAGCTCACCTGGCAGGACGGCGTCCGGGCGCTGGTGGTGCTGGCGACCGTGCGCGCGCGCCGCTCCAGGGTGCGGCGGCGCGACGCCGCCACCGTTGATGCCAACCTCAGCCGGGTTCGCCTGCGGGACTCTGCCTGATGCGCCGGTTCATCGTCACTGGCGGCGCCGGCTTCATCGGCAGCAATTTCGTGCGGATGTTCCTCGAGGCCCACCCCGACTACGAGGTCACCGTCCTGGACAAGCTGACCTACGCCGGCAACCTGGAGAACCTCAAGGGCCTGCAGGACCACCCCCGCTTCCGGTTCGTCAAGGGCGACATATGCGATCCAGGGTTGGTGGACGGGCTGGCGGCGGAGGCCGACTGCATCCTCAATTTCGCCGCCGAGTCGCACGTGGACCGGTCCCTTTTGGAGCCCGGCGCCTTCATCCAGACGGACGTGTTCGGCACGTGGGTGCTCCTGGAGGCAGCCAAGAAGCACGGCCACGAGCGCTTCCTGCAGGTATCGACCGACGAGGTCTACGGACACGTCGACGAGGGCCGCTCCACGGAGACGGACCCGCTGGCCCCCCGCAGCCCGTACTCCGCCAGCAAGGCGGGCGGCGAGATGCAGGTGTGGGCGTACCGAGACAGCTTCGAACTGCCGGTGGTCATCACCCGCGGCTCCAACAACTACGGCCCCTACCAGTACCCGGAGAAGATCATCCCGTTGTTCATCACCAACGCCGTCGACGACCTGCCCCTGCCGATCTACGGCACGGGCAAGGCGCTGCGCGACTACATCCACGTCGACGATCACTGCCGGGGCATCGACGTCGTGCTGCACAAGGGGCAGCTGGGGGAGACCTACAACCTCGGTGCCGGGGGCCAGACCGACGGCAACCAGGTCGCCGACACCGTCCTGGAGGTTCTCGGCAAGCCCTCCACCCTGAAGCAGTTCGTGGCCGACAGGCCCGGCCACGACTATCGCTACTGCCTGGACAACAGCAAGGCCCGCGCATTGGGCTGGGAGCTGGAGTACGACGTGCCGAGCGGCCTGCGCCAAACCGTCAGGTGGTACCAGGAGAACGAGTGGTGGTGGCGGCCGCTCAAGTCGGGCGAGTTCTGGGAGTTCTACAAGAGGAACTACAGGGCAGCCCCTCCAGCCGGCGCCCCTGCCGGCTGACAGGGACCGCGCGATGCGGGTCCTGGTATTCGGCGCTGCGGGTCAACTTGGCGAGGAGGCGACGCGCGTGTGCAGGTTGGCCGGTCACGAGGTGACGGCCCTGACCCGGGCGGACCACGACATCACCGACCTCGAGGCCACGCGGCGGCGGGTGATCGAGAGCGACGCCGAGGTCATCTTCAATGCCGCCGCATACACCGCGGTCGACCGCGCGGAGTCCGAGCCCGAGCTGGCGATGACCATCAACGGGACGGCCCCGGGGGTGATCGCGGCCGCCGCCGCCGAGACGGGTGCGCTGCTGGTGCACTTCTCCACCGACTACGTCTTCGACGGGAGCGCCCGAGCACCCATCCCGGAGGACGCCCCGGCCGCACCGCTGGGCGTCTACGGGCGCACCAAGCTCGCGGGGGAGGAGGCCGTGCGGGCTGTAGGGGCACGCGCTCTCGTGGTGCGAACCGCGTGGGTCTACGGGCTCCGTGGCAACAATTTCATAACCACAGTCCTGCGGGTCAGCCGGGCGCAGGGCCGGATGAAGGTGGTCGATGACCAGCGTGGGTCGCCGACGTGGGCCCGAGACCTGGCGGTGGGGGCGCTCCGGCTGGCAGACGTCGGCAGAGCCGGCACCTACCACCTGACGAACGGTGGCTCCTGCACCTGGTATGAGCTGGCGTGTGAGGTGGTGAAGCTGGCGGGGATCGAAGCCACGATCACCCCGATCACCACGGCCGAGTACCCGACGCCGGCGCGCCGCCCGGCCTACTCCGTGCTGGACAACCGGCACTGGCACGAACTGGGGGAGCCCCCCCTCCGTGACTGGAAGAGCGCGGTCGCGGAGTTCATGCGCGAGCTTCCCGGGGTCGAGGCATGAGCGCCCTCGGCCGGGTCTCCATCCTGGTGGTGACCCACAACAGTGCCGGGACCCTGCGGCAGTGCCTCGACGCCGTCACCGCCGATCCCGGACTGGAGATCGTGGTCGTCGACAACGCCTCCACTGACGGCAGTGCGGGCATCGCGGAGGGCTACGACGGCGTGTCGGTGGTCCGCTCCGATACCAACCTGGGATTTGGCCGCGGCACCAACCTCGCCGCGTCGCGCGCGTCGCGGGACCTGCTGCTGTTCCTCAACCCGGATTGCGTGGCATCGCCCGCGGCCATCAACGAGCTGGCGATCCGACTGGTGGCGAACACCGAAGCGGGTTTCGCCGGGCCCCAGATCCGCAAACAATCCGGCGAGCTGGACCGAGCCTGCCTGCGCGGTGACCCGGACCCGCTCGGAGCCCTCCTCTATGTCACCCGCGTGACACGGCTCTTTCCCAACAGCCCGGCGGTCAACCGCTACAACCTCACCCACCTGGACTACGACGCTGAGCAGGAGTTGCTGAGTGGCACCGCCGCCTGCCTGATGGTGCGGGCGGCGGCGTTCCACGAGGTGGGCGGGTTCGACGAGCGGTTCTTCATGTACGGCGAGGACCTCGACCTGTGCCGCAACCTCCGCGAGGCCGGTCATCCAGGGCTGTACGTCCCCTCGGCGCGCGTCCTGCATGTCAAGGGCGAGTCGAGCCGTCAGCGCAGCGGGGAGATGCTCGTCGAATTCCACCTCGCCATGTGGATCTACTACCTGAAGCACGAGGCGTCGCGCCGTCCCGCCCCGGTCAACGCGCTGGTCGCCGCCGGGATCACGAGCCTCGGCGCGGCGCGGCTGGCGGTGAACGCGGTCCGCGCGGACAAGCGGGTGAGCCGTCGGTGAACCACGCTGCCTCTCTCAGCTTCTTCTTCCCCGCCTACAACGAGGAGGACAATGTCCGCCCCATGGTCGAGAACGCGCTCCGGATCCTCGGCCCGTACGCAGAGCGCCTGCAGGTCGTCATCGTCGACGACGGCAGCCGCGATGGCACCGCCGACGTGGGCCGGCGCCTGGCCGCGGAGAACCCGTCGGTCACGTATGTCCGGCATGAGACCAACCGCGGGTACGGCGAGGCCATTCGCAGTGGGCTCAACGCATCGACGGGCGAGCTGGTCTTCTTCTCGGACGGCGATCGCCAGTTCGACCTGGCCGAGATCTCCCGGCTCTGGGACCGCCTCGAGGACGCCGACCTCGTCGTCGGCTACCGCATCAAGCGCGCCGACCCGCCACACCGCCTGGTCATCGCCGAGACCTACAACCGCATCCTGCGGCGGCTGTTCGGGATCAGGATCCGCGATGTCGACTGCGCGTTCAAGCTGATGCGCGCCGAGGTTGCGCACACGGTGCAGCCAACCTCGGGGGGCGCCTTCTTCAGTGCCGAGTTCGTGCTCCGGGCGAATGCCCGCGGGTACCGCATCGTCGAGGTGGGGGTGACGCACCTGCCGCGGACCGCCGGGCGCTCGAAGGGCGCGACACCCGCGGTGATCCTGCGCACGTTCCGCGAGATGTTCGCGCTACGCCGGGTGTTGCGAAAGAGCTGAAAGGCGGGGCCTCGGGCCACCCGCCCCGGTCAGGGCCTCAGCCGTGTCCCCGCGAGCCGGCGTTGCGGCTGGCGGCACGGCGGAGCACGCCCTTGCCCGCCGCCAGCGTCGGTCCCAGCGGGGATCGCTTGACCCTTTCGCGAACGCTCGCGGTCTGGCGGATTGGCAGCCTGGGGGTCTCGCTCGCGCCCTTGCTGAGGACAACGATGAACTCGTCGTCCCCGGGGTATTCGGGCGGGGCGAAGGCCACGAGCTCGAGGTCCAGGGCAGCCTCGCGGCGCGCCGCGGCGAGGAACTCGAGGAATCCGTCAGCTCGCCAGACGTGGAAATGGATGCTGTAGTTCATCTCCATCAGCATGGCCGTCCGCGCGTCGGCCTCCTCGGGCTTTCCCTCGCAGTCCACGACCCAGCTCCGGTAATGCTCCGGACGGTTCTTCTCGGCCCCGTTTCGGTGTTCATCCAGGAGGTGCTCGACCGGGGTGACCGCGCGGCGATGGTCGATTCCCACCCGCTGGTCCGGGAGGGCCATGTAGAGAACGCCGCCGGGCCGCAGCACCCGCTGGAACTCGGCAAGCGCCCTGATCGGGTACTCGAGGTGCTCGAAGAGGTGGTTGGCAATGATGAAATCGAGTGAGTCCGAGCCGATGTTGGACAGGTCCTCGGCCGTGCCGATGATGTCGACGGGGGCGAACTTCTCGTGGGACAACTCGGGGTAATGACGGCGGAGCCCGGGCTCGTCCAGGTGGTCGACGTAGCGCACCCGGGCCTGGGGCGGGACGATCAGCGGGCGGTAAAGGGCGCCGATCTCAATGCCGCTTCCGCTGAGCCACGCGGAGGCGATCCGCCACCGCTTGCGGGTGCGGGGTTCGGTGGCGAAGGAGCGCGCGAACGCGAAAGACTCAGCGAGGTTCATCGGAGGAAAGACTACCGGCGCGACCCGCCGGCGCCCGCGCCAGTATGGCCAGGCTGCGCACCGCCAGCGTGGCCAGCGGCGCCCACGACTGGCCCGCCGGGACCGCCGCCACCGGAGCATCCATCGTGACCGCGACCAGGTCCAGGCCCGCGGCCAGAACCATGCCCTGGATCGCCTCCAGGCTGGGCCCGTCGCCGGCCGGGCCTGCCGGGAGCCTTGCCGGCCAATCGCGCGAGAGCATCACGGCCAGGACACCGCCCGGGCGAAGCACGCGTCCCACGCCCGCCACCGGGCCGGCCAGCTGCTCGATCTCGCCCCAGTTCAGCGCCACGAGTGCGGCGTCAAACGTGGCTTCCGCGGCCGGGATCCCGCCGGACTCGAACCTCTCGAAGTGCACTGCCGGGGGGAGGCTGGTGCCAACCCCGGCCTGGCGCGCCCGCTCTAGGACTCGGTCGGCGTCCGGAGCCTCCCAGTCGAACCCGACGATGAGGGACGGGCTCCCCTGGTGGGCGATCCCGACCGTGATGGCGCCGTCGCCACAACCGATCGAGGCAACCTGCCCGCCGTCCACGCGCACGCCGTTCGTCTGGAGGAAGTCGACCAGGCTTGCCGCCATCTCGCCGTAGCGCGCCCAGAAGGCCCCGTCCCCTCGCCGCAGCCGCCTGGCCAGGGTGCGCCTGGCGGCCCAGTAGGGGCGGACGGGCAATGCTCTGTGGCTCACCTGGGACTACCTGGGCCTGGCGAGCAGCTTGACCCCGCCGATCCCGAGCACCGAGAGCGGGATGTGGGCGAGGGCGGGTGGAATGTGAACGGCGTTCGTGATCAGCTCTGCCTTCGCGACGTGGAAGCCGGCGGCGAGGAGTGACCTGTGCAGGGCGTCGACTCCGACCCGGTTCAGGGTGTGAAAGATGTCCAGCATCCGGTCGGACCACCCCGGGTCGCCAAAGTTCTCAGCGCGGAGCTTGGCGTCGATCTCATCATCTGAGTGCAGGAACTGGGCGAAGCCCTCCGGGTACCAGCCCCACAGGTGACTCCCGTGCTCGGAGTCGTAGAACGGCCATACCTGGATGAAGAGGATGCCGTCGTCGGCGAGGACCCGGCGAATCTCGCGGAGCTGGGAGATGGGGTCCTCGATGTGCTCGAAGGCGGACCAGCTGACCACCACGTCGAACGCCCCGGTCTCGGCCGGCAGCTCGGTTTCCCCGCAGGCCTGGAACTCGAGGTTCTCGGGGAGGCTGTCGGCGGCCCCTGACTCGACGGCCATCCGCAACAGGAGCTCCTCATCCGTGGCCTGCAGGTCGAACCCGACCAGGCGGTGGGGGGCCGCCCGGTGGACCAGGCCGAGGTCGATGATGCCGTCCCCGCAGCCGATGTCGGCCACCCGTTTGCCGCCCAGCTCGATGCCGTCACCGGCGAGGAACTCGATCACCTGGTCGGCGGCGTCATGGTAGTGCTCCGCGAACCACTGGGGGCCCTGGCGCCACGCGCGTCGAGTCGATACATCGCCGTAGACCAGGGGGCCCGGGCCCTCCGGCGCCTGCCGGGGCGCGTGAGTCGACACCCGGCGATTATCCGGGGCAGATCAATCGGGACAGGTCGGGCCGCCTTCCCCCGATACAATTCGCGAGATGGCTGAGATGGTCACCTGGGAATCCAGGGAGCGTCTGACCGCGGTGACAGTCAGGGCGATTCGGGATGTGATCCGTCACCTGGGCCTCTTCTGGCTGCTGACCGTCAAAGACCTGAAGATCAAATACAAGGCGTCTGCGATCGGCCTGTTCTGGTCACTGCTCAACCCGCTGCTCCTGGTGATCGTTTACACCGCGATCTTCGGCACGATCTTCCACAGCCAGAAGCCCGAGTACCCGGTGTTCATCCTGTCTGGGCTACTGGCCTGGAATTTCTTCGGCACGACGCTGCCCGCCGCGACCGTCTCGATAGTCAGCAACGCCAACCTGATCCGCAAGACGCGCTTCCCGACATCCCTGCTGCCGATGTCGGTGGTCCTGAGTGGGTTCATCAACTTCGTCATATCGCTGGCCCTGCTCTTCGGCCTCGTGGTCTTCTACCGCCACCCGCTGGGCTGGTCATTGCTGGCGCTCCCTGTCCTGCTTGTCGCGCAGCTGGCGTTCACGGCGGGGCTCTCCCTGCTCCTCTCGAGCCTCAACGTCTTCTTCCGCGACGTCGAGCACTTCCTGGCGATCCTGCTCACGGTGTGGTTTTTCGCCACCCCGATCATCTACCCGCGCGAGCTCATACAGGGCAAGAGCGCATTCGGCGCCCTGATCCTCGACATCAACCCGATGGCCTGGTTGGTGAGCTGCTACCAGCAGGTTTTCTACGGCATACCCCAGAGCGTGGTCCGCGGCGGTGCGGTGGCGTACACGGGCTCCTTCCAGTCCACGTGGCCTGACGCGCTTCCGTTCTGGGGCTTCGTGCTCCTCAGCCTGGCGCTGCTGGCCGGCGGGTTCACCGTGTTCGCCAAACTCTCGCGCCGCTTCGTGGAGGAGGTGTGACCGAGGCCGCGATCGAACTGGTGGACGTGCGCAAGTCGTTCAAGATCTACCAGAAGCGGCACACCACGCTGAAAGAGGTCGTCATGCGCGGCGGCCGCTCGAGCTACGAGGTCCTCCCCGTGCTCGACGACGTGTCGCTCACAATCCCGAAGGGGCAGTCGCTGGGCATCGTGGGGCGCAACGGCGCCGGCAAGTCGACCATGCTCAAGGTGATCTCGGGGCTGATGCCGCCGGACGAAGGGCGGGTCACGGTTCGAGGGCGGGTCTCGAGCATGCTCGAGCTCGGGGCGGGGTTCCAGACCGAGTACACCGGTGCCGAGAACATCTACCTGTACGGGGCGCTGATGGGGTTGAGCCGGGATTACCTGCGCTCGCGCTTCGACGACATCGTGGAGTTCGCGGGCGACCAGGTGTCACGACACCTCGACAACGCGGTCAAGACGTACTCCTCCGGGATGTACATGCGCCTGGCCTTCGCCGTCGCGGTCCACGTCGACCCCGAGGTGCTGATCGTCGACGAGGTGCTCTCGGTGGGCGACGAAGCGTTCCAGAAGAAATGCCTGGAGCGGACGGCGGAGCTGCGTGCCGCGGGCAAGACGATCGTCCTGGTGTCCCATGACGCCGGCGCGGTGAAGCGGTTCTGCGATCGAGCGGTTTGGATCGAAGGCGGCAAGGTGCGGGCGGATGGCAGGCCGGATGACGTCCTCTGGCGCTACCAGTCCTCCATGGCCAGCGGGGACGTCGAGGCGGCAGCCCGCGCTCCTGAGCGGCGCCCCGCGGTGGAGATCGAGGAAATCCACGTCGAGGACGGCAACGGCCGAGCCCAGGAGACGGTCCGCAGCCGCGAACCCGCGACTGTCAGGTTCACGATGACCACAACCGCGGAGGCCACGGTCAACGTGACGGTCGGGGTGCGGTGGATCAATGCTGACGGTGTCGTGGTTATGGCGGCCTCGCAGCACCGGGGGATGGAGGCCGGCATTGGCCGGGGCCGGTCTACCTGGGCGTGCGCATTCGCGGACGTGGCGCTCGCACCCGGTACGTATCGCCTGGAGATCGCGGTGCACGACACGGTTGACGGCTCCGCGATCAATCCCCCGCATCCCCAGCTCAAGATCAACGTGCTGGGCGAGCCCAGCGAGGGCCTCGTCCCGGTCCAGGCCACCTGGACGGAACCCAGCTATGGCGTCGGCGCGCGGGCCTTGACGTCCCATCGCCCGGGCGCGGGCTGACCGCTGCGGCATGGCCGCCCCCGGCTGCAGTGTCGTCATCGTGACCTGGAACACCGGGGATGCGATCCGGCCGTGCCTCGCCGCTCTGGAAGCCCAGGGTGTGCCCGGGCTCGAGGTGGTCGTCGTCGACAATGCCTCGACCGACGCCACCCTCGAGCACGTCGCTGCAGAGTTGCCCGGTGTCCTGGCCATCCGCCTCGAGCGCAACCAGGGCTTCGCGGGAGCGGCGTCGCGCGGGGTCGCCGCCACGACCGCGGACGCGGTGTGCCTGCTGAACCCCGACGTGGTCCTGGGCCCGGGATACCTCGCCCGCTGCCTCCAGGAGCTCGCCGCTGACCCGGCGCTGGGCAGCGTCCAGGGCCTGCTGCTGCGACCCGGCGGGACGATGGTCGACTCGGCCGGCCACCTGGCCACCCGCGGCCGTTGGGTTCGCAACCGGGGCGAGAACCAGGCCCGGGACGCCACGAGCTGGGTGCCCGCCGACACCTTCGGGGTGACCGCCGCCGCGGCGGTCTACCGCCGCGCGATGCTGGACGACGTGAGCGCCGTCACCGGCCACGTCTTCGACGGCGCGTTCTTCGCCTACCTGGAGGACGTCGACCTTGACTGGCGAGCCCGGTGGCGAGGCTGGCGGTCCGCGGTGGTCGACGGGGCCGAGGCCGAGCATGCGCACTCGGGCAGTGGCGCCCGCGCGCTCCCCTGGGTGCAGCGCCACATCATCAAGAACCGCATCCTGACGCTCTACCGTAACGAGGACGCCGGCAACCTCCTGCGCTACTCGCCCTGGATCCTCGGCCAGCTGGCGGCGCGCCTGGCATTGGCGGCGGTGACCGCCCCGAGTTCCCTGTTGGGGGTCGTGGACGCGCTGAGGCTGATGCCCTCCCAGCGAGGCGTGAGGCGCGCGATCCGGGTCGCGCGGAAGGTCGACGCCGCCGCGGCGCGGGCCTGGTTCGGGCCCGGGGGCGGGCTTCGCGGCGGCCTCGCCACACGCACCCCGCTACCTGCCAGGCCGCGCCCCGAGAAGCTTGGCTAGCCCCGGCCCCCTGCTGCTGGTCGGCGGCGAGCCTGTCGGGCCGCGGATGGCAGGTCCGGCCATCAGGAGCCTGGAACTCGCCCGTGCCGTTGCCGCGGCCGGGATCGAGGTGACCCTTGCCGTGCCGGCGGCCTCGGGTGGGGTGGAGATGCCGCCCGGGGTGCGGCGGATCGCGCTCGACAACGCGGGCCTGGGCGCGGCCGTCGGGTCGCACGCCTGCGCTCTTGTCGGTGCCGGCATCCTGTCGCGGTTCCCCCGGCTGGCCTCCGCGGACATCCCGCTGGCCGTCGACCTGTACGACCCGGTGCCGCTGGAGGCCGCGGAGCTCTACCGGGAGGCCCCGCGCGCGGTCGCGTCGGCGGCGCTCGCCCAGGCCTCCGCCAACCTCCGCCTCGAACTGACCCGGGCCGACATGATCCTCTGCGCCGGGCGCCGGCAGCATGACCTCTGGACGGGGGCGCTCATGACCATGGGCCGCCTGACCCCGGGGATGTACGCCGCGGACCCCACGCTTGAGGGGATGGTCCGCGTGGTGCCATTCGGGGTGCCGCCGGGACGCCCCCGGGCGGGCGGGCTCCGGGGTCGCGTCCCGGGCATCGGCGCCGCCGACACCATCGCGATCTGGGGTGGGGGCATCCACCAATGGTTCGACGCCCCGACGGCGATCCGGGCGACCGGCCTGCTGACCGCCGGCAACCCCGGTCTGCGCCTGGTGTTCATGGGCTCGACCCCACCAAACCTGGCACTTGCCCCCCACGGCGCGGTGTCCGCGGCCCGTGCCGTGGCAGCCGAGCTGGGACTGCTGGACGGGCAGGTCGTCTTCCTCGACGGGTGGATGGATTACGCGGACCGCGGGGCCGCCCTGGCCGACGCGAACATCGGTGTTTCGGCTCACCACCGAACCGCCGAGACGCGGTTCGCCTGGCGCACCCGGCTGCTCGACTACCTCTGGGCGGGCCTACCGGTCGCCTGTACCGAGGGCGACGAGCTGGGCGACAGGATCGCTGCCGCAGGCGCGGGCCTGACCACCCCTGCCGGCGACGCCGAGGCCCTCGCACACAGCATGAGGACGCTTGCCGAAGCCGGGCCGCGCCGCGAGGCCGCGATCGCCGCGGCACGGACCCTGGCCGGGGAGTTGAGCTGGGACCGGGTCGCCGCGCCGCTGGTCGAATGGGCCAGGACCCCGGTGCGCCTGGGTGGTCGCGGTAACCGGGTGCTGGCCACCGCCGCGCTTTGGCGCATGTTCGCCACCAAGGGCTGGCAGACCGCCCGGACCGAGGGTCCGTCGGCCGCCATCGGTCGCTACCGGCGGTTCCGCGACCGGGACTGAAGCCGGCGCAGGGCGCCCCGCACCTCGCGTTGGCCCACGCGGAAGACGCGGAAGGCGGTGGCCCGGGGCCCGGCGGATCGCAGCGACGCGCGGCCCTTGAACCACAGCACCCGCAGGCGCCGCGCCCCCGTACCGGGGCGGGCCCGGGCGCGGGTCTGAGGTGGCCGCCCCGTCGCCACCGCCGAGATCTCGTCGCGCTTGGGCGTGGCCCACAGGCGCATGCTCACGCCCTCCGGGTCCTGCCATAGCCGGGCGCCACGGCCCGCTGCCGCTCCCGGCTGCGATACATCGAGCCGTAGCTCCACCCCCGGCCCGACCTCGACCGGGTCGAACTCCCACGCGGTCCAGCCGCCGTCGGACAGGCGCTCCGCGTCGACCTCGCCGCCCACCAGCAGCCTCCCTCCGCTCCGCAGCTCGAGCCTGAGCGGCGGGGCCCCGGGGCGACCCCCCGCCGCCTGGATGTCCGCCCGGCCGATGCGCGTGTAGCGCGGGTGGAGGTGGGTGACGGACCGGGCGTCCCCGCCCAGGGCCGGCGTCAGTGACTCGGCGTTCACAGGCGGGCGGTCGAGGTACCCGGTGGGGGCCTCCGGCTCCAGGTCCCAGGGGGTCGGGCCCTCAACCGGGTGACCGGCGGGCAGGGCGCGGGAGTCGCGCTCCAGTCCCGGGAGGATCTCACTCCACGCCCGCACCCCGCTCCACGGGCCGTGGTCACGGTACACGGCGCGACGGGCCGCCAGACCGATGCGACGCCGCAGGTCAGGATCCTCGACCAGTCTCGCGACAGTGTCGTTCCAGTCGCCGGCGGACGCCAGCAGGCCATCGACCCCGTCCTCGACCACCGCGCGGAAGGGCTCGGTCGGGCTGGCCACCACCGGCAGGCCCATCGCTGCCGCTTCGACCCATTTGATCGCCGACTTGGCCTCGGAGAAGGCAAGGTCCGGCTCGAGCGGCGCCAGCACGATGTCGAGGTCGGCCATGAGCCGCGGCAGTTCCTGGAACGGCCTGAAGTCGATCCGCCGCACGCGCGGGTGCTTCGCCGCAAGGGCGCCACCCGGTTCGAGGTGACCCACGAGCCAGAGCTCCGCGCCGGGGTGGCCTTCGAGTACCGCCGCCACCCCCGCCTCGGCCACGGCCCAGTCGGCGTCGTGCGAGGTGGTCCCGCTGAGGTAGCCGATGCGACAGGTTCCCGCCGCCTCACGCTCGGCGCGCGCTGACTGGCTGTCCCGCAGGGCGGCCTGCGAAAGCAGGGCGGTCTCGGCGCCGAGGTGGTTGGCCCACAGGTGCGCCTGCCAGCCCTGCGCCTCCGCGGCGCGGACCAGGGCCGGCGTGCTACCGATGAAGACGCCGCACGCCTCCGCGGTCATCTGGTAGCGCCGCACGCCCTCCATCCAGAGCTCGGCTTCGCCCGCCGGCAGGGCGCGCAGCGCCGGGATCTGGTCGTGCAGCGAAGGGTCGAACACCAGGTCGTCGACCGAGAAGACCGGCGTCGCACCCGCATCCAGGGTTGCCTCCACGCACTGGCGCACCCAGCTGGACCAGGGCACCCGGTAGAAGACGACGATGCCCGCCGGCGGAATGGCGCCGGGGACCGCGGGGTCGCGGTAGTGCATCGCCCGGGTCGCTCCCCCCAGGGCGCGGTGCGCCTGGAGAAGGTTGTGGCCGCGGTAGCGCAGAGGCGCGCCCTCGATGCCTGTCAGGAGGAGCAACCCCGGCATTGGAGTGGCTGCCGTGCTGGAGGGCGCGGCCGAGGACCGACCACCGTGCCGCGCCTGCAGCCCCGGCTCCGCCGGTGCCACGCCAACCAGCACCGGGCCCTTTCCCCGCACCTGGCGCACCTCCGAGTAGACCTCCGCCAGGTGCGCGGCCTGGCCGTCCGGGTCGACCAGGGTTGGAAGCCCCCTGGCGGCGCCCGCGCGCAGCCGCTGCCGCAGGTCCGGGTCGGCCGACCAGCGAGCCAGGGTCTGCCGCCACGCCGGCACGCTGGCGCTCTCCACGACCAGCCCGTTCACCCCATGGCGGACCAGCTCCTCCGGCCCGCCGCTGTCCGAGCAGAGCACCGGGATCCCCGCGGCCAGGGCCTCGGCGGTCACCAGTGAAAAGGACTCGCGCATGATCGACGGCACGGCCAGCGCGTCGAGCCCGCCCATCACCGCCGCGGCGTCCCCCGGCGCGTAGGCCGGGAGCAGGCTCACCCCGGGCGGGAGGTTCTCGGTTTCGGGTGCGTCCGCCGCGCCCCAGCAGGTCAAGCGGAAGGGGAGGGGGTCGTCCGGCAACGCTCGACGCGCCGCCAGCAGCGTGGGCAGGCCCTTGAACTCGTGCCACCCGCCGACGAAGCCCAGGTGCGGGGTCCCGGAGTCCGCAGGGGCCCGCGCGGCCTCGCGGGCCGGGGTGACGACACCGTTGGGGTCGACGGTGATCCGCTCCACCCGGTAGCCGTTGGCGGCGAGCGAGTCCCGCAGTGCCGGGGAGGGCACCAGCACCCGGTCGGTGTGCGCCAGGCGTCCCGCCAGCCAGGCCCGGCGGCGGCGGTTGAACTCGACCCCGCCCGAGCACTCGCAGGTGCCGCCGTCCACGAGCGGACCATCCGCCTGCAGGTCGCTGTCGACGAGGAACTGGCGCGCGCAGATCCACCACCAGTCGTGCATCGTCACGACAACCGGGGCACGTGCGGCGGCGCCTTCGAGCCAGCCCGCGCCCAACCCCTGCAGCGAGTGCGCGTGGACGACGTCCGGTGCCACCTGGTCGAGCCACGCCAGGAGGGCTTCGTCGGCAGGCGGGTTGTCATAGTTGTGGGGGTCGTCGAAAGCCAGGAACGGCTCGGTGTTCAGCGACGTTATCGGGATGCCGTCGTGCGTCTCCCGACGCAGCTCATACGCCCTCGAAGCGGGCCGGCGGGCGCCGCTGAAGAGGTGAACGTCCGCGCCGGCTTGGCGCAATGCGAGGGCCACGCGGTGCACCTGCAGCGTGGCGCCACCCACGAAATGCGGAAGTGCGAACGCGCTTACAAGGGCGATCCGCACCCGCAGAATATAATCCCGCCGATGTTCGCCACAGGGCTGCCGCGCGGCCGCCCGGGGGGGCCGTCACGGGTGGTCGTGGCGGTCCACGTCGCGAGCCTTGTCGTCGCCTTTCTGGCATTGATGTACCTCGGCCGCCACCTCTGGTTCTTCTTCGACGAGTGGGACGTGGTCGGCAACCCCGGCCCCTCGCTGTTCGCCCCCCACAACGAGCATTGGTCGACGATCCCGTACCTGGTTTACGGGACGCTGTACGCGGTGTTCGGGCTGCGGACGTACGCCCCCTACCTCGCCGTAACCCTTCTCCTCCACGTCGGCGTGGCGCACCTGCTGTGGCGGGTGTTGCTCACGGGCGGGGTCCGGCCATGGGTCGCCACGGCGCTGGTCGGGGTGTTCCTCTTCCTGGGCGCCGGCCAGGAGAACCTGGTCTGGGCGTTCCAGATGGGCTTTGTCGGCTCGGTGTTCTTCGGCATGGTCGAGGTGCTGCTGGTTGACCACGCGGCCCGCTTCGGGTCGCGCGATGTCGCCGCCTGGGCGGCCTCGGTCGCGGCGCTGATGTGCTCCGACATCGGGGTGCTCATGGTGCTGATGGCCGGGACGGTGGCGCTGCTGCGTCGGGGCCCGCGAGCACTCATCGCGACTGCCGCCCCACCGGCGGCGGTTTTCCTGGCCTGGTACGCCGCGTTCGGGCACCGGGGCCAGGCTGCCCACGCCACGCCCGGGCTGGTACGGCTCGTGGCGTTCGTCTACTCGGGCCTTTCGTCCACGCTGGGCCAGGCCAGCGGGTTGGACCGATTCCACATGGGCGGGGTCATCCTCGCGACCCTGGTGGCCTGGGCGCTCTGGTCGGCCCGACGGTTGCGACGGGAGGCACCGGTGGCGCTGGCCGGGTTGGTCGCCGCGATCGCCTTCTTCGCCTTCGTGAGTGCGGGTCGAGCCGAGCTGGGAGTGGACTACAGCCAGGCTTCGCGTTACCTCTACATCGCCGCGGCAATGCTCGTGCCCGCGGCGGGCGCCGCACTCAGTGCCGCGGCCTCCACGGACAAGCGTGTCGAGCTCGCGGTGCTGGCGCTGCTGTTGGTGTGCGCCGCGGTGGGCGCCGGCTCGCTCCGCGGCCACTACCATGCCCAGGCCGACCTTGACGCCGCAGGCGAACGGCACATCCTCGCCGCCGCCGACCTCCTCGGCGACCCCGTGTTGGGTTTGCCGTCGCGCCTCATCGGGTCCGTGCCCGACCCCCACGTCGCTCCCCAGCTCAGCCTCGCCCGGGTGGCCCGCTTCCGTCGCGATGGGGCGCTGCCATCGGAGGTGGGGATGGCGGCGCCGACCGCCCTTGACCGGGAGCAAACCCAGGTGCAGCTCTCGCTGGCGCTCACGCCCG
This sequence comes from Chloroflexota bacterium, assembly GCA_034666405.1. Classification (GTDB taxonomy): domain Bacteria; phylum Chloroflexota; class Dormibacteria; order DASZGP01; family DASZGP01; genus JAXDLW01. The sequence goes on along the minus strand of JAXDLW010000042.1, from coordinate 17,826 downwards.
TTCCGCTGGTCCCTGCTGGTGCCACAGCGGCGCATGCGTCGGTCTCCCAGGCCGATGCCACCGGGCTCGGGGCCGGGTGCTGGGTGTTGACCCCACGCGGTACGGCGCCGGAGTTGCGCATCCACGCCGATGGGCCCTTCGCGCTCGAGATGTTCGCGGGCCAGCCGGCCTCGCTGGGCCTTGGAGGCCGTCCCGCCGGGGCGCCGATCCAGGTCGTGGTGGCCCCGGTCGTGGTGCCCGCCGGGCCCCACGTGTTCCTCGACTCGGTCCTGCCGCCCCCCGCCGACGTCACCCTGGGATTGCCCCTCGGCGGCTCGCTGACCGTCTGCGGCCTCGCTGCGGTGCCTGCGGCCTAGGCGTCTCCGGACGGGCGGCGCCCGGCGCCCGACGCCGCCGCGGCGCGCCGACCGCGGGATCGCGCCTTCCTGATGGCGCGGTGCAGGAGCGTGAGGCCGCCGAAGATGGGCTGCCGCAGCCGCGGCTTGATGGACAGCGCCCAGAGCGCCTGCTGGACGTCATCGGGGAGAATCCCGCTCGGTCCGACCAGGCGGAGGCCGAGTGCGGAGACGCCGGACTGGACCGGGCTGCGGCTGGGCGCGTCCGCCGCCTGCTGGTAGACCGCGAGCAGGCCCCGGGCTGCGGCGCTCCACGTGTACTGGCTGGCGGCAGTCAGGACCGCCTCGACAATGCGGTCCCGGGCCGCCTCGTCGTGGAGCAGTGCGTGGGCCTGGTCGGCGGCCTGGGCCACGTCCCATGGCACGAGGATGGTCGCCTCGGGCGGGAGCAACTCCGCGAGCGAGGTCTCCGGGGCGCAGAGCGTGGGGACGCCGGCATCGGCGGCTTCGAAGGGGATCAGGCCGAAGCCTTCGTGAAGAGTCGGGTACACCACCGCCCGGGCGCGGGGCAGCAGCCACGCCTTGTTGGCCTCGCTGATCAAACCGAGCCGCACCACGGCCTTCTCGACCTGGGGGTGACGGAGGAGGAAGTCGGCCTCGTCCGCGGCCGAGGAGCCATGGGAGACCTGAGGGCCGGCCAGCACCAGCTTCCCGGTCCAGCCGTGACGGAGCTGCAGCGCCTCCAGCACCTGCAGCGCGAAGACCCGGTTCTTGTGCCGGAAATCGGTCCCGATGTAGAGCAGGAACTCGCCGTCGAGGTTGCCGTCAAGGCCCGCCGGGGGCTCGGGGGCGGGACGCAGGCCCCGGAGGTGGTGGTCGACGCCGATGTACACCACGTCGGCGCGCCCGGGTTCGACGAGGTCCTCGGCCACGGCCTCCTCGGCGGCGTGCCGGCTGAAGAAGTGGACCCGGTCGACCTCCATCAGGGCGCTGAGGGCGGCCCCCCGGTAACGATTCCAAGCCTCGTAGTTCGGGAAGTAGCCGGGGTTCCGGTACGCGATGAGGTCCTGTTGGGTGATCACCATCCGGTGGCCGAGGTTCTTCATGACCTCGATGTCGTGGGCGCTCGTGACCTGGTAGGCGCGATGCACAACGTCGTCGAGAGAGGTGGTCTCGTCGACGTCGTTCCACAGCAGGCGCTCGACGTCGGGCATCTCGTCGAGGACGTCTCGGGCGTAGCCCCCGAGGTCGCGCGGAAGCACCACCCGGAGCTTCACCTCACGGGTTTGCCAGAGAGCGTGGAGCAGCTCCAGGGTCTGCAGTTGGGTACCGGTGAGGGCAGGGCCCAGGCAGCTTGCATCGATCGTCACCCGCGTGCCGGTCAGCGCCCGGCGGGCCACACCGAGGGCCCGTGCGAGCGGGCCGCCCTGGTTGTCTGCCGCGGCTCGGATCGCCTTGTCGTAGTACGGGTAGCGCTGGCTGATGATGGCGTCGTGGCTGCGGCGCACCTCCATGATGCGGGCGTCGTTGCCGAACGACCCGCCCTGGTGGTGGAGGACCAGGACATCGTCCGCGACCACGTGCACCAGGCCGCGCATCAGGCAGCGCTGCGAGAAATCGACCTCCTCGCCATACCCCGGCGAGAACGCGGTGTCGAGGTAACCCACGAGGTCCATGGCCGAGCGCCGCACGTAGAAGCAGTGGCCGATGGCGGTGGGGATGCGCGGGCGGATCCGCAGCGAGCTCCGCTTCACCGCGTCGGCGGCAGCGTCCAGGGTCCACTGCTGGGGCAATGCCGGCATGCCCTGGTTGCGGTGTGGCACCGAGACGATGGTGCCGTTGTTGGTCAGCGCGGTGGCGGTGGCGACCGAGGTGTCGGAGTACGCGGCCTGGTGCAGGCCGTCGAGCCAGCCGTCGGCGACCACGCAGTCGCTGTTGAGGATGACCACGTCGGCGGGCGCCGCCGCCGCGAGGGCGCTGTTGACGTTCTCGACGAACCCGACGTTTGCCGGCTGCCGCGAATAGATCAGCTCGCGGTCCAGCAACCCGGCCGACTCGAGTTCGGGCAGCAGGTCGCCGATCTTGTGGTCGGGGCTGGCGTCGTCGGCGACCAGGATGGGGATGTCCGCGGCAGTGTGCATGAGCACGCTCCGGAGGCACTGGACGAGGTGGTGATAGGCCCCGTAGGCCGGAATACAAACCAGGACCTGGTCCCGCGACAGGCCCAGGGAGTCGCCGGGGTCGATCGTGCGGACACCCACGACGCGCAAGATATCAGATGCCATCTGGCCCCCCCGGCCGGAAGTACACTGTCGCGGAACCCGGCTGATGAGCACCCGTACCGCTGCCCCGGCACCGCGACCAGCGCTTCATTACGCGCTGGGAGCCCTGGTTTCCTTGCAGGTGCTGTCGATGTACCTCTTCGCGGCCCGGGGAGCCTATTTTGCCGACGACCTCATGTTCATCAGCATGGCTCGCGTCGACTTCCACCTCCGGCCTGGCCTGCGGTACCTCACGGACCCGGTGTTCGGCCATTTCACCCCGGGTTTGCGATTCATGTACTGGCTCGCGGCCGTGACGCAGATGACCTACACGTCGGGCCTCGTCTTCAACCTCCTCTTCTGCCCCCTCATCCTGCTGCTGATGTATCGGCTCCTCGGCCTGCTCTTTGGCCACACCTGGAAAATCCTGCCGCTGCTCTCTGTTTTCGCGTTCTCCGCGGTGTGGATGCCGGAGACGATGTGGTGGACCGCGGGCGCCCACGCGTTCCCCACGATGATCCTCGGCCTGCTGATGATCGACGGGTTCTTCCGCTGGGTCTTCACCGGGCGGCGCCGCTGGTTGGTCACGTCGGTGCTGGCGTTTTCCGTGGCTCTCCTCTGGCACGAGAAGGCCATGATGCTGGTCCTGCTTCTACCGCTGACGGCCGGGATGGTTCTCGCCGACGGGCCATCTCCCATCTCGGTCCTGCGTGCGATCCTGCTGCGCTACCGAGCCTGGCTGCTTTACGCGATACCCGCCGGCCTCTACCTCTACCACTACTTCTTCCAGGGCGCCTACCAGCCCCAGCCGCCGCCGACCGCGGGCGGCATGGTGACCCTGCTCGGGCTGGCGTGGGCGCAGGCCTTCATCCCCGCGATGTTCGGCGGCCCGCTGGCCTGGCATTTCAGCCGCATCGGCCTCGGTGCGGCCGGGACACCGCCCTGGGCCATGGTGTTGGCCCAGCTGGCCTTCGTCGCCCTGGTGATCGCGAGCGTCCGGCTGCACGGGGCCCGCGCCTGGCGAGCCTGGGCCCTGCCGATTGTCGCGGTGCTCCTTTACGCGGGCGTGGCCGGGTTCGCCCGGGTCGCGGTCTTCGGCCCCGGGGTCGGGACGGACTATCGCTACCTGTTCGACGCCGCCATCTTCATGACCCTGGGCCTGGGCCTGGCCTTCCTGCCCCTGGCACAGGGCCCCGGAGACCTCCCCGAACAGGCCGCAGGACACCCGCGACGGCACGCTGTACCCGGCTCTCCGCGCCTGGCCCTCGCAGGGTGCGCCGTCTGCCTGGCCGGCTTCCTGGTGTCGATGACCGACGCCTCCAATCACTGGGCGGATGGCGCGCCCGGGAGCTTCAGCCGGAACCTGGTCGCGACCATCAAGACGGCAAGACCGGAGGCCGACGGTCATCCACTGCTCTTCAACACGGTCGCTCCCGACGGCGTTGTGCCTTCGAGCTTCTACCCCTACAACAAGGCGTCGTATTTCCTGCCCATCCTGGTGCACGGGGCCACGGCCGGGCACGGTCCTGTCCCGCGGTACATGATCGCCGCCGACGGCACCGTCCACGCGGCCCGGATCGGCGGCGGCGCCAGCGCCACGGCTCTCTCCTGGAACTCGGCCGCGACCGCGGCGGGCTCGCCTCAATCGTGCGCGCCCGCCGCCCCCGCGCCGAGCTCCAGCGAGTTCCAGCTGGACCATCCGCTGCCGAGTCGCCAGTGGTTCCTGCTCCTGAAATACACCAACGCCCACAACGCCCGGGTCCACCTCGCCCTGAACACCGGCCAGGGCGACGACATCGACGCCACAGGCAACTTCGATACCCAGCACCTGCCCGACGGCGACGGCCAGTACGCGATCGACTTCAGGGTCGAGCCGGTGACGTCCGTGCGCCTTGACCTGGACCCGGACTCGTCGGTTTGCCTCGCCGCGCTGGAGGTGGGCAGGCCGGTCCCGACCTCGTGATTTGGGCTGGTACAGTCAGGCACCATGACCACTGCATTGATCACCGGCGTGACCGGACAGGACGGTTCGTACCTCGCCGAATTCCTGCTTGAGAAGGGCTACGAGGTCCATGGCGTGGTGCGCCGCTCCAGTTCCATGAACCGCGGCCGCATCGACCACCTGCAGCAGCAGCTGGGCGAGCGCGCGAGGGATTTCCACCTGCACTACGGGGACCTGGCGGACACCACGGCGCTCAACCAGATGATCAAGACGTTGAAGCCGACCGAGGTCTACAACCTCGGCGCGCAGAGCCATGTGCGGATCAGTTTCGACATGCCGGAGTACACCGCGGACGTCGTCGGGCTGGGCACCCTGCGGCTGCTCGACGCGATGCGCAACGCTGACTTCGAGGGCCGCTTTTACCAGGCTTCGAGCTCGGAGATGTTCGGCCTCGCCCCCACGGGCTTCCAGAGCGAGGCGACGAACTTCCACCCGCGCAGTCCATATGCCGTGGCCAAGGTCTTCGCCCACTGGATCACCGTGAACTACCGCGAGGCCTATGGCATGCACGCGTCGAGCGGGATCCTGTTCAACCATGAATCCCCGCGTCGCGGCGAGAACTTTGTGACGCGCAAGATCACCCGGGGCCTGGCCCAGATCATCAGCGGCAAGGAGAAGCAGCTGGCGCTGGGCAACCTGGACTCCGAGCGCGACTGGGGTTACGCCAAGGACTACGTCGAGGCGATGTGGCTGATGCTGCAGCAGCCCAAGGGGGATGACTACGTCATCGCCACCGGCGAGACCCACACCATCAAGGAGTTCCTCGACCTGTCATTCGGAATGGTCGGCCTCGACTGGAACGAGTACGTCGTCCAGGATCCCCGTTTCCTCCGCCCGTCCGAGGTTCCTCACCTGTTGGGCGATCCCCAGAAGGCCAGGGAGGCCCTGGGCTGGGAGCCGAAGACCACCTTCAAAGAGCTCGTGAAGATCATGGTCATCGCCGACCTCGAGCTCGAGGGGCTGGACCCCGAGAAGCACCTGGTCGGATAGACCCGGTAGCTAGTTCCCCCCGGCCCCTCCGCCGGGCAGCAGTTGCCAGGTGTGCCAGGCGCTGCCATCCGACTTGCGGGCCAGCACCTCGAGGCGCCCATCCGAGTTCGTGCCGACGCCGATGGGCGAGGCCGCGAGGGCCCCGGTCAAGGTGCGCAGCGCCACCCATCCGCCGCCGACCGAGACCTGCCACGTGTGGTCCACCTGGCCGCCCGCCTCAGTGGTGAAGACCTCCAGGCGGCCGTCTGCGTCGCTGGTGGCCGTGACATCCCCGGAGGCGGTGCCGCCCAGCGATACCAGCGGGGTCCAGCCGCCGTTGACCGCGGTCTGCCACACGTGCCACACGGCGTGGTCAGTGCCCACCGCGAACACCTCGAGCCGGCCGTCCAGGTTGTTGACGACGCTCGGCGAGCCGGCGACCGCCCCACCCAACGAGAACCAGCTGGTCCACCCCGCGCCGGGCCCGGTCTGCCAGGCGTGGGCGATGGCCCCGCCGGCCGTGCGCACGAAGGCCTCGAGGCGACCGTCCGGGTTCCGGGTCACCGAGGGGTCGGCGGGCGTGCTGCCACCGAGTGACACCTGCGTGCCCCATCCACCGCCCGGCGACAGCTGCCACACATGCCAGACGGCGCCGTCAGCGCCGCGGGTGAACACCTCGAGGCGGCCGTCGCGGTTGGCCACCGCCGATGGTCGGCCGGCCAGCGCGCCGCCGAGGCTGTAGAAGGCTGTCCAGGCCCCGCTCGGCGCTGTCTGCCAGGCGTGGTAGAGGTGGCCGTCGGTGCCCACCGCGAAGACCTCCATCCGCCCGTCGCGGTTGGTGACCACCGCCGGTTCGCCGGCCATGCTGCCCCCGAGCGCGTACCACCCCGGCGTCCAGCCGCCGCTCGGCGAGGTTTGCCAGGCGTGCGCGACGGCGCCCGTACTGTCCCGCGCAAAGGTTTCGAGGCGACCGTCGCCGTTGCGGCCCACCGCAACCTGGCCGGCGAGGTTGCCGCCGAGGGGGGCCCAGTCCGCCCAGCGGTCGCCGCCCAGGTGTTGGGAGATCGTGCGCCAGAGGTCGTTGTACCCGTGGTCGTTGCCCAGGGCCCAGATCCCGGCGCCCCGGATGCCCCGGTTGTTCACCAGCTCGTACTTGGCGCCAAGTGAGGCCATGTCGTCGAAGTAGGTCTCACGCCAGCTGTTGTGGTTGCCGCCGCAGGGGTCCCCGGAGGCAGGGCTGTACCACGAGAGCCAGGGCGTTGTTGATGGGGTGTCCCAGTGATAGGACAGGTTGTCCGGGGGTGCCGAGGCGCACTGGATGTCCCCCTGGATGTCGGCATAGGTGACCGCGCCGGCGGCACTCGACACCGGCGCGTTGAAGGTCGAGTTCGCAGTCGAGAACTTGTACCCGTAGTAGGGGACACCGAGGATCACCTTCAGCTTGTCACCCGACTTGGCGACGAACTGGTCGACCGAGTTGGTGTCGGTGTAGGTGTAGGGCCCCGCGAGCGGGGAATTGGGCAGGTCGCTGGGCTGGGTCATGTCGTAGGCCATGATGAAAAACGCGTCGACATTGGGGGCCAGGGTGTCGATGCGCATGAACCCGTCGTTCCAGCTGGCCGATCCCGAGTACGCGTCCAGGGACAGGAGCGAGCCGGGTATCGCAGCCTTCATCTGGGCGCGAAGGGCGCCGACCCAGTTGGTGAACTTCGCCTGCATGCCCGGGTAACTCGAGCTGGTCGTGCCCTCGAAGTCGATGTTCACCCCGTCGAGGCCCCGGGCCTGGACCTTCGCGATGATGTTGTTGATCGCCGTCTGGGCCGTGTTGGGGTCGTTGACGACGGGGTAGATGTTGGAGTTGCTGAAGCACTTCACGACCAACTGGACCCGGTCTCCCTGGGCGTGGGCGCTCCTGATCATCGACGTCAGCGCGGCGCTGTCCCAGCCGGTCATGCCGGAGTCGCTGTCGAAACCGCCGGTGCCATTGAGCGTCAGCCCGAAGTAGGCCACGGTCGTCACCTTGTCCCACTGGACGTCACTCAGGGTGCCGGCCGAAAGCGCCCAGTAGGGGGCGAATCCGAAAACCTCCTTCTGCAGGCCGGCATTGTTGTAGGTGGTGCGGGGCGCGGCCGCCGGCTGAGCCGCAGCGGTGTGGGACTGGCCGGCGTCACGGGCGGATATCACCGCCGGGTCCGGGGGGAGCGAAAGTTGGTCGCCCTGGTGAGCGCGCGACTCCGCCTGCATGATCGAGGGCCGCTCGATCGGCGGGCTCGGCATCGCCGGGGCGGCCGCCGCGGCCTGGGCTGGGGTGAACCCCAGGGCCACGCTCAGCACGGTCAGCGCCAGCGCCGGCAGGCGCGGGTGCAGGTGGATCAATACGCCAGGGCGTGGCCGCTCAAGGCGGACCATCCCGACCATCCGGCTCCTGCTGCCACCTGGAAAGTCTGCCATTCCGTTCCCGCCGAACTCCCCGGCACCAGCGCCTGCACGCGACCATCCGTGTTGGTCGCCGTCTGGGGCACCCCTCGCAGGCGCTCCCCTGGTTGACCGAGCGACAGCGGCCCGTACCAGCCGCCCCCCGGGGACAACTGCCAGGTGTGGACCAGGTTGCCGGCCGGGTCCAGCGCGAAGAACTCCAGGCGGCCGTCCGAGTTGCGGGCGACGCTGACGTCACTGGTCACCGCACCCCCCAACGAGTACCAGCCTGTCCAACCACCGCTCGGTACGTTCTGCCACGAATGCACGACCGATGCGTCGTCGGCCGCCTGCGCGAAGACCTCGAGCCGGCCGTCCCGGTTGGTGTTCACGCCCGGGGCCCCCGTGATTGCCCGCCCACCAAGCGGGGAGAAGCCGGTCCAGCCTCCGCTCGGCGCCGTCTGCCAGGAATGCAGCACCGTCCCGGCGCCGTCCGCGGCGAAGATCTCGAGCCTCCCGTCGCCGTTGCGCCCGGCCGCGACGTCACTGCCGGGCCCCGCCGCTCCCCCGAACCCCAGCGAGTACCAGGGCCCCCATGCCCCACTGGGGGACACCTGCCAGGTGTGCCAGACCCGACCGTCGGCGGCCCGGGCGAACACCTCCAGTCGTCCGTCTGTGTTGGTCGCGACGCTCGGCACGCCGCGCAGCGCGCCGCCCCCCGGCAAGCCCAATGAAGCAAATGTTGGGGTCCAGCCGGCGTTCGGCGCGTTCTGCCACACGTGCCATAGGGCGCCGTCCGCGCCCAGCACGAAGACCTCGATGCGGCCGTCCTGGTTGAGGCCGGCGGCCGGGTCGCTCACGGCGCCGCCCGCCGGTGCGCCCAGCGAATAGAAGGTGCCGATTGGACCGCTCGGGGAATTCTCCCAGCCGTGATAGACCTTCGCGTCCGGTCCGGTGATGGTCATCTCCAGGCGCCCGTCCCGGTTGGTCACCAACTGCTGGTGACCCGGGGCGCGGTTGTAGTGGTACCCGGCGGGAAGCGTCGCCGATGTCGGCCCGGGGTTGGTGACGGTGACATCCGCGTCGCCGATGGCGGTGCGGCCCGGCACCGTCGCGCGCACGGTCGTGAAGTTGACCGCGCTCGAGCTCGGGGAGCTCACCCCGCCAAACGTCGCGGTCGCCCCGGACGCGAATCCGCAGCCATTCACCAGCGCGACGTTGCCGCCCGTGGTCGAGCCGGTCCCCGGGGTGACCGAGCGAACCGAGATCGGCGTCCCACCGGCCGCCAGGGTGTGGAGGGTCGATGCCAGGTCGCCACCGTTCATCGAGCCCCAGCCCGTGGCGAGGTCGAACCCGGGTGTGGCGCTGTAGAACAGGTTGTTGCCGAAGCCGGTGTCGTGGAACGGTGCCAGCGCCCCATGACAGACCGCCGCGGCATACAGGTTCGGTCCAGCGTTGGCCAGGCGCACGCTCCCCGCGCCAATGGCGTACTCGTTGTACAGGGCGTTGTACGCCGCCCAGGCGGGGGCGCCGGCGCTCGTTCCACCGACTCGCCGCCACCCACCCGGGTCGCCCACGATGTCCGACGTGTACGTGTAGGTGGAGATCCCTGGCGATTGGTCGGCGTCGAAGCTGACGTCAGGGACCTGGCGCGCGGCGTTCGCCACCCCGTCGCCGACCTGCCAGCCGGGCGCCGCCCAGTACGCCGACACCCCGCCGCCCGACCCCAGCGGGCTGGCGCTCCAGGCCGTCTCACTGCCGTACCCGAGGCTGTCCGAACCCGAGGTGAGCATGCGGGTGCCTCCGACCCCGATCACATTGGGGTCGCCGGCAGGGCTGTCGACGCTCAGGACACCGTCGAGCGGGCTCGGGCTGGAGGGGTCATTGCAGTCATAGGCGCCAAAGTCGCCGCTGGCAGCGAACACATTGATCCCCGCGAGGCTCGCGGATTGAAAGATCGAATGGAGGGTGTTGAGCTCGCTGGAACCCGACTTCTGCTCACAGAGTCCCCAGGAGGTCGAGATGATGTCCACCTTGTCCTTCAGCATCAGGTTGTATGCCGCGTTCTGGCCCGCCTGCGTGTTCTGCGCCTCGTAGACCCTGACGGTGGCCTGGGGGGCGATGGCGTGGATCACCTCGATGTCCAGCTCCACCTCGATGCGCCCGCCGCAGCACGCAGGCGTCGGGTTGGGCGGGACGAACCCACCGTTCACGGGCACCGGTACCGGGGTCGACGGCGGTGTCGCCGGAGCGGGGTAGTACTGGGCGTCGTACATGCTGATGTGGGCCTGGTCGTAGTCATCCAGTTCGAACAGCCCGATCGTCACCCCTGTCCCGGTGGTCCCGGCCAGGACGCCGGCGTTGAGGTTGTAGGCGGACCTCAGCTGTGCCGGGGTGTAGCCGCCGTTCGGCCCGAGGCCGGCGTGGGGCAGCACCGAGGCCGAGCGGCGGGCGGCGGCCCGGGTGGAGAGACCGTGCACCGCGACGACCCCCGACGCCAGCGTCCCGGGCAGCAGGGGGGGGCTGTCGTTGCTGCGGAACTGTTCGCCGCTCGCCTCGTCGCGGTAGTCGCCGAGCCGGGTCCGGAACGCGGCTTCGACCGCACTCGCCGGCGCCGTGGCGCTGACCAGGAGGCCATCCGCGGAGGTCGAGATCGACGAGAAGCCGCGGCTGCGGAGGAATGCCAGGGCGTCACTGAGCAGGCCGGGGTCGGGTCCGAACCGGGACCGGATCTCCTCCTGGGCAAGGGGCGCGTGGCCCGGCTGCGCGAGCAGCGCTTCGAGCGCCGCCTGGTTGCGCCGCTTCAGGACGACCTGGACGTCGACCGGGGCGGTCAACGGCACGTCACCCGTCCGCCGCGCATGTGCCGGCAGGGGCGTGGTGGCCACCGGGGCGGGGGCGTCGGCAGCGCTGGCCGGCAGGGCGGGGAGCGTCATGGCCGCCAGGCCGGCGAGGAGGCAGAGGCACAGCGCTCGTCTCACTCCCGACACTCTATGGATTGCGACCGGGAGTTCCGTGGGCTCACGGTAAAGAATCATGAGGAAGGGCGTGACATTTCGGCGATCTCGAACCCGGGCCGGCAAACCTATAATCCCGGCGATGATTCCCGCCACGCGTAGGGGCGCGCGATGAGCCGGATCGCGGTGATAGGCGTGGGTTATGTCGGCCTGAGCACCGCCGCCAGCTTCGCCGACCTCGGCCACGACGTCCGCGGCCAGGACATCGATACGGCCCGGATCGCCCAGCTGCGCAAGAACCGCATCCCGATCTTCGAGCCCGGGCTCGAGGAGCTGATCGAGCGGAACTCGAAGGCGGGGCGCCTCAGCTTCACGACCAGCCTCACCGAGGCGTTGGCCGATGCGGAGTTCGTCTTCCTCGCGGTCGGCACCCCACCGGACAAGCGCGGCGGCGCGGACCTCACCGCGCTCAAGACCGCGGTGCGGAGCATCGCCGAGGCGATGGATCACCCGATGATCATCATCAGCAAGAGCACCGTCCCGATCGGCACCGGCGACCTCATCAGCGGGATCCTCCGCGACGCCCGCTCCGATCCCGGCCACGAGTTCGCGGTCGTCTCGAACCCCGAGTTCCTGCGCGAGGGGAGCGCGGTGGCGGACTTCATGAACCCTGACCGCGTCGTGCTCGGGGCCCACGACCGGGAGGCCGCGGAGAGGGTGGCCGAGCTCTACCGGCCGCTCAACTGCCCGCTCCTGGTCACCGACATCTACACCGCCGAGATGATCAAGTACGCGAGCAACGCGTTCCTCGCCACCAAGATCTCCTTCATCAACGAGATCGCGCGGATCTGCGAGCGGCTCGACGCCGACGTCAGCGTGGTGTCGGAGGGCATGGGCATGGACCGCCGCATCGGCCCGGCCTTCCTCGATGCCGGGATCGGCTTTGGCGGGTCCTGCTTCCCGAAGGACGTCCGGGCCCTCGCCCACATGGCCAAGCAGCTCGACTACCACCCTGAGCTGCTGCTCACCGTGATGGAGATCAACCGGGACATGCGCAAACTGGTCGTGACCCGGCTGGCCGAGATGCTCGGCGGGCTGCGCGGACAGACCATCGGCATCCTCGGGCTGGCCTTCAAGCCCAACACCGATGACATCCGGGAGGCGCCTGCGATGGAGATCATCGAGGACCTGTTGCGGCGCGGGGCGCGCGTCCAGGCATATGACCCGGCGGCGATGCCCCGGGCCAAGCACCTGCTCAATGGGTCGGTGGTCTGCACCCGGGACGCATACGGGGTGGCCCGCAAGGCCGACGCCCTCGCGCTGCTCACCGAGTGGAACGAGTTCCGCAGCCTCGACATGGGGCGCATCAAGAAGCTGATGCGGCGCCCGGTCATCGTCGACGGCCGCAATATCTGGGAGCCCGCCGCGATGCGCGAGATGGGCTTCGTGTACCGCGGGATAGGCCGCCGCTGAGCCCGGCAGACCTGCGGCCCGGCCGCGCAGTCGTCAGCGGCGGCGCGGGCTTCATTGGCGCCCACCTGTGCCGCCGGCTGCTTGACCTGGGGTGCGAGGTCGTCTGCCTGGACAACCTGGTCACCGGCCGTCGCGAGAACCTGGCGGGCCTGCTCGAGCGACCCGGTATGACCTTTGTGGAGCACGATGTCAGCCGTTCGCTGAAGGTGGACGGCCCGGTCGACTACGTCCTCCACCTGGCATCGCCGGCATCGCCCGTGGACTTCGAGCGCATCCCCATCAAGATCATCAAGGTCGGCACGCTCGGGACCCACAACATGCTCGGCCTGGCCCTGGCCAAGAAGGCCCGCATCCTGCTCGCGTCAACGTCGGAGGTCTACGGCGATCCCCTCGTGCATCCCCAGCCGGAGACCTATTTCGGCAACGTCAACCCGGTCGGGATACGCGGTGTCTACGACGAGTCCAAGCGAGCTGCCGAGGCCTACGTGATGGCCTACCACCGGCAGCACGGCGTGGACACCCGGATCGTGCGCATCTTCAACACCTACGGCCCGGGCATGCGCGCCGACGACGGCCGCGCCATACCCAACTTCGCGACCCAGGCGCTGCGCGACGAGCCCATCACGGTGTATGGCGACGGCTCCCAGACCCGCAGCCTGACGTTCGTCGCTGACGAGGTGGACGGCATCCTCCGCCTGCTCGCGTCGGACGTCACGGAGCCCGTGAACATCGGCAGCGAGTTCGAGCACACCATGCTGGAGCTGGCAGAGGCGGTGCGCGCCGCCTGCGGGTCGCAGAGTCCCATCGAGTTCCGCCCGTTGCCGCAGGACGATCCCCGCCAGCGTCGCCCCGACCTGACCCGGGCACGGACCCTGCTGGGCTGGGAGCCCACGACCCCCCTGGCGGATGGGCTCATCCCGACCGTGCAGTGGTTCCGGACGCTGGTCGCGGCCGCACCCGGGGCGTGAGCGGCGCCGCTCCTATAATCCCGCCGATGGGCGCCGTCTCGCCGATCCTGGTGGTGGGCTCGGTGGCCCTTGACAGCGTCGAGACCCCCTTCGAGTCGCGGGACGACCTGCTGGGTGGCGCCGCGGCCCATTTCAGCATCGCCGCCAGCCTCTTCGCCCCGGTTCGCCTGGTCGCGGTCATCGGCAAGGACTTCCCCGATGAAAAACTCCAGGTCCTGCGCGGCCGCGACATCGACCTCGCCGGGCTCGCCGTCGCCGACGGGCCGAGCTTTCGCTGGCGCGGGCGCTACCACCTCGACATGGACCACCGGGACACGATCGACCTCCAACTGGGGGTGTTCGGCGACTTCCGCCCGGAGTTGCCGCCGGGCTGGGGCGACACCCCGGTCTGCTTCCTTGCCAACATCGACCCGGACCTGCAACTGCACGTCCTGGAGCAGGCCCGGGGGGCCCGGCTCACGGCCTGCGACACCATCGAGCACTGGATCGTCGAGAAGCGCGACAAGGTCGACGAGATGCTTTCCCGGGTCGACCTGGTCTTCATGAACGAGGACGAGGCCCGGCTCTACGCGGGGACCCCCAACCTTCACCTGGCGGCGAGCGCAATCCTCGACCGCGGCTGCCGCGCGGCCCTGATCAAGAAGGGCGAAAACGGCGTCCTGGTGGTTCGCAGGCGGGCGGACGGCAGCCGCGAGACCTTTGTCTGCTCGGCGTACCCGCTCGAGGAGGTGGTCGACCCGACCGGCGCCGGCGACGCCTTCGCCGGCGGGGTGATGGGGGTGCTGGCCGCGACCGGTGACTACGGCCTCGACAACCTCCGGCAGGCGGTCGCGACGGGCACGGTGGTCGCGTCGTTCGCGGTCGAGGGGTTCGGCCCCGCCGGGATCGAAACGCTCGAACTGGCCGCCCTCGACCCCCGCTACGACGCCATCCGCGAGATGTCGTCCCTTCCCGCGCGCTGATCGCCGCCGCACCCTTCCACTAGACTCTGGCCCCGTGAGTGTGAATACGAAAACGATGGTTCCCCATGACGTGACCGACCTCGGCCTGGCCGACCAGGGCGTCCAGTTGATCGCCTGGGCCGCCAAGGAGATGCCGGTCCTCAAGCTGGTTCGCGAGCGCTTCGAGAAGGAGAAGCCGCTGCAGGGCATCCGCATGTCGGGCTGCCTGCACATCACCACCGAGACCGCCAACCTGGCCCTGGCGCTGCAGGCCGGCGGCGCGGAGCTGACCCTCTGCGCCAGCAACCCGCTGTCCACCCAGGACCCGGTGGCCGCGGCGCTGGTGCGGGAGCACGGGATCTCGGTTTTCGCGCGCAAGGGCGAGGACAACGATGTCTACTACGAGCACCTCAGGGCCGCCGCGGTCGACGCCCGCCCCCAGATGACGATGGACGACGGCTGTGACCTCGTGTCCCTGCTGCACAAGGGCGAGGGCAACATCGACGATGTCCTCGGCGGCACCGAGGAGACGACCACCGGGGTCATCCGGCTGCGCGCGATGCAGAAGGCGGGCGTTCTCCGCTTCCCCATCGTCGCAGTGAACGAGGCGCTGACCAAGCACATGTTCGACAACCGCTACGGCACCGGGCAGTCCACGCTGGACGGCATCATCCGCAGCACCAACGTCCTGCTGGCGGGGAAGAACTTCGTGGTCTGCGGGTATGGCTGGTGCGGCCGCGGGCTGGCGAGCCGCGCCGACGGCATGGGTGCCCACGTGATCGTCACCGAGGTCGACCCCACCCGGGCGCTCGAGGCCGTGATGGACGGCTACCGCGTGATGACCCTGGAGGAGGCCGCCCCCATCGCCGACTTCATCACCACCGTCACGGGCGACCTCAACGTCATCGACCGCCGGCACATCGAGGTCATGAAGGACGGCGCGATCGTCTCCAACTCGGGCCACTTCAACGACGAGATCAACATCACCGCGATGGACGAGATGAGCAAGCAGGTGACCCGCGTCCGGCCTTTCGTCGACGAGTACCTGCTCAACGACGGGCGTCGGATCCACCTGCTGGGTGAGGGGCGCCTGATCAACCTGGCCGCCGCCGAGGGCCACCCCGCTGCCGTCATGGACATGAGCTTCGCCAACCAGGCGCTCGGCGCCGAGTACGTGGCCAAGAACCACGCCACGATGGAGAAGAGGGTCTACGACGTCCCCGAGGACATCGACCGCGAGGTCGCCCGGCTCAAGCTTGACGCCATGGGGATCAAGATCGACGTCCTGACCCCCGAGCAGGAGGCCTACCTGACCTCCTGGGAGTCCGGCACCTAGCCCCGGCCGCGGCGCGCCTGTAGAATCGCGCCAATCGAATTTGAACCCTGGGCATGAGGGAGCGGAGGGCATGGGCCTGACGTAGTCCCCGGCGGGGAAGGAGGCTGACCTTGGCCCACGCACGACTGTTCACCTCGGAGTCCGTAACCGAGGGGCATCCCGACAAGCTCGCGGACCAGATCTCTGACGCGATCCTCGACGAGATCCTGAGCAAGGACCCCCTGGGACGGGTGGCCTGCGAGACCGTCCTCTCCACCGGCCTGGCGATCGTGGTCGGGGAGATCACCACCGATTGCTACGTGGACATGGCCAAGGTGGCACGCGAGACCATCAAGGGCTGCGGCTACACCCGGTCCAAGTTCGGCATCGACTGGGAGACGTGCGGCGTGCTGGTCTCGGTCGACGAGCAATCCCCCGACATCGCCCAGGGCGTGAACATCGGCGGCGCCGGCGACCAGGGGATGATGTTCGGCTTCGCCTGCGACGAGACCCCGGAGCTGATGCCGGCGCCGATCCAGTACGCGCACAACATCACCCGCCGCCTGGCATCCGCCCGCAAGGATGGGACCCTCAAGTACCTGCGGCCGGACGGCAAGAGCCAGGTGACGGTGGAATACACGCCGGAGGGCGCGGTCAAGCGCATCCACACCGTCGTCGTAAGCGCCCAGCACAGCGAGGACGTCGAGCACGACAAGATCGCCGACGACATCCGCGAGGTGATCGTCGAGCAGGCCTGCCCTGACCACCTCATCGACAAGGACACGATCTTCCATGTCAACCCCACCGGGCGCTTCGTCATGGGCGGGCCACAGGCCGACGCGGGGCTGACCGGGCGCAAGATCATCGTCGACACGTACGGCGGGTACGCTCGCCACGGTGGCGGCGCCTTCTCCGGCAAGGACCCGAGCAAGGTTGACCGCTCCGCCGCGTACGCCGCGCGCTGGGTGGCCAAGAACGTGGTCGCCGCCGGCCTGGCGACCAAGTGCGAGGTCCAGCTGGCCTATGCCATCGGCGTGGTCAAGCCCGTGTCCGTGCGGGTCGACACCTACGGCACCGAGAAGATCGACGCGGAGAGGATCCACGAGTTGATCGACCACCACTTCGACCTCTCGCCGTTCGGGATCATGAAGGACCTCGACCTGCGCCGGCCGATCTTCAAGCAGACCGCGGCCTACGGCCACTTCGGCCGGAGCGACCTCGACCTGCCCTGGGAGCGCACCGACCGCGCCGCCGCCCTGGCCGAGGACGCCGGGGTCAAGCTCCCGGAGCGCGTCCCCCAGGCCGCCGGTAAGAACGGCTCCTCAGCTGGCTGACGCCGCCGGCGGCCACGCCGCCGTCATCCTCGCCGGGGGGGCGGGCACGCGCCTGTGGCCGCTCTCCCGGTCGGGAACCCCCAAGCACCTCCTGCCCCTGCTCGACGGCAAGACGCTGCTGCGGGCGACCTACGAGCGCGCCCGCATGGTGGCGGACCGCGTCCTGGTCGTGACGGAGGCCTCCCAGCTGGAGGCCTGCCGGGAGCAGCTGCCCGAGCTGGGCGCGGATGACTGGATCGCCGAGCCGGGACGCCGGGGAACCGCCGCGTGCCTGGCGCTCGCGGCCGCCGTCCTGCCCGCCGACGGGGTCATGACCTCGCTCCACGCCGACCACCTGATCCCCGACGCGCAGGCCTTTGCTCGCACCGTCCGCGCCGCCATGAAGGCGGTCGGGCGGATGGGCAAGCTCGGGACCCTGGGACTGGTCCCGCGCGAGCCGGCCACCGGTTTCGGCTACATCGAGAAGGGCCCCGCGCTGGGGTCGGAGGACGGCGTCGAGGTCTTTGCCGCCGCCCGGTTCGTCGAGAAGCCGCCTCGCGACGAGGCGGAGCAGATGGTCCAGTCCGGGCGGTACCTGTGGAACACGGGTATCTTCGCCTGGCCCAACGGGCTCTTCCTCGAGGAGCTGCGCATCCATGCCAGTGGGGTGGCGGAAGGCGCCGAACGGGCCGCCCGGGCCCGCGCCGCGGGGCGGGAGGGCGAGTACCGCGAGGCCTACCTGGCGGTCGAGGAGATGGCGGTGGACCATGCCGTCATGGAGCGGACCGCCCACCTCGTCGTCCTGGAGGCGGACTTCGCATGGAGCGATGTCGGGAGCTGGGCCGACCTTCGCGACGTGTTGCCGGCGGACCAGGAC
>JAXDLW010000041.1:0-100098 GCA_034666405.1 Chloroflexota bacterium | reverse complement strand
CCGTGGCGGCTTCTCCCGCAACGGGGCGCTGCAGAAGTGCCTCCCCGCGCGGATCCAGCAGTACAACGCCCAGGTCGTGGTCCCGGCGCAGACCATCAACCGCGTGCTCAACCCGCCTTCCACCGATACCCAGACCAAGAGTTACACGGTCGCCGCGGTTGACCCCGCGAACCAGCAGTCGGGCCTGATCACCGTCTCCCAGGTCACGTCGGGTAGCTGGTTCTCGTCGACCCCGGACCAGGAGATCCTGGTCAACACCGCGTATGCCTCCACCAACAACATCAAGGCGGGCCAGACCCTCACCATCGACGGCACCGCCTACACCGTCAAGGGCCTCGTGGCGCCGACCCTCACCGGCAATGTCTCCGACATCTACTTCAACCTGAAGACGCTGCAGACGCTTTCGACCAACCCGTCACGGGTCAACGAGGTCCTCGTCAAGGTGAACAAGGCCAGTGACGTCGACGCGGTCGCCGCGGCCATCCAGGCCAAGCTGCCCGGCGCCCAGGTCCTCACTGCCAAGTCCCTCGCCAACCAGGTCACCGGCAGCCTGGCCAACGCGCAGTCGCTGGCCTCGAGCCTTGGTGGCGCACTGGCGCTGATCATCCTGCTGGCGGCGTTCCTGATTGCCGCGCTGCTGACGACATCGTCGGTGGCCAAGCGGGTGCGCGAGATCGGCACACTGCGCGCCATCGGCTGGCGCAAGGGGCGGGTGGTGCGTCAGATCATGGCCGAGACCGTCGCGATCGGGGTTGTCGGCGCGCTCTTCGGCATCCTCATCGGCTTTGGCGTGGCGGCGGCCGTCAACGTGTTCGGGCCCACCCTGACGTCGAGGACATCCGGCCTCGCGGTGGGGGCGTCCACCGCGGGCACGCTGTTCCATCAAACGACGACCGCTTCAACCAGCCAGGCCATCCGCCTCCAGGCCATCATCACGCCAACGACTGTGCTGCTGGGTGTCGCGTGCGCGCTCCTGGGCGGGCTGCTGGCGGGCACCCTGGGCGGTTGGCGAGCCGCACGCCTGTCGCCGTCCGTCGCCCTGCGAGACCTGGGATGAGCGCGGCCGTCGAGACGAAGCCCCTCTACGAGCTCCGCAAGGTCGAGCGTCGCTACCTCAAGGGGGCGGCCCAGGTCATGGCCCTTCGCGGCGTCGACCTGGACATCAGCAATGGTGAGTTCGTATCGATCGAAGGACCGTCCGGTTCGGGCAAGAGCACGCTGCTCCAACTGGTCGGCGCGCTGGACACACCGACGTCGGGCAGCGTGCAGTTCGACAACCAGGATCTCTCCCAGGCGCGGGACCGCGCCCTGACGGACATCCGCGGCAGCCGGATCGGCTTCATCTTCCAGCAGTTCAACCTCATCCCCACCCTGAGCGCGGCGGAGAACGTCGCGATCGCAATGGACCCCAGGGTCTCCAAATCCGATCGCCGCGCGCGCGCCACCGAGCTGCTCACGGCAGTCGGCCTGGAGCAGCGGGCCGACCACCTGCCATCCCGCCTCTCCGGCGGCGAGCAGCAGCGCGTGGCGATTGCCCGCGCGCTGGCCAACCGCCCCGAGGTCATCATCGCGGACGAGCCCACGGGCAACCTCGACTCCCAGAACGCCGCGGATGTCATGGCGCTGCTGGTGGGACTCCGTTCTGACATGGGAGTCACCCTGATCATCGCCACCCACGACGAGGATGTCGCCAAGCACGCGAGCAGGCGCATCAAGATGCGCGACGGCGCGATCGTCTCGGACTCCGGGGCGCCACCGCTGGTTACAGCCACCACCTGACCGCGCCCGGCGCGCGGCGCCGGTACGATCTTGCCGTGGAGCTCAGGTTGGCAACGCCGGCGGACGCCGAGGCAATCCAGTCGATCTATGAGCCCTACGTCGCCGGGACGGTGATCTCATTCGAATTCGACCCGCCCGATACCGGCGAGGTGGCCCGGCGGCTCGAGGGAACCCTGGCCCAGTATCCCTTCCTGGTGGCGGTCGAAGAGGGCACCATCGTCGGGTATGCGTACGGGGGAACGCACAGCCCACGCGCCGCCTATCGCTGGTCCGTCGACGTCTCCGTTTACATCGACTCGGCGCGCCACCGTCAGGGCGCCGGCCGGGCGCTGTACCGGTCGCTGCTGGCACTGGTCACCGCCCAGGGGTACCGACGGGCGTACGCCGGGATCACCCTCCCCAACCCTGCCAGCGTGGGACTGCACGAGGCGATGGGCTTCCGCCCGGTCGGTGTCTACCAACAGGTCGGATGGAAGTTCGGGGCGTGGCACGACGTCGGTTGGTGGCAGCTCAGCCTTGACGACTCGGATGCTGCGCCCGGAGAGATTCGCCGCGTCGACGAACTCGAATGGTCCGCCGTCGCGGCGATTCTCCAGGCGTGACCTCGGGGGGTTCCCGGGCGGGTCACGCCGCCTGCAGGTCCCGCCCGGGCGCCAGCGGAAGGATTCGCAGGAGCCGCTCAACCCGGCCGGCCAGGACGTCGAGCAGCACCGGCTTGCTGGCGAAGAAGCCCGGCTCTGGCTTCAGGTCGAAAGCCTCGAGCTGACTCAACGGCGCGACCACCAGCACGGGGAGGTCCCGGGTTGCGGGGTGGGAGCGCAGGCGCCGGTACAGGATCGAGCCGCTGAACCCGGAGCCGGGCTGCAGGACCACCAGGTCGGGAATCTCGCGATGGACCGACATGAGCAGGTCACCGGGCGTCACAACTGTGCGAACGCGGTTCCCCGACGCGCCCAGGCGCCGGGCGAGGACGGCGGCGGCCACGGGGTCGTCGGTGGCAATGAGTACGGATGGACGTCTCGGGGCGGCTTTTACGGTTCGATTCATCATGCCCTCACAGTGGGGCGCGGGCCGTCCCCATCCGCCATCGTTGGTGAGGGTTTATCGCCCCATCAGGTATGAGGGGTTGGCAGAGCGGGGCGTTGCACCAACCCATGCTCCGCGGCGAGCGCCACTGCGGCCAGCTTGCTGTGCACCTGGAGTTTCTCCAGGATATGGCGGACGTGCCAGCGCACCGTGGTCAGCTCGATGAACAGCTGCTCGGCGATTCCGATGCTGTCGACGCCCTCCGCTGTGAGCTGGAGCACCTGGCGCTCCCGTGCCGTCAGCGAGCTGCCATAGGAGGTGTCCGCGGCGACGCCGCTGAGCCGCGATCTCTCGGTGGCGAGCAACGCGACGAGAACGCGGGCAGGGATCAGCATCTCCCCCGCGGCCGCGCGCCGGATGGCGCTGACGACCTCCTCCATCGACGCCGACTTGTCCAGGTAGCCGGCGGCCCCGGCCTGGACCGCGGCACTCAGGGTCGTGTCGCTGTCATCGGCAGAGAGGAAGACGATTGAGGTGGACGGCTGGGCCAGCCGGATCTCGGCAGCGGCTTCGGCCCCTGTCCTGCCGGCCAGCCGGAAGTCCATGAGCACGACGTCCGGGGTGTGAAGGGAGGCCAGCTCCACCGCCATCTCGGCGGTGCTGGCCACGCCCACGACCTCGATGTCCGCATGGGTCGCGAGGACGGCGCGCAGTCCCTCTCGGACCAGGGGATGGTCATCGACGACCAGGACCCTGATCGGCACTACGCCGGGCAGCGCTTTCACGGTAGTGCTGACTCAGCCCTCGTGGGTGCGCGGTTCAGGTCGAGCCAATAGATGCCCACCTCGGTGACGACCCTCACAAACTCCTCGTACTGGACCGGCTTCACGATGTAGCTGTTGGCATGAAGCCGGTAGCCGCGGTGCATGTCGGACTCCTGGGCCGACGAGGTGAGCAGGACAACGGGCAACTCGACGGTCGACGGGTGCGAACGAATCCGCTCCAGCACCTCCAGGCCGTCCACCTTGGGCAGCTTGATGTCCAGCAGGACCACCTTGGGCAGGACCTCCCGCAGGACCTGTCCATCGGCGCCGTAGAGGAAATGCAGCGCCGCCTCGCCGTCCCGCGCGACCTCGATCCGGCTCAGCGGCATGTGGTCGGCGAAGGCCTCGAGCGTGAGCTCGACATCCTCCGGGGTGTCCTCGACCAGCAGGACGTCGATGGTCATTCCGGACGCGGTCATGGTTGGCCTCCGATGGTGAAGGAGAACTTCGCCCCCTGGTCAATGCTTGACTCCGCCCAGACGTGGCCCCCGTGGCGCTCGACGACGGCTTTGACCAGCGCCAGTCCGACGCCGGTGCCCTCGTACTCGTCGCGGCCGTGCAGGCGCTGGAAGACACCGAACAGCTTGTGCGCGTATTTCATGTCGAAACCGGCGCCGTTGTCCTGCACGGAGTAGACGCGCACGCCGTCCGGCCCCTCGGTGGACCCCACGACGATGCTCGCGTCCGGGCGGCGGCCGGTGAACTTGAAGGCATTGGACAGCAGGTTGAGGTAGACATGCTGCAGCAGCGCACGGTCGGCCCAGACCGCGGGCATCTCCTCGATCACGATGTTCACCTGTCGACCCTCGACCTCCGCCTGGAGGTCCTGCAGCGCTTCCCGAGCGAGGCTGGCCGGGTCAACCATCTGCCGGGTCAATTCCTGCCTACCAAGGCGGGAGAACCGCAGCAGGTCGTCGATCACGTCACCCATCCTGTCTGCGCCCTGCACGATGCGCCGGACGTACCCGTTGGCTGTCTCGTCCATGCTGGAGCCGTACTTCTTCTGTAGCATCCGGCTGAACCCGGCCATGGCTCGAAGGGGTGCGCGCAGGTCGTGGGAGACGCTGTAGGTGAACGCTTCGAGGTCGCTGTTGCTCGCCGCGAGCTCGGCGGTCCGCTGCGCGACCCGGAGTTCGAGGACCTCGTTGGCCCCCGCGGCCGCCGTCTCTGACGCCACCCGGTGGGTGATGTCGATCACCACCGTGTGGAGCCGGACCGGGCGGCCCTGGTCGTCGTCCTCGAGGACAGTGCTGATGTCTGCCCAGAGCACCTCGCCATCCTTGCGGAGGTAGCGCTTGCGCCAGCGCGCATGATGCTCGGGCCCCGCCATGATCATGCTGGTCATGAGCCGGCTCTCGGCGCGGTCGTCAGGATGAGTGATCTCATCATAGGAGCGGTCCCGGAGCTCCGACTCCTCGTATCCCAGCATCCTGCAATAGGCGGGATTGGGGTGGATGCGACCGTCCAGCGCCGTCAGGACAATCCCGACCTCGGCGCGCTCGAACATCGACCTGTAGGCGTCGCCGGGCACGGGTGGCTTGCGAATCGTGACGGTGGACCGGTTCATCATGCGACCAGCGCAGAGGCCTGGCTCATGACCTTGAGCAGGTCCTCCATGGACATGGGCCGGCCCAGGTGGTACCCCTGGCCCAGCTGGATGCCCAGCGAGCGCAGCGCATCGAGCTGGCCCTGCGTCTCGATCCCCTCCGCGATTACCCTGGCGCCGATGGCGCCGGCGAAGGAGGTCAGGGCGACCGCCAGCGCGATCGTGCCGGCGTCATGCTCGATGTTCTGCGTCAGGCTGATGTCGAGCTTGATGAAATGCGGTGCCAGTTTGAGGATGTGCCGCAGACTGGCAAAGCCGGCGCCCGCGTCATCGACGGCGAGGGTCACCCCGGAGGCGCGCAACGGAGCCAGCGCTGTGCGCAGCGCGAGGTAGTCGACGACCGGCGTGTGCTCCGTGACCTCGATGATCACCCGGTCCGCGAACCCCTTCGGGATCGCGCCGGCCACCTCCGCTGACATGAGGGTCGCCGGCGAGAGGTTGACCGCCATGAAGACGTCGGCGGGCAGGGCCGCGTGGCGTGCCAGGGCACGACGCACCGCACTCACCTCCAGGCGCGGCGCCATGCCGAGGTCGGCCGCGACCTGGAACCACTCGTTCGGCGGACGGTGGGGATCCAGCTTGAACCTCGCGAGCGATTCGACGCCGACGACCTTGCGAGTCTCGAGGTCCATGATCGGTTGGTAGACCATGTCGAGGCCGTCCCCATCCAGGGCGACGGTCAACTGCGCGGTGAGAGCGGCGCGGCGCTCCACCTCCTGGGCCTCGACGTCCAGCTGGTCCCTGAGACGGTCGATGACACCACCGGCCACCTCGGCCGAGATCGGGGCCTCCCCAGCGGCGGCGTGCTGGATACCGGCGATGACCTCGGTGGGCAGTATTCCCTTTACCAGGTAGCCGGACGCACCTGCCTGGAGCATCTCCAGGACGGTGTCGTGACTACCGGAGGCCGACAGCGCCAGCACGCGCACCTGGGGGCAGCATTGCAGGATCCCGCGCGCCGCGGTCGGTCCTCCGCCGGGCATGCGCACGTCGAGCAGGGCGACATCCGGGCTGGTGCTGCCGGCCATTGCAATCGCCTCCTCCGCATTTTCGGCAACCCCGACCACGGTCATTCCCGGCGTGTCCTCGATCAGGTCCGCCAGCGCATCCCTGACGATCTTCTCGTCGTCGGCAATGAGGACCCTCAGGTCAGACAAGACTGGGCACCTCCGCGTCGTGGGTGACGGCGGCCTGCGCCTGTGGTGGTGTGGGCACCCAGGTCGTGATCTCAGTGCCGCGGCCAGGTTCGCTGGACAGCCGCCACCAGCCACCGGCGATTTCGGCCCGCTCGCGCATCGAGGCCAGGCCCAGGTGTCCCGCCTGCGGCTGTCCCCCGGACTCCCGGAAGCCGGCGCCGTCGTCCGTCAGCACCATCATCACCCCGCCATCCACGGTTTTGAGGGAGCCCGTGACCCTGGTCGCGTGGGCATGCTTGCGAATGTTGACCAGGGCCTCCTGGAAGATCCGGAACAGGAGGATGCGCGGCTCGGCCGAGGGCTCCTCCAGGAGTTCGTTCTGGAGTTCCCACGGCACACCGGTGTCAGTCCCGAACTGCTCCAGGTGCCTGCGCAGGGCGGCCGCCAGGCCGTGCCGTTCGAGGTCCGGGGGGTTGAGCTCGAACAGCAGGTTCCTGAGCCGAGCCGTTGCCAACGACACCGTCTCCTGCAGCTTCTGCGCAGCCTCGACCTGGGCGGGGTCGGTGAGCAGCCTGCGGAACAGCTCGAGACGCATGTTCGCCGCGGTCATGACCTGCACGGCGTCGTCATGGATGTCCTCGGCAATGGATTTCCGCTCCGCCTCCTGGGCGGTGACCAGCCGGCCGAGCAGCAGGCGGCGCTGCTCCTCGCCGCGCTTGCGGTCCACGGCGACCGAGATGATCGTCGCCGCGAGCTCGATGAACTGGAGATCGTCGGCGCTGAACTGGCGCGCGACGTCGGTATGCACGGACATCACGCCAAATGGGCTCGTAGGTCCGTAGATGCCCACGGCCAGCGATGCGACCACCCCCGCTTCGATCATCCAGGGGCTACGGGGCCGGTCCGGTTCGGCTATGAAGTCGACCACGATTGCGTTTCGCAGGCCGGTTTTCATGGCGTCGACACCGATTGCAGACATGTCGAGTGCCGGCAACTCCGCCGGGATCGCGCAGGACTGGCCGTAGGCCGCCACCCGGTCCAGGTGGGTGCCCGAAGGCTGCATCTGTAGGATCGAGCCGAATTGGGTCTCGGTGCCGCGCACCACCAGCCTGATCGCTGTCGCCAGGAAGTCCTCGGTCGGCTCGCCGTCCAGGCCGGCCCGCGTGAGCTGCAGCAGAACGCTCTCCCGGGCGGCGCGCTTGGACAACCGTTCCTCGGCCTCCACCTGCTCGGTGATGTCGAGCGCCAGGCTCTGCCACCGCACTGGCCGCGCATCGCCGTCGCGCACCAGGATGGTCGAGAGGTCCGCCCAGATCGCCGTCCCATCGGGGCGGGTCAGCTTGCGACGCTCGCGGATCTGGTCAAGCTCGCCACTGAGCAGGCGGCCGTACTTCTCCAGGAGCTCTGGCGCAGTTTCCGCGTCGAACGCCGAGGTCCAGGAGCTGTAATCGAGGTTCTCCACGCCCATCATCTCGCGGATTCGACTGTTCCAGCGCATCGTGCCGTTGTCGCCGTCCCTGGGTACGTCGAGGAGCGCTATGCCCACGGCCGATTGGTCGAAGAGGGCCCTGAAGACCCCCTCGCTGGCGCGCAGGGCGCGGTCCGCCTCGCTCCGGTCGGTGTCATCGATGGCCACCACGAGCACGCCGATCCCCTCGCCATCGGTGACCAGGCGGAAGGGCCCGCAGCGGACCTGGAAGCTTCGCCCGCCGAATTCGAGGTCAGTCTGCACGTCGCCATCAAGCGCCCTGGTCCAGAGATCCAGGAAGTCCGGCCGGTCGCCGAAGGCCTCCATGACCCGCAGCCCCACGATGGCCGAGGCATCCAGGCCCAGCCGGGTGAACACGCTGCCGCCGGCATAGGTGAAGCGCCCCTCGCGGTCCAGGGTGGCGATCGCGACCGGCGCGCCGGCCAGCAGGCTCCGGAGCCGTTCCTCGCTCTTGGCCAGTTCGAGGGCGGCCGTCTTTTCGACGGAGACGTCGCGCCCGAGACACTCGGTCTCGACCACGCGGCCGGCAGCGTCGCGCACAGCGTGGACCGCGCCGGCAAACCAGAACAACGAGCCGTCCACTCGCCGCATCTGACATTCGAAGTCCATGTCCTCGCCCTGCGAGTCGAGTTGCTCAGCGAGCGTCGATCGCTGCTCTGGGTTCAGGTGGAGATCGACCATTGAAACCTTTTGCAGTTCCTGGAAGTCGGCGCACGCGAACATTGCGATCATGGCGGGGTTGGCGTGCAGAATCGTGCCATCGGCGGCGGCCCCGAACACCGCGACCGGCAGGTCGTTGACGAGTTGCTCGTAGCGGCGCTCGGCCCTGCGCCCGGCGCTCGCAGCGCGCTCGTGCCGGATTGCCTGGGTCAGCGCGTGTGGCAGGCGATGAAGCCGGTCCTTGATGACGTAGTCGGCAGCCCCGAGCCGCATGCACTCGGTGGCCCGCTCGTCGCTGAGCCGTCCGCTCACGATGATCACCGGGATCGTCACCTCCCTGGCGCGCAGGTGCTCGAGGACGCTGAGGGCGTCCAGGTCCGGGAGGCCGTAGTCGCAGAGGATGACGTCGACCTCGTCCGGGAGCGCGATCGCGCCGCGGAACTCGCGGTCGTTGGTGGCGCGCGTGAGCTGCATTGAGAGTCCAGCCGACTCGAGCTCGGCGACGATGAGCTCGGCGTCGAGGTCATCGTCCTCGACGAGGACGACCTTGAAGCGCTCGGCTGATTCGGTAGCCAAACCAGGAGGCTTCATGCGCCTATCATTGCACTATTCTATTCAGGATATCCAGTATTTGAATGTGGTACTTTAGTAGCGGTGAAACCAGAGCACGGAACTGAACCGGTAAAACGACCAACCAGGCTCCCCGGGCGTCCCCGCAGTGAGGACGTTGACGAGGCCATCCTGGCCGCGGCAGTCGAGCTCCTCACCTCCGTCGGGCCGGATGCGACCACCATCAGCGGCGTCGTTCGACGCTCCGGTATCGCGCGCGCCTCGGTCTACCTGCGCTACCCCACCCGTGACGCCCTGGTCGCTGCCGCCGTCCACCGGGTGATCGGTCGTGCTCCGACGCCGTTGTCGGGGGACATCGAAGAGGACCTGAAGATCGGTGTCGGCGAAACCCGCTCGATATTCGATTCACCGGAATTCCAGACACTGCTCCCAATGATCATCCGGGGGTTGCTCAGACCGGACGGGCAGCCGGGGACGCTCACCTACGACACGGTTGTGCCCAACCGCCTCGTGGTGGCGGAGGCCTACAAGAAGGTGGCGGCCATCGCCGGGTTCCGCGCCGATATCGACGCGGAGATCGTCGTCGACCTGCTCATCGGCGGCCTGTTGAGCCACCTCCTCGCCAAGGGGTCGGTGCCGTCCGCCGCGGTCACGGAGCGGATGGTG
Source organism: Chloroflexota bacterium (assembly GCA_034666405.1). Classification (GTDB taxonomy): domain Bacteria; phylum Chloroflexota; class Dormibacteria; order DASZGP01; family DASZGP01; genus JAXDLW01. The sequence continues at coordinate 90,342 of JAXDLW010000041.1, read as the reverse complement.
GACGTGATCATGGAGGGAATCCGAGCGCGCCCGCAGCAGGGTTCGCTCGCACGGCGCACTCGGGCCCGCCGCCCCGTCGCGAAGAAGAACGCCCGGCCGTACTGAGGGCCGGGTTCCTAGCGGTCGCTATCGGCCACGCGGCGCAGCCGGTCGGTGTCCACCACGAGGAGGCCACCCTGGAGCACCAGCAGGACGCCCTCGTCGCGCAGCTCTCGGACGGCCCGCGCCACCACCTCGCGGACCGAGCCTACGGCGCGCGCGAGCCCGCCCTGGGTGACCCTGGCCATCATCCGGCCCTCTCGATCTGGGGTCGCCATCCGCAGGATGTGAAAGGCCACTCGGCGCCGAACGCTGGCTGCCACAAACACCGCGAACGACGCCTCGAAAGCGCCGATATTGCGGGCCAGTTCGGCAGCCACCGCGCGTGTCAGTTCCACGCTGGTCTTCAGCGCCTGTTCATAATGACCACGGTCGAAATGACGGACTCTTGTTTGACTGACGGCCTCGACCTCCGCCGGGAGATCCTCCCCGAAAGACTTCGCGAGGCCGAGACAATCACCCCCGCGCACGTAGAGCAGCGTGGCCTGCCGCCCGTCGGCGGTGGTGATGAAGATGCGCGCCAACCCGTCAAGGACGACCGCCGGTGCCGCCGGTGGCCCGGCAACCGGAATCGCCTGCCCGGCAGCGTAGGTCTCCGTCTCCCCCCCGGTCATCAGCGCCGTGCGCAGGTCCCGTGGCAGGTTGAGTAGAAACGGCCCCTCCCCCTGGGGTTCATTGGGATCAGTGAGCTTGCTGGAAGCGTTCAAGTACAGCGCGTTTCCCCTGGAACCACGGTCACCGCCGCCCGTACTCTTGTGGTTTCATCCAGAATATCACTCACCTACCTATCTATCTATCAGGCGACCAATAATTGAGAGATAGCGGTCCTTTGGACGAATACAACACCGCCGGGGCGGCGACCTACCTGGGCGTCAGCGAGGCCTCCGTGCGGCGCTGGGCGGACGGCGGCGCGCTCAGGGTCCGGCGAGTTGGGCGCCGCCGCGAACGACGCTTCCGCGAGGAGGACCTGCGCGCCTTTGTGCAGCGGTCCCGCGAGGATGTGCCCCGGCGAAATGCCCGAGGGCGACCGCTGTCAGCACGGGTCGGAACCCTGGACCTACCGGTCGGCACCCACCTCGCCGCGTTCTACGACACGGACCCCGGCCGGTACCGCCTGTCAGTTCCGTTCCTGCGTGATGGGCTGAGGCAGGGTGAACCCGGGATCCTCCTCGCTGAGGAGACCGTGCTGGGAGACTACCTGGCGGCGCTGGATGAGGCTCTGGGCGGGGGCGTCGCGGCGGCGCTGAAGAGCGGCCTGTTGCGAACCCTCTCCTCCCCGGGTCGCCTGGCGGAGGAGGCGCTGGCGACATGGGAGAAGGAGTTCTGGCGGACACGTACATCCGGGGCGCGAATGGTCCGCGCCGTGGGTGACGTGGTTGCCGCCGCCAGGGCGATGGGCTCCCACGGCGCGGTCGTCTCACTCGAGAACAGCCTCAACGCGATGGTCAAACGCTTCCCGACCGTGATGCTGTGCACGTATGACATCCGGGTGTTCGACACGGCGATGATGGTCGAGGCGATCAAGGCCCACCCGGACATGTTCAACTTCGGGCTCCAGCACTTCCTGCCTTAGCTCCCGTCTCGATGAGCTTGTCGAACTCGCCGTCCCAGACCGCACGCTCCGGTCGTGTGATTGCAAACACGCCATACCCAGGCTGCGATGCCGCCCAGCTGGTGCCTGCATCTCCCATCGCGTAGGCCGCCGTCGCGTAGGCGTCCGTCAGGGTGAGGCCACGACCCACGACGGTGATCGACAGCAACTCGCCCGGTGCGCCAGGAGCGACCGCGTTGGTGATGTGGGCGCCCCGCTCATAGGCGCCGCTCGTGGCCACCGCCATGTCCCTGACTGAGATCACCTTGGCGACCCCGCCGACCTCCAGGGGATTTCGAATTCCCACCGTCCAGGCCACGCCCGGCTCGCGTTCGCCCTGGGCCAGGATGTCACCGCCGGCATTGATGCAGAAGTTGCGCGCGCCCCCGCTGAGGAGGATCTCGGCGCCCCGGTCGATCGACCAGCCCTTTACGAGTCCGGATGGGTCGAACCCCTCGGGACTGTGGGTCCATGCGTCGAAAACGCCCGAGCTGGCCAGCCGAACCTGCTCGCACAGTAGCAGGACCTCGGACATGTCGGAATCGCAGTCCAGGACCGCGACCTCCCCGCGGCGGACCCGGCTGACAGCGCTGTCTTCACGATAGGTGCTGAACCTCTCGTCGACGCTGCCCAACCAGGCGAAGAACTCGTCCACGACCTCGGGGCCCACCCACGGCGCGCGCATATCGAGGCTGATCGCAGTTCCCATCACATGCTCCACGCGCACAGATCTGGAAATGGTGTTCGAGGTGGGGTTCACTCAGCTGTGCGCCTGGTCGAGGGCCGACTGCAGGGACTGCGCGTACGCATCGCTTGTATACGTGGCTCCCGACAGCGAGTCGATCTGGGCGCTCTGCGCCTGCAGGACCTCGTGGTAGAGCAGCGGAGCAGCCTCCTGGCTGATCTCCTGCGAACGCGGGCGGTCGAACGGCATGTGCGGTGTCTGGATATCGGTTATCCGGCCCCCCTTCACGCTGATCCGCACCTGGACGTCCCCGAACCGCATCGAGATGTCCGACCCGGTGTACTGCCCATCCCGGTATCTCCCCGGCGCGGGTGAGGGCGACTCGGACCCTGAAGGCGATGCCGTGGGCGATGGTGAGGTGCTGTCCGGGGCTGGGGTCGGCAGGCCGGCGATCGCAGTGGGCGGCCGGGTGGTGTCGGGCGTCTTGAAGCTGAAGATCATTATCAAGCCGACGACCGTGGCGAACAGGGCGATAGAGGCTCTCATCCGGCTGCAGCGTCGACCTTCATCATCTAGAGCAGCGAGAACCGCTCGTAATGGATCTGGTCATCGGGCACACCGAGCTCGTTGAGGCTGTCGTGGAGTTCGCGCATCATCTGGCCGGACCCACAGATGAAGACGTCGCGCTCCGCGACGTCCGGGACCATCTCGCGAAGAGCTCCCGGGCTGAAGGGGTCTGGCTGCAGGTCGGAGGTCCCGGCTGCGCGGCTGCCCACGAGGAAGCGCAACTCGCCCTGGCGCGCACGCACCATCTGCTCCAGCTCCTCCTGGAAAAGGACCTCGTCCCAACTGCGGGCGCGGTAGAGCAACACCACCCCGCCCTTGGCTTGGGGAAGCTCCTCCAGCAGGGCTCGGATCGGGGTGATTCCAATCCCACCAGCGATCATCAGCACCTTCTTCTGACGGCGACGCTGGGTGGTGAAGACCCCGTAGGGACCCTCGACGGCGACCCGGGTACCGGGCCGCAGGAGCCGCAGGTCCCGGGTCCCATCGCCGGCCTGCTTCACGGTTATGCGCAGGTGGTCACCGTTGGGAGCCTCGGACAGGGAGAACGGATGAGCCATCCACCAGCGCCCGCGGGTGAGGAAGCGCCAGTCGAAGAACTGGCCCGCCCGTGACCGCAGGTTGCGCAGGTCACGCCCTGTGATGTAGATCGAGACCACCCCGGGGGCTTCGGTCACGACCCGCTGAACCCTGAGGCGGTGGCGGCGGTCGAGGAGCAGGGGGTGGCCGACGCGGAAAAGCAGGATCAGCGCACCGGCAACCATGTACAGCCCGATCCAGTAAGTACGCGCCAGCTGGTCATCGCTGAAGTCGGTCCCGACAGCCAGCACGTGCCCGAAGCTCAGGGCGATCGCAAGGTACGCGTAGAGGTGTATGAAGTGCCAGGTCTCGTACTTGAGCCGGCGCCTCGCGGCGCGGGCAGAAGTCACGGCCACCATGACGAGGAGACCTGTCGCGACAGTGGCCATCAGGACGTAGGGGAACGTGGTCAACAGTTTCCACGTCTCGCCGGCGAAGCTGCTGCCGTCCCCCATGGCGTACCCGCCGGTCGTGAACAGGACATGGCCGATGATCAGCCAGGTGACCGAGATGCCGAGCCAGCGGTGCCAGTGCGCGAGCCGATCCAGGCCGAAGAGCTGCTCCATCCATGGGCTACGAGACATCAGCACGAGTTGGACCAGGGCACCGTAGGTGCCGGCGAGGGCTGTGAGCTGGCCGAGCGCTGTGACGAGGGCGGACGGGCTGCCCAGCTTATCCGTCCCGCCATGGCGCAGCCACATGCCGCCGATGATGACCAGGTTGAACCCGAGGGCCGCGACGATGTCCGTGGGCCGGAGCCCCCAGTCGCGTGGAGGTTGAACTCGAAAGCGCTTATGACGGGCGGCAACGGGGGCGGTTGTGAGTTGCCGGCTCATGAGGGGATTCTGCCCGGTGAACCTTAGAAATCCGTAATAGTCGAGGGTCAGACCGCCAGGTACATGGCGCCCAGGGTCGTGGCGAGCGTTCGATGAGCCGGACCGACGCCGACGAGGGTGGAGCGGGCGGGGTCGATCCCATGCCGCCGAGAGAAGTCCAGCAGCAACCCGGGGAGCGGCGGCCGGCACCAGCAGGTGGGCGGGCCGCCGCCGTGGGGGCACATCGCGCCCTCAACCGGACCAGTTCGGGCGGCGGCGAGCCTGGCAATGCCGGCGGTCAGGGCTGCCGGGGTGCCGTCCGGCACCCAGTCGAACAACAGGTGGGACGCCGCATCGTCGCACTGCTCGAGTGCGCCCTCCCAACCAGGCCTGCGCATGGCGGCCGCAGCAATGAACACCCCCGCACTCCCCCGCCCCGCCGGCGGGTGGCGGGCGAATGGCAGCGTATCCACGGAGGAGAACCCCTCGTCGAGCGATGGCGCCTCGAGTTCGCGAAGCGTCCGCATCTGGGAGGTCGGCATCAGCAGTCCCGGTTCACGCCGCGCGACCGCGCGCACCTCCTCCGGGCTCGGGAGGTGGCCGAAGCGGTCCAGCAATCGCTCCACCAGGTTGACCTGCGCCTGGGCCAGCGGGGTGTCCACCCAGACGCATCGCACTGGCACCCCGTGGCGGCGCGCCGCCTCGACCACGTAGCTGCGCGAAGCGCGCGTTAAATAGGTGTTGTCGAGGACCACGCCGGGGGTGCCCGCTGCCAGGTGTTCGTCCAGAGCCGCGGCGAGGTCGCGCAATGTGCCACCCCGCTCGTCGCGGTTCAGGCGGAGGTAGCCGCGGCCGATGTGTTCCTCCGCGACCCGGCTCTTACCCGCCCCGGCGATCCCCATCACCATGACCACCTCAGATCGATTGGTGGATCCTGGCCTTATGACCGACAGCGGGGCACGTACGCCGAAGTGGCGGGTGATGGTCGCGACCGTGGCGGGGTCAAGCCTGAGTGTTGCCGCCCGAGCCGCGGAGCGAGCGGTCTCCGGGCGCCGCGCGCCAGGTATGGCCACGACCACTGGGGACAGCGTGAGGAGCCACGCGAGCGCCACCTCGGCCGGGGTCGCGGCGGCCTCCGCGGCCACCCCGGCAAGCGCCGGGTCGCGGGCCAGCCCGCCCGCTCGTCGGGTGCCCCCAAGCGGCGAATACGCCATCAGGGTCACGCCGGTCTCCTCACACCGCTCGAGGACTCCGCCCCGCACAGCGCGGTCGTCGAATGGGCTGAGCGGCACCTGGACCGCGTCGATCGGGGCGAGGTCGAGCGCCTCGTCCAGCTGGGAGCGATTGACGTTCGAAACCCCCACTCGGTGCACCAACCCCTGTTCGACGAGGCGGGCCAGGGCGCGCATCGAAGTTCGCCACGGGGTGCGCGGATCGGGCGCGTGGAGCAGGTAGAGGTCGATCGGCAGCCCATCAAGCGCCGCCAGGCCGGCCTCACAGTCGGCTACGATCACCCTCGCACGCCCGTCAGGGATCCAGGCGATCCCGGCCCGGGCCATGCCGCCCTTCGTGACCACGCGCGTGGTTGCCTCCGCGCGATGGAGACGAATTCCCCTCGCGAGCAATCTCTCGTTGTGGCCGAGATCCGCAGGTCCAGGCCCGTATGAATGCGCGGTATCGAAGACTGTGATGCCGGCAGTGATGGCGGCGCCGATCGTCTCGATCGCCCTCTCCTCGTCCGAGAAATCCCCCACCGGCAGACGCATGCAACCCAGGCCCACCCGCAGTTCTGACGGGTCGAGCCAGCCAAGCCGGCTCCGGGGATCATCAATTCCTGACGAACTCCTCTTCAAGCTCCGCATAGCATGCGGGGCGAGGGCCTAGGCCGGCGGGATGACCGCGCCCTGCCTGACCAGGTCGTCGATCTCAGCGGGGTCATAGCCCAGCCCGCGAAGGATCGCGACATTGTGCTCCCCGACACTGAAATAGGGACCGGACACCACCGCTGAGTTGGCGAGGCTTACACGCGGCTGCATACGCCAGTACTCACCGATCTCAGGATGCTGCGCGCTGTCCACCAGGCCGTGGTTGATAAGGAAGGTCGCCAGGTCGGATTCGTCGGCTATGGCTGCGCTGACGTCCGCCTCGGCCAGCCGGCGCTCCCAGTTGACGGAGCTGTCGGTGGCGAAGACCGAGCCCATCTCGGCGATGAGCGGGCCGTCATTCGACCGCCGGGCGGTCTCGGTCTCGAACCGGGGGTCGACCAGCCAATCCGGCCGCCGCAGAGCCCCCGTGAGGGCGACCCACTCCTCCTCGCGCACAGCTGCGACGAATAGCCACCCCGTGGCGCAGGGATACAGCCGAGAGAGCGCATGAGGACCGTGCTGCCCGTGGTCAGGTAGGCGCCAGCCCGGGGCACCGTCGTAGAGAACCAGGTCGGAGGAGAGCACATATCCCGCGCTCACAAGCATGTTCGTCTCGAGGTACTGTCCCTTTCCGGTGCGGGCCCGGCCGAGGAGGCCGAGGACCACAGCCGTCCCAACGGCCAAAGCGGCGGACGGGTCGGGGAAACCGTCGTCAACCGGCGCATTGCCCAGGCCCGCCTGGAGGATGCCGCCACCGCCGAGTGCGTTGGGCGTGGAGTGAAACGCGGGACGATGCGACTGCGGGCCTTTCGAGCCGTATGACGCTGCATATATGTAGATGAGTTGGTCATTGATGGAATGGGCCGTCGGATAGTCAAACCCGAGCTTCGGCGGCACGTCGGGACGGAAATTCGTCACCAGCACGTCCGCCGCCGCAATCAGGTCGTGCAATACCTGGCGGCTTGCGGGGGTCTTCAGGTCGAGCTGGATTGATTCCTTGCCGTGGAATGTGTGTGCCCCTTCGAGACCCATCCGCCTCCACGGATCGCCCCCCGGAGGCTCGATCTTGATAACGCGAGCTCCCAGTTCCGCCATGAGCGTCGGGCCCATCGGTGCTGCCAGGAAATATGCCAGCTCCAGGATGGTCACACCGGCGAGGGGTGCCTTCCGGAGGGGGCCCGGAGCCACGATTGGCTCCGGGCGTATCGCTACCTGTTGGGGATCCGAGAGGCCGGCAATGACGGCCTCGGTGTCGGCTCCCAGCGCGGGTGCCGAGGCTGAGATTCGTGAAGGCGTGTCCGAAAACGCAACCAGGGCACCAAGCTGGCGTACTTTTCCCACCACCGGGTCGTCAAGTTCTAGGACGCGGTTGTTGGCCAGCAGTTGGGGGTGGTCGAGGAACTCGGCCGGCGTGAGGAAGGGATCCGCACCGACATCGAACTCTTCGATGAAGGTGTGCATCCATTCCGCCTGGGTCCGCTCCTTCATCCTCACCCGAATGCGGTCCTCGAGCTCGGTGAGTGCCTCCAGGGTCTCGATCCCCAGTGGGGCGGCGGCGTATCTGGGATCCGTGAGGACGTCGTCCAACCCGGTCGCCAGCATCCAGTTCTTGAAGTGGTTGTCCATCCGCGCGCACATCTGAATGAATTTCCCGTCCTTGCACTCGGCGGTCAGGAACGTGAGTTTGCGTCCGCGATAGCGCAGGTCCGCCGACCAATCGCGACGGCGGGTGCTCTTCCCCATCTGCTGGTGCATGACCGTCGCGGTTGCACCCTGGAGGAGGCTGGTCATGACGTGTTCGCCCACGCCGTCGTCGCCCCGCTGCAGCAGTGCCGAGCCGATGCCGTGAAGCGCGAGCTGAGCCGCGGCGTACGAGTTGAGCGGGACGGAAAGGTATATCGGCCGATCCAGGGACTGACCCTTGGCAGCTCCCTCGGTCTCATCGAGGCCCGTCATGCGACCGAGACGTGCGGCGACGACGCTCTCATATCCCTTGACATGGCTGAATTCGCTCAGCCGACCGAACCCTGAGAGGGAGCAGTAGACGATTCGCGGATTGGCCGCCGCAACCGCTTCGTATCCAAGGCCCAGTCGCTCGACGACCCCGGGCCGGAAGGATTCGACGACGACGTCCGCACGGGATGCCAGCGCGAAGGCTCGCCTCCGATCGTCCGGGTCCTTCAGGTCCAGGACCACGCTGCGCTTGCCACGGTTCCACATCAGGAATGCCGGCTGGCGCCTGGACCAATCCCCGCCGGGCGGTTCGATCTTGACGACATCGGCCCCGTTGTCGCCCAGGATCATCGTCACCATCGAACCCGCCATTCCCTGTGTGAGGTCGACAACGCTCAGGTTGCTCAGGACGCTGCTCGACGTATCCACGGTCAAACCGCTTCTGCCGCGAGACCCAGCTTGCGGGCGATCGCAAGCGTCCTCTGCGCCATCGAGATGTGGAGGTTCTCGACGAGGTGCCCGTCCAGCATCACCACCCCCGTACCCTCCTGGTGCGCGAGCGCCAGCGCCCGCTCCTGTTTCAGGGCCCAGTCGATCTCGTCCGGGGTTGGGGTAAAGACCGCATGAATCTCAGCGATATGACTCGGGTGGATGACGGTCGCCCCGTCATAGCCGAGCAACCTCAGTTGGAGGGCCTGGTTCCTGACCAGGTCGAGGCGCCTGATGTCCCCGAAGACAACCGTTGGGGCGGTGGCGAAGAGTCCATGCATGCGGGCCGCGGCGAGGACCTTGGTCAGCGGGTAGTAGAGGTGGTCAAACGTTTCCGTGAGCTGTCCGTGCATCGTGTTCGTATAGTCCGCGAACCCGAATCGGAGCGTCTCTATGCGCGGACTGGACTGCGCGATCTGGTCGCAATTCACGACCCCGCTCACCGTCTCGATCCCGGGCCAAATGCGTAGCTCTGGCGGCGCGCCCAGGTTGGTCAGACGCTCGTCCAAACTGGCCACGTCCTCGGCCGTGGCAACCTTCGGCAGGGCGACCGCATGCGGTCGGGCTTCGATGCAGGCCTCGAGGTCAGCGTCCAGCCAGCGTGAGTCAATGCTGTTCACCCGGATGCTCACCAGGTGGTCACCGAAATCGAGTTCCCTCCTGGCGGTCAGCACCGTCCGCCGAGCCTCGGTTTTGGCCTCGTCGGTGGAGGCGACGGCATCCTCGAAGTCGAGCTGCAGACAATCGACGTCGGTGCCGATTGCCTTCTCGATCATCGACCGTCTGAACGAGGGGACAACCAGCGTGCTCCGCTGCATATGGACCGATTCGGTCATGACGGATCTCCTCCCTGCGACGCCTGGTGACGCCGACGCAACGACCACATCTGCACACCCTTCTCAATGTCCAATGCGTTGGCCCAAGCGAGGGCCGGCGGGCCGAGCTCCGCTCGGAATGACCGGGCACTGGCGCGGGCCAACTCCGGGTCGCGGGCGACCCGTGCGGCTATCTCCATCGCCCTCGGCTCGACGTCGTCGGCAGGCAGCGACTCCCACGCCAGGCCGACTTCGGCCGCGCGCCGGCCCGTGACCTGCTGGCCGAAGAGACCCACCGCCGCCGCCGCATCCCGGGTGCCCACCCGCCCGAGCAGGGAGAAATGTCCACCGCCGGGATGAAGTCCGATCGCGCCAAAGCCGCTGATGACCCTCGCCTCGTGGGCGATGATGCGCAGGTCGGCCGCGAGCATCATGTTCACGCCGGCGCCCACGGCGTGGCCACGTACCGCCGCGATGCTGGGAACCAGGACTTCCGAGAGGCGCGTGAAGGCTCGGTACATCTCGCTCAATCCCTGGTAGGAGGCCGTGCCCGCGGGATCCTGTGCGATGCCGTCGAGGACGTCCCGATGGGCACCTGAGCAGAACGACTCGCCCGCTCCGCAGATCACCACGGCCCCCACGTCCGGGTTGCCATCGGCCGCGGCGCAGGCATCGACGAACTCGGCCACCATCGATGGGACCAGGGCATTTCGCCTTGCCGGCGCATCCAGGGTGATGACGGCAACGTTGCCCCGCAGCTCGAATCTCACCTCAGCCAACGCGGGCCTCCCGGTACGTCTCATCGACCGACGTGGTGATCTCCCAAATCTGGCCGGCGCCGCTCGAGCAGATCTGCCGGCCTAACCACGAGGCCCATTCAGCCTCTCGTCCACCCTGGTCGCGCCATGCCCACAGCCGCCCTGTCCAGCGGTGGAGCGGATATTCGCGGGTGATGCCGATCGCGCCATGGACCTGGTGGGCAATTGCCGCGGCGACTCCGGCGGCCGTGCCCGTTGTGATCTTGGCGGCGGCGATCCTACCGCCCGAGGGGGCGCCGACGGCGTCCCAGACCGACGCGGAGGCGGCCGCAGCCTCCCCACAAATAACCGCCAGGTGTCCCTGCAACGCCTGGAACTCGCGCAACGGACGCCCAAACTGCTGCCGATCGGCGGTGTACTGGATCGATAGATCCCGGGTGCGCTGGATCGCACCGCTAAGTTGGATTGCGCGCAGGAGCGCGATCCGCTGGTACGCGTCGTCCATCTCCGGCATGACCGCCTCGCACACGTTGTCCGCGACACCGTGGTAGGACGCGGCCTCGATGACCAGCGCAGCGGTCCACAGGTCGAGGTCCGCGGCGAGAAACCCGGCGCTGGAAGCCTCGGCCATGTAGTCGGTCCGCTCCATGCCAAAAACGCTGTCGGCGGAGGCAGAGATCATTCGCGAAGTTTCGTCGTGCGGTCGTCGTCGGCCCGTGGTCGCCGCCCTCGCAACTATTCCCTGCAAGATCTCGGTGGTGCCTCCACGCAGGGTGAACCCGGGGGCCGCAGAGACGGACGCCTGGTACATGCGCTGGAACGATTCGGACGCGCTTGTCGGGTCGGTCGCCACGCGTGCGTACTCGACCACGATCTGTTCAAAGCGCGTGCCGAGATCCTTGACCAGGGCCGCGTCAACCACCGGGTCATCACCCGCTTCGAGGCGGGCGGCGACATCCTTCGACATGGACCTCAGGGCCCAGAGCCGCGCAATCAGACGACCGACTGTGGCTGATTGCAGTGCGTCGGGGTTGGATCCTATAGACCGCACCAACTCCACCAGCAGGGGGAAGGTCGACAGCACCCGCTCGGGGCCACTGCGCTCGTGGGCGAGCTCGGACGTCACCTGGCGCCATCCGTCGCCCTCCTGGCCGAGCAGCATGTCATCGCTCATGAAGGCGTCCTGCAGGACGACCTCGTTGAAGTGCAGAGCACCGCTCAGAAGCGCAATCGGCCGGACCGTCACCCCCTTGGCGCCGAGATCGACGATGATCTGGCTCAGGCCGAGATGTCGATCGGCCTGCCTCGGTGCCGTCCGGACCAGCGCGATCATGAACTGACTCCGGTGGGCATGACTGGTCCAGACCTTCGTTCCATTCAGCAGCCAGCCCCCCGGTACGTGCTTTGCCACCGTGCGCACCGAGGCCAGGTCCGAGCCCGCATCCGGTTCAGACAGGCCGATGGCGAAGAAGCAGCGACCAGCCGCAATCTCGCCGAGATATCGTCCCTTCTGGACGTCGGAACCGTAGCGCAGCAGCAGCGCGCCGGACTGCCGATCCGCAATCCAGTGAGCGGCCACCGGGGCGCCCGCTGCCAGCAACTCCTCGACCACGGCATACCTGTCGCTGTAGGAATGGCCGCCGCCACCAAACGCCTTCGGCCACGTCATCCCGATCCAGCCCTTTTCGGCCACCCGGGCGCTGAACGAGGGATCATGTCCCGAGAGCCAGGAATCACACCGAGGTTCGAATGTGCCTGCGGTGAGTTCGTCGGCGAGGAATCTCCGGACAGCTCCGCGCAACTCCATCGCCCGGATCGACTCAGCTGGCACGCTCCCGAAACCTCCGTTGACTGGACGTGGATTCCTACCTATGATTATAACGTTCACGTATCGAATTCAGGAGGCCTGATCATTCCGAGCCCAGCTACCGGGCGGGCAGCGATCGTTGCCTTCGGTGCCTACGTCCCGCCCATGCGGCTGGATCGGCGAGAGATCAGCGCTGCGCATGCGTGGGCCGGTGCCGCCCAACCTGGTGGCGGAGCCTCGCTGCGGTCATTCTGTGGTTGGGACGAGGACTCGCTGACGATGGCGGTCGACGCGGCTCGCGACTGCCTCACCGGTATGGACCGTGGAACACTTGACAGCGTGGTGCTGGCGACGACCACCGCGCCGTTTGACGATCGCCTCAACGCCGGCATAGTGGCGGCCGCACTGGGCCTCGCCGAGACGGTCGCCGCCCGGGACAGTACCGGCACGTTTCGCGCCGGACTGAGCAGTGTGTTTTCAGCGTGCGATGCGGCGATGGCCACAGGCGCGACGACATTGTGCGTCTCTACGGATGCCCGGGCGGCGGCCGCAATGACGCCCCTCGAGCTCGGCGTTGGGCATGCCGCGGCGTCCGTCGTGGTGGGGCCGGGAGATGGGCTCGCCCGGGTCCTTGCCTGCCAGTCATTGACGATCGACCTTGTTGACCACTACCGATCGCGCGACAGCGAATTCGACTATGGCTGGGAGGACAGGTGGATTCGAGACGAGGGGTACATGAAAATCGTGCCCCGACTGGCGATGGCAGCCCTGGCGGAAGCCGGGCTACAACCGGGAGACATCGATCATTTCTGCCTGCCGTGCCAGATAGCACGCGTGCCCGCGGCGGTAGCCCGGGCAGTCGGCATACCGGAGTCGAGCATCCGCGACCAGTTGGTTTCGGGCTGCGGTGATAGTGGCACCGCACACCCCATCCTCATGTTGGTCAACGCTCTCGAAGACGCGAAACCCGGCGACCGCATCTTGGTCGTCGCCTTTGGCCAGGGCGGCTGTGCACTGATCGTCGAGGTGACGGAGGCCATGGTCGACTACCAATTGCTGGGCACTGGGCCGGCGAAATGGATTCGCCGAGCCATCCCCTCCCCATATCCGAAATACCTCGCTCTCAACGGCCTGCTCAAGGTCGACCCCGGCAAGAGGGCCGAGGCAGACAAGAGCACTGCGCTCAGCGCGCTCTACCGTCATCGCGACCTGACCATGCACCTCGTCGGCGGAGTCTGTGGCAAATGCGGTTTCCACCAGGTCCCCCGACAGAGAATCTGCGTCAACCCTGAATGCGGCGCGCTTGATTCCCAGGTGCCCCACTCGTTCGCCGAGTCCACCGGGCATGTCGCCAGCTGGACCGCGGACAACCTGACATACACTCCCGACCCCCCCGCGTACTACGGGATGATCGACTTCGAGGAGGGAGGACGCCTGATCATGGACTTCACGAACATCGCGACCGGCGCCGTCGAAGTCGGCACCCCGATGCGCATGGTCTACCGAATCAAGGACCACGACCCACTCAGGCATTTCGATCGCTATTTCTGGAAGGCTGCTCCGTCACCAACCACTGGAGAAGAAAATTGAGCACAGGTATCCGCGACCGCGTCGCCATTCTGGGCATGGGTTGCTCGAAGTTCGGGGAACGCTGGGATGCGGACGCCGAGGACCTGATGGTCGAGGCATACCAGGAGGCAATCGCCGATGCCGGCATCCAGACGTCCGAAATCCAGGCCGCATGGTTCTCCACCTCGCTCGAGGACCAGGGTGTTGGCAAGTCCGCGATCCCACTGGCAACCGCCCTGCGCCTGCCGTACATACCGGTCACCCGGGTTGAGAACCTCTGCGCGTCGGGGACGGATGCGTTCAGGGGCGCTGTGTATGCGGTCGCCGCAGGTGCCTGCGACATCGCGCTTGCCGTGGGCGTCGAGAAACTCAAGGACGCAGGGTACGGCGGACTACCGCAGCGCTCTCGGGGAAAGGTCAACGACCTGTACTGGGCGAACATCTCGGCACCGGGCTCGTTCGCGCAGCTCGCGACCGCCTACCGGGCCAAGTTCGGCATCGCGCCCGAGGACCTGAAACGTGCGATGGCGCACATCTCGGTGAAGAGCCACGACAACGGTAGTCTCAACCCCAAAGCGCACCTCCGTAACCGGATCGATATCCCGACGGTCCTCGCGGCCCCGATGATCGCGGAGCCAATCGGCATCTTCGACTGCTGTGGAGTGAGCGATGGGGCGGCGTGCGCGATTGTCACCACCCCGGAGATGGCGAGGTCGCTCGGCAAGCACGACCTGGTCAGCGTCAAGGCGCTGCAGCTGGCGGTCTCCAACGGCACCGAGGCCCAGGGCAACTCCTGGGACGGCGCGCATCTCCCCACCACGCGGGCAGCGGCCAAGCGGGCATACGCGGAGGCCGGCATCGAGCATCCCCGCGATGAGCTTGACCTGATCGAGGTCCATGATTGTTTTTCGATCACCGAGCTCGTGACCATGGAAGACCTGTTCATCTCATCGGACGGCGAGGCCTCGACAGATGTCCTGGAGGGATTCTTCGACTCGGACGGTACGATCCCGTGCCAGATCGACGGCGGACTGAAGTGCTTTGGGCATCCCATCGGGGCGTCCGGACTGAGGATGCTGTACGAGGTCTACCTGCAGCTGCTGGGCCGCGCGGGCGATCGTCAACTCCAGAAGGGTCCCCGTCTTGGGTTGACCCATAACCTCGGCGGATACCCCAGCTCGAACGTCAGCAGCGTCGCGATCCTCGGCCGCCTCTAGCCGCCCCTGGGCGCGGCCCTAGTCCAGGACGATTGCCGGTTCGATTACCGTCGCCGGCTGGCCGCCAGGGCGATGCTGAACCACCCGAGGTCCACGAAGCCCTGACGCGACGGCGCCGAGGAGTGCGGCCGCGGCGGCGGCCAGGAATGCAACGTGCATGGAATCTGCCAGCGGAGCGGATATCAGCGATGCAAAGAAATGGCCACCGAGGACCCGATCACCGACGGACCTAGGCAGTCCCGCCAGGGTCCCTGACGGCAACAACCTGGCAACCGGGTTGTAGCCCAGGAGCGCGGCGAAGACCGCCGATCCCGCCGGCACGCCGGCGGCTGCGTGGGCACCCGCCGCGGGGACGCCGGCAGAGGTGAGACCGCGCTCCAGCGATGACGGCAACTGCCTCGAGAGCCCGCCGATGAGGATCGTCAAAAAGAAGGCCGTGCTGACCAGCTGGCCGGTGTTGGTCACGGTCTGTCGCATCCCCGAGGCGATGCCGCGGTAGGCGGACGGCACCGATCCCATGATTTGGGTGGAATTAGGTGCGGCGAACAGGCCCATCGCCACCCCCACGATGAAGATGAAGATGATGAATAGGGACAGGTTGAAATCCCCGGGAAGAGTCGCCAGGAACACCAGGCTCAACGCGAGCACGACCAGCCCCGCGGTGGACAGCAGCTTCGCGCCGTAACGGTCGGCCATCAGCCCGGATGCGGGTGAGGCCATCAGGAACCCGAGCATCATGGGAAGGAGAATGATGCCCGCCTGGAGCGGCACCTCCGAGAAGCGCACACCGTGCAGAGGCAACCAGACCGCCTGGAGCCAAATGATCAGGATGAACTGGAGGCCTCCGCGGGCGAGCGAAAACATGAACCCGGCGATGTTGGCGGCCAGGAAGGCGCGGATCTGGAGAAGCCGCGGCTCGAACATCGGGTACTGAACTCGGGATTCGACGACCACGAAGACAACGAGCATGGAGGCGCCCAGTCCAAGTGCCGCCAGCACGGCGGGGTTGGACCACCCCATGCTCTGGCCCGCGTACGGGACGAGCGCGTAGGTCAGGCCCAGCATCAGGACGATCATTCCCGACCCGAACGCGAGGTTGCCCCACCAATCCGGAGGTTCGCCCGACGGGTTGCCGGTTTCGCGGAGACGGGCGAGTGCCCAGAGTGCACCACCGATGCCGAGCGGGACGCTGAACAGGAACACCAGGCGCCATTGGACCGCCGCGAGCAGGCCCCCGACGATCACGCCAAGGACGTTGCCGCCGATGAACGCAAGCTGGTTGAAGGAGAAGGCCAGGCCGCGCTGGTTCGGCGGGAACGCATCCGTGAGTATCGCCAGGCTCGTCGCCGACAGGATCGCGCCGCCAACACCCTGGACGATGCGCGAGACGATCAACTCGAGTGCGCCCATGTCGCCGGTGGAGGGTGTCCAAGCGCACAGGAGCGAGCCCAGGGTGAACACGGCAAACCCGGTTACGTAGAGGCGGACCTTGCCGTGTCGATCCGCAATGCGCCCAAAGGTGGCCAGGAGCACCGTCGTCGTGGCGGTGTACCCGCTCATCACCCACAACAGGTAGCCCGCGCCGCTCTTTGCCAGGGGATCCGCGTGAAGGCCTTCAAATATCGACGGCAGGGCGACCAGGACGATGGTCTGGTTCACCGAGTAGAGCAGCATCGCCACCGTTGTGATCGAAAGCGCGATCCATTTGTAGTTGTCCGGTGGCGGGCTGGCCACCTAGGAGGCCCGAGACTTCGACGAGGGGAGGCGCCGTCGCGCCGTAACGCCGGTCGACTCCACCCGCGAGCGTTCCACCAGGTTACGCAGACCCCTGAGAAGGTCGGTCTGCTCGGCGGCCGGCATCCCTTCGACCGCCCGCTGGACATATGTGTCCTCCAGGACCGCGATCTCGCCCAGCAGTCGGGAGCCTTCGGGTTGAAGGATCACCGTCACCTGGCGGCGATCAGCGCCTTCCCGTAGCCGCGCCAGCAACCGTCGCGCCTCCAGCCTGTTCAGGATGCGCGTGAGCGACGCCGGCGAGAGGGCCAACTGGGCAACCAGCCGGCTCACCTGCACGGGACCTGGGCGGAGGGCCCTCAAAACCCCGAGCTGAACCAGCGTCAGGCCGGCCGATTGCCAGAGCTCCGATTGCAGCGGCTCGGCGAGCATCATGCTCTCGAGGTAGGCCACCAGGATGTCGTGCACTCGGCGTTCCAAATAATTGACCTAAGGTCAATGATAGGCCTGAGGTCAATCGTCCCGCAGTTGGGACCGGAGAGCCAGTTTCTGCACCTTGCCGCCGGCGTTGCGCGGGAGTGCGCTGACGAATCGGATCTCCGCCGGCACCTTGTACCGAGCCAGTCGAGCCCGGCAATGCTGCACGAGATCTGCGGCCGTTGGGCCGTCGCCGGGCGAAAGAGGCCTCACGACTATGAAGGCCACCGGCACCTCTCCCCATTTCGCGTCGACCCGGCCCACGACGGCGGCTTCCAGGACACTTGGATGTGCCTCCAGCTGCAGCTCGATCTCGCGCGGATAGACGTTGAGGCCCCCGGAGATGAGCATGTCGGTCTTGCGATCGACCAGGCGCAGGTAGCGGTCCTCGTCCATGATGCCGATGTCGCCGGTGTGGAGCCAGCCTCCCCTCAGGGCCTGTGCGGTCGCCTCAGGCCGCCGCCAGTACCCCTCCATGACATTGGGTCCGCGGGCCACAACTTCTCCTGGTTCTCCGGAGGCGACCTCACGGTCATTTTCGTCGATGACCCTAACAGCGACCCCAGTTGTCTCGCGCCCCACCGAGCCCAGCCGATCGAGGTGCCGTCGCAATGCTTCGACATGGTCCGCTGGACTCAAGACCGTCAGGTTGGGGCTGGCCTCCGTCAGACCGTAGCCCTGCTGGAATTCGCAACCAAGGCGCTCCATCGCCTCCAGGAGCACCGGGCGCGGCATCGGAGAGCTGCCATAGGTCAACCTTCGGAACCTCGCGAAGGCCTTTTGGTCGAGGCCGGCAGCCGCCTCCAGCAAGGGCGGGATCATAGCCGGCGCAACGACCGTCGTCGTCACCGCACCCTCCGCGATCAGACTCGCCATCCGCTCCGGGTCGAAGCGCGGCATGATTACAACGCTCGCTCCCACCAGGGCCGCACTGAAGATTCGTGCCGCCGCCGACAGGTGGCAGAGGGGACTCGCCAGCAGGTAGGCGTCCTCGTGGATGATGTTCCGTTCGGCAACAGCGCCCCAGGAATTCGCCACGATATTGCGGTGGCTCAACAGCGCCCCCTTTGGCGAGCCCGTCGTGCCTGACGTGTAGATCTGGACAACGATGTCGCTCGCCCCCGGGGTGCGCATTCTTCCACCGACCGCCGACCCACGCGCGACAAGCTCCTCGTAGTCCTGCCCCAACCAAACCACCGAGCCGTCGAAACCAATGTCCACTACGGACGACACCAGGTCGGCCAGGCGTTCGTCCGTGATCAGCGCCGACGCCTCGCTGTCCGCCAGCATTTCCGATATCTCGCGCGCGCTCAGTCGGTAGTTGATCGGTACGCACACGGTTCCGGATATCGCCGCGGCGAAAAGGATTTCCGGGAACTCGATGGTGTTCATCGCCAGTACCGCGAAACGGCTGCCCCTGGCCAGGCCCGCGTGGTGCCGCAGGGCGCGAGCGAGCCGGTTCGCGCGCCCCCAGAGCTCGGCATACGACAGCTGACGATCCTCGTACTGGACGGCCGGCCGGCCCGGGTAGAGGCGGGCACTGCGCAGAAGGAGATCGGGAAGCAGCAGGGCGGAGGTCACCCGACGGACCGGGGTGCATCCCGGGCCTGGGACATGACCAGCGTCGCCACAATGAGCGCCGCGGCCAGCAGCAGCCAGGCCTCCTGGAAACTCTTGGTGGTATCCACGACCAAGCCGAAAATGAATGGACCCAGCAGTATCCCGGGCTGCAGGAACATGAGGCCCGCGCCCAGGGTGCGCCCCTCCCGACCAGGTTCTGCCAGTTCGGACAGGAGCGAAACCTGGATGCCGTTCCAGCCCAATGAGCCCATCGCGAACAGTGCGACGTCGAGAACGATCACGGGTATCGCAACGTCATTGGGCAACAACCCCAGGCCAAGGCTGCCAAGCGCGGCCATGGCTGCGGCCAGCACCAGTACCGGGGTGCGCCGCCCACCAACGACCCTGTCGCTTATGACCCCCCATGCGATTCTCCCTACGGCGCCGGCCACCTGGGCGAGGGAGAGGACCAGCGCTGCGAACGCGATCGAGGTGTGCCGCACCTGGACCAGGTAGGTGATGAGGTAGGTGACCAGGCAGAACTGCCCCGAGATCAGGATGAAACCGGCAGTCCCGAGGACGGCCACGTCGCGGGTAAGGACAGACCTCCAGCCTGTTGGTTGGTCCGCGGTTCGAGGCCGCCGCGCGGGCCGGGCGAAGCGGGGATATGCGAACCAGCAGGCCGCTCCGACCACGATACCGGTTGCTCCGGCGACGCCAAGCGCCTCTCGCCAACCCCAGGCGAGAGCGATCAGGGGCAAGGTGAGCGCGGCGACAAACCCGCCGAGTGGAATGCCTGTCTGGCGGACCCCCATGATGGTGCCCCGCATCCGCGGCGGAAAGGCACTCCGCACCGCGGTGCTGCCTGCCGGCGTGGAGGTTGCAATGCCGATGCCCATGACCATCACGGGAAGCAGCATGACCAGCAGGGTCGGTGAGACGGCGGCGCCGATTGCCGCGGCCCCGGTGAGGATGCTCCCGAAGACCAGCACCAGGCGTTCCCCAACCTCATCGACCAACCAACCGGCGAGCACGATGGCGCCAAAGGTCCCGACGAACGAAAGATTGGACAGCAGCCCGGCCTGGGCGAAGCTGAGGTGAAATTCCTTCTTCACGAATGGGAGCAATACGGCCAGGGCCGTCGCGCCCATTGAAACCGCCACCTGGACCAACAGCGCCGCGACCAGGATTCGCCAGCGCCCCGCCGTGGCGGCACCGGTCTCGTCCGGCGTCGGCTCAACCGCCAGGGTCGCCAACTCCTACCCTCGCCGGTTGGCTGGCCGCCCTGGCATCAGCTCTTGCCTCCACCCGGATCGGCAACTTTGGCGCCTCGCTGGAGGCTCAGCCAATCGAGTTCTCGGCCGCCGGTCGCGAACACCTCGTTGACGATGGTGACCTGGCTTGGACGGCCAACCGTGGCGCCGTCATAGCCGAGACGTCGCAGGAGGATGGCCTGGTCGCGGATCACGTCGAGGTGACGGTCGGCTGTGAAGGCAACCACAGCCGCGGTCGCCATGATGCCTCGGTCCCGAGCGACAGACAGGACATTGGTCAACGGCACGAGCAGGTGGTCGTTCGTATTGGCAAACTGCCCATGCATAGATAGGGTGTAATCGCCAATTCCAAATCGCAACAGGTTGACCCTGTCACTCGCCGCAGCGATTTCGTGGCACCGGAGGACGGCCCCGACGGTCTCGATTCCAACGGCGATGCGCAGGTCGGGCGCCGCCCCGGCTGCCACCAACGACAGCTCAAACGTGGCCAGGTCCGCCGCGGATCGAATCTTGGCAGGAATCACCGCGTCCGGGTGGCACGCAACACACGTGAGCAAGTCTTCGGCGAACCACCGGGACTCGACGGCGTTCAACCGGATCGTGACCTCCTTGTCCCCGAAGTCGAGGGTCTGGATCGCGACCTCCAGGGTTGCCCGTGCGTGGGCCTTCGCATCGTCGGTCTGCTCGACCGAGTCCTCCAGGTCCAGCAACAGAACGTCGGCCTCTGTATGGATCGCCTTTTCGATCAGGCGCCGCTGGTCCGCCGGCACGACCAGGGTGGCGCGCCGGCTCCTCAGCTCAGTAGAAGATCGCGTTCCCTGCACCTCCTGACGCGACAACCAATTCACCATTTATGGCGACGGACAGCGGGGACGCCAGAAATGCCGCTACATATGCCACCTCCGACGCGTCAACCAAGCGGCCCAGGGTGTTGGCACGGCCAAGCTCGTGCTCAATCTCTGCGGGTGTCACCCCGGCCGCGGTGGCGCGGTTCGCAAGCATTCTGTCCGTCATCTCGGTCCGTGTGGTACCGGGATGAATCACGGTGACGTTGATCCCGTGCGGTCCCAGTTCAACCGCCAAACTCTTGGTCAGCGCGACGACCCCGGCGTTGCGGATGCTTCGCACGGTTGATCCCACCTGCCGCGCCCCCATCCCGCTGATGTTGATGATGCGTCCCCAGTTCTTTTCGATCATGTGGGGCGCGACCGCCTGGGCGCAGCGGAGATAGCCCATGACCTTGAGATTCAGGTCCTGCATGAACAGGTCGGACGTGATCTCAGCCAGCGGGGATGGCGAGAGTCCGCCGGGTGTCGCAGCGCAGTTCACCAGGATGTCGATCGTGCCAAATTCAGCCTTGGCCGCTGCCACCATGTCCCGGACGGAATCGTCCTGTGTCGTGTCGCCCGGGACGGCGACCACGCGACGACCCGTCGCCTCGGCGAGCTCGACTGCCGCCGCCTTCAGCGGCTCCTCGCGCCTTGCGACAAGGGCGACATCACAGCCTTCCATGGCCAGCTGCCGGGCAATCGCCTTGCCAATCCCGCGGCTCCCCCCGGTGACCACGGCCACCTTGCCTTCCAGGTCCAGGTTCATGCTTGCGCAGCCTCCATGCAGGAACGACTAACCATGATAATATTATGACTGAATTGGGACACGGTCGGCCTGGGGTTGAGCTTCTCCTCGATTTCCTGGAGGACGCCGGCGTCGAGGTCATCTTCGGTAACCCGGGCACTCTTGAGCAGAGCTTCATGGCTGCCCTGTCGAGCCGGCCCGGTCTCTCCTACATGCTCGCCCTGCACGAAACAGTTGCGGTCGCCATGGCCGACGGGTACGCGCGCGCAGCCGGGCGAATCGGCTTTGTCAACGTTCATATCCTGCCTGGGCTGGCCAATGCGCTCAGCCAGGTCTACAACGCGCAGAAGCATCGTTCCCCCCTGGTGATCACCGCCGGGCAGTCCCAGGCCCACATGCTGATCCAGGAGCCCCTGCTTTCGGCGGACACCGTGTCGATTGCGAGGCAGCACACCAAATGGGCCTGGGAACTCCGCAGTTCGATGGACGTTGTCCCGGCCCTGCGGAGAGCATTCAAGGTCGCCCGCAGCGCGCCGCCTGGCCCGGTTTTCCTCTCTCTCCCGCTGGACCTGCTCGACCAGCTCACATCAGAGCCGCGTGATCCCCGTCCGGCGGTCCGGGTGATGGCGCGCAGCATCCCCGAGCCTGGTGCGGTGATGGCGGCTGCCTCCGCGATCCGCGACGCGCGGCACCCGGTCATCCTTTGCGGGGACGATATCGGCAGTGCCCGCGCCACGACGGAGGCCACCCGGTTGGCCGAGACGATGGGCGCCGAGGTCTTTGCTGTCGGTCAGTGCGAGGTGGGATTTCCGAACAACCACCCACAGTTTGTTCGCACGCTGAACGTGAACGCCGCTGGGGCCGGGGCTCACCTCGAGGCAGCCGATGTCGTTGTTGTTCTTGGCACCCCTCTATTCATGCAGCTCATCGACCCGGGCGAGCCGATCCTCCCTCCGCGCGCCGCTGTGATCCACGTCGACGATTCGGGCGTCGAAGCGGGAAAGAACATCCCGAGTGACTTTGCGCTGAATGGCGACCTCGGCCTGGCCATCGACGCCCTGAACGCGGCGTTGCAGGACACAATGACCGCGTCTGAGAATGATTCAGCGGCCGGCCGCAGGCAGGAGCTGGCGGCGAACAAGGCCGCCCAGCTACATCGGCTCGAGGGCCGCATCGAGTCCGCCCGGCTTGATTCCCGGATCACTCCACTGGGGTTGATGGCGGCCCTGCACGACCGGGTGCCGGCGGATTGTGTGATCGTCGAGGAGGCACCCAGCGAGGCCAGCGCGCTGCACCAGGCCTTCTCATTCTCAACACCAGGAACACTGTTCGGAAACCGCGGTGGCGCACTGGGTTGGGGGCTCCCCGCAGCCCTGGGCGTCCAGGTCGCGATGCCCGGCAGGGCCGTGGTCGCGATCCTCGGCGACGGTGCCGCCAATTACAGCATCCAGGGCCTGTGGACCGCGGCGCACCACCGACTGCCCGTGAAATTCGTAATCTGCAACAACCGCTCGTACCAGATCCTGAAATCGAACCTGGCGTCATACATGCCCGACCTCGACATCAGCAGGCTCATCGGGATGGACCTCGTGGACCCGGAGATCGACTTTGTGTCCCTGGCCCGCGGCTACGGGGTCGCGGCGCGCCGGGTCCAGGATCACGCCGAGCTTGGAGATGCGCTATCCGCAACCCTCCAGGAGCCCGGGCCCGCGCTCATCGACGTCGCCCTGGGCGCCGCGGGTTAGGCCCGCCTCCGCGCACTTACGCTGACGAACCGTCAGTTGCCTGTCTTGTCCTAGCCCTGCGGACGGATTTTGTCGGCGTATGCCTCGAAGCCTGGCTCTAGGTCGATACCCAGCGCCTGGGTGACCCGTGCGAGGTTGGTGTAGAAACTCGCGGTCAAAGTGATTTCGATGATCATTTCCGGCGAGAAGACCGCCCGCACGTCACCGAAGACCTCGTCCGTCACCCGCATCTCGGTGATCGCGTCGGCATAGCGGAGGGCGGCGCGCTCCTCCGCGTCGAATGTCGTTGCCGAGGTCCACGTGGAAAGGTTGTTCAACTGGTCCTCGCTGATCCCGTTGGCCAGGGCCATCGGCCAGTGATGGGACCACTCATATATCGCTCCGGTCAGCTGAGCGACGCGCATGATGACCAGTTCCCGAATCCGGCGAGGTGAAACGGCGTCATATCGAAGAGGCCACGTGAAGCCCATCCAGGCCTTGAGCATCGTTGGCGAATGGGCGATCGTCCGATACAGGTTGGGCACCTGGAGACCGCGCTCCTCCATGCGCCCGTAGAGCTCCTGCAGGAGAGGGTCCGTGGTCTGCTCCGGGGCGAGATCAAGTCTTGAGATAGTTCCGTCCTCCTTGGAACGCGCTAAGGAGCTCCCGGCTCGTACCGACGAACCCGGAGCTCCTCGACGCGGGCTATCCGCCTTGTCGCTTGGTTAGTAGGCTGCCAGGTCCTTGGCCTTCACGGTCGACACCGTCTGAAGGTTGGCACTGGTGTCGAACTTGACGATGTTGACATCCGTGAACACGGTGTGTGTCTTGTCAAAGTCCATGTTCGCCGAGGCACCCTCGTAGTCGATCTTCTTGCCTTCCTTGAGGAGCTTCACTCCCTCGGCATAGGTCGTGACCTCGGTCGCGGACTCGTCACCTGTCACGTCGCCGATGCTCTTGTACCAGATGTTCTTGTCGGCCGTCCCGGCTGACGTCATGGCGAGCGCGGCTACGATGACAGCGTCATAGAACGCCGCCGCGAAGTAGCTCGGGTCGTCTGTGAACTGCGCCTTGTACCCGGTGGAGAAGTGATCGTACGAAGGACCGGTGGGAAGGGCGCCGCTGGTACCGGTGAGCCACTTGGACGCGTCGGCCAGGCCGGCGGCCTTGGCGATCGTGACGTCCGTGTTCTGGTCAGTGCCGATGTATGGGATGTTGAAATGACCGAGCTCGCGGGCGTCACTGAAGAACGTGCCGGAGGTCTGCGGATCGGTCTGGATGAAGATGCACTGAGGATTCTGGGCGAACAGCTTGGTTATCTCTGTCCGGTAGGACGTCTGATGGGGTACCAGCTGGACGTTGTCCAGAACGGTTCCGTTGTGCTTCTTGTAGGCGTCCAGGAGGGGCTGCACCAGGGACTGGGCAGACTGCACATTCTCGAACGCGAGGGAGCACTTGGTCCAACTGCTGTTGATGGCGTAATACGCCATCGCCTTGGCCAGCGCTGAGTCAGGCACGGCGATGCGGTAGATCAGCGGATCGCTCAGCCCGTCATAAAGAGTTCCAGGCAGGTTGGCCAACTGCGGAACCTTGGCCCCGTCAACCATGCCCTTCACGGACGGCTCCTCGATGGAAGTGGAGCCGATGATTACCGACGGAGAATGAGTCTCGAGCTGCCGGAAGGCCGGGACGGAGTCAACCGCGTCACTCCCTGTGTCGCCGAGGAACTCCTCAATTTGCTGCCCCAGGATTCCGCCGTTACTGTTGACGTCCTTGACGCCAACCTTGATCCCGTGCAGGAACCGGGCGCCGGGGTTGGCGGCGCGGCCCGTGAGCGGAATCAGTTCGCCAAATGCAATCGGGCCAGTGGGCGCCTTGACGCTGCTTGTGCTACTGCCACCGCAGGCTGAAAGGAGCACGGTGGCCATGGCCACCGCCCCGGCGGTAAGGACTCTGAGCCTCGCCACCTTTTTCCATTGCTGATTCATCGATCCCTAGGCCTCCTCAATTTTTGAAGTCTCTCTCAGTCGGGCAGCCCGACCAAATCCTGGTAGATCACGGCAGGTGTCTCTCTCTTCGTCGTCCTTACTTCTCCTCCCGCGCGCCCACAAGGACAGGGTCCTCGTCCAAGGCGGGGCCTTCGTTCTGACCGAGGAAGATGGCCCGCAGGTCCTCCCGCGCGACATCCGCGGAGGGTCCGTCGAGACGATTCCGCCCGGCGACCATGACATACGCCCATTCCGAGTGCTCGAGCGCCTTATCGACGTTCTGCTCCACGACAATCACCGCGGCGCCGTCGGAGGCGATCATGTGCAGCTGCTGCCATATGCGGTCGGCATTCTGCGGCGCCAACCCCGCGGTCGGCTCATCCACAAGAATCACCTTCGGATCCAGCATCAGGGCACGAGCGACACCAAGCAGGTTGCGTTGACCGACCGAGAGGTCACCGGCCTTCTTCTTGGTCGCGGCCTTGAGGTCCGGGAACGAGTCCAGCACCTTCTCCACCTTGGGCCCGATGTCGTCTGTTCGGGCAAATGCGCCCATTTCGAGGTTCTCGACGATGCTCAGCGAAGGGAAGACACTGTTATTCTGCGGGACGTAACCGACTCCCTGACGGACGATCTTGTGGGGAGTCCAACCGGCGATGTCGAGGTCGCCCAGCACCACCGTGCCGGACATCGGCTTCAGCAGCCCGATCATGGCTTTCAACAGGGTGGACTTACCCGAGCCGTTCGGACCGATCACCGACACGATCGCGGCGTCCCGCGACGCCACGGACACCTCATTGATGATGGGCAGAAGGCTATAGCCTGCGGTCAGACGGTCAACCCGTAGCACTGACAACCTCCCTGCCGAGATACGCGCTGATGACCTCGGGATGCTCGCGAACCTGGGCCATCGTTCCGCTGACCACGGCTCGGCCCTCAACCATGACCGTCACCCAGTCGCAGAATTTCTCGACGACGCCGAGGTTGTGCTCGACGAGGAGCATCGTTATCCCGAGCCGCTGCATCTGCAGCAGGTGCTGACCGATACGCTCGACCAGCACCGGGCTGATCGCGGCCATGGGCTCGTCCAGCAGGAGCAGTTTCGGGCCGCCCATCAAGGCACGTGCGAGCTCGAGCAGCCTGCGCTGACCGCCGCTCAACTCCCCGGCATATTCGTTCCTCAGACGATAGAGCTCGAACATGTTGAGGAACTCGAGTGCGCGCGCAACCTGTTTGACTTCAGCTGCCTTGCCTCGCCCGGGCCGCACGACGGCGTTGAACAGGGATTCACCAGGCTGGTCGAGTGGTGCCACCATCATGTTTTCCAGGACGGTCAGCTTGTCGAAACCGCGGGCCACCTGGAAGGTCCGGATGACTCCATGCTGCGCGATCTTGTAGGCTGGCCAGCCGCCGATCTCGACCCCGTCGAGGCGAACGCTTCCCTGCTGGAGCGGCAACGCCCCCGCGATCAGGTTGACCAGCGTGCTCTTGCCGGCGCCGTTTGGGCCGATGACCGCTGCGAGCCTGCCTTTCTGCAGCACGTAGTCGCAGTTGTCCACGGCTTTGACACCTCCGAACTGCTGGGTCAACCCGGTGACCGTCAACAGGTCGTCAGAGGGCATCTGGTGCCTGGACTACTGGAAGTGTCGGTTTCTTGAGTGCGATCTCGAAGAACGCCTTCTTCTTTTCGGGAAGCAACCCCTCCGGCCTGAACCAGAGGACCCCGATCAGGAGGGTCCCGATGACCATGTAGCGGATCCCGGCGAGCAGCAGCGGGTGGTCAGGGGGCACCGGTATGAAGCGGGAGCCCTCGAAGAAGATCACCGGCACGAGGAAGGCGCCCAGCACCGCCCCGCGATTGTTCGCCTTGCCTCCAACCAGGCATGCAGCGAAGATCACAAAGGTCTCGGGCGCCGTCCACCCGCTCGGGTTGAACGCGGTTACGAACTCAATGGTCAGTCCGCCGGCAACCCCGGCGAAGACGCAACCGACGATCAGGGCGATGATCCGGAAGCGGAATGAGTCCTTGCCAAGAGCCTCCGCCACCTCAACGTCCTCTCGGATCGCGCGCATGGTACGACCCAGTGGCGAGTCAAAAATCCGGTTCGCCACGAGCCAGCAGATGAGCATTATGACCAGGCTCAGCGGGATGAAGAAGTAGGGGTAGGTGTTGGGGTCCAGTTGAAAGACGTCTGCAAGCGGTTGCGGAACACCGAACAGGCCGTCGAAGCCGTTGAACAGAGGGACGAATGTCCCGACGACGTCGTAGAGAATGAAACCGAGTGAGAACGTCACGATCGCCAGGTAGTCGGTGCGCAACCGGCGCAGAGTGATCAAGCCAAGCAGAAACGCGAGCGCCCCCGCACCGACCGCGCCGGCCAGCAGGGTGATTGGGAACGGCCAGCTGTACCCCAGGATGTACTGGACATACTGGAAGCCGGCGGTCGGCCTGGGCAGCCCGGTGGCGCCGGTGACATACGCCCCCATGGCCATGAATGTGATGTATGTGAAGTTGGGTATCCCCGCGTACCCGAACTGGATGTTGAGACCCCAGGTCAGGATGTTGAAGATGATGAAGTAGGCAAGGATCGTCGCGATGTAGGGGCCGAAGACGGCGAGGTCCATGTCTATTTGGCCCTCGACGGGATCAGGCCACGCGGCCTGACCAGCAACATGATGATCAGCAACGCGAACGCCACGTCACTCTTGTATGACGACTGGATCAGGACCGCGGACATCTCTGTCGCCAGGCCCACGATCAAAGCGCCGATCATCGTTCCATATGGGTGACCGATACCGCCGAGGATGACGGCGGAAAAGATGACGAACAGGAAATCGTCGCCGAATGTCGGCAAGAAGCTGGACAGGTTCAGAGCCAGGACACAACCCGACAGCCCGATCAGCGCGCCCGTCAGGAACCAGGTTGCGTCGACCACGCGGTCGGTGTCAATGCCGCTGACCGCGGCGAGCCCGGAGTCGTCCGACATGGCCCGCATGGCCTTGCCCAGCTTGGTTTGGGTGAGCAGCAGGTGGACACCAACGAGGCAGACCACCGCAACCGCGATGATCAGCAGCTGTGACGGAGTGAAGAGGAAGGGCCCGATCTCGACGGGGTGCTGGCCTGCCACGCTGAAATGACGCTGCGAGGCGCCCCAGAGGACCAGGACGACGTTCGAGAGGATCAACCACAGGCCCAGCGTCACGATGAGCATGTAGACGGTGGGAAGTTTCCTCCGTGCGAAGGGTTGGAGCAGCACCCGGTTCACCACGACCGCGCAGACGGCGATGACCAGGGTGCTGATCGCGACCGCGACCCAGAAATCGAGGCCGACAACGACGTTCAGTGTCCAGGCCAGGAACGCCGACAGGGCGAGGTACGCGCCGTATGCGAAATTGACGTAGTTGGTCACACCGAACTGCAGCGTGACCCCCACCCCGGCGAGCGCCAGCACCGAGGCGGTGATGAGCCCAAAGCCAAAGGCCAGGACTAGCGAGTGAAGCAACTCGTATACCTCCCAGGGTCGAGCACCAGGGGCCCAGGGTCGGTACGCCCGCCGAGGACGACCCCCTCTACCCGACACGGCGCCCGCATAGTAACCATGATAATAATGCGAAGGGTCTTGAATGTAAACCCCTGGGCGGTGGCCCGCGCACCCAGTCCCCGGTCAACCAATGTGCCCATCACCCAAACCTGCTGCTAATTATTATCATAGATGGCACGATTTGTGTCACGACATCACCCGGCGCCCGCCGCCACGCGACGAGGGAGAGGGAGCTCCACCTAGGAGGTGACGAGGCCCAGCTTGCGGGCGATGCCTAAGGTACGTCTGGCGAGCTTGATGTTCACCATCTCGACGAGCCGCCCATCGATGACTATCGCGGCCTTGCCGTGCGCGTCGGCCAGCGCCTTCTCCTGCTGGAGTGCCCAGTCGATCTCCTCCTGTGAGGGCGTGAAGACGGCGTTCGCCTCAGCGATGTGAGTCGGGTGTACGACTGTCGCGCCGTCGTAGCCCAACTGCCGCATGAAGAGGGACATGCTTCTCACGAGGTCCAGCCTCTTGATATCGCCGAATACGACCGCCGGCCCGGTCGCCATGATGCCCAGCATCCGGGCCGTCGCGAGTACCTTGGTGAGAGGGAATACGAGGATCTCGAGACTGTCGGTGAACTGCCCCTGCATGCTCTCGATGTAGTCTCCGAAGCCAAAGCGCAGGACCTCGATGCGTGGGCTGGCCTGGGCGATCTCGTCACTGCGCATCACCGCGCTGACGGTTTCCAGCCCCGCCCAGAGGTGAAGGTCATTCGATGCGCCGAATGCGGTCAGATGCCGTTCGATGCTCCGGATGTCGTCCGGCCCGGTCAGCTTGGGGGGAACGATCGCTCGAGGCTGGAACTCGAGGGCGGCCTGGATGTCGCCCTCGATCCACGGCGAGCCCAGCGCGTTCACCCGAATGATGACCTCCTTGTCGCGGAAGTCGACGGTCTGACGCGCCGCGAGGATGGCCTCCTGGGCGCCCCGCTTGTCGTCCTCCGTATAGGCGACGGCATCCTCCATGTCGAGCATCAGGACGTCGGCGTCAGTGCCGGCAGCCTTGGCGATCATGGACGGCTTGTTCGCCGGCACGACCAGGGTGGTCCGACGCAGATGGATCTCGCCTGCCGACTGGGACATCGTCACGATGGCTGAATCCTGATAATAATGCGTAGCATATGCGCACCTGCGTTCACACGCAAGCGGCACCCGGGCGGAAGGTGGGAACACCTCACCGCAATGGGTCCCGAGAGGCGCGAGCGCGGGGGCGGCGCGAACAGCCGCCTCGGTCGGTTCGGGTTAGGGTGCGCCCATCACGGCCCAACCATCCTCACGCGCTGCTCCAGCACATCGGGGTAAGCCTTGCGGAGGTAGGCGATATGCCCGGTCATGTGCTTCGCCATCGCTGCCCTCGCCTCGTCGGGGTTGTGGTTTCTGATCGCCTCGGCAATCTTGTCGTGGGCCTTCAGGCTGGCGGTCTTGGGCTCGTGCCCGTAATGGACCCCCAACTGCTGACCGTCGGAGATGCTGCTGACGGCAAACCAGAAAGCGCTGAGGGCGCTGTTCCGGCTCGCGGTTGCGATGATCGTGTGGAAATCGGCGGACGCGTCGTCAAAGGCGAGGTCGTCTTCCGTATCACTCGCCACCGCGATGCGCTGGCGCTCCTGGACGGCTGCGAGGGCCGCCAGGTCGGACGCGTCAGCGTTCCGGGCCGCCCGCATCGCGAGTTCAGGCTCGACCAGCAACCTGGCCTCGGCGACCTCGAGCAATGAGGTGCCCGATACGGACAGGAGAATCGAGAGAAGCCGCGCCAGTCGATGGGGCGTCGGCTGCTGGACGATTGCTCCGCCGTTGGGTCCCGCGCGAACCACGACCAGACCCTCCGATTCCAACAGGCGCAGCGCCTCTCGAAGGGTGGCGCGGCCGACGCCAAACTCAGCGATCATCTGCGCCTCGGTGGCCAGCACCGTGCCGGGGGAAAGCCGGCGGGCGAAGATGTCCTCCGCTATCGCGTCGGCGATGACCACCGCCGTCTTTTGACGGCGAATGATCCGTTTGCCGTCCAGCTGCAGGATTTCTTCCCGCTTCCGCAGGCCGAGGGGATCTCTGTTAGGTCGCATTGTGTGTTCCTCTCCCCGTTGGTGACGCCGCGAGCGCCCTAACCCTCATAATAATCCCAATGGATGCCCAACGGCGGGTTCTCCGAGCGCCATGACGGTGCCCGAGGCATTGGACGCCGCGGCGGCGGAGATCGGTGCGTCCGGACCGGCATTCAAATGGGTTGTCGAACGCGGCAAGGTATTCGAGTTCAGACGAGCCTGCCTCGATGACCAGCCGCCTTCTGAGAGCGAGATGATATTCGCGCCTCCGACGTTTCCGCAGGTCGCGACCAATTTTTGGGAGCCCCCCGGATCGCGACGCGGCGTTCGAGTTCCGTTCGACCCCGCCCGGGTGTTGCACGGTGAGCAGGAGTTCAAATATCAGCGGCCGCTGCGAGCTGGTGACGTCCTGACGGGGCAGACCCGCCTCGTCAGGTACTACGAGCGCGAAGGTCGACGCGGCGGAACGATGAGGTTTGCGGCATACGAAACCGAGTTTGTGGACGACGCCGGCAATCTCGTCGCGACCTCGCGCACAACGATGATCGAAACCTCTCGAGCCGCGGCTGAAAATGTCTGACTTCGTTCGCGCGGTCGCCACCCAGGTCGGTGATGCGGGACCGGCGTTGGTCGTCGATGAGGTCAGCCGCGCAATGTTCGTGCGCTACGCCGGCGCATCGGGTGATTTCAACCCCCTCCATTGGGATCGAGACTATGCACAGACCGCCGGCTACCGGGACGTCTTCGGGATGGGCATGTTCGCGGCAGGCCTTTTGGGCACGTACCTCAATCAGTGGTTTGGCGCCGGCAGCGTCCGACGGTTACAGGTACGGTTCGTCGAACAGACCTGGGCCGGAGAACGTCTCGTCTGCCGCGGTATTGTGAAGCGCGTATTCCAGGAGGACGGACTCGACTGGGCTGATTGTGAGCTCGGCCTGGATAGCGCCCCGGGCCAGCCCAAGATCGTGGGCTCGGCGACCTGCGCTATTCTGCCTTCAAATCCGTAGCAAGCCCGGTCAACTCGGGAAGCGCGTGCCTGTCCGGCAGCGCCATCTCGCGGTCGGTAAACAGGCCCTTCACTGCCTGGCCCAGTTCCTCAACGGTCCAGCGATCAGCCTTGTTGATCCGGTTGGCGTGCTGAAACTGCTCGATCAACTGGATCTCGCCACCGAAGACAACGAAGACCTGGCCTGAGATGGCTGCGGCGGAGTCCGTGCACAGATAGGCAACGAATGGAGATACGTTGGCCGGGTCCCAGCGATCGAAACCGGAATCCAACGGAATCTCGCCGAATGTACCTTCAGTCAGGCGCGTCCGAGCCACCGGCGCAACGGCATTGGACGTAACTCCGTACTGCTCCATGTCTCGCGCGACGGCCAGCGAAAACCCGATGATGCCGCCCTTCGCAAACGCGTAGTTCGATTGACCGGCCGCGCCGAATATCCCTGATCGAGATGTCGTGTGGACGATCCGGCCGCTCACCGGGCCACCCTTCAGCTTGGCCTGCTGCCGCCAGAAGGCACAGGCGAAACGAGTCGGCGCAAAATGACCGCGCCCGTGGACGTCGATCACAGCGTCCCAGTCCTCTTCGCTCATGTTGAAGATCATGCGATCGCGCAGGATCCCTGCGTTGTTGACCAGGATGTGCAGGTCGCCGAACCTCTCGATCGCCTGGGCGACCAGTCGCTCAGCTCCCCCGAAGGTCGCACAGGACTCCCTGCTCGCCTGGGCTTCGCCTCCCTGGTGACGAATCTCTGAAGCAACGTCTTCCGCCGACTCATCCAGGTCGTTCACGATCACCCGGGCCCCCTGGGTCGCCAGCTCGATGGCGTGGCAGCGCCCGAGGCCGTGACCGGCGCCGGTGACGATGGCCACCCGACCGTCGAGTTCCTGTGACATCAGCGGCGTCCTCCCAGTGAATCATTCGCTCGAACACCCCAGGTCCCGTTCTTCCCGGCGCGCATCATTGCCGTGCGGTCTCGCCACCGTCGATGACATAGACCGCCCCCGTGACGAAGTTGGCCGTCGGTGACGAGAGGTAGCACACCAGCGGCCCGAGCTCGTCGGGCGCGCCCATGCGCCGGGCCGGGATCTTCCGGAGGCGGCGGCGGAGCAGGTCCTGGTCCTCGAGCACGCCCCGCTGCGCATCGGTCTCGAATGCCCCGGGGGCGATGGCGTTCACCTGTATGCCGTACCGCGCCCATTCCGCCGCGAGCGCCCGGGTCAACTGGATCAGGGCGGCCTTCGACGCGGAGTAGGCGGCCAGGGTTGCCTTCCCGAGGATTCCCGCAGTCGAGGCGATATTGATGATCTTGCCGGCCTGCTGCTCCCGGAAATGACGCGCACATGCCCGCGAGAGGACGGCAGGCGCGGTCAGGTTGACGGCCAGAACCTCATCCCAGAGGTCCCAATCCTGGTCGATGAAGTTGCTCGGTGGCGCTATACCGGCGTTGTTCACAACGATGTCGAGGCGGCCGAAGTGGCGCATCGCCTCCGCCGGCAATTCCTCCAGAGCCGCCCTGTCGCGAGCATCGCATGAAGCTGTGCGCAGGTTCGGCCCACAAGCGGCGGCCAGGTCGGCGAGGGCGCTCGAGTCGCGACCAACGCCCAGGACGTTCGCCCCCTCCCCCACCAGGGCAACCGCGGCAGCCCGACCGAGCCCCCGGCTGGCACCCGTGACAATGGCTACCCTCCCGGAGAGTTCGAGGTTCATGAGCGCTTCGACGGCACCTCGATTCGGAGCAGAGGAACATGTTGCTGGGACCCGGTTGCGTCGACATCCTCCAGGTCTCCGCTGGCGATGTACCGGCCGCCGGCCGTCTTGAAAAAGGAAACCTTGACGGCCTGGATCCCGTCCACAAAAAAGACCCCGATCACCGCTTCGAAGGGCATGCGATAGAGCTCGGCAACGGTCTCGGCAGTCAACAGTCCAGACCGCTTCAACCAGGCGTAGTCCTCGGCGCTTCGAACAAATATGTCGCAGGTGGTGATGAAGGGATCGGCGTTCTTGCTCCTCAGCACTTCTGAGATGTCCAGCAGGGTAGTCATCGCGTGGGCCGCGGGAACTCAATGACATTGAACGGGAACGGCTCGGTCGGATCCACCAAGGGGAGGAGGTGCCAGATGTTGAAGACATGCGTCTCGCCCTGCTCCATGAACACCTTCTGTAGCGGGAAGGCGAGGTTGCCGGCGGTCGTCGTCCGGCCCGGGTAATCGCTCATCTGGAGGCGCACCCTGACCGTGCTTGCAATGTAGAGAGAGGCCTCCGGCGTGGGGGCTACGACCCTGACGAGGAGCCCGACTTCCGACGGGCGCCGCGCGTCGGCGGGCCCCGTTGGCAGCACGCCCGCGCCGATGACGTGGACCACGATCTTGAAAGTCCCGGCTGCCGCTATCCCGCTGGTGACCACATAGTCCGTCGCCTCCGACACGATGTGGGCAACATAAGCGTCAACGCCGGCAACGAGGGTCGGATCGTTGGTGACCGCGAGGACGGCTGTTTCGTGTCCGAGGCTCCGTACTCCTTCGAGCTTGACCGCGTACGGCGTTGGCAGCCAGGCCGCCCCGGAGACCCGGACGCTGCGGTCGTCCACCTGCGCGTACTCCGCCTCACTCACATCCAGGACGCCTCCCGGGTTCCGCTCCTCGTGAGGGTTCTCGCGCTCGTACACGGCGTGAGAGGCAACCGATTTCACGGTGCACCGGTATTTGGTAAGCGCCGGCCAGACACTGATGTCTCCACTTCGCGAGATCTCCGCCATGACCGCGCTGAAGGGGTTCGGCGGATCACAGCACATCGACCCGCATTCGATGATCTTGGCCATGTGTCCCGCGGTCGCCACGGGGAATCCCCGGTGCAAGGGGTATGCCATGTGGATGCCGCTGTCGAGGGCCCGACCGGTCAGCACGCCGTCGATCTCGCCCTCGTCGTACGCCTTGAGCGCAGCCATGATCGGCTCAGGGCCCATCTGCGCTTGAATGACTTCGGCCTCGTCGACTTCAGCCCGTGTCAACCACTCCGAGAGCCGGGGTGTCGGTGAGAGCCGGGGCATCGCGACGCCGCTGTCCAGCTTGCCTCTGAGGAACTCCTTGCCCACCTCGCCGCTGATGACCGCGGCGCGGATTGGCCTTCCCTTGTCCCTGGCCATTTCATCAAAGACCTTCAGGTAGGCCTCCAGTTGTTTGTCCGAACCTCCCCGCCCACCCAGAGACATCACGAACGGAATGCCGGCCGTCTTCGCGCCCCAAACGGCTG
The DNA here is from genome assembly GCA_034666405.1 of Chloroflexota bacterium. GTDB lineage: Bacteria > Chloroflexota > Dormibacteria > DASZGP01 > DASZGP01 > JAXDLW01. Next base: position 55,318 of record JAXDLW010000041.1, on the reverse strand, counting down.
CCTCGAAGTTCGCGGGCGTGGGTGGCGCTCCTGTCTCGCCGGCACCGAGGTAGTAGGGCCCGGCATCCATCCCGTTGCCCTGGGCTGATACGACGTCAGCGCCATCGGCGATGCCAGCGCGAATGGCCTCGGCCAGCTCGGGGCGCGCCCCCACCCTGCCATCGCAGACATAGGACAGGACCCGGATGGTCTCGGGGGGCTTCATCTCGGCGCCGTCGAGTCGGCACGCAGAGCCAGGGTGTCCGGCGGATCCGGCCAGTCCAGGTCGACCCGGGTGACCCGCGCCCCGGAATCCCGGATTGCCTGAGCGACCGCCAGGTGGACCTGGTGCTCGCGGTACGCCGCCAGTGCAGTCGCGTCCGGGAGCACAACAGCGAACGCGGTCACATGAGGGCGCTCCTCATCCCAGCCCAGGCGAAACCCTTTCACATCGGGCATTCCCCCAAGGGTGGCAAGGGACGTCTCGAGGGTAGCCCGGTCGGTGTCGGCGAGGTGAGAGAGGTCAAGGGCCACCACGTGGAGCAGCATCAGTCCTGCCGCGACAGGGTTACGAAGAACTCGAGCGCGTCGGGGTTCGCGACCGAGCCGATCGCCACTGCACTGTCGCGGGCCGTTCCCATCAGGATGCGTTTGACCGGTACCTCGAGCTTCTTACCGTTGAGCGTGCGCGGAATTTCCGGGACGGCGCGGATGCTGTCCGGGACGTGCCTGGGCGAGAGGGCGTCGCCTATCGCGGACCTGATCTTCCGTTGCAGCTTCTCGTCAAGCGATGTCCCGTCGGTGAGGACGACAAAGAGCTGGACCTCGGTCTCGTTTCCCCTCGTCTCCACCTCGACGACCAGGCTGTCAAGAACCTCGGGCAGTTCTTCCACGGCAGAGTAGACATCGCCAGTTCCGACCCGGACTCCGAGTTTGTTGATGGTCGAGTCCGATCGACCGGTGATCATCGCCGTCCCCCGACCGGTGATGGTGATCCAGTCTCCGTGGGTCCACATGCCGGGGTATTTGTTGAAATAGCTCTCTCTGTAGCGGCTCCCGTCCGCGTCGTTCCACAGAAAGAGGGGCATCGAAGGCATCGGCTGCCGAACGACCAGCTCGCCAACCTGGTCGAACAGGGCAACCCCCTCGTCGTCATAGGCCTGGACATCCACCCCCAGCGCGCGGCACTGGATCTCGCCGGCGTAAACCGGGAGGGTCGGGCAGCCTCCGACGAAAGCCGTCGCGACGTCGGTCCCTCCACTCGAAGACGCCAGCCACACGTCAGGCTTCACTGCCTCGTACACCCACCTGAAGCCCTCCGGTGGAAGGGGCGAGGCGGTTGCCCCGATCATTCGGACCCGCGATAGATCGTGGTCGGCCCCCGGCTTCTGCCCCTCCCGCATGCATGCTGTCAGGAACGCTGCGCTGGTCCCGAATATGGTCGCCTCCGCCTGCTCCACGAGGGCCCACATCGCGTCTCGAGCCGGGTACCAGGGACTGCCGTCGTAGAGGACGATCGTCGAGCAACTCAGCAGCGCGGATAGGTTGAGGTTCCACATCACCCAGCCGGTTGTCGTGTACCAGAAGTAGACATCGCGAGGACGCACGTCACCGTGCAGGCCACCGGACTTCAGGCGCTCCAGCAGGACGCCACCGTGGCCGTGCACGATCGCCTTCGGCAGCCCTGTGGTTCCCGATGTGTAGACAACCCAGAGGGGATGATCTGAGGGCACTCGCTGGAATTCCAGGCGCCCGGGCGCACGCACGGCGGCGCTCCAGGAGATGGTTCGGTCGGTGGCACGGGGCGCGTTCCCGTCAAGATTCGGCACAAGGACCGTCAATTCGAGCGTCGGCAACCTGTCCTGCAATTCGGCAACGACCGATCGCCTGTCATGCGCGACCCCGTTGTACCGGTAACCGTCGACCGCAAACAGGACCTTGGGCCCGATCTGCAGAAACCGGTCGACAAGGCTGCCGGCCCCGAAATCCGGCGATGCCGTGGCCCAGACCGCGCCGATGCTGGTGACCGCCAGGAAGGCGATCACGGTCTCGGGGATGTTCGGCATGAAGGCGACCACACGGTCGCCTAGACCCACACCCGATTCCTGCAACCGCGTCGCCAACGCCCCGGTCACCTCCCTGAGCTCATCCCAACCCATGGTCTGCAACGCCGTTGATTCCGATCGCCAGATGAGCGCTGGACGATCGGGAACCGCGTTGCGAAAGATGTGCTCGGGATAGCTGAGCCGGGCACCGTCAAACCATCGCGCACCGGGCATATTCCGGTCGCTCAGTACCGACGAATAGGTCGGGTCAGCATCCACTTTGAAGTAGGTCCAGATCGACGCCCAGAAGTCCTCGAGATGGTCGACCGACCAGGTCCATAGATCCCCGTAGTTGGTAAATTCGCCGACTCCACCGTCCGCCAGCCACCGCTGGTATGCCGCAATATTGGTGCTGTCTCGGAAGGCCTCAGACGGTGTCCACAACAGCTCGGGGGCATGCTCCCTTATCAACCAGGCTTACCCCTGCCGCTTGGCGGCAGGTCGCCAGGATCGCACGGCACCATCAGGCTGAGCATGAACGAGGCGCGGGACTTGCCGTGCATGTCGACGCCGATGCTGCGTGAGACACCGCCCTGCAGGGCGCCCTCCATCACGAAGTTGAGCATGCTGGTGCCGGGGAGTTCGTACCGCGTGATCGTCCCCAGGACGAGCGGGCCAAAGCGTCCCTTGACAAACTCCGTGGTCAGGTTCCGCTTCAACCACTCGTAGTCGCGGTCGTCGTAGGGCGCGACCATCACGTTGCTGGTGTCGCCCTTGTCGCCCGCCCGCGAGAAGGCGATCTCTCGAAGGTTGATTTCCATTCAGGCCTCCAATCCAGCTCTCGGGCTAGGCTTCGACAAAATGCACGGATCCCTTGATCGCCTCCCGAGGGACGAAGAACGTGTACATCCCGACAACCGGCTTGATGGACATCCGGTGACCGCCAACCGCAGCGGGTCCACAGACCTGGATGTATTGACCTGCTTCCGCGACCAGCTGGGCCGTGTGGCGGTCGAGGCATCGGGCGGCGAGGCGAAGGTGCACCTCCCATGGCTCCCCCCGCGGCTCGGACACGGGTCCGAGCATCGAGTTGATCCCGAGCAGGTCGGTCTTGATCTCGGCGACCTTGCCGCCGGCAACGACCTCCTCCAACCAGCCCTTGACGATGGTCTCGGCGAGCTGCGCGCGGGCCAGGGCCCCGGGCCCGGCAAACGAGACCTGGGCCTCGGCGAGGAAGCCGTCGTCCATCGCGACAAGCGCCTTGAGTTGCTCCGGGCGCGCCCTCCCGGTGGCCCCGGCGACGGCCACGCCCTCCGCGGTCTGGGTGAGTGTGACATTGCGAAAATCCGCGGTGACGTCGGGCGTGAGGTAATTCTCCGGGTCGTGGATCTCATAGCCCAGCTGAACCTTGCACGTCTCGACGTTGAGCAGTCCATCGGTATCGGCGAGCTTGGAGACGACGGCGGTGCCGTCTTTCCTGACCTCCGCGAGGGGCATGCTCAGCCGCTGGAAGCTCTCGACCACCCGGTACGGCGGATCCGCAAAGTTGCCCCCGGTGACATGGCCGCCGCACTCGAGCAGGTGCCCGACGGCGGTTGCGGCGCCGATGCGGTCCCAACTGTCCAGAGACCAGCCGAGCTCGTACGCGATCGGCGCGACGTACAGTGACGGATCCGCGAGGCGGCCGCCCAGGATGACCGTCGCTCCCTGTTCCAGCGCTTCCAGTATCGAGTCGGCGCCGGTGTAGGCGTTGGCCGCGATGATGGCACCGGGCAGCTCCGATACCGGCCGTCCGGTTTCCTTGACTATGGGGTCGTTGTCCCGCGCCCAGGACGTGACGTCGTCCCCTTCGATGACGGCGACCCGCACCTTCAAACCCTTATTCCTCGCTTGCTCAGCGACGTATCTCCCTGCTGCCGCCGGGTTTGCGGCACCCATGTTGGCGATCAGGGTGATGCCCTTCTCAACCGCGACCGGCAGCAGGGTTTCGGTCAGCTCCGGGATCCGGACATCGAATGAACCCTCGCCGGTGACCGGGTCTCGCCGCTGGTGTGCCAGGGCCAGTGTTCGCTCGGCCAGGCCGTCGAGGCAGATGTAGCTGACGTTCCCGCGCGCCGCCATATCCACCGCGAGAGAGATCCGGTCGTCTCCAAACGCACTGCCGCAGGCAAGACGCACGCTGTCGTTCTGCCTGGCGCTCACGGGATTTCGATGTCCACGAGCGGGCCGTAGAGCTGACCACCATAGATGTCCGGGTCCCCGATGTCCCCGGAGGAGATTTTCCGGGGAATGGTGGCCTTTATCGCCAGCCCGGCCTCATAGGTCGAGAACTCGACATCGCCTATCGGGGTGCGGTACATCCGCGCGAAGGTCTCCGCTGTCAGGGCCCCGGAGTCTCGTACTCGCGTGTATGTAGCGGTGTCCTCGAACAGCACGTCGAAGGTGATCAGGAACGGCCCAGCGTTCTTGCTCCTGATCAGCTTCGTGATGTCACCTAATTTGCTCATTTTGCATCCCTCAGACGTCCGCGAATTCGATCGGGAACATTTCAAGTGGGTTGTCCGGCAACACGACGTGGTTCAGGTTGAAGCGGTAAATTGCGCCGCGTTCAATCGATGACGGCGCGTAGGGGTAAGCCAGCGTCGTGATCAATCCCGACCATTGCGGAATCGGGTGGTGCAGAGCGATGTGGGCATAGGCATGCACGATGGCCGAGGCCTGGTCCTGGGCGGGGGCGACCGCCTCGATCAAGACACAGGCCTCATGCCCTTCGAGGCGGTTCACGGGCTCCATGTCACCCAGCACGCCATCGCGGCCGTAAACCCGGAAATTGACCTGGTACTCGGGGGCGTTCCCCGAGAAGATGTCATTGACCCTGCGCGCCGCGCGTTCCTTGACCTCGGCCAGCCAGGAGTCGAACTGGCGCAGGATGCCGGGGTCGCGAATGCCTCCGATCACGAAGGTCTGATAGCCGATCTGCTCGGCACCCTCCAGCTTGATCGTGTAGTCGGCAGCCGGGATGAAACGGCTGCCGCGGACGCGCACGACCCTGTCGTTGACCGCCTCGTAGACCGCATCGGAGACGTCCAGCGTCCCGGATGGCTCCACCAGCGCGCTGGGGCTGCGGTTCTCGTACAGGGTGTGGGCTGCCACGCTCACGGGGGAACACTCGAGCAACGGGTTGACCGGCTCGAATTCGATGTAGTCCTTGGTGATCCGCGCGAACATCCCGTCCAGGCCGGCAGCGGTTGTCCGCACCGCGGATGCGCCACCACATTCGAGAACCTTGGCCGCATGCCAGACCAGGCCGGGGGGCAATCCCTCGCGGATCGGGATCGCCGAAAAGATCGACGTGTCGCTGGCGCGCCCGGCCAGCACCACCTGCGCGCCACCTTCCAGCGCTGCGAGGAAAGGCTCGATGCCCATCATGCCGACGATATGGGCGCACCGGTCGATCAGTTCCTCGGAGATTTCCATCACCGGCTTCAGTGGCTTGATGCGGCCCTCACGGAGCCGGCGCTTCAGGTAGTCGCGATCCTGTTCCGCATGAATGAGCGCGAGCTTGAAATGGTGGCCGTCCTCGCGAGCGATCTCCAGCGCGATGTCCCGGAGCCAGGCGAGGTTGGGATCGGCGCCGGCTGTGCCGGCAGAGCCGATCAGCAGCGGCACATCGTACTTGAGCGCAGCCGCCATCATGATTCGCAGGTCACGCTTGTACGCGATCCGACCCCAATGCGATGTACCGGATCCGAGCGCGAACGGACCCGGGTCAGTCGACCCTGAGTCGCAGCCGATGAACTGCGGGCGCTCCCGTTCCATCATGTTCCAGAAGGCGGCTTCATCAAAGCCCGCTCCAATGGCTCCAGACGGTGCGATCGTGCGGACCTCGTCCAACTTCGCGCCTCGTTTTGGGCTTGTGCTCACCGCCATAGGGCAACCTCCGTCGCTTGGGTGTGGATGGGGATCCAATCTGCATCGACATCGATGCCCACGCTGAGCATCAACATCGCGTAGTTCTTGCCGTGGACATCGAGGTTCAGGGACCGCGATACTCCCCCTCCGATGGCCTGGTCCATGACGAAATTGAGCGCCCTGATGCCGTGGAACTCGTACCGTCGTATCTCGCCCTTGACCAGGGGGCCGAAGAGGTCCCGAACGCACTCGACTGTCAGCTGGGCGCGCAGCGTGTCGATGTCCGATTCCCGGTAGGGAACCACGCCAATGCTGCACACGTCGCCCTTGTCGCCCGAACGGGCGAATGCGATTTCTCGCAGTTGCACCTTCATTTGCCCACCTCCTCGACATGAACCTGCAAGGAGAGCTCGGAACGCGGCATATAAGTTGTGTACATTCCCAGGACCTCGCGAACGTCCCGGCGCATCCCGCCCCCTGAGGCCACGCTGAAGAACAGCGAGTGGACCTCCTGGGTGACCCACTCGGCTGCCGCCCGGTCCCGCGTGCGGCCCGCGAACCTCAGGCGCACCTCGGGCGAATCGCCCGATGCCGCCGGCGCACTGGGGCCGAAGGTCGAGTTGACGCCTATGAAGTCGATGCGCACCTCGTCGAGGGCGGGGTTGTCCTCGGCAATCCGCTCCCGGATCACCTCGCGGGCCAATTCGGCCCGGGTGTAGGCGCCGGGCCCGGCAAACGTCATCTCACCCTCCCCGATGTAACCCTCCATGACCCCGATCAGCACCTTCAGGTTCTCCGGGCGCGCCGTCCCCCCGGCCCCGGTGCCAAAGACGCGGTCCTTCGCAACCTGGTTGAACACGACCTGGCTGAAATCCGCGGTCACGTCCGGGGTGAGGTAGTTCGCTGGGTCGTGCACCTCGTGGAACAGCTGGGCCTTGCAGTTCAGGACGTCCACGACGCCTCCGGCTGTCGGGAGCTTCGTCATCACCCAGTCACCGTTGGCCTGGACCTCGCCCATGGGCATGCCCAGGTGCGTCAAACCGGGGATTACGCGGTAGGGGGGGTCGGCCATGTTGCCGCCTGTCGCGTGGTGGCCGCATTCAAGGAGGTGCCCGACCATCTGGCCCGCACCCAGCCGGGGCCAATCGTTGTCGGCCCAGCCGAACTCGAACATCAGCGGCGCGAGAAAGAGCGAAGGATCCGCGATGCGACCTCCGATCACCAGGTCGGCCCCGTCCTCCAGCGCGGCGACTATCGGGTCCGCGCCTATGTACGCGTTGGCCGACACGACCTCGCCCCAGACGCTACTGAGAGGGGCGCCGGTATTGACCAGGATCGGGTCGAGTCGCTTGACCTGGTCCATGACGTCGTCGCCCGTGATCAACGCAATACGCAGGCCCTTGTGCCCGGCTGCGCCGGCCATCTCCATTGCCAGGCCGAAGGCGCCCGCGGGATTCGCGCCGCCCATGTTGCCGACCATGGTTATTCCCTTCTCCACGCACGTGGAGAGGAGGTCGGAGAACATCACGTTCGCGCGGCTGTCAAAGCCGGCGTTGGGATCCTTTCGCCGCCTCATCTGCGCCGCCGGCAGGGTTCGTTCCGACAGGGTGTCCATGGCGAGGTAGTCCAGGTCGCCGTGGGCCGCCAGGTCGATGCCCATGTTCAGTCGCGCCTCAGCATCAGGGCTTCCGCAGCCGATCCTGACCGTGCCGTTTCTCGCTTTCCGCATGACCTGCTAGACCACGCCCTGCTCGCGCAGGCTCTGGAGTTCTGCCGATGTCATTCCTAGCTCAGCCGTGTACACCTCGTCGTTGTGGGCGCCAAGGCCAGGGCCGCTCCAACGAATCGATCCCGGGGTCGCAGAGAGCTGAGCCAGGACACCCTGCATCTCCATCGGACCGAAGTCGGGGTCGGGCACCGATTCATAGGTCCGGTAGCGGACCTGGGGGTCCGCCATCAAATCAGCCGCATCGTAGACCGGCGCAATTGCCGCTCCTATCTCCTCGCAAGCCTTCACAACCTCCGCCGTCGTCCGTTCGGCGACCCACGGGGCGATGAACGAATCGAGCAGGTCCGTGTGCTCGGCGCGCCCGCGCGCGCTGCGGAACCACGGCTCCGCCACCAGCTCCGGGTGCCCGACGAGCTCCATGACCCTTCCCGGTACGTTGAGTCCGGTCGCGGCAATCGCAACCCATTTGCCCTCATTCGTCTGGTAGAGGTTCCGAGGCGCATTAAGTGGTGTCTGGCTACCCGTACGACTGCCGTTGATCCCCAACTGGTCCAGGTAGCTGCCCAGGGGCCCGACCAGGAACATGAGGGGCTCGTACAGAGACAGGTCGACAACCTGGCCCTGGCCGTCGCCGTGATCTCGGTGATAGAGGGCGAACATGCTCGCCCACAACCCGACCTGCGCGGCGACGCCGTCGCCGAGGCCGAATGGCGGCAGAGTCGGCGGGCCGTCAGGCTGGCCCACCAGGTGAGCGAAACCGCTCATGGCCTCCGCGAGCGTGCCGAAGCCGGGGCGGGCGGAGTAGGGGCCGGTCTGGCCAAACCCCGACACCCGGACCATGATCATCCGCGGGTTGATCTCATGCAGGACATCCCAACCCAGGCCCCACCGCTCCATCGTTCCAGGCCGGAACCCCTCGATGACCAGGTCGGCCGTCGCGACAAGGCGCTTGAAGACCTCGGCGCCGGCCGGCTGGCTCAGGTCCAGCGTCACGCATCGCTTGTTCCGGGAGACGACCTTCCACCAGATCCCGAGCCCTTCCTTGAGGTACCCGGTGGTCCTCAGTGAGTCGCCCCGAGGATGTTCGACCTTGATGACATTGGCGCCGAAATCGCCGTACATCGTCGCGATCATCGGTGCCGCGAAGAGCTGCCCAGCATCGATCACGGTCAGGCCATCGAGAGGCCCAGGGCCGGCATCGACAGCCTCGGAGGTGGCCGTCACCGACCCTGGGCCTCCCGGTGGCATGCTGCGTCGGAGGGAAGATCTCTGATAATAATCCGTATGATAAGCGAGTCAGCGGTCTTTGCCAAGACAGGCGGGCTCAGGGGGCCTGGTTGTGGTCTCGCTCCACCACGAGGGGGAAGTCCGAAGGCTGAGTGAACGCGGGCCGCAGCTTCGGGCGGCTGCCCGGTCCGTAGTGGTCACCGTCGATCCAGTCAAATCCCTCGAGGGCGTCGGTGCCCTTGCCGAGGACCTCTCCGGTACGACCGAACTCATCCAGCACGGGCTGCAACCCGTACTTCTGCACCGGGCACACCTTCATGCATATCGCGCACCCGTGGGCCTGGGCCACGACCGGCCAGCAGCGTACGGTGTTGATCTTGGATTTCTCGACGCCCCGGTACATGGTCCTGCTGCCGGGGATGGCGCCAACCGGGCATCGCTTCACGCAAACCTGGCACGCGTCGCAGAGGCGCGGCACGCCGAAATCCTTCGGTTCTCCGCAAACCAGTGGCGCGTTGGTCTGGATCAGGCTGATCCGGCAACGCGAGCCGGCGACGGGCGTCAGCAGCTGACCGTTCAACCCGAGCTGGCCCAGCCCGGCCGCGACTGCGTACTGAATCGCTATTCCGCGCCCGCCGAGCGGCTCGGCGGCGGCCATGTAGCCCAGGCCGTGCAGGTACTCGGCCAGGTCGGAGGCCAGGTCCATCAGTTTCGCGTACGCCGACAGGGCGCCGCGCTCGGCGCGAGTGCTGGGGATCGTCTGGGTTGATTCGTGGTTTTGCTCGAGGAGACACACAATCACTCGGTCGCCAAGGGTCGCGCACTCAGCGGCATGCTCCAGGAAGGTATACCGGGGGTCGTATGCCGCGATGCCGATCGCGCTGATGCCAAGGTCTGCGGCCCTGGAGGTCACGGCCGCGTTGAGATCGGCGACCGCCGGTCCGGCCCTCGCGGCCTCGGCGGGCCTGGTTGCGGATGTGGCCTGTGACCTGCGAGACGCTCGCTGGAGGCGGGGACTGACGCCCAGGGCGACGCTCCACATGTGCTGCAGGGTGTATCCCGCGAGCCAGGGATGCTGGACCCGGAGGTCTTGCAGCGGCACCCGCGCAAAGGCTTCGTCCTCGACCCGGGTGTCGCGTCGAATCCCGGGACCCGACGCCAGCGGCCCCGGCACCCGCGGCTCGACGACCCGCCAGGAGCCCATCGTCGGGGCATACCGCCTGCGGAACCAGGATGGCAGCGAGGGCAGGTGGCGCAACTGACGCAGCACGGACGGGCGCGCAAGCGCCATCCCGGCGCGGTCCACGACCCGTCCCGGGCCAGTATCAAAGAAGGGCATTGGACCGCTCCGAGCCGGCGCCCTTCTCCGAATGGCTGGAGATCGCCTCGCTGAACTCGTGGACAGATGAGACACGGCCAACCACGGGCAGGATGTTGGTTACCGAGAACTCGTGCATTTCGGCCGTGAAGCTCGCACAGCAATCCTCGAGGACGACCGGTTCATAGCCCAGGTCCGACGCGTCCCGCGCGGTGGACTCGACCACCCAGTTGGTCGCTATACCGCCAAGAGCGAGGGTCGAGATGCGTTGCACCGTGAGGTATCGCTGAAGCTCCGTGCCGTTGAAAGCGCTGACCCCGCGTTTCCTGACAACCACCTCGTCCTCGCGCGGCGCCAACCGAGCGCTCACTTCACAGCCCCAGCTCCCGTCCGCGAACCCGCCCAGTTTCCGCGCGGCGGCCATCTGTGGCGTTGGGCTCTGGTCTGGATAGCCGGCCCGCCACCCGACGCCGACGAAGATCACCTGCAGACCTCGCTCCCGCGCGTGATCAACCGCGAGCGCCATGTTCTCGACGGTGTTGCGGGCCAAGAGCTGGTCCCGGAAGAATGGGTACCGAACTCCATCGGGCTCGACAATCTCGTTGATGAAGTCGAGAACGAGCAGTGCGCTGGTGGCCGGGTCAATCGTGCTCAGAGGCAAGCTCGAATTCCTTCATGAGGCTTGACCAGGTTCTCACCACCCTTGGGCGGGCAGGTTGCCACCTCGTCTAACTACCCCTATTATTATCAGCATTATGCGCGCAGTCAAGATTGGCTTGCGGCCACCCTCGTGATCCCCCGGCAGCTCTTCTCGATCGATCACGACCTGTTCAGGTCCTCCGTGCGGCGTTTCATCCAGGAGGAGATCCTGCCGTATCACGCGGATTGGGAGCGCGACGGGGTCGTGCCCCGCGAGCTCTGGCAATTGGCGGGGTCCAAGGGCCTTCTCTGCTGCGACGTGCCCACGGAGTACGGCGGCCTGGGCGCGGGCTTCCTTTACAGCGTAATCGTCGCCGAGGAGATGGCCGCTTCGGGCGCGTCTGGCCCCTATTTCCACCTGCACTCCGACATCGTGGCGCCCTACCTGGTCCACTACGGCACCGACGAACAGAAGGCCACCTGGCTCCCAAAGATGGCGCGAGGGGAGGCGATCGGCGCGCTGGCCATGTCGGAGCCCTCCGGCGGCAGCGACGTCCAGGGGATCCAGACCGTAGCCCGCAGGGTGGGCGACGAGTATGTCCTGCACGGGCAGAAGGTCTTCATCTCCAACGGTCAGCTGGCCGACCTGGTCATCGTCGCCGCTCAGACCAACCCGGGGAGCAGAGCGAAGGGGCTAACCCTGTTCCTGGTCGAGGGTGACCGGCCGGGGTTCAGCCGAGGCCGGCCGCTCGACAAGATCGGCCTGAAGGCGCAGGACAACTGTGAGCTCTTCTTTGACGACGTCCATATCCCGGCGACCAACGTCCTCGGCGAGGTCGGCGGCGGCTTCCGGCAGCTGATGCAGGAACTGAAGCAAGAACGGCTTCTCCAGGCGTTGCGGTCCGTTGCTGTCGCAGAGGCGGCAATTCGCTGGACGGTCGACTATGTCACCCAGAGACAGGTTTTCGGAAAGTCGCTTGCGACGTACCAGAACACTCAGTTCCAAATGGCCGAGAATCTCGCCGCCACCCTGGCCCAGCGTGTGCTCGTGGACCGCTGCATCGAGCTTCACCTTGTCAACCAGCTGGCAGATGTCGACGCGGCGATCGTGAAGCTCAACGCCGTGGAGTTGCATTGCAAGGTCGTGGATGAGTGCCTTCAGCTCTTCGGGGGATGGGGATACATGTGGGAGTACCCAATCGCGCGGGCATATGCCGATGCACGCCAGACCAAGCTCTCGGGAGGCTCGGTAGAGGTCATGAAGGTGATCATTTCTCGTTGGCTCTTTGGGCCAGACGTGGCCAAGATTCGGACCCGCACGGGGGCCGTCCAACCGGTCGCTCGAGCCGAGGCCGAAGGCGCCTGATGGCTGCTTTCTTCGGGGCGCCCGCCCGCGGGAGCCGACCCTAGGCGCGGTCGACTCTGCGCCTATTACCCCCGTTATGACCGCTGGGCGCGCATGCTGGAGTGAAGAAGGGCCATGAAATCCTCCAAGCCAATACGAACCGAGGGCCCGTTCAGCACGCCGGACCTGCTGCTTCGAGCCACGCCCTTCATCGGCGCCTCGGTCCTGGCCATCTCACTCAACAACCTCGCGAACGTTACCGCTGTGCGCCTGCTCGCGCTCGCGCTGAGCGCGGTCCTGATCCTGTCCGGTGCGTGGCGTGCTCCCTGGCTGGCGCTGCCTCGATTGGCCCGCCCGATACCGGCAGCGCTGGCACTGGGGCTGTCAGGGCTGCCCTCCTCCGGGACGCCGTTCAGCAACCCGGTCGCCTACCTCTCGGTGGCGTTTGCGACCTCGGTACCCTTCTTCCTGGACGTCATCCCGTGGGGACGCGTCCCTCGGTGGGTCGAGACCGTGGCCCTCCTCGGGTCCATCAGCCCGCTGCTGATCGGACACCCCTTGAGCCATGAGGCGGAGTTCTTCACCCTCCCGATCGCCTACGTGGTGGTTCTGTTCGTGGCCCTTTACGGGAACCGGCTCGAGCTGATTTCGACCGTTGTGATCATCGGGGTCGATTTCAGCATCCCCAACGCCTCCGAGCCGCTGAACCTCGCGGAGGGCGTGCGCGACGCCGTGCTGACCTCGCTGATCGCGATCGTTGCCGTGTGCGTCTTCCGGGTGGTGTCCGTCATGAGGTCGCAACAGGCCGTCATCCTCGAGGACCACCGGCTGGCCGAGGTGCGCGAGGCCTGGATCCACTCCGTGCTGGAGAACACCGCCGAGGCGGTGGTCACGATTGATGTCGACGGAACCATTCGCTCGGTCAACCGTGCGGCCCGGGAGATGTTCGGCCGGGACGCCATCGCCCTGGCCGGTAAGCCCATAAGCATGCTGATAACCAGCGAGGGACAACACGAGTTCGGTGCTTACCTCGTGGCTCGCATGCGCCACGTCGACGACGGCCTGGGCTCTGGCGCCCGGGAGACCATCGGCATCCGCGCCAACCTCGAGCGTTTTCCCATCGAATACAGCGCCGGCGAGACGGAGCAGGACGGGCGCAAGGTGTTCATCGTCACCATTCGCGATATCACCGACCAGAAGGCCAGGAATGACGCACTCGAGCACGACGCCATGCACGATCGCCTCACGGGGCTGCCCAACCGCGCCCTGCTGCAGGACCGCGTAACGCAGGCGTTGGCCCTCGCCAGGAGAAACAAGCACGGCATGGCCGTCCTGATGCTCGACTTCAACCACTTCAAAGAGGTGAACGACCAACTCGGTCATGAAGTGGGCGACGGGCTGCTCCGCGAGCTGAGCGACCGCATGACCGGGGCGCTGCGCACCGTCGACACCATCGCGCGCCTGGGGGGTGACGAGTTCGTCATCCTGCCGGCGGATGTTCGAGATGCCGAGGGCGCAGAGCGCATCGCCGACAAGGTCATCTCGGCGATGTCGAAACCCTTCGTAATCCAGGGCAACTCGATTGCCACGGGGGTGTCAATCGGGATTGCGATCTATCCCGAACATGGCCTCGACGGGGACAGCCTGCTGCGCCACGCCGACCACGTCATGTACATCGCCAAGCGCGCCGGCGTGGGCTATTCGCCGAAACCGCCTCAGAAGGTCAACGTACCCGCGTGAGGACCACCACCGGTATCGTGCGGTCGGTCTTCGCTTCGTAGTCCGCGAACGCGGGCCAGACCTCGGTCATGTATGAGTACAGTTCGTCGCGCTCGGGTCCGCTCGCGACGACGCGAGCCTGGGCGGTGAAGCGGTCGACACCCGCGTCGCCTGCCACCTCGGCTTCCACCTCCGGGTTGGCACGCACATTGCTCAACCAGGCGGGGTCGCTCGGTGCTCCACCCTTCGAGGCCACGACCACATAGTCGTCGCCACGCCGTCGGTGGACAAGCGGCGTCGTGATGTCCCGGGCTGTCGCGGCGCCCTTCGACGTCAGGAGCAGGAGGTTGTCCCCCCACGGCCCCACTCCCCGACCCTCTTTGGCGTGGAAGTCGTCGATGTTTCTCTGGTTGAAATCAGTCGCTATTGCCATGCTCAATCCTCCGGGCCCGTGCCGCTGCGCCCTACTTCAGAATAATGTGTTCGCACCGGCGGCCTGCTCGATGTTGACCTCGACCTCCATCTTCTCCCCGGACCGCCCCTTGTAGACGCCTCTAGTCGGGGCGACATCGTGGTAGTCACGACCCACCGCGACGGCGATGTGTTGCGGCCCGACCCTGATCGGGTTCGTGGGGTCGTAGCCGATCCACCCGCGGCCCGGGATCCATGCCTCGGCCCACGCGTGCGAGGCCGCCGCGCCCCGCAGGATGCCGCCCGGGACGATGTAGCCGCTGACGTAGCGCGTCGGAATGCCCATGGCCCGGCCGACGGCCACGTAAAGGTGCGCGAAGTCCTGGCAAACGCCGCGGCGCAGCTTCAGTACCTCCGCCACGCCGGTGTATACGTCCGTCGTCTCCGGCTCGTACTCGAACCGGGCGTTGATGTCGATCGCGAGGGCGTCGAGCGCCGCCTCGACATGGGCCGCGGACTCCGGCTCCGCGGGGCGCAGCCGCTCGGCGATACGGCGGACGCCGGCAACATTTTCCACCGGCGACCGGAATTGCAGGAAATCGTCGGGAAAGCCGTCGACCACGTCGGCCCCGGGCACACCGGTCTCCACCAGTGAGCGGCTGGTGCAGACCACGCGCTCGTGTGGGGCGAGGTGGTTGAGGTAATGAACCCAGTTCTGGAACCCATCCCTATAGCTCGCGACGCGGCTGCGGGGCTCGATCTTCAGGTCGAAATTGAGGCACCGCTGCCGGGCGTCGTCGCGCGGCCTGACACGCAACTCCATGTACGTCTCGACGACCTTGGCGGAGTAGATGAACCGCGTGGTATGCGTGACGTGGAGGCGCATCTACTGTTGCTGCTGCGGCATGGCCCAGACGGTGAATTCGGCGGTTCCCGCCGCCGCGATCCGGCTCGGGTGGAAATAGGTGCCCGCAAGCGATTCGTCGACGCGCCGGACGAGCGCCGCAAATGCCGAGCCGAAAACCTCGGGCGCCGCGGCGACCTCGGCCTGGTCGGCGCCATCAAAGAGAGCGGCCAGCTCGCCGATCAGGCGCCTTGGGCGCGAGCGGTGCCCCGGCCCGTCGATTCGTTCGATCGCCTCCGCGGCGCGGCGCACACAGAAACCGCTCGAGCGGGGGAATGTCCGGTCGAGGAGCAGGAAGGTTGCGATGCCCGCGGGGGTGACCGGTGCCGAGTACCGCTGGCGGTAGGACTCGAAGGCGAGGGCGCACTTCAGCACCGCGGCAGATTCCACGGGGTCGTCGCCGCCCCGGGCCAACGCCGGCAGCTTGGTCATGAGCAGGGTGTTGACCGCGGCCGCGCGCTGCAGGTATTTGCCCAGGAGCACGAAATCCCAGGCCTCGTCGTGGGCCATGGTTTCCTCGATCAGGCCAAACGCCAGTTGGACGCCGAGCTGGACCCGCGACAGGGTGCCGTGGAGGTCCTGCTTGCGGTCGGCCTCTTCCAACTGCCAGTAGACGACGTTGACCTGTTCGTAAACCTCGGTGGAGAGCGAAGGGCGGAACGCCAGCGCGGCGCGCCGGGCCGAGGACAGGGCGTTGCGAACCGAAGGCCCGGACAGGTCCGACAGGACGAGGGCGGTGGCTTCCGCCGGGGTCAGGCGCGCGGGCCTGCGAAAGCCCAGCATCGTCACGAAGTCGGGCCAGAACCTGGCGTTCGGTCCGGCCGTGCGATCCAACCAGAGACCGTGGTGAACGTCCAGCCAGCGAGCGGTGTGGTCGGCGCGCTGCAGCTGCCGGCCCAGGTGGTAGAGGCTCTCCGCCGCCCGGCTAAGCATCGTCGGGCTCCTCGCCCTGCGCCGCCAGCACCCAGGTGTCCCGGCTGCCGCCGCCCTGCGAACTGTTCACGACGAGCGAGCCGTCCCGCAGCGCCACGCGGGTGAGGCCCCCGGGGGTCACGGTGATCTCGTCGCCGCAGAGGACGAATGGCCGCAGGTCCTGGTGGCGTGGCACCAGCGTCTGCCCGTCAAAGGCCGGCAGGACCGACAGCGGCACGACCGGTTGCCCGATGTAGTCGCGCGGACGGCTGATGATCCGGCGCCGGAAGGTCTCCAGCTGCTCGGCCGAGGCGGCAGGGCCGATCAACATGCCGTAGCCGCCGGATTCCGAGACCTTCTTCACCACCATCTCCGGGAGATGGTCGAGAACGTGCGCGCGCTGCTTTTCGTCGGAGCACAGGAACGTCGGTACATTCGGCAATATCGCGTCCTCGCCCAGGTAGTACCGGATCATCTCCGGCACGAACGCGTAGACGGCCTTGTCGTCGGCGACCCCGTTGCCAAAGGCGTTGGCGACCGCCACCCCGCCCGCCCGGCAGGCGTTGACCAGCCCGGCGACCCCCAGGATCGAGTCGCGCCGGCCGAAGATCGGGTCGATGTAATCGTCGTCCACGCGCCGGTAGACGACGTGCACCTGCTTCAGGCCTTCGGTGGTGCGCATGAAAAGCCTGTCGTTGTCAACGGCCAGGTCGCTGCCCTCGACCAGCTCTACGCCCATCTGCTTGGCGAGATAGAGGTGTTCGAAATATGCCGAGTTGTAGATGCCTGGCGACAGGATGACGACCGTGGGGTTCTCCACCCGCGGCGCCAGCCACCGCAGGTTGATGAGCAGCTGGTGACAATAACTCTCGACGGGCCGCACCCGGTAGCCACGGAAGAGCTCGGGGAAGACGCGCTTCAAGATCTGCCGATTGGCCAGGACGTAGGAGATCCCGGACGGCGTTCGCAGGTTGTCCTCGAGGACGTGGAAAACGCCCCGCTCGTCACGCACGAGGTCGATGCCCGCGACATTGCAGTGCACCCCGCGCGCGGCCGGGAAGCCGCAGAGCTCGCGTCGAAACTGCGCCGAACTCATGACGATGTCGTGCAGCGCGCGGTTCTGGGCGAGGATGCGGCGGTCGCCGTAGATGTCCGCGAGGAAATGGTTGAGCGCCCGCACCCTCTGTTGCAGGCCGCGCTCGAGGTGGCGCCAGGTGCCGGCCTGGATGACCCTCGGGAGCAGGTCGAACGGAAAGATCTTCTCGATCCCCCGCTCACCCTGGTAGACGGTGAAGGTGATGCCGTGGCTCTTGAATGCTCGTTGCGCCTGCTCGTGCCGCTGCTTCCAGGAGGCCGGGTCATGACGGCGCAGACGGCGCAGCAGGGGACCATAACCGGGCCTCGGCCGACCGGGGGCCGACAGCATCTCGTTGAAGAGATGGGCCCCGGTGCCCTGCGCCGCCTGGTCCAGGAGGCCGGGCTCGGTCGTCGTGCTCACCTGGCCACAGCCTGTTTCATACGCCGCATTCGCACGAGCCCCAGCATCCCAGCCAGGCCCAGCAGCAGCCACGGCACAGGTCCACCAGCGGACGTGGGCGGAAGTTGTGATGATCCCCCGGCGCTCGGTGTGGATGGCGACTGCGGCCCCAGCACCGCGACCCAGGTGCGCTGGTGGTGGACCACCGGCGGCGACGCCGGGGTGGGGTCGCCAGGAAGGCTGACAGGCTCCGCACGCACGATGTAGGTGATCCCGTCGACCGAGGCCAGCGCGTCGTAGTCACCGAGAAAAACCCCTCCCTGTCCGACATTGGTCTGGCCCCCGTCAAAGGCGCCGAAACGCAGGTCGCTCGCCACAGTGCTGACCTTGAGCGGGGTGCTGAACGTCAGTCCGCCGTCGCCCGACTCGACATAGAAGGTGTCGACCTCGTTGCTGAAGTTGGAGAAATCGGCTGCGGGGTTGGCAGCCTCACGCCGTTGCCGGTAGGCCAGGCGAAGGACGCCGTCCTTCCCGGCGTCGATCATCGCGGCCCAGTGGTTGGAGCTGTCCCCCGCCGTGCCGGGGTCGACCCGTCGTGGCGCCGACCACGTGGCACCCCGGTCGTCGGAAAAGGTCAGCAGTATGTCGTTGGCGCCATCCATCTTGAAGCGCGCGTCGGTCCATGCGACGAATAGGCGGCCACTCTTCGGGTCGGCGGCGAACAGCGGCTGCTTCTCTGCCGAGCGCTGTCCCCGCAGGGTGTTGTTGGCGACACATGCGGCATTGGACCCGGTTCCGAAAACCAGTGGTGCTGCACCGCTGACGCCGCCCGCGCCGGCCGCAACGTATAGCTGGTAACCGCCGGTCTGGTTGGTCAGCGCCGTCTGACAGGGGTTGGCATCGACCAGCGGCCCGGGGTCGCCGACATTGGTGGGCCCGGGGACGACCGCGTTCGCATTCCAGGCCATCACGGCGAGGTCGCCATTGGCCAGGACCAACGGTCGCGGATAGAGCGGCACGTTCCCGGTGAAGACGGTGAACCCCTGCCCGGACAGGCCCTTCTGCCACGTCGTGCCGCCATCGTCGGAGTAGGCGGCATAGGCGAAGTCCACCAGCGTCAGCCGAACCCAGGCCAGGTAGATGCGACCGAGGTGGTGGCCCGGCGCGTTGCTCATATCGACAGCCAGGTCGGGCTGGTCGAAGCCGTGGTTGAGGAGGTAGGCGTCGGACTGGCTGATGTTCTGGGAGATGCTGTCCTGGACCACGGTCACCGGCTGGGCCCAGTGGAGCCCTCCATCGGTCGAGGTCATGCTCACAACCGCCGAGGCGGCCGGCGCCACGTCGTTGTTATACGGCTGGGCCGTCGCGTACGCGACTCCACGCGGACCGAAGACAACGCGCGGGTCGCTCACCCTCTGCAGGCTTCCGCCACTCGCCTGCGTCAGGCCGGGAAAGAGCCCGGTCGTCCACGTCCGACCCTGGTCGAAGGTGGTGGCCCAACCGTCGTCGGCTGCCCCCCCGTCATTGGCGCGACCGACGTGGAAGACGGCGATAGCGTGGTCCCTATTGGCAGGGTCGACGGCGATCGAGGGCTCGGCCTCGGCGTCATTCTGGAAACATCCAAGCGGTGGGGCGGTCGCCGGGCAGGCTCCAACCTCGCCGGTGAGGGTGTCGATCGAGGCCTGGACGTCGCGCAACAGGATCGAGGTCGGCGCCGGCTGCTGCTCAGCTCCGGCTACCGGAGCGAGGCCGGCGGTGACAGCCAAAACCAGCCCGGGTAGGAGCAGCCGCGGGGCGCGAGACACCAGAGAACGATAGTGCTCAGTCGAATTTGGCCAGACCGCCTCAGGCGACCACCCCGGATGCGCGCAGCCCTGCCACCCGGTCCGGGCCATATCCCAGTTCCGCCAGGATCTCGTCGGTGTGCTCGCCCACCTCGGGTGGCGGCCGGCGGGGCGCGGGGCGGATTCCATCGCGGCTGATCGGGACGCCGACCTGCCGCATGCCCGGGGTGCGCGCGCTGGGGACCGGCACGAGCAGGCCCAGGGCACCGAGCTGAGCGTCCGCGACGAGGTCGGGGACGGTGCGGACCCGGCTGCAGGGAACCGATCGCCGGTGCAACTCCGACTCCAGGGCCGCACAGGTCAACCCCCGGGTGCGGGACTCGAGTATGTCGTGCAGGACCACCCGGTTCTCCACACGTGCCGGGTTGGAGGCGAAGCGCGGGTCTGCCGCAGTCTCCGAGATCCCGAGTGCCTCTGTCAATTGGTCGAACATCCGGTCATTCCCCGCAGCGACGAAGAGGTCGTCATCAGCAGTCGCAAAGACCTCGTAGGGCATGATCCAGGGATTCTCCGTACCCCGCCGCCCGGGTACCGTGCCGCTGCCGAGGTACCCCGCGATGGGCCCGGAAAGCCACCACGTAGCCGTCTCGTAGAGGCTGGCGTCCACCCGCGAGCCGGAACCCGAACGTGCGCGTTCGGTGACAGCCGCAAGCACCCCAACGGTTGCCCAGAGGGCGCTGCCGAGGTCGAGCGCGGAGATCCCCAGGCGCACCGGCGGCCGGTCCGGCTCACCGGTGACGGACATGATCCCAGTGTGGGCCTGGAGCACGGGGTCGTAGCCGGGCTCGTCGCGAAGCGGCCCAACCTGTCCATACGCAGAGATCGAGCAGTAGATCAGCCGCGGATTGCCGACGCGGAGGCGCTCATATCCCAGGCCGCGCCGATCCAAGGAACCGGGGCGGAAGCTTTCGACCAGGACGTCGGCCCGCCCGGCCAGCTCACGCACGATCTCCGCGCCCTCCCGGCTGTCAAGGTCCACCGCCAGGCTGCGCTTGTTGCGGTTGGCGCTCAGGAAGGCGGTCGCCACCCCGTCCCAGGTGGGCGGTGCCCACGCCCGCGTGTCGTCGCCCTCACCCGGGCGCTCCACCTTGACCACGTCGGCACCGAGGTCACCAAGGACCTGGGTGCAGAACGGCCCGGCGAGGTTGCGCGTCAGGTCGAGGACGCGCAGACCTTGCAGCTGAAGTGGCCGGTCCATGTCATGCATTTATCGCATCCAGCGCCCCGCGCGGGCGGACGGCCTCAGGCCTGCCGGCTAACGATCAACCCGAGCAGCGAAGCCGGCCCGCCGCCAGGCGAGCAGCGCCAGGGGCAACGCGAGCGCCAGCGTCAGGAGCCCTGGAGGGCCGACCGCACCGGTGTTGGGCAGGGTCGCGGCGGCAACCGCCGTCTGGACCAGCGGGACGGAGACCGGGCGTGCACCCAGGACCTGACCACCCGGGCCCTGCGCATAGCTCATCCAGGGCCCGGCAGGTGACTGCTGCGAGATACCGGGACGGCTGTAGTCGCACACGCCGCCCGGGAAGACGGCCTGCAGGCGCGCGAACTGAGCGTCGGTCATGGGCACGGTCCCCGTGTAGTCCAACCGCCGCAGTGGCTTGAGCCGGCACTGGACCACGTCGGCGGTGTCGGGGCCGCCGGCGACGAAGCGAGCCTCCCGATAGTAGGGAAGCGCCGCGCCGCAGACCTGCTGGTCGGTCACCTCCTGGCCGCCGAGCCAGCAGGCGTCCACAGCGTCGGTCGGCTTGTCCCTGACCAGCTTGGCCCTCACCGGTGCGTCCGAAGTGTCCTTTTCGACGGCCCCCAGCCAGCGGTCCATGAGGTCGAAGGCCCGGGCCTGGAAGAGGGTGTATGTCTCGAGGCAGCAGGGGCCTTCCCAGTAGATCATGTTGGCGGAGGATCCGGTGTCCCGGCGGAGGCGGTTGCGGAACTCGTACGTGTGCCAGTCGAAGTGCTCCTCGAAGTTGCTCGAGCCCCTCATGTCGATGATCGCGACGCCACTGAGCTGGCGGGCGTTGATCAGCTGTCCGGAGCGATAGGCGTTGGCCACCCCCAGGGCATCGCCGGCGCTGCGGCCGGCGCCAATGTTGCCGTCGATGTCGAGGCCGCCCACCTTCTCGTTGAGGTCGACGAACTGCTCAGGTGCGATCTGCCCGGCCTGCAGCGCTCCGAGGCCGTACTCCACGCCGACGTTGTCGTACGGACGGTTGGCGAACCCTCGCCCGATCTGCTGCTCGATCGGCCCCCATGAGGCCGGCGGCCTCGTGCCGAAAACCGCGACCTGGTAGTCCTGGATGCCGCAACGGGTGCCGCCGGGGTTGGTGGCGGGGTCATAAGTCCAGGTATTGCCGTGGCATGACGGCCCACTGCTGGTCGGACCAGCCAGCGAGATGCTGTTGCCCGTGGCGCTGACGTAGGAGTCGGAGCGCGCCTTGGCCTGGAACTCGCACGTGCCGGCGCTGGCGTGACCGGATGCCCAGGCGCGTTGCTGCTCGGTCCAGAGCCCCGGCGAGGTCACGTCGAAATACTGGGCGAGAAGCTTGCAGTCGGCCATCTCCTGGTAGGTGGTCATCATGTCCGGGAAGCTGCAGGCAGGCATGATGCCGTCGTACAGACCCGGGTAGTTGGCCGCGATCATGTGCTGGGTCATCGAGCCACCGGAGCAACCCTGGCCGATGGTGTAGCGCAGCTCGCCGTATGCCTCTATGAAATGCTCCTTGGTCATCATCATGGCCTCGGCCTCAACCACACCGTTGCAGTCCTGGGTGTTGTCGTCCATCTCATTCATGAAGACCGCGAAGCCTCGAGACAGGGCAGTGTCGTCCAGCACGTTCTGCGATGGGGCGAGCTGTTTGTGGCCTGCGTCGCAGGCCACCCCGGCCAGGACCTCGAGCTTGTGGTTCCAGCCGCGCTGCGGGCTCCACGGCGTCCAGCTGTTCGCGGGGTCGAAGAGGACTGCGATGTCGTATATGCCGCGGTCGATGACCCCGCGTTCCTTGCGGACGATATACGGAACGGTCACCCCCTGGTCGGTGGTCGTCGAGGCGATGTCAGATGGCGGACTGCTCGGGTCATATGCCGCGAAATTGCCGGTGGTCGACGACTTGTACGAGTAGGTGTACACGGGTGGGGTGTCGCACTGGGCGTCAACCGCGTCGCCGAGGCCCGCGGCGGTCGTGGCACAGACCCAAGGTTGGACCTGAGGACCGGCGAACACGGGCCCGCCGATCGGGTGGCTGGTGATCGTCAGCCTGGCTCCCTGCCCGCCGGGCAGGCGGGCGGTGAATGTGTTGGCCCCGTCTCTCAGCCCGCCGAGAAGGCCGACCATCCGGCCAGCCAGCGCCGGGCGCTCGGCGAATGCGCGGCTGACGTCTCGTCCATCGACATCCGCGGCGAGGCCACCCCCCGCCTGGCCCGCAGGCAGCAGCACCTCGACAAGCGCGTCGCCGCCCGACACGAGGTCGGCGCGATTGGACAGAACCTTGATCTCGACATTGCTCGGGGCCATCGCCGGCGTGGCGAGGGCAACCACGGGTCCGGTGGACGCGACTGTCAGCCCCAGGGCCAGGAAGCCGAACGGCGCCAGGGACCGCCTCACCCTCCTAGTGCTCCCTTCGCCGTGGCCGCGCCACTATGGCGAAGCCGACGAGCAGTAGCACCACGACGCCCAGCAACGGCACGGCACCAGGCGCCGGCGGAGCGGTGCCGGTGTTGGGGATGCCCTGGTCGGCCGCGGTGCTCGGGCCGAACGGCACCGACAGCGGCGCCGCGCCCAGGGGCGTGCCGCCGACCACGCCGGCGAACGTCAGCCAATCCCCGATCGGGGGCTGCTGGCCCACCCCGGGCTTGGTCCAGTCGCAGACCCCGGATGGGAAGGCGGTTTGGAGGTCGGACCACTGGGCGTCGGTGAAGGTGACGCCGGGGTAGTCGGCCCTGTCGAGCGGCTTCAACTGGCACTTCAGCACATTGCTGGCAGTCGGTGCCCCGGCCACGTTGACCGGGAGCACGTCCGTGGTCTGGACCACGTCGCACAGCGACTGGTTGACGAACTGCCCGGATTGGACACACGCGTCCAGCGCCTCAGCAGGCTTGTCCATGACCACCTTGGCCTGCTGTGAGTTGGAGCTGGTGTCCTTCTCGATGTTGCTCAACCACGCGTCCATGACCGTGAAGCTCAGGGCATGGGTCTGCGAGGACGCCGCGCCAAACGCGCCGATGCTCGGTTCGGTCCAGAAAACCTGGCTGGCGTGGCTTCCAACAGCCTGGTCGATACGGGCGCGGTCGATGGCGCGCATGACGTTGGAGTGCTCGTCGTAGCTGTCATCCGCTCGCGCGTCGATCTCCGGGATCTTCGCCCAGTTGGCGGTGTACGAAATCTGGGCTGTTTGGTACATGTGGATGATCCCGGCGAGGTCGCCCTGGGCCCGCTGCGGCTGTGGTTGGAAGTTGATGTCGAGGTCGCCGATCTTGGAGTTGAGGTCGACGAACTGCGCGGCGGATATCGTGCCGTCCTTGAGTGCCTGCAGTCCCCATTCGACACCCACGTTGTCGATGGGTCGGTTGGCGTAACCGTCGGCTGCGCGCGTGCCAAGCGCATTGACGTTGTAGTCCTGCAGCGTGCAGCGAGTGCCGTGAGGGTTGGTGGTCGCATTCCACTTCCAGGGACCGTCCGCATTGCAGCCGATACCGTCAGGCTGCCAGTCATCCGCCGCGCCGCCGATGCCGCCCGCATTGAACACTGTTTGCTCGGCGCAGTCGCCCGGCGTCAATGGACCGCCGGTCACCGCGGCCTGGTCCAACGCCGGCCACATCGCCGCTGCCGCATTGAAGTAGGCCGTGAACAACTGGCAGTCGTACTTCTCCCAGATGGCCGGGGTGAAGAAGTCAGGGAAGTCGCATTCCGGCCTGATGCCGTCGAGGAGCCCCGGGTACATGTCGGCGATGTTGTGCTGGGCCTCCGCCCCACCCGAGCAGCCGTCGCCCATTGTGAAACGGATCGGGCCGTAAGCCTCGACGATGTGCTCCTTGATCATCATCAGCGACTCGGCCTGGGTGATGCCATTGCACGAGGTGCCGTTTACGTTGAGCGTGGACACCGCCTTCATGTAGCCCCGGGAGAGGAACAGGTCGTCGGTCGCGCTGGCAGCGCTGCCCTGGCTGTGGCCCGGCGCGCAGGAGGCGCCGAAGGTGAAACCGAGCTTGTGGTTCCAGCCCGGCTGAGGAGTCCACGGGGTCCATGGCTTGCTGGGGTCATCAAGGACGGCGATGTCGTAGATGCCTCGATCGATGACGCCGCGCTCGTCGCGCACGATGTACGGCACGGTGTTGCCCTGGTCGGTCGTGGTGGTTGCGACCTGTCCCGAAGACGGCGGGCTGTTGGGATCGTAGGTATTCATCTGGCCGGTCGTCGCGTCCTTGTACTTATATGTGTACGTTGTCGGGGCGTTGCACTGCGCATCGGTCGGCGCACCCAGCGCGTTGGCGCTGGTGGTGCAGATCCAGGGCTGCACCTGCGGGCCGGAGAAAACCGGGCCGCCGATCGGGTGGTTGGTGACGGTGATACGCGCGCCGTAACCGTCGGAGAGAATGGCACGAATGACGTTTTCTCCAACCTTGAGCCCGCGCAAGGTGCCGAGAAGTGAATTGGTGCCAGGTGCGATCCCGGTGTTGTTTGGCGTCGGGATGCCGGTGAGCAACCCGGGCAGCCGGTCCGCAGCGAAAGCGCTGGTCACGTCGCGCCCGTCCACCTCGATCTTGGCCCCGGCGGGGTCGACCCCGGCCGGCAACAGGACCTGCACGAGAGCGTCGCCGCCAGAGACGAGGTCAGCACGGTTGGACAGCACCTTGATGACGACGTCACCCCCGGGACGCAACGGTGCCCCCAGGGCCACCGTTGTGGTGGTGAGGATGAGGGAAGTCAGCGCGAGGGCCGCCGGCAGTGCCGCGCGCCTGACCCGTCCTTGCGCGCCGATGCGAGCTCGAAACCCCCAGGTCCCCCGACCCAAACCCACTAAAACAACCCCACTGTCTTCGCAGCCTTCCCACTACTGGTCGCCCAGCGGGTTGGTATGCTAGCACAACTTTGGAACGGCAGATCGCACGAATTTCTCTACATCGCCAATATCCGGCCGTTCATTTCGTGAGTATCACGAAAAGGCGGTGGTCTTGAGCACCGAGCTCAACGCTTCGCTCCCCGCCCCGGCGGCCGCCTGGGAGACGCTGGAGCCGCCGCCAGGCTGGGAACCCGTCGCCAACATCTGCCGCAGCGTCGCCAGCCGCCTCCAGGCCCTGACCGAAAACGTGGTCTCGAGCATCCAGGCCGAGGTCCCTGCATACCGCCTGGCCCGCTTCCCCCGCGAGGACCTCGCGGACGCCGTGCGTGCCGACCTGGAGCTGATGTTGATCGGGGTCGCCGAACACCGGGGGCCCCTGTCGTCAGAGCTGGTCGAGGGCGCCCGGCTCGGGCACCGCCGCGCGACGCAGGGGATGGCCGTCGAGGACATCGTCCAGGCTTTCCAGGTCACCTGCCGCGAACTCTGGAAGGCGATCGCCAGCACCGTCGGGGATGACGAGCGCGATGCCGCGACGATGCTGGTGAGCGCGGCGACCACGGTCTGGACCTGGGCCGAACAGCTGACCCACGCGATCATGGCCGCCCACCGGGACGCCACCGGCGGACGCGAACAGCTGGCTCTGACCATCCGCAAGCAGTTCCTCGACCTCCTGCTCTACGGCGACATCTCCTCCAACCAGGCCCAGGAGCTTGCCCGCGCGGTCGGCCTCAAGCCGGAAGCCGCGTTTGTGGCGCTGGTGCTCCGGGGGGTGCCGGAGGGCGAGGAGGACATCTCGCGCCTCGAGCACGACTTCGAAGCCGCGGGCCCTGGTGTTTACTGCCGGCACGAGCGGCGGGGAATGGTGGTCCTGACCCAGGGACCCGACGTGGCTTCACTGGAGCGCATCGCCCGCAGCCACCACCCTCATGTCGCCATCGGCGTCGGCCACAAGCGGCTGACCCTGGCCGGTGCGCGCCTGAGCATCGGTGACGCTGAGCGCGCCCTGGTCCTGGCCGATGAAGGCCTGACCTTGAATTACGACTCGGCGTGGTTCGCGGTCACGCTCATGGAATCCCAGGACCGGCTGCGCGCGGTGCTGGCGCGCGGACTGGAGGCGGCGCAGCGCAACCCGACGATCGCCCAAACGATCGAGGCCTTCGTCGACGCCGGGTTCTCCCAGTCAGGTGCCGGGAGCAAACTGTCGGTGCACGCGAACACCGTCGCCTACCGGCTGCACAAGTGGGAAGAGCTCACTGGTTGGGACCCCCTGAGCCAGAGCGGCCTGGTCTGCACGCTTGCCAGCCTGCAGTTGCTGGGGTTCGGCGCGCGGGCCCGGCGGCACGCTCATTCGGACATCGATTCGGGCTCGGCCGGTGTCAACGCCGGCGAGGAAACTCAAACGTCAACCACGGTCACGGAGCGCAGGAGCCCCCAGGGGGCGCGCTGAGAATTTTCACGGTCCGAAAGGTTCGGGCTCAACGGAGGGAAGTCAGTGGGTAAGTTCTTCAACCGCACAGGCGCGGGTTCGATCACGGCCGCAGTCCTGTTGCTCAGCGCCTGCGGTTCCAGCGGGGGGAGCTCGGGTGGCACCACCGCCACCGGGGACCCGATCATTTTCGGCAGCGCCGTCTCGCTGACCGGTCAGCAGTCCAAGGAGGGCGGGCTGACCAAGCAGGGCTATGACCTGTGGCTGGACTGGATCAACTCCAAGGGCGGGATTGTTGTCAAGAATGTCAAGCACCCAGTCCAGATCCTTTACGAGGACGACCAGAGCAAGCCGGACCAGTCGGCCATCCTGGTACAGAAGCTCATCACCGAGAAGAAGGCGCAGTACATCCTCGGCCCGTACGGCAGCGCGGCGAGCGCGACTGACGCAGTCATCGCCGAGAAGAACGGCATCCCCATGGTCGAGGCCAATGGGGCCGCGCAATCGATCTTCTCGAAGGGCTACAAGTACACGTTCGCGGTTCTCTCCCCGGCCAACAAGTACCTCACCGGGGTCATCGACATGGCTGCAACCCTCAACCCCAAGCCGACGACCCTGGCGATGGTCTCGGCGGACGACAGTTTCTCGCTCGAGGTCGCCAAGGCGGTCGTGGACTACGCCCCGACCAAGGGCATCAACGTCGTTTTCAACCAGAAGTACCCGAATGGATCCACCGATGTCAGCGGGGTGCTGAGCCAGGCCAAGGCTGCGCACCCGGACATCCTGATGAACTCAGGTCACCTCGCCGAAGCGATCGCCATCAACAAGGCTGCCAAGGACCTGAAGCTGGACGCCAAGATCGCGGCCTACTCGGTCGGCCCATCGACCCCCGACTTCATCAGCTCGCTGGGCAAGGACGCGGATTATGTTTATGACGGTTCGCAGTGGACCGCCCAGGTCAAGTACAAGCCAACGTTCTATCTGTCGGTTGCCGATTACGCGGCGGCATACAAGAAGAAGTACAACGTGACCGATGACCCCGACTACCATGTGGCGGAGTCGACGGCAGCATGCCTGGCATTCCAGAAAGCCCTGGAGAACGCCGGCTCACTCGACCCTGCCAAGGTTCGCGACGCGCTCGCGTCCCTCGACGTGATGACGTTCTTCGGCCAGCTGAAGTTCGACCCCCGCGGGGTCAACACCTTCAAGCCGATGGTCGTCGAGCAGATCCAGAACGGGAAGCACTACACCGTGTTCCCCGGCGACGTGGCCAACGGTAAGCCCAGTTACCCCGCGCCCGCCTGGGAGCAGCGGTAACCCACCCGGAATCTGGCCGAGCCCAGGATCAACTGTGTCGGGATTAGTCCAGCAGCTGGTCCTGGGCCTCCTCCTGGGAGGGGTCTACACGGGCATCGCGCTCGGTTTTGGCCTGGTCTGGGGCGTGCTCAACATCGTCAACCTGACTCATGGCGCGCTGGTGCTCTGTGGGGCGTACCTCACGTGGTGGCTGTTCTCAAGCTTCGGAATCGATCCGTTCCTCGGCCTCCTGCCGGCTGCGGGGGTGCTGTTCGTAATCGGCTACGCGCTGCAGCGGCTGGTCATCAACCGGGTGATCCGCGCCCCGCTGCTGTTCACGTTCCTGCTGACATTTGGCGTCAACCTGGTCATCGTCAACCTGCTGCTCCTGATCTTCAAGGCGGACTTCAGGTCGGTGACGCCGCATTACGCGGGCAGTGGGCTGGAGGCCGGTGGGGTCACGGTGCCATACATTCGGCTGGCCGCGCTCTCGATCTCGCTGCTGCTCGCTGTCGGTCTCGCCGCTGTCCTCAACCGCACCCGGGTGGGCGCGGCGATCCAGGCGGTGGCGGCGGACCGCGAAGCCGCCCAGTTGGTGGGAGTTGACCTGGCTCACACCTATGCCCTGACCTTCGCCATCGGCGCTGCCTGCGCCGGGGTCGCCGGCGGACTGATCAGCATGATCCAATCGATCACCCCTGGCTCCAGCGGGCAGTACACGCTGACCGCGTTTGTCGTCGTCATCCTTGGCGGGCTCGGTCGCGTCAGTGCCACGGTGGTGGGCGGCCTCATCTTTGGGCTCGTCGAGATCTTCGCGCAGAGCAACTCGCATATTGGCGCCGGGTACTCCAATGCCATCGCCTTCGGCTTGATGGTGATCGTCGTGTCGATTCGGCCGAGAGGCCTGATGGGACGCTTGAGCGGAACGGCCCCGGGTGTCTGAGCGGGCGGGGCTGATCCGGCGGGTCCTGTTGGGGGTGGCCGCGGCGATCCTGACCGTGGTGATGGTCATGCCATTGACCTCGACGGAGACGGCGCAATCATGGGGGCTGCCACTGATGACCGACAAACTCTGGTTCCGGGTGGCGACAACTGTGGCGATGTTCGTCGTCCTCTCCAGCGCCTGGAACATCATCGGCGGCATGACCGGGTACGCCGCGTTCGGCAACGTCGCCTTCTTCGGCGTCGGCGCCTATTCGACGGCCTTCCTGGTCGCCAATCTCCACGTCCCCTTCGCAATCGCATTGCTCGCGGCCCCCGGCGTCGCGGCGCTCTTCGCCATCGCCATCGGCCTTCCCCTGCTGCGCCTGCGTGGCCATTACTTCGCCATCGCGACGCTGGGCGTCTCCGTAGCGGTTGCGGAGGTGGTGAACAACGTCGAACCCCTGGGCGGCTCCAACGGCATCTTCCTGCCGATCGTGCGCTCCGACCTGCTCTTCTTCTACCTGATGGCCGCCACCGCCATCCTCGCCGTCGCGGTCTCCTGGCTCGTACTGCGTACCCGGTTCGGGTACGGACTGCTGGCGATCCGCGAGAACGAGGAGGCGGCGGCGGTGATCGGGATCAACACCACCTTCTACAAAGTGAGCGCCTTCGCCCTCGCTGCCGCCCTGACGGGGCTGGCGGGCGGCGTCTTCGCCCAATGGAACGTCTTCATCAACGCGGAGAACGTCTTCCCCGTGGACTACAACGTCCAGATGATCCTCATGGCGGTGCTCGGCGGCAGCGGAACGGCACTCGGCCCGGTGATCGGCGCAGTGACCCTCGAAGCATTGATCCAGGCGTTCGCGTCGGGAGGAGAGTTCGCCGTGTGGTCGCAGGTCGGCCTTGGAATCCTGCTGGCGACGACCGTTATCTTCGTGCCCCGCGGCATCCTCGACTTCTTCGGCGGCCAGAGCCGGCTGACCGTGCAATACCTGCGCAACTCGCTGCGCCGGACCGGGGTTTGAGCACCCAACTGGCGCTGGCCGGGGTGACCAAGAACTTCGGCGGAGTTGCCGCGCTCAGCGACGTCAGCTTCGACGTCCAGGCGGGTGAGATCCTCGGGCTGATCGGCCCCAACGGTGCGGGCAAGACCACGCTGCTCAACTGCATCTCCGGGGTCTACCGCCTCGATGCCGGCACCATCACCCTGGCCGACCAGGAGCTCCAGGGACGGCCGGCTTTCCAGATCGCCCGGCTGGGCATCGGCCGCACGTTCCAGGTCGTCAAGCCCTTCCCGTCGATGACGGTGCGGCAGAACGCCGCCATGGGCGCCATGTTCGGCCGTGAAGGCAAACGCACTCCGCCGAAGCAGGCCATGGAGGAGGCCGACGCAGTCCTGGCCGATATCGGCCTCGGAAAGCGTGCTGACGTTCTGGTGACCAGCCTGACCATCCCCGAGCGGAAGCGCCTGGAGGTCGCCCGCGCGCTGGCGATGCGGCCCATTGTTCTGCTGCTCGACGAGGTGATGGCGGGCCTGACGCCAAATGAGGTTGACGAGGCGCTCGAGGTAATCCGCGAGGTCAACGGCCGTGGGGTCACGATCGTGCTCATCGAGCACGTGATGCGCGTCGTGGTGGGCGTCTGCCAGCGTGCAGTCGTGCTCCACCAGGGCAGGGTCCTGGTGCAGGGAGCCACCGCCGAAGTGCTCGAGGACGACCGGGTCATCGAGGCATATCTCGGGGAGCGCTATGCCAAAGCCCACCGCCGGGGCTGATCGCGTGGACACCACACTCCCGCTCCTGAGCGCGCGGGCCCTGTGTTCCGGCTTCGAGGCGGGGCCGGTGCTCTTTGGCATCGATCTCGATGTTTCCGAGGGTGAGATGGTGGCGGTCATCGGGTCTAACGGCGCGGGCAAATCGACCTTGCTCGGGACCCTATCCGGGCTGGTGCTGACCACCTCCGGGAGCACCATGATGGCGGGCAAGGACCTGACACGGGAGACGCCCCAACGCAGACTGGCGGCCGGCCTCGCGCACGTTCCCCAGGGACGGCGCCTGTTCGGCGACCTGACGGTCAGCCGAAACCTGTTGCTGGGTGCCTATCTGCGGCGCGACGCGGATGTGAAGGGCGACCTCGACCGTGTCATCGATTATTTCCCCACGCTCAAGAACAAGCTCAGGCGCGATGCCGGCACCCTCAGCGGTGGTGAGCAGCAGATGGTCGCCATCGGCCGGGGCCTTATGAGTCGCCCCCGCGTGCTGATGGTGGACGAACTCTCGCTGGGGTTGGCGCCCAAGGTCGCCGAGGACCTGCTCCAAATCCTGCGTGGCATAAGCCACGAGGGCACGGCGATGCTGTTGGTCGAGCAGGACGTGGTTCTTGCGCTCGAGGTCTCCGACCGCGGTTATGTCCTGGAGAACGGCAGGGTGGCGCTCTCCGGCGCCGCGGACACCCTGGCCAACGATCCCCAGGTCCGCCAGGCCTACCTCGGGATCTGAGCTCCGCGGGCGCGTCGCGCGGAGCCGCCATTCGGGTACGCCGCTATATCAGCGGGGCATTCCAGCCAGTTCCGGGGCCGGCGCCTGCTCGGTCTCCTCGGCGCTCCCGCGGAACTGCGCCGCGTAGAGCCGGTAGTACGCGCCGCGCTTGGCCAAAAGCTCATCGTGGGTCCCATGGTCCACGATCCGGCCCGCTTCCATCACCAGGATCAGGTCGGCGTCACGGATCGTCGAAAGGCGATGCGCGATGACGAAGCTGGTGCGGTCGGTGCGCAGGGCGGCCATCGCGTGCTGCACCAGGACCTCTGTGCGGGTGTCAACCGAACTCGTGGCCTCGTCAAGGATGAGGAGCGACGGGTTGGCGAGGAAGGCACGAGCGATCGTCACCAGCTGCTTCTCACCGGCGCTGATGTTGCTGCCCTCCTCGTCGATGACCGTGTCATAACCCGCCGGGAGGCTGCGCACGAAGCGGTCGACGAAGGTCGCCTCGGCAGCGGCGATGATCTGCGCCTCGGTCGCGCCCGGGTTGCCGTACGCGATGTTGTCTCGGATCGTGCCGCCGAACAGCCACGTGTCCTGCAGCACCATCCCGATCTGCGACCGCAGGTCCGCGCGTCGCATGGCCGTGATGTCGACGCCGTCGAGGGTGATGCGGCCGGAATCCAGTTCATAGAAGCGCATAACCAGGTTGACCAGGGTTGTCTTGCCGGCCCCCGTCGGTCCCGCGATGGCCACCGTGTGCCCGGGTTCGGCCACCAGGGACAGGTCCTCGATGAGCGGCTGCTCCTCGAGGTAGCGGAAGGAGACATGCTCGAACTCCACGCGTCCGCGGTGCTCGGTCGGAACCGCCGGGTTGGTCGGGTCGGCGGCCTCCTCCTCGGCGTCGAGCAACTCGAACACGCGCTCAGCCGAGGCCACCCCGGACTGGAGCAGGTTGGCCATCGAGGCGAACTGCGTCAGGGGTTGAGTGAACTGCCTTGAGTACTGGATGAAGGCCTGCACGTCGCCCAGGGTCATCGAACCGCTCGCCACCCGCAGCCCACCGATGACCGCGATCGCGACGTAATTGATGTTCCCGATGAACATCATCACCGGCATGATCAGGCCCGAGACGAACTGGGCCCCGAAACTGGCCTGGAAGAGCTGCTCGTTACGCTCCTCGAAGACCTCCTCGACCTCGCGCTGACGTCCGAAAACCTTGACCAGCTCATGCCCCGAAAACGCCTCCTCGATGTGGCCGTTCAGCGCGCCGGTGTGACGCCATTGCGCGATGAACTGCTTCTGCGAACGCTTCGCCACCTGGGTGGTGACCATCACGGAGATGGGGACAGTGACAAGCGCGATCACCGCGAGCAGCGGCGAGATCCACAGCATCATCGCGAGCACCCCGATGATGGTCAGCACGGACGTGAGCATCTGGCTCATCGTCTGCTGGAGCGACTGCGCGAGGTTGTCGATGTCGTTCGTGACCCGGCTGAGCAGCTCGCCCCGCGGCTGCCTGTCGAAGTACTGCAGCGGGAGCCGATGGACTTTCTCCTGGACATCCGAGCGGAGCTGGTACACGGTGCGCTGCACGATGTCGGTGAGGAGGTATCCCTGCAGCCACTGGAATACCGACGATGCCGCGTACAGACCAAGAGCCAGCATCAGCAGGCTGCCCAGGGCCCGCATGTCGATGCCCTGGCCCGGGACAACGTGCATGCGGGCCAGCAGGTCGGCGAGGTTCGCGTTGCCTGCCGCGCGGGTCGCCGCGATCACCTGCTCGATGCTGCGACCGGCGGGCAGCCGGTGTCCGATCGCGCCAGAGAAGATGACATCGGTGGCATTTCCCAGTATCCGCGGCGCCGTCACAGCGAAGACCACGCTGGTGACACCCAGGGCGATGACCCCGATCAGCCTGCCCCTTTCGGGCGCCATCCGTCCGAGCAGCCGGCGCGCCGACGGGCCGAACTGCATCGGCTTCCCCGTCACCCCCATACCTCCCCACGGGCCGCGCCCGAACCCGCCGGCCTGCGCCGGGGGACGGGTCGTGGTCGCGAGCACCGGGGCCGCGGCGGTCGGCTTGCGGTCGCTCACGCCGCCGGCTCCGCGGCGAGCTGGGACTCGACGATCTCGACGTACGTCGGACAGGTGGTGAGCAGTTGATCGTGGGTGCCGAGGCCGACGATCTCGCCGTTTTCAAGCACAACGATCTGGTCGGCATCGGCGATGGTGGAAACGCGCTGGCCCACGATCACCACGGCCGCGCCCCCGACCCGCCGCTTGAGAGCCGCGCGGAGCCGCGCATCCGTCGCCAGGTCCAGGGCTGAGAAGGAGTCGTCGAAGAGGTAGATCTCCGGCTTTCGCACCAGCGCCCGGGCGATCGCAAGGCGCTGCCGCTGACCCCCCGACACATTGGTGCCGCCCTGGGCGATCGGCCCATCGAGGCCGCCGGGCATGGCCTCGACGAAATCCCGGGCCTGGGCGACCTCGAGTGCATCCCAGAGTTCGGCGTCCGTGGCCTGCGGGTTGCCATAGCGCAGGTTGCTGGCGACCGTGCCGGTGAACAGGTAGGCCTTCTGGGGCACCAGGCCGAGGCGGTTCCACAGCAGCTCAGGGTCGAGGTCGCGGATGCCGACGCCATCGACCCTGATCGTGCCGGCGGTGGTGTCGAATAGCCGGGCGATCAGCGAGACGAGGGTCGTCTTGCCTGCCCCTGTGCTGCCGATGATCGCGGTGGTCTGTCCCGGCCCCACCCGGAACGAGATGCCACTGAGGACCGGGGCGACGGCGCCGGGGTAGCGGAACTCGACGTCTCGCAACTCCAATTGGGCCTCTCCCCGGACCTCGCGCACGGGGTTGGCCGGGGGCATGACCGAGGGCTCGGTGTCCAGCACCTCGCCGATCCGATCGGCGCAGACCGCGGCGCGCGGGATCATCATCGTCATGAAGGTCGCCATCATGACCGACATCAGGATCTGCATCAGGTACATCAGGAAGGCGGTGAGGGCCCCTATCTGCATCTCGCCGCTGTTGACTCGCGCGGCGCCGAACCAGAACACCGCCACGCTGGAGGTGTTGAGGATCAGCATGACCGTCGGGAAGATCAGGACCTGCAGCCGTCCAGCGCGGAGCGCGGTGTCCGTCAGCCCGCGGTTGGCTTCGCCGAACCTCGTCGCCTCATGGCGCTCCCTGACAAATGCTCGCACCACCCGGATGCCCGAGAGCTGCTCGCGCATGACCCCGTTGACCGCGTCGATTCGGACCTGCATCAGCCGGAACTGAGGCACCATCCGCGTGATGATGAAGCCGATCGAGATGAACAGGGCCGGGATGGAGACCACCATCAACCAGGACAGGCCGACGTCCTGGCGGAGCGCCATGATGATGCCGCCGACCATCATGATTGGAGCCGAGATCATCATCGTGCAGGTCATGACCACGAGCATCTGGACCTGCTGGACGTCGTTCGTGGTGCGGGTGATCAGCGACGGCGCGCCGAAATGCGAAACCTCCCGCGCAGAGAAGGTCCCGACCTTGTGGAAGATCGCCGCGCGCATGTCCCGACCGAAACCCATCGCCGCCCCCGCACCGTAGTAGACGGCGGCGATGGTGCAGGCGATCTGCCCGAGGGTCACCGCCAGCATCCAGACGCCGGTGCCCAGGATGAAGCCGCTATCGCCCCTCGCCACGCCCTTGTCGATGATGTCGGCGTTCAGGCTGGGCAGGTACAGCGACGCCATTGTCCCGAACAGCTGCAGGACCACGACAATCAGCAGCGGCACCCGGTAGGGCCTCAGGTAGGCCCGTAGAAGGCGCGTCAGCATGCTGGCCTGCCCGCGGCCGCGGGGAGGATGGCTGGAAGGGCCCGGTCAGTACGCACGCTGAAAACCTTAGCGCCCGACAGGCCGCGAGATCGGGCTTGACGCCGAACTGGCCGAAGCACATATTTGCTTGAAGAAGGTGGGAGGTGGACAGCTGCAAGTTCTGCGGTCATGTACGGGCCCAATCGCCTTGATCGTCGTAGCGCTCCTGACCCAGTCCTGCGGTGCATCGCACGCAGCATCGGGCCCCTCGCCGGCGCCCCCTGTCAGTGCCGCGGCCAGCGAATCACCGCGACCACCGAACGAGATCGGCACCACCGACAGCTACAAGTTCGTCCCCGCTCACCTCGAGGTGACTGTCGGCACCACGGTGACCTGGCGGGAGTCAACCAAATACACGCCTCACGACGTCAGGCTCCAGGCCGATCCGGAGAAGGTCGCCCACGACCTCTCGCAATTGGACCAGACCTGGTCATTCCAGTTCAAGACGCCGGG
The DNA here is from genome assembly GCA_034666405.1 of Chloroflexota bacterium. Lineage (GTDB taxonomy): Bacteria > Chloroflexota > Dormibacteria > DASZGP01 > DASZGP01 > JAXDLW01. Next base: position 19,362 of record JAXDLW010000041.1, on the reverse strand, counting down.
CACCTACCCCTATGTCTGCACCCTCCACTTGGACCAGGCCATGACAGGCGAGGTGGTCGTCAAGCCCTGAGGGCCTGCACGCCTCGCGGTACGTGCAGCGTCAATTCCGTCACGCCGTTCGACGGGTACCTCAGGGACACCAGGTCAAGGTCGCAGCCCACGCACCAGCGCAGGAAGTCACTGGCGAAGCGGTCGTCGTCGGCCAAGACGCAGATGGTGTCACCCGCGCGCCAGTCGGCCGCGGCGACGGCGAGGCTGAGAATGGGCTCGGGATTCGGCAGCCCTCGCAGGTCGAGGGTGAGGTTGGGAACCGTGGCGGGTGTCATGGCTGCGCTCCGTAGTGTGGTTTCGGCTATACCCAATCTGAGGCCGCGTCTGTCCCCGGATCAGGGCCAGGAGTCGCCAATCCGGCGGGTCCTTCGGGCCCTCACCCGGCGGGAACACGGCCCGGGGGGAATGGTTCGGATCGATCGGTTACATTGCCGGTTGAGATGGACCCGACCGAACGCGCAGCCAAGGTGGTGCAGGCAGGCATGGTCCTGGCCTCCGAGCTGTCGCTACCCCTGGTCCTGCAGCGGATCGTGGAGCTGGCGGTCGAGCTGACCGATGCGCACTACGGCGCCGTTGGCGTGCTGGGCAACGGCGACGAGCGGATCGCGGAGTTCATCACCGCCGGTATCAGTGATGAGGCCCGTGCCCTGATCGGTCACATCCCCCAGGGCCACGGCGTGCTGGGCCAGCTGATCGACGACCCCCGCCCGCTCCGCCTCCCCCGCGTCTCCGACCACCCCGCCTCGTCCGGCTTCCCGCCCAACCATCCGCCGATGGCCACTTTCCTGGGAGCCCCGGTGATGGCCCGCGGCAAGGTCTTCGGGAACATCTACCTCACCGAGAAGGCGGGCGGAGGCGAATTCAGTGCCGAGGACGAGGAGGCGCTGGTGATCCTGGCGGCGCAGGCCGGCGTGGCGGTGGCCAACGCGCGCACCCACGATGAAAACGAGCGCCGGCGCCGCAGCCTGGAGGCGGTCAGCGCACTGGGAGACCGCATCATCTCCGGCGATGACACGGCGGCCGTCCTGGACTCCGTGGCCGCATACGCGCGCGAGCTGGTCCATGCCGACATCTCCATGATCGTTGGCCGCGTTCAGGCCGGGCGTACCCCGGTGGTGATGGTCGCTGACGGACATGGGCAGGCCCTGCTCCGCGGGATGGAGGTCCCCGCCGACGGGTCACTCTCCGGCGAGGTGATGCGGACGGGGCTGCCGTTGGTTGTCGAGGACGCCTCGACTAGCAGCCACGCCTACCTGCCCCTCGTCAGCTCAGCCGACATGGGTCCAACCATCTTTGTGCCCCTGCGCCTCCGCGGCGAGGTCCTGGGCACCCTCTCGGTCGCCAACCGGCGCGGCGGACGGGCCTTCAGCGCCGACGACCTGGCCCTGGTGCAGACGTTTGCGAACCAGGCCTCGGTCGCGCTCGAGAGCAGCCGCGCCAAGGAAGACCGCGAGCGGCTTGCGCTCCTGGACGAGCGCGAGCGCATCGGCCGTGAGCTCCACGACGGCGTCATCCAGTCCCTGTTCGCGGTCGGGATGAGCCTGCAGGGGACGTCCATGGGCTCAGCTGAGGAGGAGACCCGGCGGCGGTTGGAAGGCGCCGTGGAAGAGCTCGACCGGGCGATCCTCGACCTGCGCAACTACATCTTTGGGCTGCAGCCGACGATCCTCGGCGACAACCAGTTGGACAGCGCACTCCGAGAACTGAGCCGGGAGTTCTCCGAGGCGTCGGGGATCGTTACCATCGCCGAGGTCGAGGCCGCGGCGGCAACCGCCCTCGCCGAGCAATCAGCGGACGTGGTGCAACTGGTGCGCGAGGCGCTGTCCAACGTGCGCCGGCATGCTGCCGCCTCGACCTGCCGGGTGTCCCTTCGCCTCGAGGGCGACGGCGCGGTCCTGGAGATTGACGACGATGGAGGGGGCTTCGACCCCGCCACCGTCCGCAATGGGCTCGGGCGGGAAAACATGCGCCAGCGCGCGGCAAAACTCGGCGGCGAGGCCCGGGTCGAGTCCGTACCCGGCGAGGGAACGCTGGTCTCCATTTCACTGCCCTTTGGTCCCGAAGCCTTAGGGACGGTGGTCGGTAGTCGGGACTCCACGCCTCCGGTTCACTGAGGACAGACAGAAGAAGAAGGTCCAGCTCACCGGTTGTACGACCGCTGACTGCCTACTTCTAAATGGGGCCGGCGCCAACGCCTCGGCCCCTTTTCTATGTGGTCAGATGGTCACCACCAGCTTGCCGCGGGTGTGACCGCCTTCGATTTCGGCGAAGGCCTCGCCGGCGTCGTCGAGGGGGAATGTCTTCACAGCCACCGGCTTCATCTTGCCGCTCTCGTACAGCTCACCGAGCGCCGACAGCCGGTCCGAACTCACCATCGTCTGGATGTTGGTCGCGGTGATACGACGACCCGCAAGATCATCCGGGTTGGCGGCGCCCTTCATCGAGACCACGCTGCCGCCGTCACGCACCAGCACAGCGAGCTCCGCCAGTGTCGCGGCGTCGCTGACGGTGTCGATAATCCCGGCGTAACCGTCGGGCCGCAGGGCGCGGGCGCCTGCAATGACGTCGCCCGCGGTGTGGTCCACGATCTCGCTGGCACCAAGCCCGCGGACGTAATCAACCTTGCCGGTGCTGGTCACCCCGACCACCTGGGCGCCGCGCGCCGCGGCGATCTGCACCGCGAAGCTGCCGACGCCCCCACCGGCACCGATGACCAGGACAGAATCGCCGGCGCCGGGGTCGACGGCGTCGACGCACATGAGCCCGGACACCCCGGCCAGCGGAGTCGCCGCGGCGTCGGTGTCGCTGAGTGAACCCGGGGTGCTCGCGAGCGTACCGGCCGTGGCAATCGCGTATTCCGCGAGCGTACCGGCACCCATGACCATCCGACCTGTGGTCCCAAAGACCCGGTCGCCCTGGGCGAGATTCTCGACACCAGCGCCCACGGCGTCGATCGTGCCCGCCAGGTCCCCGCAGGGCACAAGCGGGAAGCTGTGCTCGAGCCGGTCCTTCATGTAGCCCTTCAGGACAAATGCGTCAAACGGATTCAATGCGGCGGCCTCGACCCGCACTCTGACCTCGCCCTCGCCTGGCTCAGGGATGGGCAGGTCGTGAACAGTTCCGGGCTGACCGAACTCGTCGAGTGCAAAGGCTTTCATGTGTGTGGGCTCCTCATATTCCGTTGTGATGGGGCCGCTCAGGCCGCGGGTACGAGGCTTCCCAACCCCGTCGACCCGGCCTCCATTCCATCCGCGCCGAACTTGACATCGGGGCGCTCGATTCGATATAGTGAGGCTCCTCACTATGAGTCTCCCTGCTATGAGGCCACACTCTAAATGGCCATCGCTGCGCCCGGAGCCGGATGCTGATGGCTGGCTTTACGACCCCGCTGTTCGGCTTGCCCTCACGGAGTTCGGCAAGGCCACCCCGACCGCCGCGCTGGAGGCCCTGACCGCGATCCGCATGCTGGCCAAGCAGATGCACGACGGGTTTCAGCAATGGACCGAGGGGCACGGCCTGTCGGAGAGCCGATTCCGGGTCCTGATGACCCTGTACCAGGCGCCGGGCCACCGGTTGGCGCTGGGCACCGTCGCCGAGAGGCTCAGCGTGGTGCCGAGGACCGTGACCGACCTGGTTGACGTGCTCGAGCGCGACGGCCTCGTCGCCCGTGTTCCCGACACCGCCGACCGCCGCTCCACCCTTGCCCAGCTGACCGAGGGCGGGCTCGAGCGTATCGCGGCCATCCGACGTGACTCGGTCAAGGAGCAGGCCGCGGCCACACGGGGACTGACCGATGAGCAGCTGGTCCAGCTGCGGCACCTCTGCCTGCTGTTGGTCAAGAACATCAACGAACGGCGCGGAGCGGCCTGAGCGCGATGGCCTATCTGGCTCGTCTTTCGCTCCGTCTCGGCGTGGTGGTCCTCCTGGGAGCCGTGCTCCTCTTTGGCGTCGGGCTCTACGCCGCCACCCAGGTCCAGCAGGACCTCCTGCCGGACATCTCGTTTCCCGCCGTGATCGTCATAACGCCTGACCCGGGCGCGTCGCCCGACCTGGTCGACCAGCAGGTCACTCTGCCGATGGTCAACGCAATGCAGGGAGTCGCCGGGGTGGACACTGTGCAGTCGACGTCCAGCCAGGGAGCATCGCTCGTCGAGGTGTTGTTCAAAGACGGCACGGACCTAAAGAGCGCCCAGCAGGACGTGAACACCGCGGTTGCGCGAGTGCGCCCCCTGCTGCCCCAGCTCGTACCGAACTCCACGGTGCAGACCTTCTCGACCAACAGCCTGCCCATCCTCGAATACGCGGTCTCAGCGAGCGAGCCCCTCGGCGACCTCGCCGGGCAGCTGCGCTCGCAGGCCCTGCCGAAGCTTCGTGGGCTGGCCGGGGTGTCCTCGGTGGTCATAACCGGGGCTCCGACCGACGAGGTCGACGTGACCCTCGACCCGGCGAAGCTGGCCGCCCACGGCATCAGCGCCGGCCAGGTGTCGGCTTCCCTGCAGCAGGCGACCATCGTGCAGTCGGTGGGCTCGCTCAGGCAGGGATCCGCCTTCATCCCCCTCCAGGTCACCGGGTCACTGACAAGCATCGACCAGATCAGCGGTATCACCGTGAACCCCGTTTCGCCCCCTGGCGTGCCCGCTGCAGCGGCGCGCGGTGTCGTGACCGTGGGTCAGCTGGGGACAGTCGCCGTCGTGTCTGTGCCCGCGGACACCATCACCCGCACCAACGGTGCGGCAAGCATCGGCATGCGCATCCTCAAGGGACCCGGCGGGAACACGGTTTCAGTGGCCAACGCGGTGAACAAGGCGCTGCCGGGAATCGAGTCCTCGATTGGACACGGCGTCCACTTGCAGCTGATCACCGACCAGGCCACGCCGATCACCCGGGCGATTGGCGACATTCTGCGCGAGGGTCTGCTGGGCGCCGCGTTCGCCGTGCTGGTGATCTTCCTGTTCCTGCGCAACGCCCGCGCCACCCTGGTGGCCGCGGTGTCGATTCCGCTGTCATTGCTGGTCGCGCTGATCGTGCTCTGGCAGCAGAACATCACCCTCAATATCCTGACGCTCGGCGGGATGACCGTCGCGATCGGCCGCGTTGTCGATGACGCGATCGTGGTGCTGGAGAACATCAGCCGCCATGTCAGCGAGGGCGAGCCGCCGCTGGCGGCCGCGTACACCGGCACCCGCGAAATCATCTCCGCGGTCACCTCGTCCACGCTGACGACGGTCGGGGTCTTCCTGCCGATCGCATTTCTCACCGGGATCGCGGGCAGCTTCTTCCGACCGTTCGCGCTGACCGTCGTGGTGGCATTGCTCGCTTCGCTCATCGTCGCCGTGACCGTGGTTCCACTGCTGGCGTCGCGGCTGCTGAAGCCGGTTCCCGCGGGGGCGGCAGCTCGCCACGGAAAGGACAGCTGGATGCAGCGTGCGTATGTCCCGGTGATCCGCTGGGCCACCGGGCACCGGCTGGTGGCGGTGGCCGCCGCGGCCGCCATCTTCCTGGCCTCGATGGCGCTGACGCCGCTGCTGCGCATCAATCTCCTGGACCAGTCATCCAGCCCGTTCTTCCGGGTGGCGATCACGATGCCGGAGAACTCCACCCTGGTCCAGACTGATGCCGAGACGCAGAAGGTGGAGGCGCAGCTCGCGGGGATCGCCGGCGTGTCGGCATACCAGGCGACAGTCGGTGGCCAGGCGGACCCATTCGCGCCGCCGGGCACCGTGCCCGCGGATCCCACCCAGGCCCAGGTGACCGTGCTCGTCGTACAGGGGCAGTACGACAACGCCCTCGCCGGCGTCAAACAGGCCCTCCAGCACTACTCGGGCGCGGCGAAGGTCGAGGTTGGCCAGGGGCAGAACGGTTCGAGCGCCAGCAGCAGCCAGCTCCAGGTGGATGTGCATGCGGCTGATGCCGGCGTCCTCCAGACCGCCAACGGCGACCTGCTCGTGGCCCTGCGCAAGGTCGGCGGCGTGGCCGACCTGAAATCCAACCTGGTCGCCTCCAGGCCGCAGTACCAGCTGGTCCAGACCAGCCGCCTCGGGTCGTCGGGGTTGACGATCCAGACACTTGCCGCACTTCTCGCACAGGACATCAACGGACAGGTCGCAACCCAGGCCAACCTGAGCCAGGGGACCATGAGCGTGCGTGTGCAGCTGCCTCCGGGGACCGCGGACAATGCCGCGGCACTGGCGAATTTCCCGATCCCCACGTCCGGCGGGGTCGTCCCGCTGTCCACCCTGGCCACGATCGCGCAGGTCACCGGCCCCCAGGCGGTGAGCAGGATCAATGGTGACCGCGATGCGACGATCACGGGCACGATCACCAGCAACAACACCCAGAAGGTGCAGGCCGAGGTCAAGAAGGCGATCGACGGTGCGGGGCTCCCGGCCGGAGCGACCACGTCCACAGGCGGCGTCTTCGCCCAGCTGTCCACGGTGCTCACCCAGTTCGTCCTCGCCCTGCTGGCGGCCATCGGGCTGGTCTACCTGATCATGGTGGCCGCGTTCCGGTCGCTCCTCAAGCCGCTGGTGCTGTTGGTGTCGATCCCGTTCGCCGCGACGGGGGCGATCGTGGCACTGGTCGTGACCAACACCGCGCTGTCTCTCCCGAGCCTGATCGGCCTGCTGATGCTGACCGGCATCGTCGTGACCAATGCCATCGTGCTGCTGGACCTCGTCGAGCAGTACCGCGACCGTGGCCTGGCGCTGCAGGACGCATTGATCGAGGGTGGCCGGCATCGCCTGCGGCCGATCCTGATGACCGCCATCGCCACCATGCTCGCGCTGGCCCCCCTGGCTGTGAGCAGTGGCGGCACCGGGGGCGGGTTTATCGGCGCACCACTGGCGATCGTGGTGATCGGCGGACTGTTCACGAGCACCCTGCTGACCCTCGTCCTGGTGCCGGTCCTCTACTCGCTGGCGTCACGGTTCACCGGCCGGCGGTCGACCCAGGATCTCGACGCCATCCTCGATTCAGCCGGTGAGCGCCGCTTCACCCAGCTCGGCTCGGCTCAGACCCAGGCACCGCGGCCCGTACCGGCCCTGGGATCGGGAGGTACCCAATGAGCGCGTCCGTGAATGGCCAGGAATCAACAGCCACGACCTACCTGGGCCACCGCCAGATCCTGACCGTGCTGGGGGCGCTGATGCTCGGGATGCTGCTCGCAGCGCTGGACCAGACCATCGTGTCGACTGCCCTTCCCACCATCGTCGGCGACCTCGGCGGCCTGAACCACCTGTCGTGGGTGGTGACCTCATACCTGCTGGCGTCGACGATATCCACGCCGCTCTATGGCAAGCTCGGCGACCTCTACGGTCGCAAGCCACTGTTCCAGTTCGCCATCGTCGTGTTCCTCATCGGCTCGATGCTCTCCGGGCTGTCGCAGAACATCGGCGAACTCATCGCTTTCCGCGCCATGCAGGGGCTTGGTGCCGGCGGTCTGATGGTGGGCGCCCAGGCGATCATCGGGGACGTGGTGCCACCACGCGAACGCGGCCGCTACCAGGGGATGATGGGAGGAATTTTCGCGCTGTCCTCGATCGCGGGGCCGCTACTGGGTGGTTTCCTCACCGACCACGCGTCGTGGCGCTGGATCTTCTATATCAACGTGCCACTCGGCGCGATCGCCCTGGTCGTCACCGCGACCGCATTGCCTGCGCTGGCCCGCCGGGTCTCGCATCGTATCGACTGGCTGGGCGCCGGCCTGCTCGCCGCCGGCACGTCGGCATTCATCCTGCTCACCACCTGGGGCGGAACGCAATACGACTGGGGCTCGTGGCAGATCATCAGCCTGGGCGTCGGCGGGGCGGTGCTGATCGCCGCCTTCTTCATGGTCGAGCGCCGCGTCGAGGAACCGATCATTCCGCCGCGCCTGTTTCGCAGTTCGGTGTTCAATGTCGCCAGCGCAGTGGGCTTCGTGATCGGGTTCGCGATGTTCGGCGCAATCGTCTTCATCCCGCTCTTCCTGCAGCTCGTCGACGGCGCGAGTGCAACCAGCTCCGGTCTCAACATCTTGCCCCTCATGGCGGGTTTGCTCACGGCGTCGATCGCCAGCGGGCAGCTGATCAGCCGGTTCGGGCGATACAAGGTCTTCCCTGTCGTGGGCACTGCGCTGGCAGCGCTGGCCATGCTGCTGCTGTCGACCCTCGACCCGCAGACCCCGCGCCTGGTGCTGTCGGTCTACATGGTGCTCCTGGGCGCCGGGTTGGGAATGGTCATGCAGGTCCTGGTGCTGGCGGTGCAGAACTCCGCGGAGCATCGCGACCTCGGGGTCGCCACGAGCTCCACCTCGTTCCTGCGCTCTATCGGCAGCTCGTTCGGAGTGTCGATATTCGGCGCCATTTTCAGCAGCCAGCTGGCGACCAACCTGCGCTTGCACCTGCCGGCTTCAGCGCTGGGCCACATCAATCCCAACTCCCTGCAGGGAAACCCGGCGGCGCTGGCGAAGTTGCCCCCGGCGATCCACCTCGCGCTGGTCACCTCGGTGTCCAACTCCCTCCATGTGGTCTTCCTGACCGCCGTCCCGATTCTCATCGTGGCCTTCGTGATCGCACTCTTCCTGCACGAGGTGCCGCTGGGCGATCGAGCGCACATGCCGGCCGTACCGGCGGAGGGGTTGGGCATGGATGAGGCGGCGGAATCCGTCCTGGCGGGCGCGGAGTCCTGACCCGGCTCTGAATCGCGACCCCGGCCGGGCCGCGGGTCAGGCGTGTAGTGATCTTCTAGCGCGTTCGAGGAAGGTGCGCTCAGCGGAGTTGGTGGCGACGGCGAGCGCCGCGTCGTATGCCTGTGCCGCCTCGGCGTCGCGACCGAGCCGGCTCAACAGGTCCGCCCGGATCGCATGATAGAGGTGGTACTCGCTGAGCTCGAGCGCATCGACCAGCGCCAGCGCCGCCGCGGCACCCTCGACCTCGGCGACCGCAACGGCCCGGTTGAGCGCCACGACCGGGGTCGGCGAGAAGGCCAGCAACTGATCGTAGAGCTGAACGACCTGTCGCCAGTCCGTGTTCGCGGCTGATGGCGCGTCGCTGTGCACCGCGTTGATGGCGGCCTGCACCTGGTAGGGGCCGGCCCGGTTGCGGCGGAGGCACTCGCGCACGATGGCCTGCCCCTCGGTGATCAATGCCTGGTCCCAGCGCGACCTGTCCTGGTCTGCGAGGAGGATCATCTCGCCATCCGACGTTGTGCGGCTGGTCCGGCGGGACTCGGTGAGCAGCATCAACGCCAGCAGGCCCTGCACCTCAGGCTCACCAGGCATCAGCTCACGCAGCACCCGGGTGAGCCGGATCGCCTCCGCGCAGAGGTCGCCTCGGATCAGGCTATCCCCGGAACTCGCCGTGTGCCCCTCGTTGAAGATCAGGTAGAGGACAGCGAGCGCCGACCGTAGCCGCCCCGCCAGGTCGGGAAGGTCGGGCACGCGGTACGGGATGCCAGCGTCGCGGATCTTGTTCTTGGCCCGCACGATACGCTGCGCCATGGTCGCCTCGGGGACCACGAAGGCGCGCGCGATCTCGGTGGTCGTCAGGCCGCCGAGGAGACGCAGCGTGAGCGCGACCTGCACGCTCTGCGCCAGCGCCGGGTGGCAGCAGGTGAATATGAGGCGCAGGCGCTCGTCCTTCACCGGGCCCTCGTCGAGCGGCTCGCGGCGTTCGTGCAGCAGCGCGGCCTGGGCGTGGCGGTCCTGGAGGGAGGCCTCCAGCCGGAGGCGGTCGATCGCGCGGTTCTTGGCCGTGGTGATAATCCAACCGGCCGGGCTGGGAGGCAGTCCGGTGTCGGGCCACCGTCGCGCGGCAACGGTGAACGCGTCCTGGACCGCCTCCTCTGCGATGTCGATGTCGCCGAAGGCCCGGATGAGCACCGCGACGGCGCGACCGTACTCCTCGCGGAATACACGTTCGATCTCTGAGGCTGGTACCTGGACCAACCGTCTCAGGCCTCCGGCTCGTCCTCGAAGGGTCGAACCTCGACGGGGCCCTGGCAGGCCAGCGTCGCCTTCGACGCCCACGCCAGCGCCTCGTCCAGGTCCTTCGCCTGGATGACCCAGAAACCACCGATGTGCTCCTTGCCCTCGGGGAAGGGCCCGTCGGTCATCAGGACCTCGCCGTTCTTGGCGTTGACCACGGTGGCGCTGGTGTGGGGGTACAGGCCGCCCGCGAACACCCACGCGCCCGCATCACGGATCTCCTGGTTGACGGCGTCGACGGCCTTGAAAATCTCTTGGATCGCCTCGGGCGCGGGCGTCGGCTCGCCTTCGACGTGGTAGACGCTGAGCAGGTACTGCTTCATTGGGGTTCCTCCTAGGGCAAGAGATCTTGCCGGTTTGGACGGTGGGCCGGACCAGCCGGCCTTTCATCCTCTATACGGAGCCGACCACCCCAAATCGACAGGATTGCTGGGTCAACGCTGCAATGCCGACCCTCAGAGCAGGACACCGGTCTGCGCCACCTGGTCCAGTCGCTCAGGGTCGAGGATCTGGATCCGGCGGCGGGAGGAGTCGATCAGCCCGGCCCGGCGGAGTTTGTCCAGGGCGCGGCCGACAACGACCCGGACCGACCCGGTGCCGTCGGCGATATCCTGGTGCGTCGCCGCAGCCTCCAGGCGGCCGGTTTCCAACTGGTCCCGACAGGCGCGCTCCAGCAAATCGAACGCGACTTTCTGCAGGATGGAGCCGAAGGCCTGGACCGACATGGTCTGAGCCGTGTGCGCGTAACCGAGGGCCAGCTCGTCGATGATCGCGCCGGCCAGGGCGATGTCGGCCTCGGCGCGCCTCCGAAAGACCTCGGAGTCCAAACGCAGGGCCACGGATGCCACGAGTGCATGCGCAGAACCCGAGAACGGCGCGGCCAGGAGCCGCAAGACGCCGAGCACCTGCCCGGGATGAACGTACCTGATGGTTGCCTGACGCCCGTCCGGCGCACTGACGAAGACCCTGAGCAAGCCCGACTGCAGGATCTCGACACCACCCGGGTCATCGGGACGGTAGACGAACGCGCTCGGCCGATAGTTAGTGGAGACGCTGTTGACCAGGATTGCCCGCCTGGTCGATGCTGGAAGCCGATCTAGAAAACCGCGGCCTTCGACACCCAGCGTCTCACCGGTTGCCATGCTCAGGCCCGAATTTTACGCGTTCGTTGAGACCCGCGGAAGTGCCGGTTCTTGATTGGCGTTATGTCACCCAAGTTGCGTTGGATCGCCTAACCTGTGTATCCATCCACTACCAATGAGGTGACGGGTTGTTCTCCCATGAGTGAGATGCGCCGATCACACGGCCCGAGAACGGGGGGGCTTGCTGATCGCCCCGGCGCGTCCATCAGCCTCGAAGACCCCCCGCCTCACCAGAACGGTCGCCGGCGCCAGAGAGCCAAGTCGAGGGACCAGATCCTCCAGGCGGCGTTCGAGATCCTGTGCGAAATGGGTGTGCGCAAGATGACCATCGAAGCCGTCGCGGAGGCAGCCGGTGTGGGGAAAACGACAATCTATCGTTGGTGGCGGTCGAAGGGCCTCCTGGCGCTCGAGGCCTTTGAGCACGGGTTCGGGGTCCTCGAGCCGACCGAGCCCCCAAGCACCGGCTCTCTGAGGACGGACCTGTGGCAACTGGCTCGCCGGTTGCTCCAGTCGAAGGGTACGGTCGCATACCGCCTGGGGCCTCAGATCATTGCCGAAGCCCAGGCTGACCCGGACCTCGCGGCGGAGATCTACAACCGGATGATCCTTCCATACCGCTCAATGCAGACGCCGGTGTTTGAGAAGGCCGTCCAACGAGGTGAGATCTCGGAGTCTGTGGATACCGGTCTGGTGCTGGACGCTCTCTACGGGGCCTACTTCCACCGCGTCCTCCTCCATCACGGTGAGATCGACCACGCGTTCTTCGACGCCCTGGTCGACCTGCTGGTCAGCGGTGCCCAGGCGATTCACGTCCGCGAGCGCAACCAGGCTCCGGGATAAGCCCATCGACCCTCGGCGTGGACGCTCGGCCGCACGTGAAGGACGCAACGTAGCGTCTTTACCCGAATTGTGCGACGATGGGGCCGCGAACGCCGATATGGGTAAGGGAGTGCATGCGTCCACACCCCAACGGGCCCCCTGCGGGCCACGCAAAGTTGCCTTCTGCTGGTGCGATGAAGCCACGTGTCGAGCCGTTTCGAGCGCCTGTCAGCGATTGCGACGACAGCCGCAATGCTTGAGGCCAACCGCTCAATTGACCTCCTGGGGGCGATCCTCGACAGCGTAACGGACATGACGGTCGCGGCGGACGCGACCGGCACGGTCACGTTGATGAACCGCGCCCTGCGCGACTTCATCGGCGAACAGGACGGACAGAACCCAGGCTCGATCTGGGACGAGTTGACGCACTGGGACCTGCTGGACGGGACCCGGCTGGCACCTCCCGAATCCCCATTGCGGCAGCTCCTGCGGGGAGAATCGGTCAGCCCGGTTGAGCGCCCCGTGGTGTCGAACAAGGGGTCGCGACGGACCGTACTCGCGCACGGTCGGCCACTCCGCGACCTCAACGGTCGAGTCATCGGCGCGATCGCCGCGTTTCGGGACGTCACCGAGCAGCGAGAAGCCGAGGCGGAGTTGGAGTTTCGCAAGACGCACGACGCACTCACCGGCCTGCCCAACCGGGGATTATTCGTCGATCGCGTGACGCGAGCCCTCGAGCGCGCGCGGCGCCGGCATTGGTCGACGGCCCTGATGGCCATCAACCTGGACGATCTCCGAGGTGTGAATGAACAGCGGGGCTACCAGGCCGGGGACCAGCTCCTGGCAGAGATGGCGCGGCGGCTGAAGTCCGTCGTGCAAACCTCCGACAGCGGCGCACGACTGGACACGGTCGCGCGGCTCACCGGCGACGAGTTCCTCCTTCTGTGCGAACACGTGTCGGGCGACACGGGAGCGAACCAGATCGCCGAACGCGTCTCGCAGGCGCTCGCGCCGGTGGTCACAGTCGGGGGCGCGGATTTCCGGGTTTCGGCTTGCGTGGGCACGACCGTGACCGTGGACGCGACTCGCGACCCCGATGCCCTGATTGCCGAGGCACAGACCGCCCTGCGCAGGGCCAAACAACACGGTCCGGGCCGGCACGAGCTGTTCGCCGAGGAGATGCGCGCCCAACAGCGCGAGCGCGTTGAAGGCGAGGCGGCACTCCGACGCGCTCTTGAGCGAGGCGAGTTCAGGGTGATGTACCAGCCCAAGGTATCCCTGGCGATCGAGCGAATGGTCGGCGTCGAAGCCCTGCTGCGCTGGGAGCACCCGGAACGGGGCACGATACCGCCGCTCCAATTCATTCCCCTTGCCGAGTCGACCGGCTTGATCGTTCCGATTGGGGCATGGGTCTTCGAGCAGGTGTGTCGGGACACCCTGCGATGGACCGAGATGTCGCGAGCCGGTACGGAGTTCATGGTCTCGGTAAACGTCTCCGGTCGGCAGTTCGAGTCGGGCCTGGTGGGGCTGTTCAAGGAGATCGTCGCCAGGACCGGGGTCGATCCTGACGCGATCTGCCTGGAGGTCACCGAGAGCACGGTGATGGGCGATCCCGAGATGGCCATCACGACGCTGCGAGAGATGAAAGGCCTGGGCATGGCCATCTCGATCGATGACTTCGGCACGGGTTATTCATCCCTGGCTTACCTGCGCCGCTTTCCCCTCGATGAGGTCAAAGTGGACAAGTCCTTCGTCGACGGCCTGGGCCGCGACTCCGAGGCGACCGCGATCGTGGCCGCGGTGATGGGGATGGCCCACGCCCTCGGCCTGAGTGTGGTAGCTGAGGGCGTCGAGACCGAGCAGCAGCTGATCGCGCTGCGGGCCCTCGGCTGCGATGTGGCCCAGGGCTACTACTACGCCCGGCCGCAACCCGCGAGCGATATCGATGCCCTGCTGGGTACACGTCTCGGCGAGCGATCGAAGGGCGCCGGCGCGGCGATCGACAAGAATGCCGGAAGCGGCACCGTCATCGTCGTGGACGATGCTGCCGACGTCCGCCAGTTGGCCCGCTTCAGCCTGGCCTCAGCCGGGTTCGACGTCATGGAAGCGGAAAGCGGGGAAATGGCACTCGCCCTGGCGCGACGGGTGACACCGGACTGCGTGGTCCTGGACGTCAACATGCCCGGGATGAGTGGGCTCGATGTCTGTCGTGCGCTGCGGTCGGACCCGAATATGAGCGGACTCACCATCGTCATGCTCACCGCCGACACACAGGCCTCGGAGAAGGTCGAAGCCTTCACGCTCGACGCTGACGACTACATCATCAAGCCGTTCGCGCCGCGCGACCTGATAAACCGGGTAGCGGCCGCGATGCGAAGGCGTAGGGAGCCTCCCGCGGCCGGCCCGATGAACGCTGCGCCGGGCGCCGAGCAACTGGAGTTGCCCTAGGCCGCGATGGAAACCCTCTTGCTCGTGGGACAGTGGGCCACTTCCGCGAGCTTCTCGATGCTCGCGCTGGTAACGCTGTCGCAGTGGTACAGGCAGCGTGACCGAAAGACCCTCTACCTGGCGCTCGGAGTGGGGCTCCTGGGCGTCGTCTCGCTGGCCAGTGTCCTGCAGACGCTACCTGGGGCAAGTGCCTTCCTGGCATCCTCGCGGCTCACGACCGTCGTCGTTGGAGAGGCCCTGCTGATCGGATTCCTGTTCTCCGGCTACGCGCTCCTGCTGTTCCGGTCGACCATAGTTCCGCTGGGCAGCCGGTCTCGGAGGCTGATCCTCGCCGGGCTTGGGGTCGGGGTCGTCGCGGGGCTGGTCGCCCTGGCTCCAGCGGGTCCTGAGCCGGGGCTCCTGCAGACGGGCGCCCTGCTCTACATCGTGGGATTCTGGTCGGCCTGTGTGATCGAACCCGTCATCCGCCTCTGGCGGAAGTCGCGCCAGGTCGCCGCCGTTCAGCGAGCCCGATTGCGTTCCTTCAGTCTCGGTTATGGCCTCATCGCTGCGATCCTGGTCGTCGCCGTGGCGGCGGGTGCCGCGGCCCGGACCCCTGCCTTTCGCCTTTTGACCCAGGCGGTGGTGCTGGTCGCGGTGCCGGTGCTGTATGTCAGCTTTGCACCGCCTGGTTGGTTGCGTCGCGTGTGGCGCGCTACCGAGGAGGATGCGTTGGCCGAGGGTGTGCGGGACCTGATGCTGTTCTCAGACAATCCCGTCGCCCTGGCGGAGCGCGCCGTCGAGTGGGGCAACCGGCTGGTCGGGGCCGACGCGGGCGCGATCATCGCGCCATCCGGCGCGGTCCTGGCTGCCACCGGAATGACTGAGGGCGAGGCTCAAGACATCGCGCGCCGGGCATCGGAACACGCCGACGACATGCCGGCAAACGTCGTCGTCGTCCCGATTGACCTGGCTCAGGGCCGCGGATGGCTGGTGAGCATAGCGAGCGCCCTCTCCCCGTTCTTCGGTGCCGATGAGGTCTCACGGCTGCGGTCGTACGCCATCAACGTGACCACGGCCCTGGACCGGGTCAGCCTGCTCGACGCGTTGCGCGCGAGTGAGCGCACTGCGCGAGACGCCAACGAGGCCAAGAGTCAGTTCTTGGCGAGCATGAGCCACGAGATCCGGACCCCGATGAACGGCGTCATCGGAATGGCGGGCCTGCTGCTTGACACACAACTCACGAGCGAGCAACGGGAGTATGCGATCACCATCAACCAGTCAGCCGAATCACTGCTCAGCGTCATCAACGACATCCTCGACTTCTCCAAGATCGAGGCCGGGCGGCTCGACATCGAGGTCATCGATTTCGACCTGCGCACCGTCCTCCAGGAGGCCGCCGAGTTGATTGCACCCCGAGCCCATCAGAAGGGCCTGGAGCTGGCCCTCATGGTGGAGCCGGAGGTGCCGGAGGCAGTCCGCGGTGATCCCATGCGCCTTCGCCAGGTGCTGGTCAACCTCCTGGCCAACGCGGTCAAGTTCACCGAGGCCGGGGAGGTCATCATTGGGGCTCGGGTCGCCGACCCGGCGCTTCACCCTGGCGGTGTTCGCTTCGAAGTTCGTGATACGGGAATCGGGATTGAGCCGGACCAGCAAGGACGCGTCTTTGAGAGCTTCACCCAGGCTGACACGTCGACCACTCGCACCCATGGCGGAACGGGCCTCGGACTCGCGATCTGCAAACAGCTGGTCGAGCGGATGGGCGGTGAGATCGGGCTCGAAAGTACTCCTGGCGAGGGCAGCACCTTCTGGTTCGCCTGCCCGTTCGGAAAGGCGAAGCTGGTCCGCGCCGCGACGCATGAGGGCCGGGCAAGCCTCCAGCACCTGCGTGTGCTCGTGGTCGATGACAACCTGACCAACCGGGTCATCCTCGATCGGAACCTGAAGGCCTGGGCAATGCTGCCATGGAGTTGCGAGCGCGGTTCAGAGGCGCTCCAGGAGTTGGTCGACGCCGCTGGGAAGGGGGACAAATACGGAGTCGCGATCCTCGACTACCACATGCCCCAGATGGACGGGCTCGAGCTGGCCCGCGCCATTCGCGCCGACGAGCGGATCCCCGACCTCAAGCTGGTCCTGCTGACCTCTTCGGCTCGACCCGGCGATTCGCGCCTGGCGCGCGAGGCCGGAATTGACGCCTTCCTGACGAAGCCGGTCAAGGTGGCCGCGCTCTACGACTGCCTGGCCACAGTGGTCGCGTCGAAAGTGCCGGAACCCCTCGTGGTGGCTCCACAAGAGACGCGGGCCGCGCCCGCAATGACCACCCGCTTGGAGGTTCTACTCGTCGACGACAATCTCGTCAATCAGCGCGTGGCCGTGCGGATGCTCGAGAAACTCGGTCACGCCGTGGACGTCGCCAGCAATGGACTGGAGGCGGTCGAAGCCGTCGCCAACCGCGACTACGGCGCGGTCCTCATGGACTGCCAGATGCCCGAGATGGATGGTTTCGAGGCCACCATGGAAATCCGCCGCCGGGAGGGTTCTCGTCGCCACACGCCGATCATCGCCATGACCGCGGGAGCGATGAAGGGCGACCAGGAAAAATGTATGGCCGCCGGTATGGATGCCTACGTTGCCAAGCCTGTGAGGCTTGCCGTCCTGTCGACGGTCCTCGACCGCTGGGCCTCGTCAAACCGGGCGAGCGTCGCCGAGCATCCTGGTGGACCCTCGAGTGTCGCGATGTTGGACGAGTCCCACCTGGACGAAATCCGAGAGCTTGGAGCGGACCAGTTCAGCAGCCTGGTCCAGCTTTTCCTGGGAGACTCCACCACGCGGGTGGCCGCGATGCACGAGGCGGCCGGCAAGGGCGACATCGCAGCCCTCGGCGACCTCGCGCACAGCCTCAAGGGCAGCAGTGGCGCGTTCGGGATTCCCGTCCTGGCCGACCGGAGCGCGGAGCTCCAGGAGGTCGCGGCGGCCGGTGACCTCGCCGGGGCGAGGCGACTGGTCGACCTCATTGACCACGAGTTCGGCCTTGCGGAAGTCGCCCTCAAGGCGATGCTGTCCGCGGCGTAACCTTGCTGGGGAACTCTTGCAAAGCCGGCCCGTAGCGCGAGGTCAGCGCACCCGGGTGAGCTTGGCGGGGTCGGCGATCGAGTAGATCGCGGTGATGAGCCCGTCGCGGGTCGCCAGGACGATCACCGCAACGGGCTCGCCGTCGCGGGTCGCGATGATCCCCGGCTCCCCATTGACCTCGGCCACGGATAGCGAGATGCCCCGGGCGGGCCGGAAGAAGCGGATGGCCTGGTTTGCCACCTGGTCACGGCCCTCCGTTGGCTGGGGCAGGGAGGCGCCCGCGCCACCAACGTCGACCCAGCCGACGACCTGCGGGTCCAGCAGCATGAGTAGCGGCTCGAGCTGCCCGCCGGCGACGGCGGCGCTGAATCGCTCGGCAACCCGCCTCATCTCCAGCGGGTCCACGGCGGTCCGTGGAGTGGTGGCGTCGGTGTTGATCCGGCGGCGGGCCCGGCTCGCCAGCTGGCGGCACGCGGCAGGGGTGCGCTCGACCATCGGCGCCAGTTCCTCGAATGAGTAATCGAATACGTCATGGAGGACGAAAACGACGCGCTCCGCCGGCGTGAGGCGTTCGAGGACGATCAGCAGCGCCATCCGCACGCTCTCGTCGAGGGTGACGATATCCGCGGGGTCGGGCCCCGTCCCGGCGAGGTGGGCCAGAGGTTCCGGAAAGGAGGGCCCGGCGTCGACCTCGTGGCGGGCGCGTGCCGAGCGCAACTGGTCCAGGCACAGGCGCGTGACCACCACCACCAGCCAACCGCGAAGGTCCATCGAGGCGTCGACGTCCGCGCGCAGGAGCCGGGCAAAGGCCTCCTGGACCATGTCCTCCGCCTCGCTGACGCTGCCCAGCAGGCGGTAGGCCACGTTGATCAGGTAGCCCCGGTGTTGCTGCCAGGCGCCGGCAAAAGGTCCGGTGTCCAGGTCCATCTCTTCTCCCATTGGCGAACGCTACCTATAGGACGGCGCGCGGCGCCGGAATGTGACATCGCCGCCTCGAGCGTCACAGTTCCCGTCTCTGTCTCGTGTTAGGAGCACAAGCCACATGGAGGCAAAGAAATGATTGGAGAACACGAGCTGGCGCAGACAGGTGCCGTCGCTTCCGACAGGGCTGCCAGGACCATGAAGATCGCCGTCTTCGGAGCCAACGGCCCGACTGGTCAGCACCTGGTCAGGCAGGCGCTGAGCAGCGGACACTCGGTGACCGCGGTGACCCGTCACCCGGAAACATTTGGCCAGCGGCACCAGATGCTGCGGGTGCTGGGCGGTGACGTCTACGACCCGGCGTCCGTCGCGCAGGCGGTCGCCGGTCACGACGCGGTGCTGTCAACACTCGGGGTGCCCTACAGCCGGAACGAGATCACGGTCTACTCGGAGGGTGTCGCCAACATCGTCGAATCCATGCGGCAAAACGGTGTCCGGCGGCTGGTCTGTGTCAGCTCGAGCGCCACGGATCCGGCCACTCGCTTCAATGACACGGGCGGCGGGTTCTTCTTCGAGAAGGTCCTGAAGCCCCTCATCACGATGACCATGGGGAAAACGATGTACGCGGACATGGGACGCATGGAGGACCGGGTGATGCGGAGCGGACTCGACTGGACGATCGTGCGGCCGTCGGGACTCTTCGACGCGCCGGTGGTCAGCGCCTACCAGGTGGCTGAAGGACATCTGCGCGGACGGTTCACGGCTCGAACCGACCTCGCCAACTGCATGCTCCACCAACTGGACTCCGACAGGTACGTCGGCAAAGTCGTGGCCGTCGCGACATTTGAGGGCGAGCCGTCGGTGCTGGACCTGATCCGCAAGGAGGCGTTCCAGAAGCGCAGGAAGTAGGGCCAACGCTCCCGCACCAGTGCTATCGGACCGCCGCGGGGTCGGGGGGGGGGGGGGGGG
>JAXDLW010000040.1:0-71213 GCA_034666405.1 Chloroflexota bacterium | reverse complement strand
CATTCCCCCGCCGGGGCCCCCGGTGTCGGGTCGGTGGTCGGCTCGGGCTCGGGTTCAGCGGCCGGCGCGGCCGCGGGAGGAGCCTCGGCGGCCGGTGGCGGTGCCGGTGCGGCGGCGGACGGAACCTCGGGTCCCGGCGCAGGCGCGGGCGTCGCCGCCGGCGCCGAGGTGGGGTCGGGCGCCGGGGTAGGAGCGGGCGCGGGGGTGGGCGCCGGGGCAGGGGTCGGGGCTGGGGATGCCTCTCCGACGGCGGTCGTGGCCGCGGCGCCCTCAACAGCGGGGGCGGCGGGGCGAGCAGGCGCCGCGGGCCGCTCGGCGGCGGGCGCGCCCTCGGGTTTGGCCGCGGGCTTGGGCTTGCTGGGCAGCGGCTTGGGCCCCGTCAACTGGTCCATCTCGTAGATCAGGAGGCGGCGGTCGTGGGTGGCGAGCTCGAAGTCTGGGCCCAGGTGGACGGCCTTGGGGTCGGTCGGGCAGACCTCCTCGCAGAGGCCGCAGTAGTAGCAGATCCCAAGGTCGACGGCGAACCGGTCGGTGACCACCTTACGGCTGGTCGGGTCCTTGTGGGTCTCCATCTTGATGGCGATCACGGGGCAGACGCGCTCGCACTGCGTGCAGCCTATGCACACATCCTGGTGGAAGATGTGGCGGCCGCGGAACCGGAAGCCCACGCCTGCCGACTGCTCGGGGTACTGCACCGTCTGCTTGCGTTCGAAGACGTGGCGGAACGAGACCCCGACGCTGCGCACCAGCCCGAGACCCGGGAGCGACTTCCTGCCCTTGACGCTCATCAGGCCTTGAACACGTTACCGAACCAGAGGACCTCGACGGCCGCGACGAGGAGGTTGAGGAAGGCCAGCGGGGTGAGGATCTTCCAGCCGAACCCGAGGAACTGGTCGATGCGGAAGCGGGGCATGGAGAAGCGCGCCAGTGTGAAGACGCCGAACATCAGGTAGCTCTTGGCCAGGAACCAGAACAGCGGGATATCGAACAGGCCGAGCACCGGGGGCTGCCAGCCGCCGAGGAAGAAGGTCGTGAACACCGCACCGAGGGTCCACGTCGTGCCCAGCTCGGCGAGGAAGAAGAGCCCGAACATGATCCCGGAGTACTCGGTGTAATACCCCGCTACCAGCTCCGACTCGGCCTCGGGGAGGTCGAACGGGTGGGCGGCGTTCTCGGCCATCCCGGCGATGAAGAAGATCCCGGCGCCCAGCACCTGGGGGATGATGAACCAGAGGTGGTGCTGCGCGACCACGACGCCCTGGGTGCTGAGAGTCCCCGCCAGCATCACCACCCCGAGGGCCGACATTGTGAGGGGCACCTCGAAGGCGAGGAGCTGCGCGATCGCGCGCATCCCGCCCATCATCGCGTACTTGTTGTTGCTGCTCCAACCGGCCATGAACACCGCCGGGAAGGCCAGGCTGGTGATCGCGAAGAGGTAGAGGACCCCGACGTTGACGTCGGCCAGCGAAGAGCCGTGACTGAACGGGATGACCAGGTAGGCCATTACAAAGGGGAAGGCCGCCACGGCGGGGGCGATGATGAACACCAGCCGGTCCGCGTGGCGCGGGATCATCGCCTGCTTGGTGATCATCTTGATGCCGTCGGCGAGGAACTGGAAAAGCCCCTGCGGACCGACGCGGTTGGGGCCCCAGCGATCCTGGATCAACGCCATCTCACGGCGCCAGACGAAGCTCATCAGGCCACCGTTGGCCAGCGCGAAGTTGGCGACCACGAACACCGCGACGAAGGCCAGGATGCCGTCGAGCAGGACGCCGCGCACGCCGAACCCATAGAGGGTCTGACGAAGCCAGTGTCCGGCAGACTCGACGATGTCGATCGAGCCGATCATCGGTCGACCTCACCCATGTTGATGTCGATGGAGCCGAAGATGGCGATCAGGTCGGCGAGTTTCCACCCGCGCACCATCATCGGCAGCGCCTGGAGGTTGATGAACGACGCCGAGCGGATCTTGCCGCGATACGGCTCGAGGCCGCCGTCGCTCTTGAGGTAGAAGCCGATCGCGCCCTTGGCGCCCTCGACCTCGGCATATGCATCGCCGGCCGGGGGCTTGAAGACCTTGGGCGCCTTGCCCAGGTTGCCCGGCTCGGTGGCATCGAGGCGATCCAGGCACTGGAGGATGATCTTGCGCGACTGCTCCATCTCGGCGATGCGCACCAGGTACCTGTCGGTGCAGTCGCCCAGTTCGCCAACGGGGATATCGAAGTCCAGCTCGGGGTAGATCCCGTAGGGATGGGCCCGGCGGATGTCGTACTTGACGCCGCTGCCGCGCAGCGTCGGGCCGGTCACGGAGAAAGCCAGCGCGTCCTCCTTGCTGAGGATCCCGATGCCCTTGGTGCGGACCTGGAAGATCTCGTTGGTGGTCATCAGGTTGTGGAAGTCCTCGATGTGTCGAGGCAGGCCGTCCATGACCTTGCGGACCTTGTCGGTCCAGCCTGGGGGCGAGTCCTGGTTGACCGTCCCGGGGCGCATGAAGTTGTACATCATGCGGGCGCCGGTCAGGTCGTCGAGGACCGTGAGCACCTCCTCACGCCAGTTGAAACCCCACATGACCGAGGTCACGAGGACGCCGACGTCCTGGCCGAACACCCCGGTGCCGATTAGGTGCGAACTGAGCCGGCTGAGCTCCCCGGCGATGGTCCTCAGGCACTGGCTGCGCTCGTTCACCTCGAGGCTCGCGAGCTTCTCGCAACACAGGCACCAGCCCCAGTTGTTGAGCATCGCCGCGGTGTAGTCCATGCGGTCGGTTATGGCCACGTTGCCGACGTAGGTTCGCCCCTCGAAGAGCTTCTCCATCGAGCGGTGGAGGTACCCGAAGATCAGGCGCAGGTCCACCACCGTCTCGCCGTCGAGCGTGACGAAGAAGTGGAGGACGCCATGGGTGCTGGGGTGGTGCGGGCCGAGGTTGATCTGGACCAGGTCGGAGCGCAGGTCCTTGCGGTCCTCACCTGCGTAGACGGCGAGGTCGACGCGGCCCTTCTCGACCTCGATCGGGAGCAGCCGGTTGGGGGTCCGGACCTGGGTCATGCCGAGTCGCTCCCGAGCGCGCGCCTGTCCCGCGACGGGTCGCCGATACCGGGCTGCACGGTCGGGCCATCAGGGCCCTCCTCGTCGACGATCCCCCCCTGGCCAAGCTTGATCCGCATCGTCTCGGAGGGCTTCGGCGGCCGGCTGCTGGGGTAGCGCGGCGCCTCGAGGGTGGTTCCCAGCACGATCGGCTGGCCCATGCCACTGCCGTCGACGGCGATCCGCGCCTCCGGCGCGACCTCGTCCAGCGTCCCCCCGCCGAACCCCTTCATGCCCGCGAGGTGCCAGGGAATCTCGGCGTTGAGCGGGCGCCAGTCCTTGCGCAGGGGGTGCCCGGGGAAGCCCTCCCAGAGCAGGATGCGCTCCATCCGCGGGTGGCCCTTGAAGCGGATACCCATGAGGTCGAAGATCTCGCGCTCCTGCTGGTTGGCGCCGGGGAACACCTGCGTGATGCTGCTGACGATCGGCTCGAAATCAGCACCGGGCTCAGGGGCTTCCGCACCCAGGTCCTTGGCGACCCGCACGCGCGCCAGCAGGTAGCCGGGATAGGCGGGCTCGATCTCCTCCGCGCTCCGGGGCCGGATGCTCACCCAGTGGTAGAGGAGCTCGAAGGCTTCGAGGTTGTCCACCGCGGTGATCGATGTCAGGAAGTCGAAGCCCAGCTGGTCCCGCGCAAAGCGCGCGAACTCGAGGACCCGGCTCGCGGGCACCTCCACCACGACGTTGTCCTTGTCGATGACCGGCTCGACGCCCTTGCCGAAGCCGACCTTGACCTGGAGCGAGAGGGCTTCCTGCGTCAAGACGCCGGGGCAGCTGGCCCGCCCGTCGGGGCGGCGCCGGGAGTGTCGGCTGCGGGCGCGGCGGCCGGGGCCGGCCGGGGGGCGGGAGCTGCGGGCCTTGCCGGGGCAGCCGGCGCTCCATGCTCCGATGGCTCATCGAAGAAGCGCTTGTAGAGCTTGCGGAACACCTGCTCGGGGGCGCCCCACGGGTGGGCGACCTTGGTGCCCGGGGGGATTGCCGGCTGCAGCCGCCGTCCACGGATCAGGCTCTCGGTGCGGATCCGCTTCTGCAGCTCGATGATCGAATGCATCAGCGCCTCGGGTCGCGGCGGGCAGCCCGGCAGGTAGATGTCGACCGGCAGGACCTGGTCGACGCCGTCCACCTGGGAGTAGCCGCCGCTGAAGATCCCTCCCGAGACCGCGCAGTTGCCCATCGCGATCACGTATCGGGGCTCGGCCATCTGCTGGAAGAGGCGAACCACCGCGGGCGTCATCTTCTTCGTGAGCGTGCCGGAAACGATCATCACGTCGCACTGACGAGGGGAAGGCCGGATTACCTCAGAGCCGAAGCGGGCGATGTCGAATTTGGCCGCGCTCATCGAGATGAACTCGATGAAGCAGCAGCAGAGCCCGAAGCCGAATGGCCAGGCGCTGTTGCTCCGGCCCCAGTTGATGAGCTTGTCGAGGGGTCCGACGAGGACGTCGAACGTCGACCCGACGTGGTGATGCTGGATGCCGTCGCCGTGGTCGGTGCTGGTGATCTCCTCCGAGCCAGGCGAAACGACAGGCAGGTTAACCGCCAACTCCTACTCCCACCTCAGCGCGCCGCGGCGCCAGGCGTAGGCGAGGCCCACGCCGAGGATGGCGATGAAGACCACGATCTCGGCCAGGGCCAGCGCGCCGATGCTGCGAAAGACGACCGCCCACGGGTAGAGGAAGACGACTTCGACGTCGAAGATCACGAACACCAGGGCATAGAGGTAGTACTGGATGTGGTACTTGATCCAGGCCTCGCCGATCGGCACCATGCCGCTCTCGTACGTGTCACTGGCCGCATTGCCCTGGCCGCGCCCGGTCTTGAGGACCCTGGTCAGGGTCATGGCCAGGAAGATGATGCCGCCGGGCATGGCCACCGCCAGGATCGCGTAGAGCACGATGTGACCGAGATAGGGCTGCATCCGACTCCTTTCCAGTTCGGACAACCAGCGTCCAAACGGTTGGGATTATACCGACGGCTTAGGGGCCTCCTCGGACTCTGTGACAGTCTCAAAAAGGAGGTCGAAAAGCACGGTCAGCGCGGCGATGGCCAGACCGACGATGGTCAGGAACGCCGGCGGCGTGATCCGGAGCGACGTCAACGACATCTCGCCCACCAGGAAGCCACTGGCCATGCGCGCGTAGAGCACGAGCCCCATCCCGACCACGGCCGCCCAGTACACAGGCCGGCCGCGCCGCGCAGCGTCGACAGCGAGCACCAGCATCAGGCATTCGATGAACCCGGAGACCAGGTCGATGCCGACGGACACTAGGCCACGCGCCTCAGGATCCGGCCGCCGCCAAGGACCTCCTCGCCGTCGTAGAGCACGGCGGCCTGCCCGGGTGACGCAGAGGCCAGCGGCTCCGACGGGAACACCGAAGCGGCGCGCGGTGCCGTCGCCGGCATCTCGACGACCGCCCGCACCGGGTCGGCCCCGTAGCGCACCCGGACCTCGGCCTCGAACCGCTCCCCCGGGCCGGCGCCGGCCACGAACGACATCTCCCCCACCTCGATGCGCTCAGTCCTGAGCGCCTCGCGCGGACCGACCGTGACGGTGCGGCCGGCGGCGTCGATGTCGACCACGAACAGCGGGCCGCTGATCCCCCTCGGCAGCGATCCCAGGCCGGAGCGCTGACCGACGGTGTAGTTCCAGACGCCGGCATGCGTTCCCAGGACCGCGCCGTCCACGTGGCGGATCGCCCCCGCGGCCTCCGCCCCCCGCCGGGCCAGGAGCTCGCGGTAGTCCCCCCCTGTCACGAAACAGATCTCGACGCTGTCCGGCTTGTCGGCCGTGACCAGCCCGAGGTCGCGAGCGCGGGCCCGGACATCGGCCTTGCGCCAGTCGCCCAGCGGGAATCGCGCCAGCGCGAGCTCCTCCTGGCCCAGGCCGTACAGCACATACGACTGGTCCTTGCCCGGGTCGACCGCGCGCAGCAGCCGGTAGCCGTCCTCCTCCTGCAGCACCCGGGCGTAATGCCCCGTGGCCAGCGCGTCGGCGCCGATCGACCGCGCCTTGCGCAGCAGGAGATCGAACTTGACCTCGTTGTTGCACGAGATACAGGGGTTGGGAGTACGGCCCTCCGTGTAGTCGGCGAGGAATGGCTCGACGACCCGGGCCTGGAACTCCTCCTGGACATCGAGCACGTAGTACGGGATACCCAGGTGGGTGGCCACCCGACGCGCGTCCTCCACGGCGTCGAGAGAGCAGCACCCGTGGTGCCGGTCGAGGTCAGCCGCGGCCTTGGGCCAGAGCTGCAGGGTCAGCCCCACAACGTCGTGCCCCTGCTCCTTGAGCAAGGCAGCGGCGACCGAGCTGTCGACCCCCCCGGACATGGCCACGGCCACCGTCTCGCGCTTCATGCTCCCCACGATACCCGCGCCCTGACGGCCCCCGCCGTCCAGCACCCGCGCGGGGTCAGGACTCGACTACGTCGCCCTCGGCCGGGGTGACCCGGACGCCCTTCTCCTCGCAGTACTTGACCGCGTTGTCGAGCGCCTCCTGGGCGCCCTCCATCTCGAGCACGACCCAGCCCTCGTCGCGGGTGATGTCGGCACGGCGGATGTTCGTCACGATCTCGAACTGGTGGCCCATCTCATAGATGACGGGCTGGGTGACCGCGCCGCGCGCGAAGGTCAGCTTGACCCGCAGCCGCGCCAAGGTTCTAGCGGCCGCCGGCTACGGCTGGGACGATGGACAGGTCGTCGCCGGCGGCGACGGTCGTGTCGAGCCCGGACCCGAAGCGGATGTCCTCGTCGTTCTTGTAGATGTTGACGAACTGACGAAGCTTCCCCTCCTGGTCATAGATGCGCTCACGGAAGCCGGGGTACTTCTGTTCCAGGTTGGTGAGGACCTCTCCGACGCTCTGGCCATCGACCTCGACGACGGATTCACCGGCGGTCAGCCGGCGCAGGGGCCCGGGGACGCGAACTTTCACAGCCATGAGAGACGTAATTGTACCGACGGCAGGATGCATTCCCTATTGGGCGGCGGCGAGCTCGGGGAAGGTCTCCTCGAACGAGCGGACCGAGGGCCGGATGGTCCGGCGGTGGCGCTCCAGGTTGGGGATGACCTCGATCGTCTTGAACCCGTGGCCGGTGACATAGGCGACGACGGTCTCGTCGCCCTTCCAGCGTCCGGCCTTCGCCAGCTTCCGCAGGACCCCGATCGTCACGCCCCCGGCGGTCTCCGCGAAGATCCCCTCCGTCTGCGCCAGGAGCTCGATGGCCTCGACGATCTCCTCCTCGGTCACCGTCTCGACCGTGCCACCGGTCCCGTTGGCGATGTTGATCACGTACTTGCCGTCGCTGGGGTTGCCGATCGCCAGCGACTTGGCGATGGTGTTGGGCCGCACCGGCCGGACCGGCTCGCCGTCCTTGAACGCGGTGGCCACCGGGGAGCACCCCAGCGCCTGCGCGCCCGTGAGACGGGGGTATTTGCCCCCGTCAACCAGTTCCAGCTCGATCAACTCCTGGATCGCCTTGTTGTGCTTCACGAACTGGCAGCCGGAGGCGATCGGGATGACGATCTCGTCGGGCAGCTTCCAGCCCAGTTGCTCCGCTGTCTCGTAGGTCAGGGTCTTGCTGCCCTCGGCGTAGAAGGGTCGAACATTGATGTTGGCGAAGGCCCAGTGGTAGGAGTCGGCCAGTTCGGAGCACAGCCGGTTGACCTCGTCGTAGTTGCCCTCGACCGCCACCAGGTTGGGGGCGAAGACGCTGGTGGTCAGGACCTTGCTGGCCTCCAGGTCCGCCGGGATGAAGACGAAACAGCGCATCCCGGCGCGGGCCGAGTAGGCGGCGACCGAGTTGGCAAGGTTCCCGGTCGAGGCACAGGCCATGGTGTCGAAGCCGTTGGCCCGGGCCCAGTTCACGGCCACCGAGACCACCCGGTCCTTGAAGGAGTTGGTGGGGTTGACCGTCTCGTTCTTGATGTAGAGGTTGGACAACCCCAGCTCGGCCCCCAGCCGCTGGGCGTGGACCAGCGGGGTCATCCCCTCCCCCAGGGTCACGAGCGGGGCGTCACCCTCGACGGGAAGCAGGGCACGGTAGCGCCAGAGCGAGTTGGGACCGGCCTCGATCGACTCCCGGGAGACCGTGCGGGCCAGCTCGGCCTGGTCGTACCTGACCTCGAGCGGCCCGAAACACAGGTCGCAGACGTGCGTGGCCTGGGGCTCGAACTCGGACTGACACTCGCGGCAGATCAGGGATTTGACGTGGCCCATGGGTGGGAAAGTCTATCGACGGCCTCGCCCGCGGCCCCTGGCCGGCCTGCCCTAGGTGGTCGGCCGGGTCTCCCTTCGTCTGCGCCTGCGCGTGGCGACCCCCACGGTGGCGATGAAGGCGCCACCAAGCGGGACGGCGATCATCCAGGCCCCGGGGACGGCGCCAGTCGAGGTCGTCGGCGTGCCCCCCGACCCCGCGGCGACCGGCACGGAGGCCGGGCCGGCCTGCGAGACCTGGTTGGGCAGATTGCACGGGTTGTTGGCGTAGAGCGACTGGCCGGCCGTCTGCCGCGCGGTCACGGTCTGCCCGGGGCCGTAGTCGTTTGTCCACACCGGGTGGGTCTGGCCGCAGCCGTCGACGGCGATCATCTGGAAGTCCGAGAGGTTGCGGTTGCCACCGGTGACCGTGCAGTTCAGGCCGACCTGGCAGATATCCCCGACATGCACCGGCTCCTGGTCGGCGGTGATGCGCGTCTGGCTGAAGACCGGGGCTGAGTCCAGCGCGTTGATGGACTCGGCATATATCTCCGACCACTGCGAGGTCGCGTCGTTGAAGTCATTGGAGAGCGCCCCGTACCAGGCAATGGCGACCCGTCCGGCGTCCCCGGCGACGATCGTCGGGAAGGTGTTCGAGTTGAGGCGCGCGCCCACGTCCACGCGGTGCGGCTCACTCCACGTCACGCCGTGGTCCTTGGAGGTGATGAGGGCGATGTGGCTGGTGGTCTGGCCGGCCACCCGCATCGAGAACGCGTAGTACAGGTTCCCCTGGCGGTCGATCGCGGCGGCCACGAACTGGTGCGCCACCGTGCTGTCCTCGGAGCCGTCGCCGGGGAATGCCTGGGTGGCGTCGAACACAAAGCCCGCACCTGTCGCGTCGGTGTTGGCGGACCAGGAATGGCCACCGTCGTTGCTCACGGCCATGCGTAGGCGCGAGAGGTCGTTGTCACCTCGGGGGGCGTTCCCGGCCACGGCCTTGACCACGTTGCTGTCCGCATAGGGCACGTAGATGCGCTGTGTGTTGGTCGGGTCGACCATCGGCCGCGCGGTTATGTTGCCCTCGCCCGTGTCGAGGTAGGTCGGGTTGGCAGAGGGCGGCCCGCCGGAGTAGTTGGTGAGGGTCACGGGGCATGGGCTCTGGCCCATCAGTGGCAGGCCACCGGTGGTCGGGCAGACCCACGTCTTACCCTTGTCGACCGATTTCAGGACGTTGATGTTGGGGCCCGAGAAGTCGTGGTACGAGAAGTAGATGACGTTCGGGTCCTTGGGGTCGGCCGCGTACCACTGGCGGTCGGAGTTGCCGCCTGCGAAGTTCGGCCCTTCCCAGTTGGCGCCGGAGGCCCCGGGGTCACCCCCATGGGTGTTGGTGAAACTCTCGTTGTTGACGAACCCGACCGTGCCTAGGCACAGGTTGTCGGCATACATCGTGTTGTCCACGCCGACGACCGCATCGCCATCACCCGCGTAGCCGGATGGGCAGGCGACATCCCGGTCGATCACGTCGTACGGGGTGGACCAGGTCTTGCCCGCGTCGTGGGTGTACCAGACCGTCGGCCCGAAGGTGTTGATGATCCCGTAGCCGTTGTCGTTCATCGAGATGCCCGGCTCGCCGAACTGGCCGGTGAGCTGGTTGGGGTCCGCGACGACCACCGGGAAGGTGTCCACGCTGAACTGGTTGGCCGGGTCGCCGGCGGAGGGCAGGGTGAACACCTGGTGGGTCAGCTTCATCTCGAGGTCGTAGGTGGCGCTGGCACAGCTCTTGCACACCACCTCCATCTCCAACACACCCTTCGGGGGGGCGGGCAGGAGCCAGGGCTGAGCGCCCTGGAAGTAAGGCGCGCAGTGCCCGGTCACGTCGTCGGGGCTGCAACCGGCCGGGAAGTAAGCCAATGACATCGTGTTGGTCCCACTGGGCTTGAGGGTGATGGTCACCAGCGCCTGCTTGTCCAGCGAGCCGTTCAGTGTCGGGTCGATATCGACCTTGACCCGGTCGCACCCCGACGGTTGGGCCGTGCAGGACGATTGCACGAAGCCCGCTGGGATGCCCCCACTCATGGCCGACGCCTCGTGGAAGTGGATGTCGGGCTGGGCGTAGTTCAAGCCCTGTTGCACCGGGTTGGACGCCAGCGCGGGCGCCTGCAGGGCGAACCCCGGGGCAGCCGCGAACAGTGCCGCCACTACGGCTATGAGCACACGCCTCATCTCAGACCTCCCGCTGGCAACCCATGGTGCGGCTGCCACCTGACCCCCGCGCCGGTGGGCACGGACCCTTCCTGGTTGGAATCACCATACCCGACGCCGCGCACGCGATCAACCAAATGGTGCGCGGCTCCTAAGATGACCGGGTGGAAACCGGGCTCCGTGGTAAGCGCGCGCTGGTCACGGCGGCGAGCAAGGGACTGGGCCGGGCGGTGGCCGCGGCCCTCCTCACGGAGGGCTGCCGCGTGGCGATATCGTCCAGCTCCGAGGAGCGGATCCGCGCCACCGCCCAGGAGCTGTCCGCGCGTGGCGAGGTCTTCGCGATGGCCGCCGACCTCGCCCAGCCAGATGAGTGCGCCGACCTGGTGGATTGGGCGGTGCACACCCTCGGCGGGCTCGACGTGTTGGTCAACAATGCCGGCGGCCCGCCA
Organism: Chloroflexota bacterium; assembly: GCA_034666405.1. Taxonomy (GTDB): domain Bacteria; phylum Chloroflexota; class Dormibacteria; order DASZGP01; family DASZGP01; genus JAXDLW01. The sequence goes on along the minus strand of JAXDLW010000040.1, from coordinate 60,286 downwards.
CCGGGGACGTTCGAGACCATCGACGAGGCGCAGTGGCGCCACGCGTTCGACTCCCTCCTCATGAGCTGCGTCCGCGTGACCCGGGCAGCCCTCCCCTCTCTGCGCGCCGACGGCGGCGGGGCGATCGTCAACCTGACCTCGCTCACGGTCAAGCAGCCCATCGACGGCCTCCTGCTGTCGAATGCCCTGCGCCCCGCGATCGTCGGCATGGCCAAGAGCCTGTCGCGCGAGGCGGCGCCGGAGGTGCGGGTGAACAACATCGCGACCGAGCACATCCTCACCGACCGCATCCGCCAGATCGCCGGGTTCCGCGCCGAACGAAGCGGTCGGGCTGTCGACGACGAGCTGGAGGCCTGGGGCAAGGACGCGCCGATGGGCCGGTTCGGCACCCCGGAGGAGCTGGCCAATGCCGCGGTTTTCCTGGCCAGTGACGCCGCGTCCTACATCACCGGCGTGACACTGGCCGTCGACGGCGGCCTGGACCGGGGCCTCTTCTAGCCGCTCACCAGACGAATCGAATGGGCTGCGCAGGGCCTGATACCGTCGAACCGTCTGTGCGGATGATCCGGGTCAGCAGCGTGTAATTTCCCCGCTTCAGGCCGGCCAGGCTGACCTGCGCGGTCCATGTCGCAAAGGTCCCGTCACCCGCGAGGTCGGTCGCGTTGATCCAGGCCGTCGGGGTGGCCTGCTTCCCGAGCGCCACCAGCTGCAGCTGGACCGTCCCCGGGAGCACCGGGGGCGGCCCCGTCACCGCGGTCGCCACCTGGAACATCGCCGACACCGCGGGGCCGGTGGCCGCGGCGCTGAGCGCACGTGCGAACAAGGTGTGCGTGGAGGGCGCCGGCGCGATCCCGGCAATCGAAAGGCCGGCCTGGAAGGCGAGCCCGGGTCCCAGCGAGACCGCCACCGGCTTGCCGAACGACGGGTCGTCCAGGCTCAGCTGCACCGCGCCGCCGGCCGGAACCACGCTGGGTGCCAGCGGCAGCCTCACGAATGAAGCCGGGTTCACGATGGAGGTCCCCAGCGCACTCTCGGCGGCCTGGACACTGACCACCAGGTGCAGGTCGTCAAGCGCCACGCCGACATACTGCTCCGGAACCGCGAAGGAGAAGTTGAACGGGACGGTCGAGAGCAGGATCGCCCCGGTCACCACCTGGTCGTTGATGACCGTTCCGCCACTGACCAGCGCCACGTCGATGGTCGTGACCGGCGACGGGCTGGTGGAGTTGAGGTAGACGGTGCCGGCGACCGGGAGGTTGCCGGCCAGCACGGCGGGCAGGTCGGATGTGGTCATCGCGTAGTCGTCCGCAACCGGGGCGCCCAGGGCGCTGAAGCCTGGTGCCAACGGGTCGGCGAGCGAGCCGCAGCCGTCAGCCTGGGCGGGGGCCGGCTGGGGCTGGCGGGCGAGGTAGGGCACCTGGCTGCCGGTCTGGGAGGCCCCGCAAGCGTCGCGTCGTAGATAGAAGGTGTTTGCGGCCCCGGTGTACGCGGATGCCGGGAAGGCTGCCTTGCCGGCGACGGGCAGGCTCGTCGACCCGGGGTCCAGGGTGAGGCCGTTGGTCGGGTTGTCCAGGGTGACCGTCGGCTGGGACGGCGAGGCCTGGGCGGCGGCCCCCTGCGGGGATGCGGCCTGCAGCAGTTTCAGCGCGCTGGGGAAGCTCGCGACCTGCGCCGCCCGGACACCCTTGAAGGGGTTGGTCGCGGCGTCCGGCTCGGGGTTGGGGTTGGCGCTGTTGACGCCACCGCCGCTCCACGTTCCCCACAGGGCATCTCGGAGGTCGCCGTCCAGGCTCATGAACTGGTCCTCGTTCACCCTCGCCGGGAGGGCCGCGTTCCCCATCAGCACGTTCTGAGCCAGGCGCCCCGTGTTGACGTTGAGGATGCCGTAACCCTCGATGGCGAATTGGAAGGGGTTGCCCGGCACGGTGGGCGGGAACTGCAGCGAGGTGTTCTCGGTGCCGGTCTCAGCGGTCTTGAGGACCGCTTCCACCAGCTCGCTGCGGGTGAGCTTTCCGTCTGCGAGATAGGGGCTCCCTGCGACGGCGGTGCCGGTGGCGATCACGGCGTTCGCGCGTTGACCGACGCCGCTGTCGCCAAGTGCCCCACGGACGGCGGCGAGGGTCGTCGCGAAGACCCCGGCCGACTGTGGCGTGGCCGCGGAGGTGCCGTTGTGCTGGACCTGGCCATTGGTCGAGTCATGCCCTGCCGCGGGGATGTTCCCCAGCCCGTAGGACGAAGCGCTCACCGGCTTGCCGGTACCGATGAACGGCTGGTTGTCGCTGCGGTCGACAGCCCCGATGCGGATCACCCAGTCGGGGCCCAGCTCGTTGGACGTGTAGGTCTGCTCGGGGGTCACGAAGGCGTTCTCGTTGCCGTTGCCCGCCGCGTAGAGGCCGAGCTGCCCGCGTTCGGCCGAGGCCTGGGGGAACGTCGGGCCGCCCAGCAGCCCCGTCCCGGCCTCCCCGACATTGGCCAGGGCGCCATAGGAGTTGCTGACAATATCGATCCACGACTGGGTGTACGCCCAGGTCTCGCCACCGAGGCCCTTGATCGCCACCAGCAGGCACTGAGGGCAGGTCCCGTTGACGTTCCCGGCCATGACACTGGCGGATGCGGTGCCGTGGCCCGCGGTGTCGAGGATCCGCGCCGGCGCGGGGGTCGGCGCCCCGGGCTCGGGGGCCCCGATGCTCAGGCCCGAATCCATCGCGCCCACGATCTTGGTACCGGGGATCCAGTAGAGCGTGTTCAGCTGGGTGGCGCCGTTGACGTCCCACAAGGGCTGGTCGGAGGGCGGGTCATATGTCCCGAGGTGAACGTTGAGTGACGGCGTGCCCACGGGGTAACCAGGGATGTACGTGGCGGGGTCGGCGGTGAAATTGTTGCTGCGCGACAGGATGCTCTTGTCCGGGTAGAGGGCGGCACCGAAGTCCTGGTGGTAGGGGTTGATGCCGGTATCGGCCAGAGCCACCACCACCATCGGGCTCGAAGCCGAACCGGACCCGGGCGAAACGACGCGAACCGCCGTGGTGTCGCGCGTATCGAAACCAGCCGCATCGACGACCCGCGCGGTGACGAGGTGGCTACCGAGCCCGAAGCTCGTCACGGGTGCGGCGCCAAGCGTGGCGAAATGGCCCTCCTGGGTCAGGTCCCAGGAGACGGCGAGGGGCGCCCGCCCGCCGGACGCGGTGGCCTGCAGCTGTTGCGGCGTGCCGAGCGCGAACGAGTAAGGCCCCCCGGCGGCCATGTGGGGTAGCGGGTTGGCCACGGTGGTCAGGGTCGAGCTGACGAGCAGGTGATAGTTCGCGTTCGGCGCGCTGAGGAAGTCGGTGACATCGGCGTACCACTGTCCGGCCGCCGGCCTGTCGATGTGCATCTTCTCCGGGTTGGCCGCGGCGCCCTTGGAGCCGTCCTGGTTGTTGTTCTGCGCACCACTCGGGTCCTCGACCGTCACGCTCATCGAGCCGGCGGCGAAGCCCAGGCCCGCCGGGTCCTGGAGTTGGTCGTAGTCCAGCGTGAGGTCTATCGAGTCAGTCCCGGCCGGCACCGTGAACGGCACTCTCACAGGGGCGCTCGGCGGCACATCGCCAACCGGGGTGCCCGTGAGGAGCGCCGGGGAGGGGCTGAGTTGCCCGGACCGCTCGGCCAGCGTCTGCCCGAGCACGCGGTAGGTCACCATCTTGCTGTGCCGCGTGACGGTCAGGCCCCGGGAGTCAGTCACCTTCAGCGCCGCATCGTGGACGCCGTCGGTGAGGCCGGTCGTGTCGAGCGTTGGCCGGAGGGTGGTGGCGCCGGCGAAGGGTGCCGCCGAACCGTCGAGCGTCCACGCGTAACTGGCCGGCGCGACCGCGTTGAACGCGTTGCCGTACAGGGTCCTGGTGGAGCCCTGCTTGAGGTACTGGCTGGGGCCCGCGTCGGCGTCCAGCGCGGGCAGCCCGGTGGCGGTCCCCGTGACGGTGAAGCCCGAGCCCTTGACCTTGTTGATCCTGGTCGGCGCGGCACCGTTCAACGATGTGACGGCGACCGAGGCGGGGGTGGCCGCAGACACCGCGGTGCCCGCGAATGCGCTCGACATGGTGGCCAGGCCGAGGGCCATGGCACAGCTGCGGCGCACGCGAGTCCGCCCCAGGATGGTCGTCTTCAAGCCCTGCATCTTCCCGCTCCTTCGTACCGTGCGGCACTGCAGGCGCCGCGAACCCCCGTCGCGACAGGCGCCTGACCCCGCTGCCAGCTCTATCTCTCTGCAGAGATATCAACTCCTGTGAAGGCGGAATCCTGCGGGGATGGGGCCGGGGCGGTCGTCGAGGCCTAGCGGCGACCCCGGATCTTCGCCAGGGCTGGACGCTTCCGGCGCAGGCTGCGACGGCGCAGCACCAGGCCGATCCCGAACATCGAAAGGGCCGCGCCCTGCCCGATCAGGGCGGTGCGGTAGCGGGTGGCCTCGAGGTCGACCTGGTGGCGAGCGCCGTCGATGCGGGCCAGCGACACGCGTGCCTGCTTCTGCCGCTCGGTCATGATCCCCGGCTGAGCCTGTGCCTGGGCCTGGGCCTGGGCCTGGGCCTGCGCCTGGGCCTGGACGGCCTGGGCGGGGACCAACGGCGGTGGCGCCGGAACCAGCGCCGGCTGCGGGGGCGGGGCCTGGGCCGGGGCGGGCAGGCGGGCCGGGGGCGGCGGCGGGTTGGGCGGCAGCGGGCTCACCCGGATCGCCCCGGTCACGGACGCCGGCAGGAAGGCCTCGGTCCCGGCGAAGTTGGCGACCAGGCCGATCGTCCCGTTCAGCGCCGGGACCGCGGTGGTGAGGCAGGCCCGCCCGGCGGCGTCTGTGATCGCGCTGCCCAGGCTCGTGCCGCCAAGCACGAACTGCACGGTCTGCCCGGCGATCGGCGCGTGGTTGCCCGCGGTCGTCGCCGAGAGGATGGCGCATATGGTGACGGTGTCCCCGGGCCGCGCCGCGGTGGGCGGATGGTCCAGCCGGATGTCCGCCGGGAAGGGGCAGAACCCCTTGGTGATCGGGTACGCGCGGGCCAGGTTCAACCGGTTGTCGCGGATCCAGAGCACCGATGTGCCCGTGCCGCCCGGCACCCCCGGGGCGCCCTCGCCAAAGGTCACCGCGTCGCAGGCCATCTGGTCGTTCTCGTTCGCGTGGCCGACCGGGGGGTCCTCGCTGTATTGGTCATGGGTGAACTGGTCGAGCGTCTGACAGGTCGTGCTGTTGACCCTGTACACGGTCTTGTCGTCCTCCGAGGCGACGTAGAGGATGCCCTGGGCGCCCGGCTCCCAGGTGGTGAGGCCGCCGTCGGTGTCGGTGGGGGGAAGGCGATAGGTGCTCATGCACGTGGGCGTCGGGACCAGGGGGTCACCCTTGTGCGCGGGCAACCGCGCGAGGCCCCGCAGGGGGACGTCGTACTGGCCCGGCACGGACGCCCAGATCGCGTCGAGGTAGTGGTCGTAGGAGAGCAGGTTGGGATCGTGGACAAAGCATTGGTGATCGCCAAAGGAGGCGCCGCAGACCATGGTCGCCGCCAGCTCGACCGGTCCGCCCAATGGGTCCACGGCGTAGATGGCGACCCAGTCCGGGTCCTGTACCGCCGGGTCGTGCTCCGCCCCGGTGCCTCCGCGGGCCAGGATCGCCCCGACGTCGCCGTTGTTGAACCGATAGCGGGGATCAAACGTGACCGAGTACATCGCCATAGGCTTGCCGTTGCGGGTGACCGTGAGGGGAGGCTTGTCCTCCTGACACGTTCGGGCGTTCATGCGGTAGATCTTTCCGCGGTCGAGCTGGTCGTGGGTGTAGTTGAGATCGACGCCGTCGAAGGCCACCGACGCCGACACGTAGTTGACTGCTTGGAACGTCCCTGGCAGGGTCCCGGGCGCGCCCTGGAGCTGGTGCAGATGGCACTCCTTGATCGCATTGACGAAGTTCGAGCCGGAGGGACCGGGTTGGGCCTGCGGTGGTGGGGCGAGCGCCGTCACCTTCAGCGCGAAGACCTGGTCCACCCCGCCATGTTTGGCCATCACGAAGAACTGGCCGTTGCGGTCGCCGCGGACCTCGACGCTCTGCACCGTCCCCGAGGTGTGGATCGCGACCCTGCCGTACCGGGAGCTGTTGAACCCGTCGAGGCTGCCCGCCATGGCCACCCCGGTTCCGCCGGAGTCACTCCCGGGGGCGGCAATCATCATCTCGTTGGGGTTGCCAGGGTTGTACGCGATCGTGGTGTCCTGCGCGACCCCGAGGCCGTTGCCCACCGGGATGGCGTTCCATTGCCCGCCCGGGTTGAGCCGCCAGAACCGCTGCGTCGCGATCCCGGCAAGCGGGCTGTTGGCCGGCCCACCGCCGCCGGGGCGCCCGGTGCGGGCGTAGAGACGTCCGGCACCGCCGATCACCAGGTCGACGGGCGCCAGCTCACCCGGCGGCGCCGGCTGGGCAGTCCAGTTGGTCGCGGAGTCACGTGACTCGTAGTAGCTGCTCTGGCCGGCGGCCGCCAGGTTGGTGGTCGGCCCGCCCGCCGCGGCGACGACGTGCGTCGGGTCCGATGGGTCGACCGAGAGGCTGGTAACCGGCGGTCCTGGCTGGCCCGCCAACCGCCAGTTGTTTCCCCCGTCGCTCGTGGCGAAGATCACCGTCTGGCCGCCCGTGTTGCCAGCCAGGTAGGCGACGGTGGGCCGCCCGGGCGCGACGGCAAAGGCGCTTATGCCGCCGGTCGGACCGGTGCCCGCGGTGTACAGGCCGCCGATGCGCTGCTCCCAGTTGGCGCCATCGTCGGGGGTGTAGATGACCCCGTTGTTGCCGGACTGGTCGTAGACATAGGCGGGCCCGCCCCCGGTCCCCAGGATCGGGCTGTAGGCGAAGCGCCCACGGCTGAATGAGTTGGTGCCCGAGTTGTCGGTGAACGTGCTGCTAAAGAACCGGCCGCTGCTGTCCGTGCGCAGGATGTTGGGCCACTCGGTATGGAACTGGTGGCACGGGTTGGACGGGTCGATACCAAAGTGCGATCCACCGCTGTCGGACCGTTGCCACAGGCTGCGAACCTCGGTTGCCCCCAGTGGTGTGAACCCGCAAGCCGCGACAGCAGAGCCCTGGTTGCCTATTGGCGGCACGAAGGGATTCGGCAAACCCGGGATCCCGGGCGGCGTGGGCAGGGGCAGCGGCGGCGCCGCGAGTACGACCGGGCCAAGGGCGAGTAGCGCCAACTGCAGCGGCACCGCAACCGCGAGCACCCGGGAGCCGGCCCGCCGGGCCGTGTCCCGACCGCGGAGCCTCATGTCAGGCCCCCCTGCCCTCCGCGGCGGTCGCCTTCCGGCGGGCCCGGGGTTTGGCCACGGCCGCGCCGTTCGTCTGGGTCTTCTTGCTCGGTGGCCCGGCAGGCTCGATCATCACCTCGAGGTCGCGGCCCTCCAGGGTCTCCACCTCCAGCAGCCGGGTGACCAGCTTGTCCAGCACCGAGCGGTGCTCGCGCAGGATCAGCATCGCCCTCTGGTGGGCCATCTCGACCGCCTGCCGCACCTCGACGTCGAATTCCTCCAGGGTGGCCGGTGCCAGGGTGGTCATCATGCTCGACTCGCCGCCAAGGTAGATGTCGGCATCCCTGCCGATCAGCCGGACGAGGCCCAGCACGGACGACATGCCGTAGCGCCCGATCATCTGGCGGGCCAGTTCGGTCACCTTCTCGATGTCGCTCTCGGCGGCGGTGCTCGGCTCGTCGAAGCGGACCTGCTCGGCCGCGTGCCCGGCCATGGTCATGGTCATCTGGTTGACCAGGTCGCTCCGGGTCATCAGCAGCCGGTCCGCGTCGGGTGCCAGCTCCGAGTTGCCGAGACCCCGACCCCGGGCGACGATCGACACCCGGTGCACCTGCTCGCCGAGGCCCAGCGCCGAGGCGACCACGGCGTGGCCGGACTCGTGGTACGCGACGCGCTCGCGCTCCTCCGGGGCCATGAAATGCCCGCGGCGCTGCGGGCCGGAGACGACGCGCTGGATGGCCTCCAGCAGGTGGTGCATGGCGACGATGTTGTCGCCGTGGCGGACGGCCAGCAGGGCGCCCTCGTTCGCCACGTTGGCAAGGTCGGCCCCGGTGAAGCCCGGGGTCCGCCGCGCCAGCAGGTCGAGGTCGACATCGTCGGCCATCGGGCGCTTGCCCAGGTGGAGGGCGATGATCTGGCGTCGGCCCTTGAGGTCCGGCTCGTCGACGGTTATGTGGCGGTCGAAGCGGCCCGGGCGCAGCAGCGCGGGGTCGAGGATGTCGGGACGGTTGGTGGCCCCCATCACGACCACGCCGCTGGTGACCTCGAAGCCGTCCATGGCGACCAGCATCTGGTTCAGGGTCTGCTCACGCTCGTCGGTGCCACCACTGCCGCCGCCGACGTTGCGGCGGCGCCCGGCGGCGTCCAGCTCGTCGATGAAGATGATGGCGGGCGCGTACTCCTGGGCCTGCTTGAAGAGGTCCCGGACGCGGGCGGCGCCGACACCCACCAGCGACTCGACGAACTCCGCGCCGGACATCGAGAAGAAGGGAACGTTGGACTCCCCGGCGACGGCACGCGCGAGCAGCGTCTTGCCGCACCCTGGAGGGCCCAGCAAGAGGACGCCCTTCGGCGGCATCGCGTTCATCCGCGCGTATTTCGACGGGTCGCGCAGGTAGTCGCGGACCTCGGCGAGCTCGGTGACCGCCTCGTCCGCGCCCGCCACGTTGGCGAAGGTCACACCCGTGCCGGCCAGCAGCTCGCGCTTGCGTCGCTTGCCGATGCCGCCGAAGCCGACGATGTCCGAGATCCCGCTCGCGCCACTGCGCGACAGGAAGATCATCCCGAAGAGGTCGGCCAGGATCAGCAACGGCAGGATGAACTGGATCAGGAAGCGCATCGAGCTCTTGAACTGCTGGTGGTTGATTGTCACCGAGAGGTTCTTGCCCAGGCTGTCCACCAGGGCCTGGGTGCCCGAGGCACGGTCGAAGGCCGCCCGGTAGTCCACGAGGTAGCCCGGGCAGGTGTTGCCCTTCAGCTTGCGGCTGCAGTAGCTGCCGACCACGTAGGCGTCCTCCTCGAGGATGGTCGCGCTGGTCAACTGCTGGTTGTCGCCGAGCTTCTGGACCTCGGTCACGGCGATGGTCTGGCCCTCGGCCCTGCTGCCGTACACGTACGCGATCCCGACGCCCAGGAGCACCACCAGCACCAAGAGAGTCGCGGCCAGGAAGGCCAGCAGGCCCCCGCTCCGCAGGCGGGTCAGGAACTCGCCCAGGCGCTCGCCGAAACCGCCGGTTTCCCGGTCTTCACCTGCAGCATCGGCGTCAATCGCCAAGGGAATCCTCCCGCCGCTCTGAATGACAGGACCAGCGCCAGCGGCCGGCGATGTCCTGGTAGGCATGCGCCGGCCCCCCTCGGGAGCCGGCAGGGATCACGGGTTGCGGGCGGCCGTCCGTCTCCTGCGCCACAGCAGCCCCGTCGCGACTCCAACCGCGAGCCCGGTCGGCACCAGCGGCGAGTAGGGGGCCAGGGCCGCGGTGTTGGGCAGCACGGTCACCCCGCCTCCGCTGGTGGGGTTGGTGCTGACCGGGTTGCTCCCGGAGTTGAAGTTGTACTGCTGGACGCCACGGCCGTACGTCGCGGCGATCATGCGGTCGGGGTTGCCCGGCTGGAGGCGGATCGTGAAGACAGGGGCGTTGGGCAGCCCGGTGCCCAGGACACCCCAGCTGTTGCCGTTGGTGTCGGCGGAGGTGAAGACCCCGGCATCGGTCGCGACCACGAGCTGGTTGCCATGGATGAGCGACCAGTTGGCGGGGATGTCGGGGAGGCCGCCGGCGTCGGGATCGCCGGAGATGTCGGTGAAGTGCTCGGCATGGTCATGCGAGACGAAGATATGGCCCCTGCCGACGTTGGTCACGTCATCACCCAAAGAGCCCGGCGGGATCCAGCGGCGTCCATACCCGCCCTCGGTCACGTAGACGGTGTTGGGGTCGGCCGGGTCGAGCTGGACGGAGGTGATATAGCGCTGGGGCAGCTTGCCGTTGGCCGTCCCGCAGTTGGAGCATTGGATTGAGGCGATGTGCCACCCACTCGTGCTTCCGATCTGTGCTGAACCCGCGCTGCCGCCCCCGACGTTGGTGGCGATGCCGCTGGCGAAGGGCACGCCCCCCGTCACGATGTCGCAGTAACCGCAGTAACCGACGTACTGGTTCTCCCCGCGGACCCCCAGGGCCGAGGGAACGTTGAAGACGCAGTTATTGATGTTGCAGTTGACATTGCGATCGGCCGGTACGCCGGGCGCGTCGGCAGTGCCGAGGTCGAAGACGGTCACGAACGGGCTGCCGTTGAGCCCGCAGGTCGCCCAGCTTGCGCCGGGGGGTACCGTGCACGGGCTGTCATAGACGCTGGCCACGCCGCCGGCCCCACCGCCACCCTCCTGGATCTGGGTGCAACCGACCAGGACATGCCCGGGCTTGGTCGGGTCCTGCTCGATCGCGGTGGAGAACTGGGCCTCGCTGCTGTTGCAGGCCCCCGGGGTTATGGCCCACCAGTCGCGGCCGCCATTCTGGGACATGTTCACCGCGCCGTAGGTGTACTCCTCGATGATGTTCTGGCTGTTGCCCGGGTCGATGGTGGTCATGAAGCCATCACCGCCGAAGATCGTGTGGGCCTCGGCGCCGTTGGGCGCAATCTTCATCTCGCCGTTGTCCTGCAGGCCGGCGACGATGGTGCCGTCCTTGGCGATGCCGGCGTCATAGGGCTGCAGGGTGTAGAGGCCGGTGTTGATCCCGTCGTGCCACTCGGCGTTGGAGAAATCGGCCGCGGCGGCAACGTGCTGCTTGTAGGCACCCCCGTCGTTGCCGGCGAAGAAGGTGACCCCTCCGCCAGTCGGGTCCGGTACGAACAGGAAACCGTGCTGGTCAGGGTGCGTCGTGGTCCCCCCGGGCGGGCCCGGGTTTCCACTGAGGTCGCACTGCAGACCCGCGGTCTGGTTGAGGCCACCGCAGTCATTCCAGTAGCGCCCGATGTCCCGCCACGGAGCGGTCGGCCCATTTGCCGGGCCCTGCGCCACCCATGGGGTGCTGAGGGGATTCACGGCCGCGGCGAGGTTGTTCTCCCAGATCTCCTCCAGGCCGAACAGCAGGCGGGTCGGGTTGCCGTTGCCATCCTTGACCGTGGGGTCGGGCTTGATCCAGTTGTTGTACCAGGACTGCACTCCTGGCGAGTAGCCGGGAATCCCGGTCAGCGCACCGCTCGCGAAGTGGAGCTGGGAGAAGTCCATGATCTTCGTCCACGACGCGCCAAAGTCATAGGTGGCATAGGCCCCGTCGAGAACGGTTGCCGCGCCCAGCGACACCGCGTCGCCGCTGCACACCTGGACGGTGGAGACGAATGGATCGGTCAGGCAGTGCTGGAACTTCTCTGCGTCCTGGACGAGGGCGAACACGGCGTCGTTGTTCTGCCCCGCCCCGTCCGCGATCCCCAGGGTGGTGCGGCCGACATTGGCGTCCGCCGCGAAGTCGGTCGGCCCGCCGCTGTGGGTCTTGAAAGCAAAGCTGCCGGGTGCACCGGTGTTCGACTCATAGAGCCCGTTCCTCGGCGCCTGGAGGCACGCCGTCGCCGCGGCGCCCTGCTTGCAGGACGTGTTGGTGGAGCCATTCGGGTTCGTATTCGCTCGATTGCCGGCGCGCCAGCCCACCACCGCCATCACCGAGCCCGCAGGGGCGTTCTCCGACGCCGTTGCCTTGACCACGACGTCGGTGACGATGTTGGCGAAGAAACAGAGCGGGGCGGACGTGTTGCCGGTGCACGGGACCTGGGCGTTGCCCTGGGTCGGGTCCGGCACGGTGTAGCCGGCGGGGCTGGTCGGCAGGTTCGTGTTCACCCACGTCGCACCTCCGTTGGCCGAGCGGAAGAGGCCCCGGCTCGTCGCCGCGAACACCACCTGTCCGGTGTTGTTGCTGGGATCGGGGACGATCCGGAAGATCTCCGAGTCGAGCAGAGCGTTGTTCGTCGATGTGCTGGGGAACCAGGTCCCGCCATCGTCGTCCGAGTAGAAGATGCCCACCCCGGAGATCGCGTCACCCCCGAACGAGTTGTCGCCGGTGCCGGCAAAGACCCGGTGCAGGGGGGCGTCATAGGCGACCGCGCCCATCGCCTGCGTCGGCAGCACGTCGGCGATCGAATGCCAGGTCGCGCCACCGTCGACGGTCTCGAAGATGCCGCCGACTGCCGGTGCCGCAAAGACGCGGCTGGCGTTTGCCGGGTCCGCCGCGAACGCCGTGATCCGGCCTGAGAGGGTCTTGTGCCCCAGCAGGGCCAGGCTGTAGTCGCCGTTGCTGGGGGTCTGCGGGGCGATGACGGTGTTGTCCGTCAGGGGACAGAGGGTGCTGTCGAGGGTGTGGCCGTCGCACAACGGGCTGGGGCCGGCCTGGGTCCAGGTGCCGCCGGAACCGGCTATCGTCCCGGGGCCCGGGAGCGCGCGCTTCTGGGCGACGCCGGAAGCGCGCGCCCCCGCCGCGGCAGTGGCGAAGGGAGCCGACTCCCGAAGCCTGATCTGGTTGTTGAGTGCGGCGATGTCCATCTGGGACTCGGGGCCGCCAACGCGCTTGCACAGGATGGAGCCACCTGCCCGGGTGATCGCATCATGTTCAGGGACGTTCCCCGGCGTGCAGACACTTCCGACCGGGCTGGTTGCGTGTGTCACAGCGACGGCCGGGGCGAGCGGTGTCACGGGCGAAGCGCCCGCGCCCATGCATATGGCCAGCGCCGGGATCCCGAGCACGGCCAACCTGCGGCCGATCGATGCCTTCGTTATCAAGCCTGAACTCCCCGATTTAGCCGACGGCGTCGGACCAGGTCCTGCCGTTTCCACTTCCCGCTTCCGGCCGCTTGTGGCAGCCGGGAGTCGGCGCTATTTTAGTGGCTCGCGCTGACTTGCGAAAGTGCCTGGGTCACAACTTTGGCCCCGCGGACCCCGGCAAAGACCACGAGCGCCCGCTCGAGAACCGGCTGCCGATCAGGCCGACGCCACCAGGCCGATGCTGGAAGCCACCTTGCTCAGGCTCTCGACCAGGAAGCGGATGTGCTCGTCCGGGTCCACTCCAAGTTCCCGAAAACCCTTCTCGACGTCCTCCCGCGAGACGCTCCGCGCGAAGCCCCGGTCCCTGAGCTTCTTGTGCACCGACCGTGGCTCGACCATCGTCAGGTCCCTGCCCTTCACGAGCGCGACGGCGACGATGAATCCCGACAGTTCGTCACAGGCGAAGAGGGAGTGCTCCATCAGGTTCTCCCGCAGCACGCCGACATGGTCGTTGTGCGACTCGACCGCGTGGATCACCACGTCCGGCCAGCCGAGCTCGCGCAGGATCCGCCCCCCTGCCAGGCCGTGCTCGAGAGGGTCGGGGTGCTGCTCGTAGTCGAAGTCGTGGACCAGGCCGACGATGCCCCAGAGCTCCTCGTCCTCGCCGGCCCGGCGGGCCAGCCCGCGCATCGCGGCCTCGACGGCCAGCCCGTGCTTGCGGAGACTGTCGGATTTGGTGTGCTCGCAGAGCAGGTCCCAGGCCGTCTCACGGTCGTGCGGCCCCCCCGCCTCCCACGTGTTGGTGTCGCTCACTGCGCGCCTCCTGCGGCCGCCGCCGCCTTCTCCCTCGCCAGCAGGTGATCGTAGATGAGCTGGCTCCAGGACTCCATGTCGAGGTAGTAGATCTTCATCTCCTCCAGTGTCAGCAACTCCCCGTCCAGCTTCCCCGTCTCGCGGATCGCGATCTCGGGCCGGTCACCGATCACCTCGAAGACCACCGCTAGGTGGACCCGGCTGACATCGTTGCTGTCGTCGTTCAACAGCCCGATCATGCGGTGGGTCCAGGCCCCCTCGTAGACGACCTCCTCCTCGAACTCGCGCCGCAGCCCCTCGACCACCGGGTCGGACCCCGGCAGGTCGGAGATGTCATCGCGGTTGATGTGACCGCCGATGCCCAGTGAGTAGAGGTGGCGCAGGCGCTTCTCCGAGCTCTCCTTCAGCCGCTTGGTCAGGAAGTAGCGGTCGGCGTGGCGGAAGACGACGTACGGGATGATCTGCTGGAAGGCCGGGTCCTCCTCCACGTCACCGCGCCGTCGGAACTCGTGGCGGGACGCGATCACCTCGAGGTACCGGTCCAGGTTGCTGTCGATGAACCCGTGCCAGGCGCCGTCGGGGAACACCACGTCCCGCGGCACCACCAGGACGTCCTCGCTCTTCCACGAGCTCGACGGCATTCCTGTGCCCGGCCTCAGCGGACCGTGTTGTGGAGGACGCCGATCCCACCGATCTCGACCTCCATGACGTCGCCCGGGCTCACCCGGCCCACCCCCGGCGGCGTCCCGGTCAGGACCACGTCCCCGGGCTCCAGCGTCATCACACCACTGATATAGCTCAGGAGCCGGGGCACCGAGAAGACCATCTCAGCGGTGGTCGCCTGTTGGCGCACCTCCCCATTCACCCGGGTGGTGAGGCTGGCGTTCGAGGGATCGAAGTCCGCGACGATCACCGGGCCCAGCGGGCAGAAGGTGTCGAACCCCTTGGCGCGGGTCCACTGGTCATCCGACCTCTGGAGGTCGCGGGCGGTGACGTCGTTGGCGCAGGTATAGCCGGCGACATGGGCCAGGGCCTCTGCCTCGGAGACCCGCCGGCAGCGGCGGCCGATGACCACGGCCAGCTCGCCCTCGAACTGGAGGTCCGCGGTCTCGGCTGGGTGAACGACATCGTCGCCGTCGCCGAGGTTGGCCGACGGTGGCTTGAGGAAGATCAGCGGCTCGGCCGGCACCTCGTTGCCCAGCTCCCGGGCGTGCGCGGCGTAATTCCTGCCCACGCCGACGATCTTGCTCGGGCTTATGTCCAGCATCGCGTGAGTGTACGCGCGGTGCACCGGCGGCTCGGCCGGTGCGACCCTGCCGTCAGACGCTGAAGGCTTCCGGGCGGCCGGCATCCTCCACGCCACGCGACCGGGCCTTCAACAGGCCGTACTCGAAGGCGTCACGCAGGGCCAGCCACGAGGCCTCGATGATGTTGGTGCTACACCCAACCGTGCTCCATCGCTGGTGGTGGTCGCCCGATTCGATCAGGACCCGGACGGCGGCACCCGTGGCGGCCGACTCGTTGATGACGCGGACCTTGTAATCGTGCAGGCGGATGGCGTCGATCTCCGGGAAATGGGGCAGGAGCGCCTTGCGAAGCGCCGAGTCGAGCGCGTTGACGGGGCCGTTGCCCTCGCCCGCCGTGTGCATCACGTGGTCGCCGACGCGGATCTTGACGGTGGCCTCGCTGACCATCGCGTTACCCTCGCGCTGCTCCACCAGGGCGATCATGTCGATCAGGTCGAAATTGGCCTTCTCGCCGCGGGCGCGGTGGATGACCATCTCGAAGGAGGCCTCCGCGCCCTCGAACGAATAGCCGCGGTGCTCCAGGTCCTTGACCTCCTCGGCCAGCCGCCGGGCCAGGACCTTGTCGCCCTCCAGGTCGATGCCGAACTCGGTGGCCTTGAACATGACGTTGCTACGGCCGGCCTGGTCCGAGACCACGATCCGGCTGCGGTTGCCGACCACCCCGGGGTCGATGTGCTGGTAGGTGTAGGCGGCCTTCATCATGGCGTCGACGTGCTGGCCGCCCTTGTGGGTGAAGGAGCCCTCGCCCACGAACGGGGCGAAGGGGTTGGGCGCCTGGTTGGCGATCTCATCGATGTACTGCGAGGTCTCGGTGAGGCGCCCGAGGCTCTCCTCGGTGACCACCTGGTAGCCCATCTTCAGCTGCAGGTTGGGGATGACGGTCGTCATGTTGGCGTTGCCCGAGCGCTCGCCATAACCGTTCATGCAGCCCTGGACCTGGACCGCGCCGGCCAGCACCGCGGCCAGCGTGTTGGCCACCCCGACCCCGGAGTCGTCATGGCAGTGGACGCCGACCCGGGGGCCGAAGCGGGCCACGGCCGCGCTGACGACCTCGGCCACCCGGTCCGGCAGGTTGCCGCCGTTGGTGTCACAGAGGACGACCCGCTCGGCGCCGCCGTCGAACGCCGCCTGCAGGCAGTCCATGGCGTACTCCCGGTTCGATTGGTAGCCATCGAAAAAGTGCTCGGCGTCGTACATCGCCACCCGGCCCTGGGCGACCAGGAAGGCCATCGAGTCGCGGATCATGGCCAGGTTCTCGCTCAGCTCTGCCTGGATGACGTCCTTCACCTGCCGATCCCAGCTCTTGCCCACCAGCGTCACCACCGGGGTCTCGGCTTCGACCAGGTGGCGCAGTTGGAGGTCGTCGCCGGCGGCGATGCCGGGGCGCCGGGTGGCACCGAAGGCGGCCAGCCGGGCGTGCCGCAGCTTTGTGCCCTTCATCTCCTCGAAGAACTCGATGTCCTTGGGGTTGGACCCGGGCCAGCCGCCCTCGATGTAGGTCACGCCCAGCTCGTCCAGCTTCTCGGCGATCCGCAGCTTGTCCGACACGGAGAAGGAGATCCCCGGGCCCTGGGCGCCATCGCGCAGGGTGACGTCGTACAGCTCGAGAGCCTGCGGGCTCATGCTCGAGCGACCTCCGGAAGCCGCTGGGCCAGGGCTGCCAGGACCGCGTTCGCAACCTCCTGGGTACCGGCCGAGCCGCCCAGGTCGGGCGTCAGGACACCGGCGCTGATGACGTCGTCGACCGCTGCCTCGACCGCCGCCGCGGGATCGTTCAGCCGCAGGGACGAGCGCAACATCATCGCCACGCAGAGGATGCTTCCCAGCGGGTTGGCGGTGCCCAGGCCCGCGATGTCCGGGGCGCTGCCATGAATGGGCTCGTAGAGACCCGGCTTGCCGGGCAGGCCCAGGCTGGCGGACGGGAGCATCCCCATCGAGCCCGTGAGCATCGCCGCCTCGTCGGTCAGGATGTCGCCGAACATGTTCTCGGTCACGACAACGTCGAAGCTCCGCGGCGTGCGCACGAACAGCATCGCGGCGGTATCGACCAGGATGTGCTCGAGCTCGACATCCGGGTAATCCGGGGCAACCTCCATGACCACGTCGCGCCAGAAGCGCGAGGTGATGAGGACGTTCTGCTTGTCCACAGAAGTGAGCTTGCGGCGCCGCCCCCGGGCCAGCTCGAAGGCCACGCGGGTCACGCGCTCGATCTCGGCACGGGTGTACACCAGGCTGTCCCGGGCGGTCTCCGACGGGCCCTGCCCCTCGCGCCCGCGGGGCTGGCCGAAGTACAGGCCGCCGGTGAGTTCGCGCACCACGACCATGTCCACGCCCTCGATCACCTCGGGTCGCAGCGTGGACCGCTGGGCCAGCGCCGGGTGGACCTTGACCGGGCGCACGTTGGCGAACACCCCGAGCTCCTTGCGGAGGCGCAGCAGGCCGGACTCGCACTTCATGTCGCCGGTGAGGTGGTCCCACTGTGGACCGCCGACGGCCCCGAGGAGCACCGCGTCCGCGCCCTGGCAGGCGGCGACGGTCTCATCCGACAGCGGCCGGCCCTCTGCCTCGATGGCCGACCCGCCGATGAGCCGGCGTTCGAGCGAGATGTCGACGCCGGCCGCGACGGCTGCCTTTTCCAGGACCTTCACAGCCTGCTCGGTGACCTCCGGTCCGATCCCGTCGCCGGGCAGGACGACGACGTGGCGCAACGCCGTCACCCGCCCGCGACCGGGAGGGGCTCGGGGCCCCGGGCCAGGTCCGGCAGCCAGTCCGGCCGCCGTGACTCGAACTCCGAGATGGCCTCCACGCCCTGCAGCGTCATGGCGATGTCGTCGAGGCCCTCGAGCAGGGTCTGCCGGGCGAACTCGTCGATCTCGAAGTTGAAGCTGAGCTCACCCAGGGTGACCGTGCGGGCCCGCAGGTCGACGGTGACCTGGACCCCGGGCTCCTCCTCGGCGCGGTCGGCGATCAGGGCCACCTCGGCCTCGGGGAGCTGGACCGGGAGCAGGCCGCCCTTCAGCGCGTTGCCCTTGAAGATGTCGGCGAACGAGGGGGCGATGACTGCCCGGATGCCGAAGTTGTCCAGCGCCCAGACAGCGTGCTCGCGGCTGGAGCCGGAGCCGAAGTTGCGCCCGCCCACCAGCACCTTCGCCTGCCGGTAGGGCTCGCGGTTGAGGACGAAGTCGGGGCGCTCCACCCCGTCCTCGTCGTAGCGCCAGTCGTTGAACAGGAAGGGCCCGTAGCCGGTCCGCTCGATGCGCTTGAGGAACTGCTTGGGGATGATCTGGTCGGTGTCGACGTTGGCTCGCATCAGCGGCGCCACGACCCCGGTCTCGGTGATGAAGGGCCTCATGCCGGGCCCAATGAGGGGAGCTCGCGGACGTCGACGAAATGGCCCTCGAGCGCGGCCGCGGCGGCCATCGCGGGGCTGACCAGGTGGGTGCGCCCTCCCCTCCCCTGGCGGCCCTCGAAGTTGCGGTTGGAGGTCGAGGCGCAGCGCTCACCGGGCAGGAGGATGTCGGGGTTCATGCCCAGGCACATCGAGCAGCCGGCGTCGCGCCACTCGAACCCCGCCCCGGTGAACACCCGGTCCAGGCCCTCGGACTCCGCCTGGGCCTTGACCAGCGCCGAGCCGGGCACGACCATCGCGTGCACGCCCTCGGCCACCCGCCGGCCTTCGACCACCACCGCCGCGGCACGCAGGTCCTCGATCCGCGCATTCGTGCAGCTGCCGATGAAGACGCGGTCGAGGCGGATGTCCTCGATCCGGGTGCCCGCGCGCAGGCCCATGTACTCGAGGGCGTGCGCCGCCGCCTCACGCTGGGAGGGGTCCTCGAAGTCGTCGGGGTCGGGCACCGCCGCGCTCACCGCGACCGACTGCGCCGGGTTGGTGCCCCAGGTGACGTATGGGACGAGGTCGGCAGCGTCGATGCTGATGCTGCGGTCGAACGCCGCGCCCTCGTCGGTGCGCAGCTCCCGCCACGCGGCCACCGCCTCCTCCCAGGCCGCGCCGCGGGGGGCGTAGGGCCGCCCCTCGATGTAGCGGATGGTGGTCTCGTCGGGGGCGATCATGCCGGCGCGGCCGCCGCCCTCGATGGTCATGTTGCACACGCTCATGCGCTGCTCCATGGACATACGCTCGAACGTCGTGCCGCGGTACTCCAGCACGTAGCCGGTGCCGCCGTCGACGCCGATCCGGTTGAGGATGCCCAGCACGACGTCCTTGGCGGTGACGCCGAGGGGCAGGTCGCCGTCGACGCGGACCTCGAAGCTCCTGGGCTTGTCCAGGCGCAGGGTCTGGGTGGCGAGGACGTGCTCGACCTCGGATGTCCCGATACCCAGCGCGAACGCCCCGAAGGCGCCGTGGGTCGAGGTGTGACTGTCGCCACACGCGATCACCGTCCCCGGGAGGGTGATGCCCAGCTCCGGCCCGATGATGTGGACGATGCCCTGGAAGCGATGGCCCAGGCCGAAGCAGGGGATGCCGAAGTCCTCGCAGTTCTGACGCAGCGTCTCCATCTGCTTGCGGGAGATCTCCGGCGCCATCTCGATCCCGCCGATGGTGGGAACGTTGTGGTCCATCGTGGCGACGGTCTGGTTGGGCCTGTGCACCGTGCGGCCCTCGAGCCTCAGGCCCTCGAACGCCTGGGGTGAGGTCACCTCGTGGACCAGGTGGAGGTCGACGTAGACCACCGCGGGCTCGCCATCCACGTGGCTGACCACGTGGGCGTCCCAGACCTTGTCGAAGAGGGTCCGCGGCACGGCCACGGACCCGCCGCCGGAGACGCCCGTCAAGCCGTGGCCGCGGCGACAGCCGCCACGGGGGCCCCGCTCGACGTCTCCGGGGTCATCTTGCGCTCGTCGCCCAGCTCCACCAGCTTGTTGAGCGCGTTGAGGTACGCCCGCGCCGCGGCCACCAGGATGTCGGTGTCGGAACCGTGCCCGGATGCGATATGGGGCCCGCGACGAACGCGGACATTGACCTCGCCGAGGGCGGAGATGCCCTCGGTCACCTCCTGGACGCGGAACTCGTTGAGCTCGCACTCCAGCTGGACCACGTTGTTGATGGCGCGGTAGGTCGCGTCCACCGGGCCATCGCCCATGGCGGCGGACTCCTGTACCTGGCCGCCCTCGACCGCGATGCGCACCGACGCCGTCGGCTTCATGCCGGTGCCGCTGGAGACCTGGAGGTGTTCCAGCCTGAAGGTCTCTGAGGACATCCGCGCCTCGTCGGCGACGATCGACTCGAGGTCCCGGTCGGTGATCTCCTTCTTCTGGTCGGCCAGCTTCTTGAAGCGGGCGAAGGCGCGCTTGAACTCCTCGTCGCCCAGCTCGAAGCCCATCTCGGCGATGCGCACCTTGAAGGCATGGCGGCCGGAGAGCTTGCCCAGCACCAGCTTCTGCTCGGCACCGACATCCCCGGCGTCGATGATCTCGAAGGTCCGCACGTTCTTCAGCACGCCGTCCTGGTGGATGCCCGACGCGTGGGCGAAGGCGTTGGCCCCGACCACCGCCTTGTTCGGCTGGACCATCATGCCGGTCAGCTGGCTGACCAGGCGGCTGGTGCGGTAGAT
Source organism: Chloroflexota bacterium (assembly GCA_034666405.1). Taxonomy (GTDB): domain Bacteria; phylum Chloroflexota; class Dormibacteria; order DASZGP01; family DASZGP01; genus JAXDLW01. The sequence continues at coordinate 39,833 of JAXDLW010000040.1, read as the reverse complement.
ATGGGAGTGGTCCACCTGGGTCCAGACCCCGTAGATCTCGGGACGGATGCGGACGGCGGTGATGACCTCCTCGATGGACGCGTTGCCCGCGCGCTCACCGATACCGTTGACGCAGCCCTCGACCTGGCGGGCCCCGGCGCGGACCGCCGACAGGGAGTTGGCCACGGCCATCCCCAGGTCGTCGTGGCAGTGCACCGAGAGAACGACGTCGTTGAGCCGGGGCACCCGCTCGTAGAGCCAGTGCATCAGCTGGTTCCACTCCTCGGGGTCGGCGTAACCGACGGTGTCGGTGACGTTGATGGTGCTGGCGCCGGCCTCGATGGTTGCCGCGATGATCTCGGCGAGGTACTCCTTCTCGGTGCGACTGGCGTCCATCGGCGAGAACTCGACGTCGTCGGTGAACGTGCGCGCCAGCTGCACGGCCTCGACCGCGCGGTCCAGGATGTCCTCCAGCTTCCGCGCGGGGTCGGCCCAGCTGACCATGTCGCGGTGCGTGGGCGAGGTCCCGACAAAGGTGTGGAGTCGGGGTCGCTTGGCCGAGGAGATCGCCTCGGCACACGCGATGATGTCGGACTGCGGCCAGATCCGTGCAAGCCCGCAGACCGTGACGTTCTGGACGGTCTCCGAAATCGCGCTGACGGCGGTGAAATCGCCAGGCGACGCCGCCGGGAAGCCGGCCTCGATGACGTCCACGTTGAGCCGCTCCAGCTGCTGTGCGATCTGCAACTTCTGGTCGATGTTCATGGTGGCACCCGGCGACTGCTCGCCGTCGCGCAGGGTGGTGTCGAAGATGACCAGGTGATCCTCGGGGGGGCCCACGACCACCGTCGCGGGCACGCTTACGTCGCTGTGGCCATTGCCCTCAGTCATGCCGGTACCTCCGCGGGCTTCTTGTCCGCCACGTCGGGCGCCGTCTTGGCACCAAGCCAGCTCATCTTGGAGCGGAGCTCGGCGCCCACCTCCTCGATCTGGCTGTGCTGGTCGGCCTGCTTGAACTCGATGTAGTTGGGCCGGCCGTTGGCGTTCTCGGCGATCCAGTTCTTGGCGAAGGTGCCGTCCTGGATCTCGCCCAGGATCTTCTTCATGGTCTCGCGGGTCTGCGCGTTGACCACCCGTGGGCCGCTCACGTAGTCCCCGAACTCGGCCGTGTCACTGACCGAGTAGCGCATGTAGTTGAGGCCGCCCTGGTACATCAGGTCGACGATCAGCTTCAGTTCATGGCAGACCTCGAAGTAGGCCAGCTCCGGCTGGTAGCCCGCGTCCACGAGGGTGTCGAAGCCGGCCTTGACCAGGCTCGAGACGCCACCGCAGAGCACCGCCTGCTCGCCGAAGAGATCGGTCTCTGTCTCCTCTTTGAAGGTGGTCTCCAGCACACCGGCGCGCGTGGCGCCGATGCCGCGAGCGTATGCCAGCGTCTTGGCGCGCGCGTTGCCGGTGGCGTCCTGGTGGACGGTGAACAGCGCCGGGACGCCCTGGCCGGCGGCGTAGGTACTGCGCACCAGGTGCCCCGGGCCCTTCGGCGCCACCATGCTGACATCGACCGACTTCGGCGGTTCGATCTGCTTGAAATGGATGTTGAACCCGTGCGCGAACATGAGCATCGCGCCGTCCTTGAGGTTGGGCTCGATGGCCGACTCGTAGAGGTCGGCCTGGCTCGTGTCAGGGACCAGGATCATCACCACGTCGGCCCCCTTCACGGCCTCGGCCGGCTCGAGCACCTCGAGCCCGGCATCCTGGGCCGCGGCCCGGCTGCGGCTGGCCGCCTGGAGCCCGACGACCACGTCATAGCCCGACTCCTTGAGGTTGATCGCATGGGCGTGGCCCTGTGAGCCGAAGCCCAGGACAGCGATCCGCGAGCCCTCCAAGGCGCTGGGGTCGGCGTCGGCGTCGTAATACATCCTGGCGGTCAATTGATGTCCTCCCGGTGGCGTGCCGGTGAAGCCGGCATCCTAGATATCTCCCGTGACGTCGGCGGCAGCGGCGCTGACCACAGGGGCTTTCGATTTCGGCGGTTCCGGCTCCTCGTCGACCTCTCGGTCATGCTCGCGGTCGACCAGCCGTAACCGCGCGGTGTTGCCCCGGACCATCGCCACCGCCCCGGACCGGGCGATCTCCTTGATGCCGTAAGGCTGCGCCAGTCCGATGAAGTCATCGATCCGCTCGGCCGGGCCGGACAGTTCGACGATCAGCGTGCTGCTGGCGACATCGACCACCCGTCCGTCGAACATGGAGATGAGGTCGAGCAGCTCGCGGCGGTTGCGGGCCGGGGCGTTGAGCTTGATCAGCACCAACTCCTGGGCCACGACGCGCTCGGTGGTTATGTCATCGATCTTGATCACGTCGATGAGCTTGTAGAGCTGCTTCATCGCCTGCTCCGCCTGGGCTCTTCCAACGTGGACCGTGATGGTCATCCGGCTGACGCTGGCGTCGTCGGTTGGTCCGACCGAAAGCGAGTCGATGTTGAACCCGCGGCGGCGGATCATCGAGGCCACGCGCTGGAGCACGCCCGGCTTGTTCTCCACCAGCACCGAGAGGAGGCGCGCCTGCGACCCACCGGTCATCACTTGGCCTCCATGAATTCGAGGAGTCCCTTGCCGAGCGGGATGATCGGGTAAACGTTGGCGTTGGGGTCGATCACGAACTCCATCAGCACCGGGCCCTTGTGCGCAAGGGCCTCGTCGAGGATCCCCTCGACCTCCTCTTGCTTGTCGGTGCGCAGGCCCTTGATGCCGTAGGCGTCGGCCAGCTTCATGAAATCGGGACGGTGGGTGAGGTCGATCTCCGAGCGTATGCCGCCGTAGAAGTCGTCCTGGAACTGCCGGACCATGCCCAGCACGTAGTTGTTGAGGATCAGGATCTTGATGTCGACGTCGTTCTCCGCGATCGTCGCCAGCTCCTGCATGTTCATGACGAAGCCACCCTCGCCGCTGACGCAGAAGACCGTCTTCTCCGGCCGCGCGAACTTGGCGCCGATGGCCGCGGGGAACGCGAACCCCATGCAGCCGGTGCCGCCGCTGTTGAGGAACAACCCCGGCTTCTCGTAGTCGAACCACAGCGCAGCCCAGATCTGGTTCTGGCCCACGTCGGCCACCACGATCGCCTCCGAGTCGGCGCGCTTGTACATCGGGATGAGGACCTCCTGCGGCTGCAGCAGGCCGGTGTGGTTGGTGTAGCGGACCGGGTGCTCCTCCTTCCACTGGTCGATCTGGGTGAGCCACTCCGGCTCGAACTTGGGCGCAACCAGCGGGATCAGCTCCTTCAGGACAGCCCTGGCGTCGCCCACCAGGGGCACCTGCGGCTTGAGGTTCTTGCCGATCTCCGCGGGGTCGATATCGATGTGGACGATGTTCTCCACGTTGGGCGCGAAGCTCTCGATTTTGGTGGTGACGCGGTCATCGCAGCGCATGCCGATCATGATCAGCAGGTCGCAGCCGTTCACCGCCTTGTTGGTGTAACCCGCGCCCATGAAGCCCACCATCTGCAGCGCCAGGGGGTCGCGCAGCGGGAACGCGCCCGTCCCGAGCAGGGTCCAGCCGACAGGGATGTTGGCCTTGTGCGAGAGCTCGATCAGCTCCTGTTCGGCACCCGAGATCAGCACCCCGCGCCCCGTCAGGATCATCGGTCGCTTCGCGTTCTTGATGAGCTCCGCGACCTTGCGCACCTGCACCGGGTTGCCCCGGTAGGTGGGGTTGTACGAGCGCATGTGGATGGGCGCCGACGGGTATGTGAACTCGATCTTCTGCTGCTGGATGTCCTTCGGAAGGTCGATCAACACCGGGCCGGGGCGGCCGGTGCGGGCGATGTAGAAGGCGTCACGGATGGTCTGGGCGAGGTCGTTGATGTCCGTGACCATGTAGCTGTGCTTGACCACCGACATCGTGCTGCCGATGACATCCGACTCCTGGAAGGCGTCCGTGCCGACCGCCGTCGTGGCGACCTGGCCGGTGATCGCGACCATGGGAACCGAGTCGAGGAAGGCCGTGGCCAGGCCGGTCACCAGGTTCAGGGCGCCGGGACCGCTGGTGGCCCAGACAACCCCGACCGCGCCCCGGCGGGCCCGGGAGTAGCCGTCGGCCGCGTGGGCGCCGCCCTGCTCGTGGCGCACCAGGATGTGCTTGATGCGGTCGGCGTACTCCGGCAGCACCTGGTAGAGCGGCAGGTTGGCCCCGCCGGGGTAGCCGAAGATCGTGTCGACCCCTTCCTCCAGGAGGCACTCCATGACGATCTGCGCCCCGCTGAGGGTGCGTGACGCAACCACCGGGTGGCTGGACTTGCCATTGCTCGGAGGAGCCTTCGGGTCGATCCGATCTGTCTCCATGTCAGCCGTACAGGTCCTGGATGTCTTCCCGCGTGTTCTCGTCGGCGAGCATCTCGTGCAGCTTCTCGTCGGTCGGCGGCTTGTCGTCGCTCTCGACCTTGTTGAAGACACGGTTCACCACCCGCTCCTTGGGCGCGTGACCCATGTCCCACATGCGGGCCTGGAGCTTGAGTTGTTCCTTCTGCTTGTCGGTCATTTGGGGCCTCCTCCTCGGGGTTGTCCTGCCGAGCCACGGCTCAGATCCCGGTGGGGCCACCCGGCGGAAAAACAAAAAGCCCCATCCCAGACGCTGGGACGAGACTTCTAGGGGAAATCCCGCGGTACCACCCGCATTGCCGGCTCGACGAGCCGACCACTTCAGAGCTTGCACTCCTTGGTCCGATATCGAGGACCACTTCGGCCGGTGCTACCTCCCGCGGGTTGCGGGTTTCGTTCGGCTGCTCGGGGGCGAGTTCAGAAGTTCCTTGAGGCTGCCGGCTCACACCTGTCCCGGCTCGCTGAAGCCCAGGGGCTTCCTACTACTCCCCGTCATCGCTCTATTTGGTTGTGAGTTCGGATTGTATTCGCGTCTGACGCAGGGTGTCAATTCGCTGCACAACTCTTAACCCAGTGTTTACATCGTCTCAGGAGCCGGCCAGGCGGTTCAGCTCGGTGAAGAACGAGGGATAGGAGACCGCCGCGGCCCCCGGGTCGTCGATGCGCGTGTCCCCCTCGGCGAGCATGGCGGCGACCGCGAGGGTCATCGCCATGCGGTGGTCCCCCAGCGACAAAACGGCGGCGCCGCGCAGTGCGGTTGGGCCCTCGACGAGGAGGTCGTCACCGTCGATCGAAACCGCAACCCCCAGGCGGCCGAGCTGGGAGGCGATCGCCTCGAGGCGGTCCACCTCCTTGTGGCGCAGCTCGCCCAGTCCGCGGAAGCGGGACCGCCCCGCGGCGACGGCTGCGGCGAGTGCCAGCACGGGGACCTCGTCCACCAGCGCGGGGACCTCCGCGGCGCTCACCTCCGTCGCCCGCAGGGGCGCCGAGCGGATCACCAGGTCACCGACCAGCTCGCCGCCCTGGGGCTTGGGGTTCTCCACCCCGATGTCCGCCCCCATGCGCGAGAGAACCTCGAGGAAGCCGGTGCGGGTGGGGTTGAGACACACGCCACGGATCGCCAGGTCGGCGTCCGGGTGGCATGCCGCCAGCACGGCCCAGAATGCCGCCGAAGACGGGTCCCCGGGAACGTCGAGCTCGAAGGCATCGAGCTGCCGTGGAGGCAGCAGGGTGATCGCCGCGCCGACCTGGACGTCGACCCCGAGGCTCACCAACAACCGCTCGGTGTGGTCGCGCGTGGGGGCCGCCTCGGTCACGGCGCTCACCCCGACAGCCTGCAGCGCGGCCAGCAGCACGGCGGTCTTCACCTGGGCGCTGGGGACGTCCAGGGTAATCGCCCCTCCGAAGAGGTGCTCTCCGGCGATCGTCAGCGGCGCCGTCCCGCCTGGCGCGGTCGCGACGAGTCCGCCAAGTGCGACCAGCGGGGTGGCGACCCGGGCCATGGGACGCCGGGAAAGGGATTCGTCACCGATCAGCCGGGCGCGCACCCCCGGGGTGGCGGCGATCGCGCCGGCCAGGAAGCGCATCGTGGCCCCGGAATTCCCGCAATCCAGGTCCGAGCTGGGGGGCCGTAGACCGCGCAGCCCGACACCGGTCACCATGGTCCCGGTCTCGCGATCCTCGATCTGCACCCCCATCTGCACCAGGCAGCGAACCATCGACTCCTGGTCCTCGCCGACCGCGCGCCCTCGGATCGTCGAGGTCCCCGTCGCCAGGGCGGCGAGCAGGAGCGCGCGGTGGGAGATGGACTTGTCCCCCGGGACCGTCACCTCGCCGCGGACCGACGGGGCCCTGCGCAGGGTTAGGGACTCGCCCACGTCAGCTCAGCTGAGGGTGCTCGCGCGCCCAGGCATCCCGCACCTCGCGCGCTCCTGCCAGCAGGTCGAGCAGCGCCGCGTCGTCGCCGTTGACAATGGCCCCCTCGAGCTGGTCGAGGGCCGCGTGGAGCGACCTCCAGGCGGCGAGGATCTGCTCCCGGTTGGAACTCGCGATCGCGGCGTACATGTCCGAATCCCCCGCTCCCAGGCGGCTGATGTCGCGGAAACCGGAGGAGGCCAGCGCGGCAGCATCGCTCCAGTCCGCCTCACCACCGACAGCCAGCAGGAAGGCTGCGCTGAGCAGGAACGGGACGTGGCTCACGAGGGCGACGTAGCGATCGTGCTTCTCCGGCGGCAGGAAGACGGGCAGGGCTCCAATGTCGCGAACCAGCTGCACGAGGTCCTGCCATTCCCCCGGCTCGTAGCTGCCGGGCGGTGTGAATACCCACGGCCGGCCCGTGAAGAGCGCGGCATCGGCATGCTCGATCCCCGAGACCTCCTTCCCTGCCATGGGGTGCCCGCCCAGGAAGGGATTGCCGCGGCGGCCGTCCGTGTCCGCCCTCAGGACATCGGCGGCAGCCTTTACGACCTCGCCCTTGACCGAGCCGACGTCGGTCACGCGGGCCCCGGGCGCGAGCAGTGGAGCAACCCGGCCCAACAGAGCCCTGGTCTCCCCGAGGGGGCAGGCCAGGATGACGAGGTCGGCCTCCGCTACGAGCTCGATGTCGATCGCCGCCCGGTCGGCGGCGCCGAGCTCCAGCGCCTTCGCGGCCGTCGCCTCCCGCCGGGCGACCCCGAGGACCTCGATGTCCGGTCGGTGCTGCTTCAGCGCGAGCCCGATCGAGCCCCCGATCAGCCCCAGACCCACGATCGCCACGCGCCTCACCCGGGGATTATCCGATGAGGCCGAGGGCGGGTCAGTCCAGGCTGCGCCCCACCGCGACCGCCACGCTGCGGACCGCGACCATCAGCTTGGCGAAGTTCTCGAACTTGAGGGACTGCGGACCATCCGAGTAGGCCTCCGCCGGGTTGGGGTGGACCTCGATCATCAGCCCGTCCGCGCCCGCCGCGACCCCGGCGCACGCCATCGCCTGCACCCAGCTCCATTTGCCGGTGCCATGGCTCGGGTCGACCACGATGGGCAGGTGGGACAGCTCGCGCAGCACCGGTACGGCGTTGAGGTCGAGCGTGTTCCGGGTGATCGTCTCGAAGGTGCGGATGCCGCGCTCGCAGAGGATCACCTGGTAGTTGCCGCGACTCAGGATGTACTCGGCCGCGAGCAGCCACTCCTCGATGGTCGCGCTCAGCCCCCGCTTCAGCAGAACCGGCTTGCGCGTCTGGCCCACCTCGAACAGCAGGTTGTAGTTCTGCATGTTGCGGGCGCCGATCTGGAGCACGTCCGCGGATTCGACCACCGCGGCGACGTCGGTGGCGGCCATGACCTCGGTGACCACCGGCAACCCGGTCTCGGCCCGCGCCTCCTCGAGGAGCTCGAGGCCGTGCTGGCCCATCCCCTGGAAGGTGTAGGGCGAGGTCCGGGGTTTGAAGGCGCCGCCGCGCAGGAAGTGGGCGCCCGACTCCTTGACGGCCCGCGCCGTGGACAGCAGCTGCTCGCGTGACTCGACCGCACACGGACCGGCCATCACGAAGAGGCTGTCGCCGCCGACCTGGACACCGCCCACCTTGTAGATGGAGTCCTGGGGGTGCCATTCGCGGCCGGAGAGCTTGAACGGCTTGGTGATCGGGATGATCTGCGACACCCCGGCCATGTGAACGAAGGAGTCCTTGGCCTCGATGGCATTGGGCCCGACGACGCCGATGATCGTGGCGGTCTCACCCTCCGACAGGTGCGCCTTGAAGTTCAGGTTCTCGATCTGGTGCACGACCCGCTCCACCTGCTCCGGGGTGGCGTCATGCTGCATGACGATGATCACGACGGCACCCCCTCGACCCGGGACGCGCCCCGGCGCAGCTCATCGAGGTCCTGCTTGATCGCCGCGGCACCCCGGAGGTAGATGAACCGCATTGCCGACGCCGGCTTGTCCGTGTTGAGCATCAGCAGGACGCGGATGCACCTGGGAATGCTGCGGGGGTTCTGCGACCCCACTTCCATCTCGTGTCCGCAGAGCAGCGGGACGTCCGTCCAGCCCAGCTGACGGGCCGCGATGGCCGGGAACTCCGAGTTGACGTCCCGGGTGGTCGTGAACCAGGCCCCGGCGATGTCCTCCGGGTGTATGTCGTTGGCCTCGATCAGCTGGACGATCAGCTCCCGGGTCACGCCGATGACCTCGTCAGCCGAGTCGGAGTCGACGGTGGTCGCACCTCGGATTCCTCTAACCGCCAACCGCCGCACCTCCTTTTAACTGTCTGACGAAGGCGGCGGCGCTGCCGGCCGGGTCCTCCTCGGTTATGTGGTCCACCAGGGCGCTGCCGACGATGGCCGCGTCCACCTTGCCCCGCAGCCGCTGCAGGTGTTCCGGTTTGGAGATGCCGAACCCCAGGGCCAGCGGCGTGTCGGTGAGCGCCCGGATGCGTTCGAGCATCGCGTCCACCTCTTCCGCCAGGCTGTCCCGGCTTCCGGTCACCCCCGTCACCGAGATGCAGTAGATGAATCCCGTGGCCAGCCTGGCCACCGTCCTCATCCGCTCCTCTGTGCTCGTTGGGGCGATGAAGAGTATCAAGTCGAGGCCCGCCGTCCGGCATGCCTGGTGGATCGTCTCCGCCTCCTCCATGGAGAGGTCCGGCAGGATCAGCCCGTCGACCCCGGCGGCCACGGCGTCGGTGCAGAAACGCTCGAGGCCGTAGGCCAGCAGCGGGTTGATGTACCCCATGAACACCAGCGGGACGTCCACAAGGGCCCGCGTCTTTTGCGCCACCTCCATGCAGTGCCGGACGCTGACGCCGTTCTGCAGCGCCCGCTGCGAGCTGCGCTGGATGGTCGGGCCCTCGGCCAGCGGGTCGGAGAACGGGATCCCCAGCTCGATGAAGTCCGTGCCCGCGTCAACCAGGGCTTCGATGATCGCCGGGGTGTCGTCGAGGTGCGGGTAGCCGGCGGTCACGAACATCGACAGCCCCAGGCGTGACTCGGCGCGCAGGCGCTCGAACATCGGACCCAGGCGGCTCACCACGCTCTACCCCGCGCTGCCGCGGACGGTGTCGATGTCCTTGTCGCCGCGGCCACTGAGGCAGATGAGGGCGGGCCCGTCGACACCGCCCTTGAGGACCCGGGCGATCGCGTGGGAGCTCTCGAGCGCGGGGATGATGCCCTCCAGGCGGCAGGTGCTGTGGAAGGCGTCGAGGGCCTCGGCGTCGGTGATCGCCTCGTAGCTGACGCGGCCGGAGTCGTGGAGCTGGCTGTGCTCGGGTCCCACGCCGGGGTAGTCCAGGCCGGCGGAGATGGAGTGGGTCTCGATGACCTGGCCGTCCTCGTCCTGGAGGAGATAGCTGAAGGAGCCATGGAGGACGCCCGGGCGGCCGCCGCCGATCGACGCGGCGTGCCTGCCGGTGAGGATCCCGGCCCCGGCGGCCTCAAGGCCGATCAACTTCACATCCTTGTCCGGGATGAACGCGTGGAACATGCCGATGGCATTCGACCCCCCGCCGACGCAGGCCAACACCGTCGCGGGCAGGCTGCCGTTGCGCTCCAGGTACTGCTCCCGGGCCTCGGACCCGATCACCGCCTGGAAATCGCGCACCATGTCCGGGTAGGGGTGCGGACCCACGGCCGAACCGATGATGTAGTGGGTGTCCCGCACGTTGGTGACCCAGTCGCGGATCGCCTCGTTGGTGGCGTCCTTGAGGGTCATCGAGCCCGACTCCACCGCCTGGACGTCGGCGCCGAGGAGCTTCATCTTGTAGACGTTCAGGGCCTGCCGGCGCATGTCCTCGACGCCCATGTAGACGAGGCAGGCCATGCCGAACCGGGCGCAGACGGTGGCCGTGGCGACGCCGTGCTGGCCGGCCCCGGTCTCGGCGATGATCCGCGTCTTGCCCATCCGCCGCGCGAGGAGGATCTGGCCCAGGGCGTTGTTCAGCTTGTGCGCGCCGGTGTGCAGCAGGTCCTCCCGCTTCAGCCAGACCTCGTGGCCCACCAGCTCGGACAGCCGCTCCGCGTGGTACAGGGGTGTCGGCCTGCCGCCGAAATCGCGGTTGAGCAGCTGGAGCTCGGCGTCGAACGCGGGGTCAGCGTTCGCTGCCGCGAGCGCGGCCTCGAGTTCCTGGAGCGCGGGCATCAGCGTCTCCGGCACGTACTGGCCGCCGAAAGCGCCGAAGCGTCCGGCGCGCGGAGCGGCTTCAGGCAACCGCCATCACCTCCTCCTCGGCGCGCCGGGCGGCGGCCACGAACGCCCGAACCAGGTCGGCGTCCTTGACTCCCGGGCTCGACTCGAGCCGGCTGGAGGCGTCAACGCCCCAGGGTTGAATGGCCACCACCGCGGCGCCGACATTCTCGGACGAGAGGCCGCCGCTGACCACCAGGCGGTGCCTCATCGCGAGGTCGGCCACCCATTGCCACGGAAAGGTCTGCCCGGTGCCACCCAGCATCCCGGCGGCGTGGGTGTCCGCCAGGACCAGGCCCATCGGGGGCCAGTCGATCGACGCGGCTGTCGAGGCATCCTCGAGGCGGAGGGCCTTGATCGTGGGATACGGCAGTTCGGCGAACTCCGCCCACGTTTCCCGCCCGTGCAGCTGCACCACGGTGAAGCCCGCCTCCGCGGCGACCTGCGCGACCTCGGCCACCGGACGATCGACGAAGACCCCGACCGTGTCGACGGTCGCCGGCAGCCGCCGCACGATCTCCCGGGCCTGCTCCACCGTGACCGTCCGCGGCGTCCCGGGCGCCATGATGAACCCGACCATGTCGGCGCCTGCCTCGACGGCTGCCATCGCGGTCTCGATGGCGGTGTTGCCGCAGACCTTGACCCTCACCGGGCATCCCCGGCCATGGCACCGAGCAGCTCTCGCGCCCTCGACGCCGGGTCGGCGGCGGTGACCAGCGCCTCCCCCACCAGCACCGCCCGGGCCCCGGCGGCCGACGCCGCCATCATGCCGTCGCGGGTCGACACCCCGCTCTCGGCGACCAGTGGCATCCCCGGCGGGAGCCGCCCGGCCATCTGCGCCAGCTTGGAGTTGTCGGCGGTGAAAGTGGCGAGGTCCCGCGAGTTGACCCCCAGCAGGTCGGGTTGGGCGGCCAGCGCAGTGTCCAGCTCACCCTCCTCGTAGACCTCGATGAGGGTCTGGAGCCGGAGCGCCCGCGCCGCCTCGGCGAGGTTGTTGAGCTGGTCGCCGGGCAGGATCCGCGCGATCAGCAGGACGCAGTCGGCGCCGTAGGCCGCGGCCTCCAGGAGCTGGCGCTCATCGATGATGAAGTCCTTGCGCAGGAGTGGGGTCCGACCCACGGCCGCCGATGCCTCGGCGAGGTGCGCGAGGGTGCCGTCGAAGTCCGCGTTCGTGAGAACTGAGATCGCGCTCACCCCGGCCGCCTCGTAGGCCTTCACCAGTTCCGTCACCGAGTAGTTCTCCCGCAGCATCCCCTTCGACGGGGAGCGTCGCTTGCACTCGGCGATCAGCGCCGGCCGGGGGCCGCCCTCGATGGCCGCGCGGAAATCCAGGCGGGGACGCTCCATGGCCTGGTCGTGCAGCTTCCCAGGGTCACCCGAGGGTCCCGCCAGGCCCTTGCGGACCCGCGACACGATGGCATCGAGGATGTCAGCGGCCATCAGGCCGGGACCGCCGCCCGGGCCCGGCAGGCGTCAACAAAATTGCCCAGGAGCCGGTGGCCGTCCTGGGTCAGGATCGACTCCGGGTGGAACTGCACCCCCTCGACCGGGTGCTCGCGGTGGCGGACGCCCATGATCACGCCGTCGTCGGTCCGGGCGGTGACCTCCAGCGAATCCGGCACCGTCGCGGGGTCGATGACCAGCGAGTGGTAGCGCGTCGCGGTGAAGGGATCGCCCATCCCGGCAAACACCCCCCTGCCGTCGTGGTGGATCGAGGAGAGCTTGCCGTGCATCACCACCGGCGCCCGCACGATGCTGGCGCCATACGCCTCCCCGATGCACTGGTGCCCCAGGCAGACCCCCAGGACCGGTAGCTCCGGGCCCAGCTCGCGGACCAGGTCGGTGCTGATCCCGGCCTCTCCAGGGGTGCACGGGCCGGGCGAGATGACCACCCCCAGCGGGGACATCGCGGCGACCTGCGACAGGGTCAGGGCGTCGTTGCGGACGACCTCGGGGACCTCGCCCAGCTCACCCAGGTACTGGACCAGGTTGTATGTGAACGAGTCGTAGTTGTCGACGACCAGCAGCCGGCGGGTCATGCCAGGCGGGGCTGGTGTGCGAGGTCCACCGCGCGGCGCAGGGCGGCGAGCTTGTTCTCGGTCTCGAGCAGCTCCTCGTCCGGCGAGGAGTCTGCGACGACACCGGCGGCCGCCTGGAGGTAGGCGTAATCGTCCTTGACCACCGCGGTGCGGATGGCGATCGCGGTGTCGAGGTTGCCCGAGAACCCGATGTAGCCCACCGCGCCGGCGTAGACGCCGCGGGCTTCCGGCTCCATCTCCGCGATGATCTCCATGGCCCTGATCTTAGGAGCGCCGGTCACCGTTCCCGCCGGGAAGCAGGCCCTCAGCGCGTCGAACGAGGTCATGCCCTTGGCCAGCCTGGCGGTCACCCGGCTGACGAGGTGCATGACGGCCGAGTATTTCTCGACGAAGAACAGCTCGGGCACCTGCACGGAGCCGACCTCGGCGAACCGCCCGACGTCGTTGCGGCCCAGGTCCACCAGCATCAGGTGCTCGGCGCGCTCCTTCTCCGAGTTGACCAACTCCGCTTCCATGGCGGCGTCGGCCTCGGCGTCCCGGCCGCGGCGGCGGGTCCCGGCGATGGGCCGGTATTCCACCTCGCCATCCTCGACGCGGACCAGGATCTCCGGGCTGGTCCCGACGATCGCGGTGCCCCGGCGCCGCTCCCCGGCGTGCCCGGGCAAGCGCAGGTAGTACATGTAGGGAGAGGGGTTGACCGTGCGCAGGACCCTATAGAGGTAGAAGGGGTGGGCGGTCATCGGGACACGGAGCCGCCGCGACACCTGGACCTGGAAGATGTCGCCGCTGAGGATGTACTCCTTGCAGCGGAGCACACGGTCCTTGAACTCCTCCGGCGGGATGTTCCACGTCTCCTCAGCTCGCGCCGCGGGGGCGCCGGGCTCGCGGCCGTAGTCCGGGCCGGGGGGCGCCTCGGTGCTGTCCAACCGCTGGGCCATGGCCTCGACCCGGGCGGCCGCGGCGGCGTAGGCCTGTTCCAGCGGGATGCCCTCGTCCACCCGGACGTGGCTGATGATCGTGCGCCGGTGCAGCAGGTGGTCGAACACCACGATGTTGTCGGTCAGGAAGAAGACCGCGTCGGCCACTCCCAGGGGATCCTGCCGGGAGCGGGGCAGTTTCTCGAAGTAGTGCGCGGCCTCATAGCCCATGTAGCCGACGAGGCCACCCGAGAAGCGCGCGGGCAGGTCGGCGGGCGGCGCCTGCCGGTAGCGCCCGAGCACCTGGCTCAGCAGCTCGACCGGGTCGTCGAATTCCTCGGTGCGGGTCTCCTCCCCCTCCTGGATCTCCGCCTGGCCCTCGTGCATGGTCAGGGACGCCAGTGGCTCACCCCCGATGAAGGAGTAGCGCCCCAGGCGCTCGCCGCCCTCGACGGACTCGAGGAGGAAGCCCGGGCGGTCCTCGTTGAGGCGCCAGTAGGCGGCCACCGGGGTTTCGGTGTCGGCGAGGTCGCTGCGGTAAATGGCGACGAGGTTGTGGTCGGCTGCCAGCTTGCGGACCTCCTCGAGGTCGGGCTTGATCACGGCCATCCCCTACTCGGAGGCCAGGAACTCGCCGATCCGGCGAAGGCCCTCCCGCAGGTTGTCCTCGGATTGCGCATAGCTCAGCCGGATGTACCCCTTGCCCATCGGTCCGAACGCCGTCCCCGGCAACACCGCGACCCCGGCTTTGGCCAGGAGCGCGTCCGCGAGCTCCTTGTGGTCCCACCCTGTGGCGGTCACGTTGGGGAAGACGTAGAAAGCGCCGCCGGGTCGGTGGCAGCGGATGCCGGGGATCTCGTTGAGGCCATCCACCAGCACGTCGCGGCGGACGCGGTAAACGTCGACCATGCGCTTCACCGCAGCGTCCGAGTCTGGGCTGTCCAGCGCCGTCAGGGTGGCGACCTGGATGAAGGCCGTGGCGCAGGAGCTGCTGTTGATCATCAGCGTCTCCATGTGCTTGATCAGCTCGGCGGGCGCCACCCCGATGCCCAGCCGCCAGCCGCACATCGCATAGGCCTTGGAGAGCCCGTCCATCAGGATCGTCCTCTCCTTCATGCCGGGGAGCGCCGCGATCGAGGGCACCTGTCCCTCGTAGGCGATCTGCGAGTAGATCTCGTCGGACACCACCCAGATGTCGCGTTCGACCGCGATCCTGGCGACCTCCAGGAGGTCCTCCTGCGTGAGAATCCCGCCGGTGGGGTTCTGGGGGGAGTTGAGGATGACCATCCGGGTGCGATCCGTGACGAGGGACTTGAACTCCTCGACATCGAACCGGAAGTCCTTCTCCTCGCGCAGCGGAACCCCCACGGGGCGGGCGCCCATGAAGCTGACCAGCGAGGCGTATATCGGGTAGCCGGGGTCGGGCAGGATCACCTCGTCGCCGGCCTCGACCAGGGCCATCATCGCGAACATCAGGATGTTCTTCGAGCCGGGGGTGAGGATCACCTCGTTACCCACGGTCTCGATGCCCAGCCGCTCGCTGTAGTGCGCGGCGACGCCCTCGCGGACCTCGGGGATGCCTCCTGCCGGGGTGTAGTGGGTGTAGCCATCCTCGATCGCGGCTTCCGCCGCCGCGATGATGTGCGGTGGGGTGGCGAAGTCGGGCTCCCCGATCTCGAGGTGGACGATGCTGCGGCCGTCGGCCTCGAGGCGCTTGGCCCGGGCCAGGACCTCGAACGCGGACTCCGTCCCCAACTGGTCCATGCGCTTGGCCAACCGCATTGCCTGACTGATTCTAATCGGCTGGGGGACGGCTCCCTCACAATTGACCGCGGCCGTGTTCAACCTCAGACAGATCTCGCTCGGACAGTGGGTCAAAGAGGCACGCCTCTCGACCCGGGTGATGCTGTTCTTCATCGTCGCCACCCTGCTCCCGCTGTACGGGATGCTGGCGCTGACCCTGCGCGCGAACTCCGACATCCTCCGCCGCCAGCAGCTCGAGAACCTGACCAGCCGGGCCACGTCGCTGGCCGCCCAGACCAAGGACCAGCTGGCGACCTGGACCCAGGATGCCAGCCTGCTGGCGAGCGACCCCGGGGTGGTCCGGATCGCGACCGGCGACCCCGCCGGCAATGCCGCCGACACCCAGGTCGCGTTGGGCCGGGTGCAGCACGTCGATGCCAGCCTGCGGGTCGCCTTCGTGATGGACAGGTCGGGCATGGTGACGCAGAGCACTGACGCGGCGCTCAACGGCAGCCAGGCGTTCGCGGCGGCCCAGTGGTTCAAGCAGGCGGCCGGCGGGAGCACCGCGGTCTCCGACCTCTACATCGGGAAGTCAGCGCCGGTGCCGGCGATCTACGTGGCGGCGCCGGTGCGGGATGGGGTCGGCACCATTGCCGGCGTCGCGGTCCTGCAGGCGAGCCCCGAGAAGATCGTCGGCTTCTTCGACCCCACCCTCCTGGGCCAGCAGCGCTACGCGATGCTGCTCGACCAGCACGGGATCGTGATCGGCACCAGCGGGCCGCAGAAGATCCTCTACCACAGCCTGGCACCGCTCAACCCCACGGACCAGCTGGCCCTCAAGAACAGCGGCAACTTCGGCAGCGCCGGCGTGGCGGACCTCGGCGCCACCGACCTCAGTGACCAGGTCACCGGCGGCCAGGGGGCGGGCAACACCACCACCTACTTCTCGCCGGACGGCCAGCAGGAGGTCTTCGGCTACGCGCCATTGACCGGCGTCCGGTCAGGCTGGCGGATCCTGGTCGCGCAGCCGGAGTCCGCCTTCCTCACCCCGGTGGACCAGGCCACCCGGAACACCGCGCTCTACACGACCATCGCCGCCATCGTCATCCTCGCGGTCATCTACTTCGTCGCCCGGATGTTCGAGCGCACGGAGCGCCAGTCACTCACGGACTCGCTCACCGGTCTGCCCAACCGGCGCTACTTCTCCGACATCCTCGAGCGCGAGATGATCCGCAGCCAGCGCAACCACCGGCCGCTGTCGCTGATCAACTGCGACCTCGACCACTTCAAGAAGATCAACGACGAGTACGGGCACCAGAAGGGTGACGAGATCCTCAAGGGCTTCGCCAAGGTGCTCCGCGACCAGGTGCGGTCGATCGACCTGCCGGTCAGGTTCGGCGGGGAGGAATTCGTGGTCCTGCTCCCGGATACCGACAAAGAGGGCGCGATGATGGTCGCCGAGAAGATCCGCCGGTCGGCCGACCGTCTCTCGATCCCCAGGCTCGGCAGCATCCCCGGCCGCAAGGTGACGGTGTCCTGCGGGGTCGCGACCTACCCCGACGACTGCACCGGCCAGGACGAACTGATGCGCTGCGCCGACCAGGCCATGTACCTGGCGAAGAACCTCGGCCGCAACCAGGTCGTGGGCTACGGCATGGAGAGCGGGGTCAGCGCCCTGGCCAAGAACCCGGAGAAGGTCCACCTGTTGGTCCAGAACGCCAACAAGGCCACCATCGAGGCCCTGGCGGCGGCGATCGATGCCCGCGACACCTACACCCACGGCCACTCCCACCGGGTGGCGGACTACGCCAAGATCATCGCTTCGGAGCTGGAGGACGAGCCCGTCGACCTCGAGTCCCTGCACCTCGGCGCCCTGCTCCACGACGTGGGCAAGATCGGCATCTCGGACACGCTGCTGCGCAAGCCGGGCAAGCTGACCGCGGAGGAGTACGAGGTGATCAAGAGCCACTCGACCATCGGGTTCGAGATGGTCCAGGGCGTCGACTTCCTGAAGGACGTCGGGCCGATCATCCTCCACCACCACGAGAACTTCGGCGGCGGCGGCTACCCCAAGGGGATCATGGGCAAGGAGATCCCCGTCGCCTCGCGGATCATCATGGTCAGTGACGCCTTCGACGCCATGACCTCGACCCGCACCTACCGCACCGCGGGGTCCGTGGAACGGGCGCTGGACGAGCTGACCAAGCACCAGGGGCGGCAGTTCGACCCCGACGTCGTGGATGCCCTCAAGAGCGCGGTGCGCAAGGGAAAGATGAAGCTCCTGACCCAGCCACCGCCCACCGCCGCCCAACTCGAGGCCGCTGCCGCGGTCCCCGGAGGGGGTTAGGCCGGGGCGCCCCCTTTGGCCGGCACATACCGGAGTTTTAGACTCATAAGGTCAGCCGGTATTCAGAGGGGTCCCCCACTTAAGTTGCTCGCGCAGGAAGATCAGGCCACCGCATCGTCCAAGCCCATCGTCAACGACTTCACTTTCCAGGCCGCCACCATCAACGGCAGCGGCAGTCAGAGCTCCAACCTCATCATCGCCCGCACCATCTTCTCGATGGGGATCCCGGTGTCCCCCAAGAACGTCTTCCCCTCGAACATCGAAGGGCTCCCCACCTGGTTCTCGATCCGGCTCAGCCCTGACGGTTACCAGTGCCGCACCGACGACGTTGATGTCCTTGTGGCCCTCAACCCGACCACCTGGCAGCGCGACATCCAGGGCGTGAACAACGGCGCCGCGGTGGTCCACGAGTCGACCTACCCGGTGACCGGGAACATGAAGCGCGACGACGTCCACTACTACGCGGTGCCCTTCCACAAGCTGGGCCAGGAGCACGTGGACAACCCCGACCTGCGCAAGTACCTGACCAACATGATCTATGTCGGGACACTGGCCTGGCTGATCGGGATTCCCTTGGACACCGTCGAAAAGTCGCTGGCCCAGCAATTCGCCAAGAAGCCCAAGGTCATCCCGTCGAATATGAACATGATCCGCATCGGCCACGAGTTCATGGCGGCCAACCACCAGAAGCGCGACGCCTATACCGTCCAGCCGATGCGCGGTCGGACCGAGGGCAAGATCCTCATCGAGGGCAACCAGTCGCTGGCGCTCGGGGCGATCATGGGCGGCTGCACGGTCGCGGCCTGGTACCCCATCACCCCGTCGTCGAGCGTGTGCGAATACCTCGACCAGTACGCCAACAAGTTCCGGATCGACCCCAAGACCGGCGAGAAGAAGATCGCCATCATCCAGGCCGAGGACGAGCTGGCCGCCGCCGGCATGGTTATCGGCGCCGGCTGGGCGGGCGCGCGGTCGATGACCGCCACCTCTGGGCCGGGCCTGTCGCTGATGGCCGAGTTCGCCGGGCTGGCGTACTACGCCGAGGTGCCCATGGTGGTCATGGACATCCAGCGCATCGGTCCTTCCACCGGCCTGCCCACGCGGACGTCGCAGGGCGACATCGAGTTCGCCCACCTGCTCTCCCACGGGGACACCAAGCACATCGTGCTGATCCCGGGCACGGTCGAGGAATGCTACGAGATGGGGCAGATGGCCTTCGACCTCGCCGACCGCCTGCAGACCGTGGTCTTCGTCCTGAGCGACCTCGACCTCGGCATGAACCTCTGGATGTCCGAGAAGTTCAAGTACCCGGAGAAGAAGTTCGACCGCGGCAAGGTGCTGAGTGCCAAGGACCTGGAGCGCATCGGCGAGTGGGGCCGCTACAAGGACGTCGACGACGACGGGATCCCGTGGCGCACCCTCCCGGGAACCAACCATCCCAGCGCCGGGTACTTCACCCGCGGCTCCGGCCATGACGAATACGCGAACTACACCGAGCTCCCCGAGGTCTACGAGCGGGTGATGGACCGGCTGAAGAAGAAGTACAAGTCAGCCCGCAGGTTCGTTCCCAAGCCGATCATCGAGGACAAGGGGAACTCCGTCGGCATCATCGCCTACGGCACGACCCACCACGCGGTGGTCGAGGCCCGCAAGCAACTCGAGGAGCGCGGGCTGAAGACCGACTACTGCAGGGTGCGGGCCATCCCCCACCCCCAGGAGGTCATGAAGTTCATCGTCAAGCACGACCGGGTCTACGTTGTCGACCAGAACCGTGATGGGCAGATGTACGACCTGCTGCGCCTGACCCTCAACCCGACGCAGGACAACCTGCTGTCGGTGCGCCATTACGACGGGACCCCGATCCCCGCCAGGGCGATCGTCGCCCCGATCCTGATCGAAGAGGGCATCGCCTCGCCATCGGAGTTCGAGCGAGCCCGCCAGGTTTACGCCCTGCCAGTGGAGGCGGCCAACGCATGAGCAAGCGACCAGACAGCAAGAACGGCAAGCCGGAGCGCGAAGACGAGGGCCACGACAGCACGCCGCGCGTCGACGCCAGCCAGATCGAATACCGCCAGAAGCCGCTCAACGAGGGGCGGCGTCGGTCCGAGTCGGCCGGCCGCGGCTCGACCAGCGGCACCGAGCAGGACAACGACGAGACGATCAACGGCTCGCAGGCGGCGGGAGCCCCGGCCGGGGCCGGGCCGAAGGCACAGCCGGTCGGGACCAACGGGCACAACCACGTCGGCCTGTTGCGCGAGTCCTACAAGGGCGCGCAGACCACGCTGTGCGCCGGGTGCGGACACAACGCCATCACCAACCACATCATCAAGGCCCTCTACGAGTACGGCGTCGAGCCCTACCGGCTGGCCAAGATGTCCGGCATCGGCTGTTCATCCAAGGCCCCGGCCTATTTCGTGAGCCAGTCGCACGGCTTCAACAGCGTCCATGGCCGGATGCCGTCCGTCGCGACGGGGGCCAAGATGGCCAACCGTGACCTCATCGCGATGGGCATCAGCGGCGACGGGGACACCGCGTCGATCGGCCTCGGCCAGTTCTGCCACATGGTGCGGCGCAACGTGAACATGGTCTACATCTGCGAGAACAACGGGGTCTACGGCCTGACCAAGGGCCAGTTCTCGGCGACGGCCGACATGGGCTCGGTGCAGAAGGGCGGCAAGCCCAACGAGTTCGAGACCATCGACATCTGCGGCCTCGCCGTGGAGCTGGGGGCGTCGTTCGTGGCCCGCAGCTTCTCGGGTGACGGCAAGCAGCTGGTGCCGCTGATCAAGGCGGCCCTGGGCCACGGTGGCACCGCCATCCTGGACATCGTCAGCCCCTGCGTCACCTTCAACGACCACGAGGGCTCGACCAAGAGCTACAAGTACGTCAAGCAGCACGACGTGGCGATCCAGGAGCTCGACTTCATCCCTTATTTCGAGAACATCGAGGCGGATTACGAGGCGGGGACGTCAACCGACGTGGTCCTGCACGACGGCTCCCACCTCCACCTGCGCAAGCTGGGCGAGGACGAGCACGACCCCAGCGACCGGATCGGCGCCCTGCGCGTGATCCACGAGGCCCGCGCCAAGGGCGAGGTCCTCACCGGGCTGCTGTACCTCAAGACCGACGCCAAGGACCTGGCGACGCTGGAGAACATCCCCAAGAAGCCGCTGCGCGACTACGTCGAGGGCGACCTCCGGCCCACCAAGGACGCCTTCGAGCAGCTGATGAAGGAATACGCCTAGGCCGGCAGTCCGCTAGATCGCCCGCATCCGGTTGTTGCGGGGGTTGTGCTCGACCTCGGCCAGGCCCAGGGCCTCCATCAGCGGAGGCATGTACATCCCGAATCGGCCGCGGTAGCCCTTGCGCGTCCCGTACCACCCCGCGACGGGGTTGTCGGCGGCGCGGGCCCAGGCCTCGACCGTGCCTTCGGCGGCGGGTTTCTGCTCGTCGGCGCTGCCCAGCGGCATCCAGTCGCCGTGCTTCTTGAGCATCGAGTGGAGGTCCTCGATGGCCCGCATGTGGTACTTCAGCTGGGTCGAGCCGACCTGGCACACGATCACCGGCGGGTCGGCCGCCTCGTCCCTGTACATCTGGTAATCGCCCGTTCCCGGGGGAGTCTTCAGCTCCCAGGGCGAATCCTTGGTCCCGTTGCCTTTCACGTCGGCCATGTTGCGGCTCCCCTCGGTGCGCAGCACCTGAAAACTCGGCTCCGGCGCAGTCTACTGCGAGCGCCCTCTTCCTGACCCGCGCAGGATGGTCCAATATCCTCGGCGTATCCATTCAGGTTGAGGTGACAGCATGGGCAGCAAGGACCGACCCAAGGAAGTCAAGAAGAAGAAGGCCAAGAAGCCCGTCGTGGCGAAGGACGCCGCGCCCCGCGAGCGGTTCACTCCCCCTCCCCCACCTTCGAGCAAGTCCGCGACCTGATGTTGCGCGCGCGGTGATGCCGGCGTGGTGATGGTGACCGCCGCGCTGGACCTCCGTCCGGACCAGCTCGAGGAGGCCCTGCGGATGAGCGTCGAGCATGTGCTCCGGTCCCGGGCCGAGCCGGGCTGCATCTCACATGACGTGTACCAGGACGTCCAGGACGCCAACCGGGTCTTGTTCATGGAGCGCTGGGCAGACCGCGCGGCCCTCGAGGCTCACTTCGCCGTGCCCGAGGCCGTGGCGTTCTCTCGCGCGATAGGCGGTATGACAACGACGCGTACCAGGCTCGAGATCCACGACGTGCCCGACCCCGACTGAGGTCAGGCGGCCAGGCGGTCCTCCTCGCTCTTGATCGCGCGGTAGGCCAGGAACGCGGCCGCCGCCGCCACCACCCAGCCGAGCAGCAGCCAGGCCCAGTCCGGGCTGTCGAGGAACACCAGCGGGCCGTAGAACGTTATCGGCGGCGGACCGAGGACGAGCAGGAGCAGGCCCGCGATGAACATGGGGTTGCTCACCAGGCTGTGGGATATGTGGCCGGGGCGGCGGAAGCCGGAGCTCAGGTTCCGCTCACCAGGCACGAAGTTCTCGTCGGCGATGATCGCCAGGAAGAGCGCGATGCCCCAGGCGATGCCGAGCCACTGGAACTCGCCGACCCCGCCGACGAACGAGGGCCCGAAGTAGGTGATCACGCCGGGCAGGAAGATCAGCAGGGCAAGCACGACCAGGAACGGGTAGTTGTTCCGCACAAAGGGGGTGAGGCGGGTCACACCGCCCGGCCCAACGCCCTGTTCGCTCACCGCCTGATGTTACGACCCGAACCGGGGGCGCGGCTCAGCCACTTCGCTTGAGCAGGCCGAGCCGCTTGGCCCGCTGCTCGGCGCGGGCGAAGCACCAGAGACCGCTGGGGATCAGGACCGCACCCATCAGCGCGAGGATGCCAAGGGTGGGCAGCAGTTCGCCGACAGGCCGGTGGTGCAGCATCGCCTCGCGGATCCCCGACAGCGTGTAGGTCAGCGGCGACAGGTCGCCGGCGACCCGGAAGTAAACGGGCAGGACGCTCACCGGGTAGTAGACGCCGGAGACCAGGAGCAGCATCCCCTGCACCGCGATTGCCAGCTGCTCTCCCTTCTCGGGCGACAGCATGGGCAGCATCGAGGTGAAGATGCCCAGCCCGATCAGGGGGATGGTCGAGATGGCCAGCACCGCCGCGGCGCTGAGCAGGTCGGCGTGCGACAGGTCCAGGTGGAAGAGGAACACCACCGCGAGCGTCACCAGGGCCGTGCGGAACAGACCGTAGACCACGGCGAAACAGCACACCCCCATGAGGTGGGTGACACGGTGAACCGGCGCCATGAACGTGTATTCGATCGTGCCCTCCCAGCGCTCCCACGCGATGGCGAAGGCGACCTCGAAGAACACGAACGACATGTAGCCCCAGAGCAGCGAACCGACCAACAGGTAAAGCTGCGTCTGGCGCAGGTCGACGTGCGACGAGTCATAGCCGAGTGCGCCCAGGCCGGAGGCCAGGTACCCGATGCTCAGGACCGACACCAGGCCATAGGCGAACCAGGCAACCTCCCAGAGCCAGTACCTCTTGTAGAGGTTGGCCTGGCGCTCGAAGAACCCACCGAACGCGCTGGCCTCAAGACGTGCGGCTCTCACGCTCATGCCGCTCCCTCCTCGTCTTCCAGCGTCAGGAGTTCCTTGCCCGAGACCTTCATGAAGACGTCCTCGAGCGTCGCATCAGGCCCGTGCGCGGCGCGCAGTTCCGCGGGGGTGCCGTCGGCGAGAACCCTGCCGCCATCCATGATCACGACCCGCTCGCACAGGGCCTCGGCCTCCTGCAGGTCGTGGGTGCAGATCAGCACCGTCGCGTCGCCCTCCGCGTGGACCATTGCGACCAGCGCCTGGACCTCGCGCTTCGACCGCGGGTCCAGCCCGGTCGTCGGCTCGTCCATCAACAGAAGCGTCGGTGAGGTGAGCAGTGACCGGGCGATCGCCACCTTCTGCTGCTGACCGCGGGACAGGTGCTTCATCGGGCGGTCCATGGTGTCGAGCGGCAGCCCGAGGCGCTCCAGCACGTCGCTCGCCCGCATCCGTCGGCCGCTGCCCTCCGTCCCGTAGAGCCGGCCGGCGTACGAGAGGTTCTCCCACGGGCTCATCTCCTTGAAGAAGGAGGCCTCGACGGAGACGCGGTTGATCAGCCGCTGAACGACCGCCGTCTGGCTCACCACGTCGTGGCCGAAGACCCGGGCCGTGCCGCGGTCGGGCAGAAGCAGCGTCGACAGGACCCGGATCAGCGTCGACTTGCCGCTGCCATTGGCCCCGATGATGCCCGTGACCTGGTTGCGCGCGATCACCAGGCTCACGTCCTCGAGCGCGTATTTCTGGCTCGAGGCGCGCGTCCACCAATGGGCGCCTTTCTCGGCGCGGCGAAAGGTCTTGCTGAGGTTCACCACCTCGACTGCCGGGGCTTCAGCTATGGGTTCCAGGACCGCCATTTCAACTCCTCAAAATCTCGTTGCGAGCAACAAAAAAACCGTGGGCCGGGGCCACACGGTTTGAGGCGGCGGTCGGTCTCGACTAGCCGGTCAAAAGTGTGGCGTCCAACAGGCGCACCCGTCCCGTCAGAGACGGGATGAGAGGCGCGATACGGATCACCAACATCAAAATTTCTTCCTCAGGCAGATGCTCTCGACGGCGTCGAGAAGAACCCAAGGGTAAGCCGTCAGGGCCATCGCTGTCAAACCGATTTGCCCTTTCGGTTCAGCGCCACCGCGTCGCGAATCAGGTCTTTGAGGGCACCTTCGTCGAGCTTGTCACTCTCCTTGATGTCGATGGCCCGGCGGACCTTCCCATCCAGGCTGGAGTTGAACAGGCCTGCCGGGTCCTTCAGGGACGCGCCCTTGAAGAACGTCAGCTTGATGACCTTGGCGTACGACTCACCCGTGCAGATATCCCCGTCGTGAGACCAGACCGGTACGCCGGGGTTCGTGGGTTTCACCCACTTCCACTCCTCGACGACATCCGGGTCCGCAGCCTTGATGATCCCTCGAACTTTGCCGAGCGCCTCGCCGCGCCAGTCGCCCAGCTCCTTGATCCGCTTGTCGATGAGCTTGGAAGGATTCGTCTCGTCATTCGCCATTTTTTGGATTCCCTACGCGGTTGCCTGAGGCCCAGGCCAGGCCGACGTGAGTCTTTGATCGAGCATCGCAGAGCCTAAGCGATGCGCACCGAGCCGTCCTCGGCCAGGGTCCACCCGGGGTTGTGCGCGACCTCCCACACGTAACCGTCAGGATCGGCGAAGGCGCCCGTGTAGCCGCCCCACTCGGCCCGTGCCGCCGGCCGGACGATCGTCGCACCCGCCCGCTCAGCCTCGGCAAGCACGGCGTCGACCTCCTCGGGCGAACGGACGTTGTGCGCCAGCTCGATCCCCGGGGCACCGTGGCCGCCGAGCGCCGTCCAAAGCCCGAAGACCATGCCCCCGGCCTGGAAGAACAGGACCTCGTTGTCGGGCTGCTGGGCGCCGCTCCACCCAAGTGCCGCGTAGAACGACCGCGCTCGCGCGAGATCCTCCACACCCAGGGTCACCATGCTGACGCGCTGTTCCACGCAAGCAAGTATCTCGCCCTCCCGGGCCGGGGGAGCAGGATGATGTTGCGATGACAGCGATGTCGACTTGTCCCGGCTGTGGACTCGCATTGGCATCGATCGGGCTCCCCTATGACAGGCGGTCCAACGCGTCACGCGAATGCATCCTGGTGAATGCGGAGGTGGCCGGATTCGAGCTTGAAAACCAGGTCCAACTGGGCCGTCTACACCAGCTCACGGTCGATGCTTATGGAGCCCAGCACGCGGGCGGGCAGGGATCCGGGATCCGGGTGGCCTACTCGCTGGTTGGCCTGCTGCTGGCCCTGGAGCGCGGGTTCACCGGTGTCCAGGTCCGAGATCTGCACCAGCGGATGGGAAAGCCTGCCCCAGGCTGGCCGCGCTTCGACCCTCCGCCAGGCGCGGGATGGCTGACGGTCGAGGATGTGGCCATCGCCGGCCGTCGAGCCGGCTCTGTGCAAGGGCACGCCGACACTGTTGGGAGATGGGCCCGATCGGTGTGGGCGGCATGGGCGGCGCGGCATGACGATGTCCGTGGACTGACAGACCTGGTGATCAGGCTGGCCGCACCTTGAACACTGGTGGTGTTGGAGTTGGGACGCCGCGATACGCGCGCTTTAGCGCCAGCCAAGCTCCGGTGCGATTTCTCTCAGCAGGGTATCGAGGACGTGCGCGCAGTAGTCGACGCCGAGTTGGTTGGGGATCGTCAGCAGCACCGTGTCCGCGGCGGCGAGCGCCTCGTCCTCGGCCAATTGCTGGATGAGCTGTTCGGGCTCCCCGGCGTACGTCTTGCCAAACCGTGCCTTGCCCCCATCGAGGAACCCGACCTGGTCCTGCGAGTTGCCCTCGCGCCCAAAGTAGGCGCGGTCGAGGTCGTTGACGATGGGAAAAATGCTGCGGCTAACTGAAACGCGAGGCTCGCGCGCATGGCCGGCCGCAGCCCAGGCCTTGCGGAACAGGTCGATCTGCTCGGCCTGCAGCTGGTGAAACGGCACACCGGTGTCCTCAGTGAGAAGAGTCGAGCTCATCAAATTCATCCCCTGCTCGGCCGTCCACTCGGCGGTCTTGCGGGTGCCCGCACCCCACCAGATGCGATCGCGTAGACCGGGGGAGTGCGGCTCGAGCCGGAGCAGCCCGGGTGGGTTGGCGAACATGGGCCGGGGGTTTGGTTCGGCGAAGCCTTCGCCATTCAGGATCTCGAGAAATACCCTCGTGTGCTCCCGAGCCATGTCGGCGTGGTCGGAGCCTTCGGCCGGGACGTAGCCGAAGTAGCGGTATCCGTCGATGACCTGCTCCGGTGACCCTCGGCTTATGCCGAGTTGCAGGCGGCCGCCCGAGATGATGTCAGTGGAACCGGCGTCCTCAGCCATGTAGAGCGGGTTCTCGTAGCGCATGTCGATCACCCCGGTGCCGATCTCGATCCTGCTTGTCCTGGCCGCGACAGCGGCGAGCAGGGGGAACGGCGAGGAGAGCTGGTTGGCAAAATGGTGCACGCGAAAATAGGCCCCGTCCGCACCCAACTCCTCGGCGGCAACCGCGAGGTCGATTGACTGCAGCAGGGCATCCGAGGCCGAGCGGGCCATGGACTGCGGCGAAGGCGTCCAATGGCCGAACGACAAGAACCCGATGCGCTTCATGAAGGGGTGCAACCTGACGCCGAAACGGGTGATTCCATCTCAGGCCGAACGGTGAGCCGGCTCGTCGCGCGCCACCATCCCATCGTCTCAGATGAGGTTGTCCTGGGGCACGCGAGAGTGATGTCATCGGAGTGGCAGGCCGTCAGCCGAGACAACGCCCTACAGGCGAACCCAAGCAAGTCGCTGTCGCTCTGGGCCGCGCCAATGACGTCCACGGTGCAGTGCGACGAGGGGTGGCGCCGCCGGGGGAATGCCCGGGCGGCATCCGCAGGAGACCAGTAGCGCCAACGGTTACCAACCACGTTGCCGGGGTTGACGAGGACGAAGCCCTCAGGCCGTCAAGCCCGGGCATTCACGCGGCGGTGACAGGACCCCGCCATTCAGAGGCAAAGGGGGAGCCAAAAGTGGTGCCGCCCAGAGGACTCGAACCTCCACGAGCATAAGCTCACAACGCCCTGAACGTTGCGTGTCTACCAGTTCCACCAGGGCGGCACGTAGACACAGATGATACCGGGAGGAAGGCCCCCGGCTAGAGCTTGTGGCGGGTGTTCACATACCAGCCCTGGACCAGGTCATAGCGTGCGCCGCCGGCCGGCAGGCTGATGCCCTTCACCGCGTCCCGCGCGCCTACCAGGGACTGCGGCGTGTAGAGGAAGAGCCCCGCATTGTCGGCCAGGATGGCCTTCTGGGCATCGAGGTAGGCCTTGCGCCGGGCGGCATAGTCCGGGGTCGACCGGCCGGTCTCGAGCTCCTTGTCCAGGTCGTCGTTCTTGGGCATCCCGGAGAAGTTGAAGCCGCCAGGGCCGGCCTGGCTCGAGTGCCAGAAGACGTACATGTCGGGGTCGGGGCCATTGTCCACGGCGGTCAGGGCCATGTCGAACTGGCGGCTCTCCAGGAGGTTCAGGAGGGCCTCTGGCGAGCGCGATTGAGTCGTCGTGGTTATCCCCAACCGGGCCAGGTCGCTGCGAATCGCGGCGGCGACCGAGGTGTAGGGGTCGGCATCGGCCGTGGCCAGCCGAAGGGTCAGGCGCTTGCCGTCCTGGACGCGGTACTGGCCCTGCTTCTTCCAGCCCGCGGCGTCCAGCTCGCGCCCGGCGGCGTTGAGGTCGAGCGCCGGCGTCTTCGTGCTCAGCGCCGCCCAGCTTATCGCCGGCGGGACGGGCGATTCATCGGTGCGCGCGTACCCGGCCAGGACGTGGTCGACCAGCGTCTTGCGGTCGACCGCCAGGCCCAGCGCTTTGCGGACGTGGTCGTCCGCCAGCAGCGCGTTCTTCTGGTTGAAGAGAAGTTCGGCGTAGGCAAATGTGCTGCCGGCGACCACCCGCCGGTTCATCGACTGCGCGACGCGCTTGGCCTCTGCGGCGGTCATTGCCCCGAAGACGTCGACCTCGCCGTCGACCAGCGCCTGGACCGCGCGGTCGCGCGAGTCGTAGAGCCGGAGCTCCATGGTGTCCAGGTAGGGCTTCTCGAAGGCATGGTTGTTGCGGGCGAGGTCGATGTGGTCCTTGAACGCGTGCGCCACCACGAACGGGCCGGACGTGGGCGCGTCGGTCACCTGCCGGAGGGTCTTGACCGCCCGCGGCTTGAGCGAGTGCTCGGGCAGGATCCCGATGCTGGTCAGGGCCAGGAACGCGGCGCTCGACTGCGGCAGCGAGTACACGATGGTCACCCCATCCGGTGCGGTTGCGCTGATCCCGGCCCACGCCTGGCCGGTGGCCGACTTGGCGTCGGCATCGCTCTGCAGGACCGACATGGTGTAGAGCACATCGCTCGAGGTCAGGGGCGCCCCGTCGGACCAGCGCAGGCCCTTGCGCAGGTGGAAGGTGAACGTCTTGGCGCCGGCATCCACCGTCCAGTCCTTCGCCAGCTCCCCCACCGGCTTGCCGTCCGCGCCGGACCGGGTCAGGCCGCGGTACAGCAGCCCCGAGACGTCGCGCGAATTGGGGGTCTCGGCGAACGCCGGCACCAGCGTGAGAGGGCCGTCCACGACCAGTGCCTCACGCACATGCCCCCCACTGAGGGGGACCTCCCTGCCCAGGCCGCCCAGGGCCACGAGCCCAAGCCCCACTCCGAGGGCTGCGACCAGGACCGCCGCCAGCACGGCCAGCGCGGGCAACCCAGCCCGGCGCTGCCGCCGGGGGGTCATGTCACCTTGATGTTGGCGACCGAGAGGATGACGAACATGACCGTCAGGCCGACGGTTATCTGGAAGAGGGTTTTCTCGATCCCGCGCCGTGTCCGGTAGCCGCCACCGCCGTCACTTCCGCCACCGCCGATCGTGCCGCCAAGCCCGCTGCTGGTGCGTGGGGTCTGGAGCAACACGCCGAGGATCAGGAACCCCGCAGTCAGGGCCTGCAGCACTTGCAGGACGGTATGCAGGGGGAAGTTTTTCACCCCCGCAGGTTACCAGAATGCCGCCGATCTTAGGCGTTCGCAATACTGCTAGTATGTGATATATGGGGCGGAGATCGGCGGCGCTGGGGATCACGGCGGCGCTTTTTTCGGCCTGTTCGATGGCGCCCCCGTCCGCGCGGGCGGGTCCCGGGGCGGTCGCGTCGGTCCCGACTACCGCGACGTCCCGGATCGGCCCCGACCAGGTCGAGGTTTTCACCGACGGCGCCGCGGCCACCGCCGCGCTGGTCGCCGCCGTCCAGTCGGCCCGGGCATCAGTCGACGCCGAGATCTACGAGTTCGACCGGCCGGACCTGTTCGCCGCGATGCGCGCGGCCCTGGCTCGCGGCGTGCGGGTTCGCCTGGTTGCCGACCCGACGGTCTCGGTGACCGTCCCGACCGCCCACCGGCTGGAGGCGGCGGGCGCCGTCATGGGGTTCTTTCCCGATGTTCCCCGCCAGATCGACCACGTCAAGCTGTTGGTGGTCGATGGCGCGCGTGCCTTCTTTGGCGGGTACAACTGGGGCGCGCACTCGTACCTCAACCGTGACTACGAGGTGATGCTGACCGGGCCCGGGGTGGATCGCCTCGAAGCCGTGTTCGGGCTTGACCTCCAGAGGACCGGGCGGCCTGCCGCGGGGGTCGCCGCCGCCACCCCGCGCCCCGACGAGCCGCATCTGCTGACCAGTTACCCCGGCGACGACATCGGCCGCGCCGTGGTCGCGACGATCCAGGCCGCGCGCCGATCGATCGAGATCGAGATGTTCGTGATGACCGATGGCGCCACCATGTCCGCGCTCGAGGCGGCGGCGCGCCGGGGCGTCGGCGTGCGCATCCTGTTCGACCCCGGCCAGGACCTCAACCAGGTCGCCATGGCCCGGCTGCGGGTTGCCGGGATCCGCTGCCGCTTCTACAGGACGTCTGGCGAGAACCTCCACGCCAAGGTGGCGGTGGTGGACGGTGAACACCTCGTCCTGGGCTCGGCCAACTGGACCGCGTCGGGGTTCCGCCACAACCACGAGCTGGACATCGTCCTGGTTGACGGAGTGCTGGCCGGAGCGGTGGGTGCGCGGATGGACGCCGACTGGGCGGCGGCCGAGTGAGGGGCCGTCAGGCCTGGCCGGCCCGGTACACCTCACGTTCACGCAGCCTTGACCGGGTGTCGTCGCTCACCAGGTAAGCCAGTACGACCAGGAAGACGAAGAGCAGGAGGAACTCGCCGACCGCGCCGAGTGGGTCAACGCTGCCGGACACCCGCACCCCGAGCGCCGGCGCCAGGTACGCGAACATGGCATAGGCGCGGAGACAGATCTCGACCACGGCGTAGGCCACCGCCGCCTGCCAGGCCCAGCGGCGCAGCGCGAGCAGCCAGAGCGATGCCGCAAAGCCGCCGATGTTCACCGTGAACAGGAGCAGCTGCGGCGCGTCGAGCGTGAACCGGCCGAAGATGAACCCCATCAGGTACGCGCCATGCCGCGAGATCGAGACCACCGACACCAGCCCGAGGAAGAGCGCCGCGCCGATCAACTCCTGCTGGGGCACCGGCGCGCCCTCCGGCGGGGTTGAGTTGCCGTACGCCATGGCTACCCGCTAGGCGGGCGTTGGTGCCGCCGCGTCGATGATCTGGAGGAAGTCGGCGGCGACCAGGCTGGCGCCCCCGACGAGCGCGCCGTCGATGTCCGGCTGGGCCATCAATTCGGCCGAGTTGGCCGCGTTGACCGAGCCGCCGTACAGCACCCGCACGGACTCGGCCACGACCGGCCCAAGGGCTTCGGCCACCAGCCGGCGGATCAGCGCGCAGCTCTGCTGAGCGTGGTCGGGCGTCGCCGTCCGGCCCGTGCCTATCGCCCAGATGGGCTCGTACGCCAGGACGACCTCGAGGCCCTGCTGCTCGTCAACACCGCGAAGCGCCGCGGGTACCTGGCGTCCGAGGACCGCCTCGGTCTGACCGGACTCGTTCTCCTCCAGGGTCTCCCCCACCGCGATGATCGGTCGCAGACCGTGGGCGATGGCCGCGTGGACCTTGCGGTTGACCGACTCGTCGGTCTCGCCAAACAGCTGGCGGCGCTCGGAATGGCCGACGAGGGCGTACCGACACCAGCCGGCCACCATCACCGGGGAGATCTCGCCGGTGAAGGCCCCCTTCTCCTCCCAGTAGATGTCCTGGGCCCCGAAGACCACGCCGTCGTCGGCAATGCCGGACCGGGCGACCGGCCAGAGGCTGGTGAACGGTGGCAGCACCGCGACCTCGACACTGTCCAGCCGCGGCAGGCCGCGCTGGATCTCGGCCGCCAGCTCCAGCGATTCCGGCACCGTCGTGTTCATCTTCCAGTTGCCCGCGACCAGCGGAATCCTGCTCATCCTGCTTCCTCCAATGCCCTGATCCCGGGGAGCTCGCGCCCCTCCAGGAACTCCAGCGTCGCCCCTCCCCCGGTCGACACATGGGTGATCGAGCCCTCCAGGCCCAGCTCCGACAATGCCGCTCCGAGGTCACCGCCACCCACAACGCTGATCGCGTTGCCGGCCGCGATCGCCCTCGCCACGCCCTCCGTGCCGGCCCGGAACGGGGCCATCTCGTAAACCCCCAGCGGCCCGTTCCAGACAACGGTGCCCGCGCCGGCGATGGCCTGGCTGAACTGCTCCACAGTGGCCGGACCGACATCCAGCATCATCCATCCATCCGGGATGGCGGCGGAGTCGACAACCTGGCGCGCGGCATCCTCACTGAAGCCGTCCGCGACCACCGCGTCGACCGGCAGCACGATCCGGTCGCCGGCCTCGGCCAGCAGCCGCCTCCCCGTCTCCAGCTGGTCCTCCTCGACCTTGCTGGCGCCGACCCGGGCGCCCCGCGCCTTGAGCAGGGTGCAGGCCATGGCCCCACCCACCAGCATCTTCTCGACGCGCGGCAGGAGGTGCTCCATGACCCCGATCTTGCTGGAGATCTTGGCCCCGCCCACGATCGCCACCAATGGCTCCCTGGGCGAGGTCAGAACCCCACCCAGCACCTCGACCTCGCGCTGCATGAGGAGCCCCGCGCACGAAGGCAGCAGGTGGGCGACGCCCTCGGTGGAGGCGTGGGCGCGATGCGCGGCGCCGAAGGCGTCGTTGACGTAGACGTCGGCAAGGTCCGCAAGCCGGCGGGCGAAGCCCGGGTCGTTCTTCTCCTCCCCCGGCTCGAAGCGCACGTTCTCCAGTATCAGCACCTGCCCCGCGGTCATCGCCCTGACCTGGGCGGCAACGTCGTCGCCCACCACCGCCGGGGCCACGCCGACGTCGGTGCCGAGCATCTCCTGCAGCCGCCGGGCCAGCGGCGCGACCCGCAGTTCCTCCACCACCTTCCCGCCCGGCCGGCCCATGTGCGTCACCACGACCACCGCCGCGCCCGACTCCAGCAGGCGCCGGAAGGTCGGGAGGCTCTCACGGATCCGGGCGTCGTCGACGATCTCGCCGCCGGACATGGGGACGTTGAAGTCGACTCGCAGCAGCACGCGCTTACCCGCGACGCCCACGTCGTCGAGGGTACGGAGGCGTGAGCTCAAATCAGGCTAGAAACCTTTCTGCGCCATGAAGCGCACCAGGTCCACGACGCGGCAGGAGTAGCCCCACTCGTTGTCGTACCAGCTCAGCACCTTCACGTGGGTGCCGTCGATGACCATCGTCGACTTGGCGTCGAGGATCGAAGAGCGGCTGTCGCCCTGGAAATCGGTCGAGACCAGCTCGTCCTCGGTGTAGCCCAGGATGCCGTCGAGTTCGCCCTCGGACGCGCGCTTGAAGGCCGCGTTGATCTCGTCGGCGGTGGCCTCCTTCTCCAGCTCTGCCGTCAAGTCGATGAGCGACACGTCCTTGACCGGAACGCGGAGGGCCATGCCGTGGAACTTGCCCTTGAGCTCCGGCAGGACGAGCGAGACGGCCTTGGCCGCGCCCGTGGAGGTCGGGATGATGTTGACCGCGGCGGCGCGGGCCCGGCGCAGGTCCTCGTGGGGGGCGTCCAGGATCTTCTGGTCGTTGGTGTACGAGTGGACGGTGGTCATCAATGCGCTCTTGATCCCGAAGGACTCGTGCAGCACCTTGGCCACGGGGGCCAGGCAGTTGGTCGTGCAAGAGGCGTTGCTGACAATGTGGTGAGTGGCCGCGTCGTATGCCTTCTCGTTGACGCCGAGGACGATCGTGATGTCCTCGTTCTTGGCCGGGGCCGAGATGATCACCTTCTTGGCGCCGCCCCTCTCGATATGCACCTTCGCCTTCTCGGCGTCGGTGAAGAAGCCCGTGGACTCGACCACGAGGTCCACGCCGAGGTCACGCCACGGGAGATTGCCGGGGTCGCGCTCGGCCAGGACCTTGATGCGCTGGCCGTCCACCACCAATGAATCACCGTTGGCCGACACCTCGCCCGCGTAATTGCCCAGCACGCTGTCGTACTTCAGGAGGTGGGCCAGCGTCTTCGGGTCGGTGATGTCGTTGACCGCCACCACCTCGATGTCTTCGAAGCGCTTGGAGGCCCGGAAGACGTTGCGTCCGATCCGTCCGAAGCCGTTGATCCCTACCTTGATAGCCATTGATTCCTCCAGAGTTGGGCGCGCTGCCGCCGAATTCGGAGAACGGCGCCAGACAGGCTGGGCAGGGCGGCGCGAATCGGCTCTAATCTACCAGACCGAGTTCGCCGGCCAGGGTCAGCAAACGGCGTAAACGGGCGTTGGTGGCGGACTTGCTGATGTGCAGCCGAGCCGCCAGCCCGTCGAGCGTCGCGGTGGGTGCGGCGATGCGGGCATGGGCCACCTCCCGCAGCGCCTGGGGCTGGGTGTCGAGCAGGCCCGAATGCACCAACCG
The DNA here is from genome assembly GCA_034666405.1 of Chloroflexota bacterium. Taxonomy (GTDB): domain Bacteria; phylum Chloroflexota; class Dormibacteria; order DASZGP01; family DASZGP01; genus JAXDLW01. Next base: position 5,885 of record JAXDLW010000040.1, on the reverse strand, counting down.
GCGCGCGGCGCCGGCCTGCCGCAGGCCCGTCGCGACGCTGCGGCGGAGGTTCGCCGTCTCGGAATTCGCCGCCCGGTTGGCCTGCGCGCGGACCTCGCGCAGGATGCGCTCGTTCTGGAACCGCAGGACGGCGTGGCTGGCGCCCATCGCCTGCAGCAGCAGGATCAGGTCCTCGCTGCCCTTCACATAGACCAGCCAGCGCGGGCCGCGGCGGCGCGTCCGGGGGCGCACCTCCAGGGCCTGCAGGACCTCGGCCACCTGGCGCGCGGCCAGTTCCGAAGAGAGCCGGAACTCGAGGTGGGTGCCGGAGGTCCCAATGCTCACGTCGCCCGCGGTCATGAACGCCGCCCGCAGGTAGGCGCGGCGGCAGCAGGCCCGGGTCGGCGCTCGGGCCGGCAGTTGAGGCCCGGGGCGGAGGGTGACCTCGTATGTCGGCCGCACATGCGTGGCCCCGCGCCGAAAATGGCCTTCGCCGGGAACGTCGGCGGCATCGCGCGCCCGCTCCAGGGACTGCGCCAGGCGCACCAGCTTGCGGGCGACGGCGCTGCTGGTGACCAGCAGGGCCAGGCCACCGGGGACCTCCCGCGCGCGGGCCGCGGCGAGGACGCCGGACACCTCGGTGTCCCTGCAGCAGGCCCGAGCGGGGAACTGCAGCGCAAGCTCGTGGCGGGCGTCAGAGCCAAAGCTCGGTTGCCGGCTGAGCCGCTCGGGCGGGGGGCGATGTGAGATGGGCAACTGCATCCCGATTCTAGGCCCGGGTGAGCTCCGAGGGGCATCGTGCGTGGCGGCGATGCCTTCGTATACTCGCGGCGATGCAGACCTGCGACCTGCCCGCCTGCTTCAAACTCGGCCTCGACCCCGTCGCCGTGCACCTCGGACCAGTGGCCCTGTACTGGTATGGGCTGCTGGTTGCCGCGGGCTTCGTGGTGGCAATCCGCCTTGCCAGCCGGGAGGCCGAGCGCCAGGGCCTCGACGCCGACCAGCTGCTGTCGGCGGCGCTGGTCGGGGCCCTCGTCGGACTCCTCATGGCCCGCGTGTTCTACGTCCTGCAGAACACCCCCGGCGCCTACCTGGACCCCAAACAACTGGCGACCGCCCTTTCGCTCTGGCAGGGTGGGCTGTCGTTTTACGGCGGCCTATTCGGCGGAATGCTGGGCGTCTGGCTGTTCACCGCGCGGAACTCGCTGCCCACCCTGCGCTACCTCGACATCGCGGCGCTGGTGGCCCCCCTGGGCCAGGCCATCGGGCGGCTCGGCAACGTCGTCAACGGCGACCTCACCGGCCTGCCCACCTACAGCCGCGGCATCGAGTACACCAACCCCGCCAACCCGCTGGTGCCGACCGCCGCCCTGGGGCGCACCCAGCACCCGGTGGCGATCTATGACGTGGTGTTCGAACTCGGCCTCTTCGCCCTGCTGTTCTACTTCTGGCGCAAGCGGCCGCTCCGGGTGGGGCAGCTCTCCGGCCTCTACCTCGCGGGCTGGGCCACCGGGCAGCTCTTCCTGCAGAGCTGGCGCGACCTTCCCGTCGGGCTCGGCGGCCTGAAGGTGACCCAGTTGACGGCACTGCCGATCATCGCCGGCGGGCTGTACCTCTACTTCCGGTCGGCAGGAGCCGCGCCCGCCCAGGTGGTGGCGCACGAGCCGGCCGAGCAGGTCGAGCCGGCCGAGGTCGGCGAAGCCGAAACCCCGGTGTCCGACCCGGCCTAGACCAGCTCCTTGATGGAGCGGGCCACCTTCTCCGGCACCACCTCGACCAGCTCCTCGACCGAGGCCTCGCGCACCCCCGCTATCGACCGGAAGCGCTTGATCAGCTGACGCTTGCGTGCCGGTCCCAGCCCCGGCACCACGTCCAGCGGCGACGATAGCCGCTGCTTGGTGCGGGTGTTGCGGTGGAACGTGATCGCGAATCGGTGGGCCTCGTCGCGGACCCGCTGGAGGAGGAACAGCCCCGGCGAGTCCAGCGGCAACATGATCGACCGTGAGCTCCCGGCGGGGTATAGCTCCTCCTTGCGCTTGGCCAGCCCGAACGTCGTGATCTGGTGCACGCCGAGCTGCTCCATGACCTCGCGCGCGGCGCTGAGCTGGCCCTTGCCCCCGTCGATGATCACCAGGTCAGGCAGGCTCTCGAAGCTGCTGTCGGCCTCCCGCGCCCCATCCTCGTCCCGCAGCGCCGCAAGCCGCGCGAAGCGGCGGCGCAGCATCTCCTGCATCATCGCGAAGTCGTTCGAGCCCCGGACACCCTTGATGTGGAACCGCCGGTAGTGCGCCGTCCGGGGCCGGCCATCCTCGAACACCACCATCGAGCCGACGGGGTTGGTCCCCATCAGGTTGGAGATGTCGTAGCACTCGATGCGGCGCGGCAGGCGGTCCATCCGCAGTGCGTCCTGGAGGTCCGACAGCAGTTTCTCGGACCGCTCGTCGTCGTAGTCCTTCTTGATGGTGGCCTGCCGGAGCGCCTCCTCGGCGTTCTTGCGGGCCATCTCCAGCAGCCGCACCCGCGCCCCGCGCCGGGGCACCGCCACCTCCACGCGGGCGCCCCGCCTGGAGGTCAGGAACTCGGAGAGGGTGGCCGCGTCGGCCACCTCCACCGGGAGCAGGATCTCGCGCGGCAGGCTGGTGGCGTCGGCGTAGAACTGACCGACGAACCCGTTCAGCACCTCCGTCTCCTCCCCTTCGGTGGCCCCCTCGAGCTCGAAGGCCTCGGAGCCCAGCACCTGGCCACGGCGCACGGTGAGCACCGCCACCACCGCGCCGGTGGCGCTGCGTGACAGGCCGAGGACATCAGTGTCGCGCGCCGCCTGGGTGATCACCGTCTGCTGTTGGGCAACGCGGTCCAGCGCCTGCAGCCGGTCGCGGAAGCGGGCGGCGCGCTCGAACTCCAGCCTGTCGGACGCCTCCTGCATGTCGGTCCGCAGGGTCTTGACCAGGTCACCCGACCGGCCTTCCATGAACAGGCCGATCTGGTCCAGGTTGCCGTGGTAGTCCCCGCTCGATATGAGGCCCTCGCAGGGGCCGGCGCAGCGCTTGATGTGGTAGTCGAGGCACACATGCCCGCGCTTGAAGATCTCGTCAGAGCACGTGCGGTAGGGAAAGACGCGCCGCAGGGTCTTCATCGTGCTGCGCAGCGCCTTGGCATTGGTGAACGGGCCGAAATAGCGGGCGCCGTCGTCGCTGACGCGGCGCACGGTGTAGATCCGCGGGAAATTGCCGGCGCGCGGCACCTTCATATAGAGGTAGTTCTTGTCGTCCCGCAGCCTGACGTTGTACCGCGGTTGGTAGCGCTTGATCAGGGTGTTCTCGAGGATCAGGGCCTCCTGCTCCGAGCCGCACGTCAACACGTCGAAGTCGAATACCTTGCGCACCATGCGCGCGGTGAGGTCGCGCAGCGGCTCTGACGCCTGGAAGTAGCTGCGCAGGCGGCTCCGCAGGTTGCTCGACTTGCCGACATAGATCACCCGGGTCCGGGCGTCGCGCATCACATAGACCCCGTGGCTCGTGGGGGCGTTGCGCAAGCGCTCCTTGAGCAGTTCGGGACGGTCGCGGAGAAGCAGGGTGGTGTCGGTCATCCGGTGACTTGGATTCTCGCCCCGGGGCGCCCGGGCCAAACGGTCGCGGGGCTAGGCGAGTTTCTTCTCGGCGCCCTTGAGGTATGGCTGCAGGTACTGCCCGGTGTAGGAGCGCGGCTTGGCGGCAACCTGCTCGGGGGTGCCCTCGGCGACGATCTCGCCGCCCCGGTCGCCCCCCTCGGGACCGAGGTCGATGAGCCAGTCGGCGGTCTTCAACACGTCCAGGTTGTGCTCGATGACCAGCACAGTGTTGCCGCGGTCGACAAGGCGGTGCAGCACCTTCAGCAGCCGTTCGATGTCCGCGAAATGGAGGCCGGTCGTCGGCTCGTCCAGGATGTAGAAGGTCATCCCCGTGTCGCGCCGCGAAAGTTCAGTGGACAGTTTGACGCGCTGCGCCTCGCCGCCCGACAGTGTCGTGGCCGGCTGTCCGAGGCGGATGTATCCCAGCCCCACTTCGTTCAGGGTCTCGAGCTTGCGGGCGATGCGCGGGATGTTCTGGAACAGGTCCAGGGCCTCGGCCACCGACATGTCCAGCACGTCGGAGATGCTGTGCCCCTTGAACCGCACCTCGAGTGCCTCCCGGTTGTACCGCTTGCCCTTGCAGACCTCGCAGGGAACGTAAACGTCGGGCAGGAAGTTCATCTCGATCTTGATCATCCCGTCGCCCTGGCAGGCCTCGCAGCGGCCGCCCTTGACGTTGAACGAGAAGCGCCCCGGGGTGTAGCCGCGCTCGCGTGCCTCGGGCAGCGTGGCGAACAGCTCACGGATGTAGGTGAACACCCCGACGTAGGTCGCGGGGTTGGAGCGCGGGGTGCGCCCGATCGGCGACTGGTCCACGTCGATCACCTTGTCCAGGTGCTCCAGGCCGCTGATGCCCTTGTGCTTGCCCGGCCGTTCCCGGGCGCGGAAGAAGTGCTGGTTGAGCGCCCGGTAGAGGATGTCGTTGACCAGCGTCGACTTCCCGGACCCGCTCACCCCGGAGACGCAGATGAAGGCTCCGAGGGGGAAGCCGACGGTCACGTCCTTGAGGTTGTTCTCGACCGCGCCCCGGACCACCAGCCGCTTGCCCGAGCCCTTGCGCCGGCGGGGCGGCATGGGGATCGAGCGCTCGCCGCGGAGGTACTGCGCGGTGGTCGAGTCCTTGGCGCGCAGCAGCTGGTCGTAGGTGCCGCTGAAGACGATCTTGCCCCCGTGCTCCCCGGCGCCCGGGCCGATGTCCACCACCCAGTCGGCGTGGCGCATGGTCTCCTCGTCGTGCTCGACGACGATGAGCGTGTTGCCCAGCCCGCGCAGGCGCTCCAGCGTGTTGATCAGCTTGCGGTTGTCGCGCTGGTGCAGCCCGATCGACGGCTCGTCGAGGACGTAGAGGACGCCCATCAGCCGCGACCCGATCTGCGTTGCCAGCCGGATCCGCTGGGCTTCACCACCGCTGAGGGTGGGGGTGATCCGGTTGAGCGTCAGGTATTGCAGGCCCACGTCGACCATGAACCCCAGGCGCTCCTGGATCTCCTTGCGGATCTGGACCGCAATCGTCTCCTCGCGCTGACTCAACTTCAGTTCCGCGAAGAAGCGGTCGGCATCGGAGACCGAGAGGTCGCACAGCTCCGAGATGTTCCGGTCGCCGACTGTGACCGCGAGGGCTTCGGGCTTGAGCCGGCGACCCTCACAGGTGGGGCAGGGCCGGGTGACCATCAGCCGCTCGATCTCCTGCTTGACCCATTCGGACTCGGTCTCCTTGTAACGCCGCTCGAGCGCGGTGATCACGCCCTCGACGGTCGCCCGCTTGAACTTGACCCGCCCGAACCGGTTGCGCACCGATTTCTTGCCGTCGAAGTCGTTGCTGCCGTACAGCAGGAAGTCGACGTCCTCGCGGGGCAGCTCGTCCATCGGTTTGCTGGTGCTGATGCCGTAGCGCCGCGCCACCCACTCGGCATGCTCCGTGTAGTAGACGCCGGAGCGTCCAAAGGTCTGGAAGGCGCCGTCGCGGATCGACAGCGAGCGATCCGGCAGGACCTGGTCGGGGTCGATCTCCAGTTTCGTGCCCAGCCCGGTGCACTCCGGGCAGGCGCCGTGGGGGCTGTTGAACGAGAAGTTGCGCGGTTGCGGCTCCTCGAGGCCGGTGCTGCCGTGGACCGGGCAGGCGTAGGAGAGCGAGAAGAGCTGCTCGGCCTCGGCACGCGCGCCCTTCAGCTTCTTCCGGGCCGGCCTGGCGTCGACGGTTGTCGGCGACTCGACCGGCACCACCAGCAGCGATCCCTGCGACATCCTGGTCGCCGTCTCGATCGACTCCGCCAGCCTCGAGCGGGACTCGGGGTCC
>JAXDLW010000039.1:0-23924 GCA_034666405.1 Chloroflexota bacterium | reverse complement strand
GTGGAGGTGGTAGCTGCACCCGGCCGGGCCGCGCACGCTCCCGGCCGTGCTGGCGACCAGAGACCGGAGCTCGGCATCGACTGAGGAGGCCTGTGACATCCAGCCGCGAGAATGACACAGGCCGGGTCGACGCGACGACTTTCGTTCGGCTGTCCTGATCGTCGGGAGAGATCCCCGGGCTCAGCAGAGCGGTGCTGCCTACCGCGGATCCTTGCGATCGAGGTTCCAATGGCGCGCGACCGACACCAGCCAGCTGCCGTCGTCGCGAGGGGCCATGCTGAAAAGGCTGATCGTGCGCTGCCCGCCGTCGAGGTCACCGTACAGCAACTCGATCACCAGCCGACGCCTCGTCTCGATCGCGTCCTTGGCCGCGGCGAACTCGGGCTGGGCGGGGTCGCGAAATGCCCCCTGCCAGAACCCGATGTCACCGGCGGCCACGTAGATGTCCCTAGTCAGCCGGCGAAAGTCCTCCACCCGGGAATGTTGCGGGTTACCCGTCTCTCTGCCCGGTGTGAAGTTCCAACCGTGCAGGACCGCGATCCCGTTGCCGCTGTTGCGGACGGACATCGCGAGGTAGACCGCACCCTCCGTGACGTCCGCCGCCCCGCCGCTGCCGGGCAGGTGCACCCAGTGGTCGTCCGCGAACCCCACCTTCTGGGTGGGATCCTGCAGGCGCGAGGGACCCAGCAGGGGTCGCAGGCTGGCTTGCAGCGCCGCCTCTGCGGCCCGCGCCGTGCGGTACCCGGCCCTGACAGAGGCGAACGTTGCGAACGCGAGGACCAGCGTGGTCAGAGCGGTCGCCAGCGAGGCGACGGTGGCCCAGTCCGCGCCGCTCACTTACTCCCGACGAGCCGCAAAAGCGGCGAGCCCAGCGCCGAGGCAGGCGGCAACGGCCGCAGCCACGAACACCCAGACGAACGAGCCGATTGGGCGAGCCTGCGTCCAGTCCGCCACGTCCAAATTGGCCTGGATCGTCGTCACGCTGATCCCCGCGTCCAGCGCGAAGGCGAAGAATGCCCCCGCAGTTGTCCCCGCGGAGATCAGCCACGGGTCGACCTTCGCTGACCTCGCCTGCCTCGCGGCGCTGACCCCCACCGCGAGGATCACCGCGCCGACAACCCACAGCCCGATCGAGGTTTTGAGGATGCTGTCTGCGCTGCCGTTGGGGGCGCCATCAGTCCCCCAATGCACGGCCATCGGGTGAGGCAGGCGATTGGCAAACACGGTCCCCATGGACAGGATCGTGGCGAGGGTCGCAACCGGGACGACGAACAGTTCGACGGCCGTCACCGTGCGCCTTGCGGCGGTCACTCGCGCACCCTCACGGGGATGATGGTACGCAATACGGGGAGATCTGGAAGCACAGCGGGAGGCTGCCATCACAGCAGCCTCCCGACTGAAAGAACATGAGCGCGCCGTGCTCTGACCGAACTTCCCGGATAGCCTCCAGCGCGGCTGGAGTGGCTACCACGCGCGGACCGAGGTCGGGCTCGCTCATCTCTTCTAGAAGAACCCCAACGGCTTGGGGCTGTAGCTGACCAGCAGGTTCTTGGTCTGCGAGTAATGCTCGAGCATCATCTGGTGGTTCTCGCGGCCCATGCCGGAGATCTTGTAGCCACCAAACGCGGCGCCTGCCGGGTATAGGTGGTAGCAGTTGGTCCAGACGCGCCCCGCCTGGATGGCACGACCCATTCGGAAGGCACGGCTTCCGTCCCGGGTCCACACCCCTGCTCCAAGGCCGTAGATGGTGTCGTTGGCAATCGCCAGGGCCTCCGCTTCGTCCTTGAAGGTGGTCACCGCGAGGACCGGCCCGAAGATCTCCTCCTGGAAGATGCGCATCTTGTTGTGGCCCTTGAACACGGTTGGCTCGAAGTAGTAGCCGTCCTTGAACTCACCGTTGACGGGGGCGCGATGGCCGCCGGTCAGCAGCTCGGCACCTTCCTGCAGTCCGATCTCGACGTACTCGGTCACCTTCTGCAGTTGCTGAGCCGACACCTGCGGCCCGAGCATCGTCTCAGGGTTGAGGGAGTTGCCCTGGGTGATCTTCGTGATCCGGGCCAGGCAGCGCTCCATGAAGGGCTCGAAGATCGATTCCTGGATCAGCGCGCGTGAGGGACAGGTGCAAACCTCGCCCTTGTTGAACGCGTAGAGCACCAGGCCTTCGATCGCCTTGTCCAGGAACTCGTCATCCTCGGCCATCACGTCGGCGAAGAAGATGTTCGGCGACTTGCCGCCCAGCTCAAGGGTTACAGGGATCAGGTTCTGGGCTGCGTACTGGCCGATCAAACGGCCGGTCGTGGTCTCGCCGGTGAAGGCGATCTTGGCGATTCGCTTGTTGGATGCGAGCGCCTTGCCCACCGCGGCACCGGGGCCGTTGACTATGTTGATCACGCCCGGCGGCACGATGTCCTGGAGCAATTCGGCGAACTTCAGGATCGACCACGGAGTGGGCGATGCCGGCTTCAGGACGACACAGTTGCCGGCGGCCAGGGCCGGGGCCAGCTTCCAGGTGGCCATCAGGATCGGGAAGTTGAAGGGAATGATCTGGCCCACGACGCCCAGCGGCTCGTGGAAGTGATAGGCGACGGTCTCCTTGTCGATCTCGGTGATCGAGCTCTGCAGCGAACGCGTCGCGCCCGCGAAGTAGCGGAAGTGGTCGATCGCCAGGGGCAGGTCGGCATTCAGGGTCTCGCGCACGGGCTTGCCGTTCTCCCAGCTCTCCGCGACGGCCAGCATCTCGAGGTTGGCCTCCATCACGTCGGCGATCTTGTTGAGGACCTTCGCGCGCTCGGCAAGCGAGGTCTCACCCCAGGCGACCCTGGCCGCGTGGGCGGCATCCAGCGCCAGCTCGATGTCGGCGGGGGTGGATTCCGGGACCTCGGTGAAGACCTTGCCCGTCACCGGGCTGATATTCGGCGAATACCGACCTGAGGTGGGCTGTACCCATTTGCCCCCGATGAAGTTCTCGTAACGCGGCTTGACCGAAACGACTGACCCCGGCTGGCCCGGGGCGACATACGCGACGACCTTCGATTCTGGCTCGACAGCCTTCTCCGGCCTGACAGCGACAGCAGCCATGCAAATCCTCCTTCTAAAAGTGAGATGGGCGCTACGTCACACGCTGCGCCACCGCACGGCGACTGTTCAGGGCCATAGGTCCCGAGTACGATGGGGCCGTTCAAAGGAAGGCAGCCAAATGGCTCGGTCCAAAACGCGAAAGCCCGGAGTAACCGCCGACCGAGCGGTGACAACACTATTCATGGCGCTGTTGTTTGGCGTGCCCGCCGCGTATTGCGCCTTTCGGTCCGTTGGACTGAGAGCTGAGGCGAACTACTACCACTCCTCCAGCTCGTTCTCCTGCACCTATTCCAACGGGAGGAGCTGCCACGCCGAGGCCCAGGCGACGGTGGACTCGCGGACGCCATTCCTGGGTGAGTACTGCGTCAGCAAGAGCAAGTGCCATGTCCGCATCAGCTTCAAGGACCTCCAGGCCGGGGGAGCAGCACGCCACGAGTCGCATGAAGATGGGGGTGAATTCGACGCCCAGCATTCAGAGTTCATCAGCAGGCTATCTGATGGCGGTACCGTCACCGCGCTGCTCTGGAAGGGCCGCGTCGTCGAGCTCAGGTCGGGCGACGCGGCGATGCAGACGGAGTATGGCCTGGACCAACAGGCCGACTTCAATCGGGTGGCGGCAATCATTCTAGCCATCGCCGGTGTTCCCCACACGTTGGTCATGTGGGTGGCCTACCCGGACTTGGCGCGAAGCAGTCGGCGCCGACTTCGCATTGCCCGGGGCACGTCAGCGCCGGCCGGAGAGGGCGCGGCCGCATCGCAACCAAAGGCAAGCGCCGCGCGCCAGCTTCGTCGCTCCGTCCAGAGCGGCCCGGCGCCTGCTGTGAACGACCAGTCCGCTCCGCTTGAGTACAACGACGTCGGCCTGATGGAACTGACACTCCGCCCGTCGCTCGTTCGGGTCGTGGTCGTCGTCATGTTCTTTGTCGCCTGGGCCGGGGCATTTCTCCGGGCTGCCATTTTGGACCCCGAGCGCAGTCCGCTTGACGTGGGCTTGCTTGCGGTCGGCTTGCTGTTCCTGCTGCCCGCGTGGCAGTTCGTGCGCTATGGCCTCAAGGTTGTCCTGTATGCCACGCCGGACTGGCTTGGCATAACGTCCATCGATGGAAGCGCGGCACGTGGTATCGGGTGCAGCCTGCCCCGTGACGAGGTCTCCAGTTTCCTGTGGGACAAAGGAAGTAGCGGCATCCCAACCCTGCGGTTAGTACCTAAAGTCGACCAGCACGGCCGGCAGGTGGACGTGGCCATGGCCGCGCTGTGGCCGCGCCGGCGCGTGGAGGCGATGGCGCAGCAATGCGGAGTCCCGTTCGGGCGACGAGCCGAGGAGCTGTACCATGCCCGCTACGCGGAGGCCCATCCCGAGGACACCAGCACGGGCGGAACGCGCAACCGACGCGTCGTCTGGCAATTCTTCAAAGACCTGGCCTACAACATCTTTTGGGGCGGAGGATACAGGTAGCTCTAGTAGCGGGGCGACCTCAATTTCCGCTTCCTCCCCCACCTTTGCGTGATCGCGGCCAGCATCATCCCGCCCAAGAGCAATGCAGAAGCCGGTAGGGCCGCAACGGTGTCGAGTCTGCCGCCGCCTACCCCTGCGCTCGGCAGCCTGGGTGTGGGCGCGGCGGATGGGTTGGGCGACGGAGCCGGGGTCACCGTCTGCGTAATTGACGGAGAGGTGCTGGGCAAAAGAGCACTCGTGCCAGAGAACACCGCGGTTATGGTGTGGGTTCCTGCACCAAGTGCAGCTGTCGTCAGGGATGCCTGGCCGCTGGTGCTCACCGGTGCGGTGCCGATTTTCGTGGAGCCGTCGTAAAAGGCCACAGTGCCCGAGGTCGCACCGGGGGTGGTGGACGTGAATGTGACGGACTGGCCCGCCGCAGATGGGTTCGCCGATGAGGTCAGCGTGGTGGCGGTCTGAGATTGCCCACAAGCGGGCCGAGTGACAGCGTTGTCGTCAAGGGTCACCGCAGCGTTGCGCGCGAGCACTCGGCCCTCGATGGTCGCCGCATGGCCCACGGAGATGCTGGTCAGCGCCATCACTGTACCGGCGAACTGGGTGGTGGTGCCGATGATGGCTGAGCTACCCAGCTGCCAGAAAACCTGGCATGCGGAAGCACCGTTGTCCAGGAAGACTCGTGAACCTGTCGCCGTGGTCAGGGTCGTCCCCACCTGGAAGATGTACACACCGGCTCCGTTCAGGTGCAGGTCGCCAGTGAGCTGGGCTGAAGTAGAGAAGCAGTACACGCCCGGAATCAGGGTGGCCTCCGAGCCGGCTCCCAGTGTCTTCCCGCTCTCGTCGGTCGTGCACGACTGTGCGGCAGCCGCGTTGTAGGCGGTGGTGAGGTCGCTCTGGGCCTGGGCCGCCATCGGGTCAGCTGAGTGAATGCTGCCATTGGTGACGCTGCCCTGCGGGGGACCCGTGAAGCCGGTGACCGCCGTTCCCGGGCTGACCCCGAGGTCGCCGCTCACGACAGTTGGACCTGTGTTGGTCACGGTACTGCCGGCCAGAACCGCAAAACTGGACGCCACACCAAGGTCGGGAGCCGTGGTGGCCGCGAGCGCTGAGACCTGAACCAGGACCAGGGCTGTAATTACTAGTGCGATCCCCAGAAGGCCGCGTCTAACTGTCAATGGATGCCTCCCTACCAAGCCGGCGTTGATGCCCCTGACCCCCGATTGGCCAGTCTACACAAGCGTTCCTGGAACGTGATTCAGACCCGACGCGCGCCGGCTTCCCTCTCGATTCCGCCGCATGACGCGCGGGGTTGCGGCGCGCATTGGTCAGCCCACCTCTGACGATGGTGTGGCGAGGTACTCGGCGTCCGTCACGTGGGCGCCCCATGTTGCGTTGTTACCTTCCTCGTCGACCTCCAGCATCGCGAGATGGGTCATGAAATGATCAGGTGCCGCGCCGTGCCAGTGGTTCTCGCCGGGCGCGAAAAACACGCGGTCGCCTGTTCGGATGATTTCGACTGCGCCGCCCTCGTGTTGGGCCCGGCCCACCCCCTCCATCACGTACAGGGACTGTCCGTTCGGGTGGGTATGCCAGGCGGTCCGTGCGCCAGGAGTGAAGTGGACGCTGCTGGCGCTCAGCCTCGCCTGGCCCGACGGCGCTGCGATCGTGTCGATGTAGACGGCTCCGGTAAACCAATCGCTCGGACCGGCGCCCGTCGGGGTGTCGCTTCGTGTGATTTTCATGTGCCCATCTCCTTTACTCCCCTCACCGAAAAAATAGCCTCACAGTCCCCCTGGCGACATGGTTGCAGTTCGCCTGTCCTTTTACCGCGCCGGATGTTCATGGACTGGGAGCAGGAGATGCCCCTCACCCAAAGACTGGGCCTGAATACCACGACTGAGCAGGTCCAGGGCTCACCCTGCACGCAGCCGGTTGACCAACCCTTCGGCGACGCTCCTGCCCTTGACAAGGAGACGTTCAGGGTCGGTCTCACTGGCGGCTCGAAATTGGACAAATATGCCGCGGGTACCAACCCGGACGTACAGCGCGTTGTCGCCCGCTTTTATGCCTCATCGCCCAAACCCGGGAGGGGAAACCGGGTGATCAGCATCTGCTGCACCGCCAGACTTCAAGGACCGTGAGATCACCCTGGCCCGTTCGATCGTCGCCAAGTTGTAGGGAGAACCGTTATGGAGCGGGAGACGAGACTCGAACTCGCGACATCCAGCTTGGAAGGATGACGCACAGTTTTCGAATACGGATTGGCGGATCCGGGGCTTTCGTTCGTCAACTTTGAGTTGATGGGACACACGCCCTCTCTCTGTGCGAGGGCCTGAGTTTTGAAGCAGAACATCTAGCACGGGCGCACCGAGGCGGACATGTGTCATTACGATGCACGCTGTGGACTATGACGAGGTCGTACGGCTCTACAGGGAGCGCGAGACTCTTCCCGGCCGAAGCGTCGTCTTGAGGTCGCGACACAGCGCCGAATGGGCTCTGCCGGCACCTGGAGGTGAGTGGGATTGGGACTGGCAATGGGAGTTGAGGTCTTTAGAGCGCGCGCTGGATACGGGCGCCGAGGATGCGGTTTGGGCGGCCATAGCCTTCTTGGACGCCGACCCGTACTTCTTCCGCAGCGGCTACGCCAAGAAGCGCCTGCTTCGGATTCTTCGCCGACGGCCGCTGACCGAGCCCCAGGGTGATCGGTTACGTGTGCTGGCAGTTCGAATCGTGGACCAGGGCGAGCGTGGATACGGATACTTTCGGGAGTTCACCAAGATTGCGGGCATGATCTGGTCGCCGAGCTTCGACCAAGAGCTCGCGGAACGGCACGCGGCAACCGCAGAGAGGGTTGCCGGCCGGGCCCGGATGATGCTTGCCCAGTCCCAGCGCCGCCGACTAACGTGAGCTCGGAGCGGCAACGTCAGCCACAGCGAGCTCGCGCAGATTCTAGGGCGTAGGACGTGAGCGCCCGTCACCTGCCCGGTCGGGCTTCAGCAGCCGCGGGGCATCCCCTTACAGGGCGTACTCGGTCTCGTCGAACACCGCCCGGATTCTTAGAGTCCCGCCCAGCGCCTCCACGTAACTACGGAGGGTGGAGAGATAGATGTCCTCCTCGTGCTCGATCCGTGAGACGTTGGCCTGGCTCACCCCGAGAGTGCCGGCCACTGATGCCTGCGATCCCTTGCGTTGCTCGCGCAAACGCTGGAGGGCTTCCCCCGCCCCGTACGCCGCCTTGATGGCGTTCACGCGGGCGCGTCGGGCTGGATTGGCATCGATGGCTTCGCGGAGCTCACCGAACTTCTTCGTCTTGGGGGACTTGATCATTTGAGCTCTCCTTCTTCGCGCAACTCATCCAGGTGCTCCTCGTAGAGGCGCTCGGCTACCGGGATCATCTCGTCGTACCACTCCTTCCAGCGCCCCGTCTTGTCGCCACCCACAAGCAGGATCGCCGTCCGCCGCGGGTCAAACACGAACAAGATTCGGACGTTGGTACCAAGTGGCCTCAGTTCTTTGAGGTTCGGATTGCGTCCTCCCTCCAGGGTGTCGCATGCGGGTCGCCCCAATGCCGGGCCACGTTCCTCCAGCAGCTCAACCACCGCAGTTACCTTGTCCTGTAGATCCTCTGTGAGACCGTCATACCACTCGCCGAAGAAGTCGGTGTACTCGACCTCCCACACCATAACTCTTACATTATAACAATGCAAGCATTGTATCGCCGAGACCCCGGGGGGCGAAGACGCCAAGTTCGCAAAAGTCAACAATTGCGAACAGCCCCCAGCTCGTTAGCTTCTGAGCTAAGACCCCTGTTCGAAAACGGTGCAGCCAAGGGTCGGATACGTCCAAAATCCGTATTCAGGAACACCCCGGAGGGGCGGATGGAGCGGGAGACGAGGCTCGAACTCGCGACATCCAGCTTGGAAGGCTAGCGCTCTACCACTGAGCTACTCCCGCTCGCGGGATTGATGGTAACGGCGGGGGCGCCGGTTCGCTCGGTGGATAAGCTCTAGGCTGCCGCCAATCGAGGAGATTCCCGTGCTCAAAGAAGGTGACGACGCCCCCGACTTCGAACTCGCCGCCGGTGACGGCTCGACCGTCAGCCTCAAGGGTCTGCGCGGCAAGAAGGTGATCCTGTACTTCTACCCCCGGGACGACACCCCGGGCTGCACCACTGAGGCCTGCTCCTTCCGCGACAACAGCGACCAGTACACCTCGCGGGGGGCGGCGGTCTTCGGGATCAGCGCCGACAACGCCCGGTCCCACCAGAAGTTCACCAGCAAGTACGGCCTGAACTTCCCGCTCCTGAGCGACCCCGACCACGCCGTCGCCAGGGCCTACTCCAGTTACGGTCCCAAGAAATTCATGGGCCGGGAGTACGAGGGGATCCTGCGCAACACCTTCCTGGTCGACGAGGAGGGAAAGATCGCCCGGGTCTGGGAGAGCGTGAAGCCCCTGGGCCACGCCGAGGAGGTCCTGGCGGCGCTCTAGTGTCCGGGCTCTAGGTCGCGGCCTCGACCCAGTCCACTCCCCCGTCGGCGAAGAACTCCTTCTTGAAGATCGGCACCTCGGCCTTGAGCGTGTCGATCAGCCAGCGGCAGGCCTCGAGCGCCTCGGCACGATGGGATGATGCGACCCCCACGAAAACGCTGACCTCGCCGAGGGTCAGGCTGCCCAGCCGGTGCTGCAGTTGCACGGTGCTCAGGCCCCAGCGTTCCCTGGCCGTCTGCGCCAGGTTCGCGAGCTGTTTCTCGGCCATGGGCTCGTGGGCCTCGTATTCGAGGTGGGTCACCCGGCGGCCATCCTGGTTGTCACGAACGACACCGATGAAGGTGGCGATAGCGCCGTCAGCAAGCCCCGACAGGCCGGCCGACAGGGCGCCCACCGCGATGGGCTCGCGGGTGAGGGCGGTTGTCGCGTTGAGTTCAGCCACCGGCGGTGGGCGGGATCAGGGCCAGCTCGGAGCCGTCACGCAGGGCCGTATCCCAGTTGCAGTACTCGCGGTCCACCGCACAGCGGATCAGAGGACGCATCGCGACCAGTGCCGGGACCCTGCCGGCCAGGTGGTCGAAGGCGGTCGCTGCGGTGGCGCCGTCGGGCAACTCGAGCTCGACCTGGCCCGACCCGACCACCTCACGGGGGCGGGCGAAGAGCAACACCGTGACGTACATGTCAGGCAACCCGTATTGCCGGCAGGATCGGTGCGGCCACGTCCCAATACACACGGGACAGCCACCGGTAAAGCATGCCCTGGTCGGCGTAGGTCCGGAAGAACCAGCCCAGCGGCGGGTCCGGCCACCCCCGCAGCCAGGTCTGCGCACCGCGTAGGATGCGGAACTTCCGGGCATGGGAGGCCTGCAGTTCGATATACGCCTGGCGTGCCTCGAACCTGGTCCGCCGTCCCTCGATGACCCCATTCAGGAGGCCCGCCAGCTGCTGGGCGAAGAAGATCGCCGGGCGTATCCCCTCCCCTGTCAGCGGCAGGCAGTGCCCAGCCGAGTCGCCGACCATAAAGACCGAGCCCGCGACTGCCGGCCGGAGGCCGGCCGTGAGGTAGCCGCCATGGTAATGGTCGCCGCGCATCCCCTCGCCGGCGATGAATTTCTCGGTCGACGCCCTGACCCCCTCGGGCGCGACGTACGACAGCACCCCGGCTCGCGCCACGGGCCCCGCCGGGAACGACCAGCCGTAGCCCTCCGGACGCACCCGTGCATCGAAATAGAAATGCAGCCCGGGATCGTCCCAGCCGGTCGCGGGCTGCTCCAGCCCGTAGGTCACCCGCTCTCGCCAGGGAAACGAGGGGTTCGCGGAGCGGCCCAGCACGGCGCGCCACCCCGTTGCGTCGACCGCCAGCGCGCCCTCGAGCTCCCCGACGTCGGTCAGCAGCGTGGTGTTGCCCGCTTCTGCACGCACCCCGGTCACGGCCGCTCGCACCAACTCCCCGTCAAATCGCTCCAGCAGCAGGCGGCAGAGGGTGCGGTAGTCGAACGTGCAGAACCGATACGGCAGCCGGAAGCGCACCACGCCGTGCCGCAGGTGCATCACGCCCTCGTCGTGCACCTCCTCGATGGACTCCTCGAGCCCGAGCTTCTCGATGGCGTCCAGGGTGGTCCCGCAGGCCGAAGTCTGGCCGTCCCCCACCTCGCCCTTCTCCACCAGCGCGACCCGGCCTCGGAGGGTGGTCGCCATGACCAACCCGGCGAACGAACCTCCCGCGACGACCGCGTCGTAAGCCACCCTCAGTCGAGGTCCTTCTTGCTGATGGTCTGGTAGGGCACGCCGTCGAGCTTCTCCTCCCAACGGGACAGTACGAAAGCAAGGTCGCTGGCCCGGTTCAGGTACCGCAGGGTCTCGGGGTTGCTGATCACGCGGTCGTGCATCAGCCGGGCCACCTCCCGCTCGGCGCGTCGGATGACGGTGCGGGCGAGGTCCAGCGCGGCGCTGGTCGACGTGGCCGCAATGGTGAACATCTCCGGCAGGTCGCAGGCGTCCCGGACGCGGCCGATCCGCGACTCGATCTCGGCGACCTGCTCGGCCGTCACCGCGATCTCGCCGCGGTGCGCGCTCCCTGACGCCAACTCGCTCATCAACCGGAACAGGTCGTTCTGGAGCCGCAGGATCTCCTTGCGCACCTCCTCGTGGCGGGTGACCGTCCGGGCCATGCCCAGTACGGCCGTTGCCTCGTCCAGCGTCCCGTAGGCGCTGGGCCGGCCGTCGTACTTGGCCACCTCCTCCCCGCCCCACAGGCTGGTGTAGCCGCCATCTCCGCGCCGGGTGGTGACCGGTGTCCGGGACTTCTTAGTCGCCATCTGTGCCGATCTTAGGTTCGTCGTCGAGGTCGGTGTCCTCGGCGCCACCCACTTCGACCGGGGGCTGGCGCAGATGCGCCAGGATCGCCGGCACCGCCGCGAATGCCAGGATCCCGATCGCCAGCACCAGCACCAGCCAGCGCAACATCGATTGCATCGGGAAGCCGGTGTCGCCGCCCGAACGGAAGAGCTCCGGTTGGCCGGCGCTGATGTAGTACACGACCTCCTCGGTGGTGTTGTGCCCTGTGTGGCGGTAGACGTTGAGCCGGTCCGGCAGCCCGCAGAGGGCCGGGTTGGGGTCGGTCTCCCCCACCTTGGGGCCAACCTCTGCCGGGGGGACCAGCTGGTCGGCGTCGAGGTACAGCGAACCTCCGAGCTTGAGGGTCCTGAGGCAGGGCAGGGCCGATGGACTGGGTGACGGCGTCGCGGCGAGCGCCGCGGAGCCGGTCCACGCGAGGCCCACCAACACCAGGACGATGCCCGCCGCCACCGGGCGGGCGACGCTCCGCCTCCTCAGGCGGGGGCTCCACCGCGCGCGGGCGCCGGCTTGTCGGCGGGCACGGCTGGGGCCGCGAGCGGCAACCCCATGCGGATGACCAGCGCGGGCAGCACCACGAGCGAGGCCATCAGGGCCAGCAGCATGTCCATCGCGGCGACCAGGCCGAAGTCGCGGACCATCGGGAGGTCGAACCCCAGGGAGCTGACCCCGGGGAGGCCGCCGATGGTCAGGGCCAGGAAACCCAGGATGAGGGCGGAACCCGACACCATGATGCCGGGGCCCGCCGATCGCGTCGCCAGCTGCGCCGCCTCCGCCCCGGCCTCCGCCCCGGCCGTCACGGCCTCGCGGTAGCGCTCCAGCCACAACACCGCGAACTCTGTCCCAAACGCGACCACGAGCGCGCCCAGGACCGCCGTCATCGGGGTGAGTGGCGCGCGCAGCGCGAACAGTGCGGCAGTGGACCACCCGGCGACGAACAGCGTGGGCAGCCACGCGAACAGCGCCAGGCGGCGGTGCCGGTAGATCGCCAGCAGGGCAATGAAGACCAGGACGGCGCCAAGGATGTTCAGTCCCATCTGGCCCGCCTCGAGCGTCTCCAACCCCTTGATAGTCAGGTAGTTGAAGCCCGCCGGGAAGTAGGTGTACCCCGACGGCGGGTCGACATCGTTGACGATCTGCTGCACCTGCTGCGCCTGCTGGGCAATCGGGGCCAGGTTGATCCCGAAGGCCACCCGCGCCAGCTTGTGGTCACGACTGGCCAGGGCATCGGTGAAGTAGCTGGGAATGACCGCCAGGAACGCCTTGGTCTGTTCGTTGGTCAGAGGCTTACCGCCGTTGATCGCCCCGAACAGCTGGGCCAGGCTGCCCGCGATCTTGAACTGGTTGCTGGTGTCGCGTGCGGCCACCGCCTGCAGGTCCGCCTGCCACTTCAGGGCGGCGTCCGAGGTCACATCGGGGCCGCTCAGCACGAAGTCCAGCTCGCCGCTCGAGCCCGTGACCTGGCGAACGCGGTCGAGGTCCTTGAAAGCCGGCAATTGAGGCGAGACCAGTTTCTCGGGGTTGGTCTCGTACGTCACGAAGGGCAGCGCCGCCCAGCCGATGACGGCCAGGGCCAGGGCGGGTACCAGCACCAGCGTGGTGTGCGACCGCACCCAGCCGAAAAGTGAGCCCAACTCGTCGCCGTCCGCACCACCTGTCACCGCGGGCGCGCTGGGGCGCGGGCCCGCGGCCAGTCCGAAAAGCCCCACCTCCTCGTCATCCCTGGCATCCCGCCGGGCGGCGGCGACGGCGACTCGTTTCCTGGCGCGCCGGGTCAGGACGGTCATGCCTGCCAGGACCGTTAGGCGCGAGACCAGCCAGGCCACCCCGACGCCGAGGATCATCACCACCCCGAATTGCCGCACCATGGGGATGCCGGATGTGCCGAGCGACACAAGGCCGGCGACGGTGCAGATCGCCGCGCGCAGCGTGGCCCGGCCGGCGCCCGACCGAGACTCGGCAACGGGCGCGCGGGAGTCGGCCGCCTGGGCCTGGTAGTGGCGGTACAGGAACTGCACCGAGTAGTCGACGGCCAGGCCGAGTGCGACGGGGAACGCTGCCAGCGTCGCCGGGTTCAGCGCCAGTGTGAAGGTCGCGAGGATGCTCTGCAGCGTGCCCGAGTCGAGCCCCACCCGGGAGCGCAGCCCGGCGGCCAGCAACCCGACCACGGCGACGATCCCACCCAGCAGCAGGACGGTGAAAATTCCCGCCGCCAGGGGCAGCAGGCGCGCCGGCGCGCGGGCCTGCCGTCGCAGGGTGAAGAGCAGCAGCAAGCCCATGGCCCCCGCCCCGACCAGCATGCCGATGAACAGCGCCAGCCGGAGCGCCTGGGCCACCGCGGCCTCCAGCACGGGGACGCCGGTGACGGTCACCGAGGCGCCCGGGATCGGGTTCTTGGCGATGTCCTGGCGCACCGAGGCAGTGATCGCGTTGATCGAGCGCTCACTGGTGTTGGGGTTCAGCCGGCCGGTGATGAGGAGGTGGGTCGGGTCGGGGACCACGGCGCTGAACCGGGGCTTGGGCTTGCCCTGGGCGTCGAGGAAGATGGCGCTGATCCAGCGCGGATTGTCGGCACCGGGCAGGCCGATTGCGGCGATCTCCGGGAAGTCCTTCGAGGCGTTGTCCAGCACCGCCTTGCCGGCGTCCGTCGCGGCGGCGGTGGCCCGGGTGTTGGCATCGGCATCGGTGGCCCCGGCCGCCTTGGCCTCGTCGAAGGCCTTCTTCTGGGCGTCCTGCTCCGCCCGCTGCACCCGGGCCAGCAGCGAGCCCTCGGCCGCCACCGCCGACACGGTCGCGATGCTGGTGGGGCCGTACAGCGATTGCACCCCACGGCGCTGGTTGTCGGCGCTGCTCAGGTTCGACTCGATGCGGATCAACTGTTGCAGGCCCTGTCCCGCCAGGATCTTCTGGACGTCGCCCTGCACCAGCACCACGACCGGGTCAGCACCGAAGGTGTTCTCATACTCGACCTCGTGCAGGAAGGCCTGGCTGCCCGGGTCGACTATGGTGTCCGCGGCGACGTCAAAGCTGGACAGCCGGATGCCGACGTAGCCCAGCACGACGCTGCACAGCGCGACCAGCACGAGGGCCAGGCGGGGGCGTCTCAGCAGCACGGCACAGACTCTATTGGATGGCTGTTAACCGAGCCTGTGGCCCGCCAGGCGGGCCGCAGCCTACTGGCCGGCGAGGATGTCGAGCAGGCCGGCGGGACCGAGTGGCGCGAAGACCGAACCCGTGCCCGCAGCGCCCGGTCGTACCCGCGCCGATGCACCGAACGGCGCTGGCGGGGCCTCCCCTGCAACGGGGATCGAGTTGGCTGCGCTCTGCACCGGGTCGGTGAAGCAGGTGAACGCCGGGGTTGCGCCGCGGGTGGCATTGGCAGTGTGCGGGCCGCACAGGATGCGCTGCTCGTCCTCGCTCGTACCAGGCTGCGCGGCGTTGGTGTGCAACCCGAGCAGAACCTTGACGTGGTGGTGGGCCACGTGGCCGGTGCCGGGTTCGACCCACGGCTTGCCGTCCGGACCGTAGCAGGGAACGATCTTCACCTGGTTGGCATGCGGGGTGTCGGCACCGCTGGTATCACTGACATCGCACTCGCCAAAGGCATCCCGGGTGCGCAGGATGGCGAGGCCGATGTCGCTGTCCTTCTGCCCGTACTGCGGCACGATGACCGGGTTGAGATGGTTGACGCCCTGGCCCATGTCGACGCTGAAGCGGCTCAGGGCATCGAGCAGGGTGGGCAGCTTCGGCAGCAGCGCGCGCAGGTTGGCGACATTGTTGCCGGCGGTGATCTGGTCGATGTCATTGAGGACGTTGTTGCCATGCACGACCAGGTTCACGAGCCCTGCCTTGTGGGCATCGAGCGCGGTCAGGACGTCGTTGTTCTCGTGGATGATCTGGTCCAGCGGCGAATCCGCGAGCGTCTCGGTCGCCACCGCGTTGTTGTCGAAGAACTTGCCCAGCTGGGCCTGGCGGTTGTCGATGACCTGCAGCGGCGGGGTGAGCTGGGCCGTGACGACGTTGAGGTTGTCGATCACCTTGCCCTGGTCCTCACCGCGGTTCTCCTGCCAGGTCCCGAACTCGTAGAAGAAGGTCTGCAGGCTCTGGCGGGTGTTGTCGTCGAACTGGTTCAGCACCTGCTCGAAGTCCACCGAGACAGACGTGTTGGCCCGGTCGATGGTGCCGCCGGACGGGAACCCTCCCGCCGACTGGCTGCCCGGGACGAGCTGCACGAACTTCGGCCCGAAGACGCCGTGCGGCCGGATCTGGGCGGTCGCGTCCTTGTAGACGGTGGCCTGCTGGGTGTTGATCTCCATCGCGACCAGCGCCCCGCTCTGGTTGCCCTTGGTGACGTTCTTGACCGTCCCGACCTTGACGCCGGCCACCTCCACGTCCGCCCCATTGGCGAGGGTGTCCGCGGATGAGACCTCGGCATTGATCTGGATCTTCGACTGGAAGAGGGTGACG
This sequence comes from Chloroflexota bacterium, assembly GCA_034666405.1. Taxonomy (GTDB): domain Bacteria; phylum Chloroflexota; class Dormibacteria; order DASZGP01; family DASZGP01; genus JAXDLW01. The sequence continues at coordinate 8,083 of JAXDLW010000039.1, read as the reverse complement.
TTGGTGAACGCGAACAGCAAAAGGCCGAACATCACCGCCGAGGCGATGAGGCCGACGAGGGCCGGGTTGACTGCCGGGCCGCGGTTCGGGTGCTTGTTCATCCGCCCGATCCCAGCAGGAACGCGAACAGCGCCAGCTCAGGGTTCAGCATGAACTCCGAGTCGTAGCTCATCGAAAGACCGGTGCCGAGCGGCCCCACCGGGGGCAGCAGGTTCGGGGAGTTGAGCCCGGGGATGCCCGGCGTCGGGACGCCTGACGGGGCGACCGGCGCTGTTGGGAGGATCGGCAGCGGCGGCAGCTTCGGTGTGGGCAGGGGCAGCGGCAGCGACGGCAGCGGATTCGGCTTGGAATTGCCCGAGGACGTGGCCGGTTGGGCCCCGGCCTGGGCTGCCGGGCTCGGACCCACGTTGGGGTTGAAGACGGAGCTGGGGCAGCCTGGCGGCGGGCTGGTGCGCTCGCAGTCGGTCCCGGTGCCCGTCTGCTGCGCCAGGATGACCGGCTGGCGCAGGTACCACCCGCCCGTGTTGGGGTTGCCCGTGTTGCTGGGGTTGGCGTTGTAGGCCGAGTTGGCGCTGGCGATGTCGCCGGCGAACTGATGGAGGATCTGGATGAACGGGTTGAACTGAACCGTCAGCGTGTTGACGTTCACCAGGATCGGGTTGAGCTTGTTGAGCGTCGGGTTGAGCAACCGGAAGATGTCGTTGATGTTCTGCGCCTGGCCGTCGAACTGGTTGATGCCGTGCCCCAGGCCGATGTTGCCCTGTTCGATGAACCGGCGGAATGAGGCGTCGTTGGTCGAGATCGTGGCCAGGATCGCGTCGAGCTGGGTGTAGACGTTCGCCAGGTGCTGGCGGTTGTCCGACAGGTTGCCGGCGGTGTTGTCGAGGCCGACCAGGATGCTGTCGAGGTTCTGCTGCCGGTCGCCAAACGTCGTCAGGTTGGCATTCGAGTCAACGGAGGCGGTATGGAGGCTGGCGAGCAGCCCATTGATGTTCTCGCCACGGCCGTCGGTGGCCTTGCCGGCCTCCTGGACCAGTTTCTGCAAATCGTCGCGGGTCTGCTTGTCAAAGGACGACAGCAGCTGGTCGAAGTCGACCGGGCTCTGGGTGCTGTCGCTGGGGATGACCGAATCGGCCGCGATCGCCTTGTTGCCGGACGGCCCGGGGACGAGCTCGATGAACTTCGTGCCCAGGAGGGTCTGCAGGCGAAGGTTGGCCTTGGTTCCCTCGGGCAGCGGCGAGTGCTGCTTGTCCACCCGGATGGTGATCTCCGCCAGCCCACCCTGGACGCTGCGAATCTGGGTGATCTGGCCGACGTACGTCCCGGCCATGCGGACGTCGGACGCGTTGGCGATGCCATCCGCGTCGGTGAAGTCGGCCTTGACCTCGTATGCCTTGTCCCAGAACGTCAGCGTGAACGTCCGGTTGACCATGTATGCCATGCCCAGCAGGATCAGCGCAATCACCATGATGACGGCGCCGAGCCGGATGGGGTTGGCCTTGTAGCGGAGTAGGTCTTTCAGCATGTCCCGTTCGACTCTGTGCTGATGGTCGGGCAGATGACCGACAGGGCCCGCAGGGTGTACTGGGTCCCCGAATTCGGGTTGTTGGGGTCATCCGGGCCGTCACGGCCGATGCTGGCGTCCCACTGGTTGTAGAGCAGCTCGAAGAGGGGATCCATCAGGGGCAGCGCCGCCTGGGTCACCGGGATCGAGCTCTTGACCGAGAAGTCGGTGGACTGCAGGCTCGAGGGCTGGCGGGCGAAGAAGGAGGCCAGGGCGTTCTCGTTCCCGTTCAGCACCGCGTCCAGCCGGGTGAAGCTGGCATCGCCGTGCTGCAGGACACCGGCAAGCTGGGCGTCATGCTCCTGCAGCGCGGTCAGCACCGAGCTCCCGTGGCTGACGAGGCCGCGCAGCGCCAGGTCCTCACGGACCAGCTTCTGGGTCAGGGTGTCAAAGGCGATCGTGGCCCGGTCCAGCGACGCCTGGTGGGAATCCAGCACGCCGGTCACCGGCTCGGCGGCGACGGCCAGGTTGCGCAGCTGGAGCAGGTCCTTGTTGAGCGTCTCGGCCCTGCCGCCCAGCGCGATCTCGCCCTGCAGGGTGGCGGCCTTGAGCTTCTCGCGCGTGGGGGCGTCGAAGATGGCGTTGATCTGGTCGAGGTCGGTCGGGGACGTCGTGTTGTCGATGCCGATCTCGGAGCCGCTGGCGAGCACTCCCCCACTGGTTGAGCCGGGGAAGAGTTCGACGTACTTGTTGCCGAGCAGGCTGAGCTGGCGGACCAGGGCCTTGGTCCCGGAGCGCAGCGGAACGTAGGCCTTGTCGGTGACCTCGACCGTGACCACGGCCACCTTGCCGCTGACCTCGAGGCTCTTGACCGACCCGACCTTGACGCCGGCCACTGTGACGTCCTCGTTCTGCACCAGGCCGTCGGCGTTGGTGAAGTCCAGCCGCAGCGTGTAGTTCAGGTTGGGGCCGAAGGCCACCGCGCCGAGGACGGTCGAAAGCAAGCCGATGAAGAGGAGGAGCCTGCTGATCGCGAACCTGCTTCTCATTGCCCCAGCAGGTACTCCAGGAGCTGCCTTTCGGCGTCCGCCGAGGAGCCGGACAGCGAGCCCGTCGCCGGGGCCTGCGTGGCGGGCGCCGCCGGGCTGGCGCTCGACCCTGCGGCCGCCGCCGGCGCCGACCCGTAGCCGCCGTTCTTGTCGTAGGTGCCGGGGCACGAGTTGGGGTAGTTCGTCTGCGAGTTCTGCGGCGTGCTCGAGTCGTTGCAGGTGAGCGACATGGCCGTGAAGCCGTGCGCCGGGAAGGTGGCGCTGGGGTCGTACATCCGGAAGCCGGAGTCCCAGGCCTGCGAGAGCTGGATGCCATACTGCTGGGCGATCGTCAACTGGTCGTTGGGATAGTTGTACTGCTGGCCGAGCAGCAGGCTCGGGATCAGCGTCTGCAGCTTCGGGCTGACCAGGTCGAGGAACGTGAGCGTGTGGTTCAGGACCCCGGGCGCCGTCTGGGTCGCCGTCCTGATGTTCTGGTCGTTGTTCTGCTGGGCGAACGCGACATTGAGGCGCGCCAGGGTCGACGAACCGCCCTGCAGAAGTCCGGCCAGGTGCTGGTCGTTGGTCGCAATCGTGCCGGTCACTCCATCCGCGCTCTGGATCAGGCTGGCGAGCTGGGCGTGCTCGTCGGCCAGCGTGCTGAGGATGGTGTCGGTGTCGACCAGGATGTGGTCGATCTGCGCGCTGCGGTCCTTGAAGCGGGACGAGACGTTGGAGAGGTGCTCGGCGATGCGCTGCAACTCGGGCAGCGTCGCGTTGATGTCCCCTCCCCGGCCGGCGACGCCCTGGCCCAGCGACTGGAAGTCGACGGAGAGCGCCTTGCGGGTGGCGGGGTCGGAGTTGTTCAGGACCTGGTCAACCTCGACCTGGGTGGCGGCCTGGGACTCCGGGATGGAGCCGCCATCCGGCACCTCCACGTTCGATGACCCGCGCTGCATGTCGACGTACTTCTCGCCCAGCAGCGACTTCGGGCGGATCAGCACCGTGGCGTCGGTGAAGATCGGGTCATAACCCTTGGCCCGGTCGATCCCCATCATCACCACCGCGCCCTTGGCGCTCGACCCCACGGTCAGCACCTTGCCCACCGGGATCCCGGCGATGCGCACGTCGTCGCCCTCGACGAGGCCGTCGGCATCCCGAACCTGGAATGAAACGCGGTAGGCCGGCGGCAGGGGGCCGAAGCGCTGACCCGTGTTGATCGCCAACCAGAGCAGCCCCGACAGCGAGATCACCGCGAAGATCGCCACGTACGTCAGGTTCTGGCGAATCCGGGTGCTAGGCATTGTCCGCACCGGTGAACATGGTCCAGAGGTTGTTCCAGAAGGACGCCGGGTGGGTGCCGCCACTGTTCGAACTGCCGGCGGACCCCGTCGTGCCGGAGGAGGAGGCGGCGGGCTTGTAGGGATCGGTCCCGATGCTGCCCGGGTAACAGGTGCTTGACGGGTTGTTGCCGGGGTTGGTGAACAGGCCGCATGTCAGGCTGCCGCTGCCGGCGCTGCCGCCATTGGTGTCGACCATGCCCATGACCCGCCACAGATGGCGGTCCTTGGAAACCTGGTTGTACAGCGCCGGGTTGCCCATGACCTGGCCGGTGAATACCTCGCCCTGGGCGCTCTGGCTGGCGCAGGACGCCGGTTCGGTCTGTCCCGGCACGTTGACGTAGCCATTGGCGTACTTGTGGAAGTCGCAGGAGTTCACGCCGATCATCACCTGGGACAGTCGCGGGAAGAGGTTGATCGCGTCGTCGATCGCCGCGCCCTGCCCGTTGGTCCCGCCATTGACGGGCTTGAGGAAGAGTTCCGCCATCGAGCTGCTGATGCCCAGGAAATCCGTGGCGTGGTCCGCGGTCGCGGGCAACTCGGCCACCGCCTTGGTCAGCGCCGGGGTGTTGGGGGTCAGCCCGGCGTCGAGGTTGGCGAGCACATTGCCGAGGTGGTCGATCGCGCTGGCGAAGTTGTCGGAGTGGGCCTGCATCGTCTTGCTGGTGTCGTTCCAATCGCGCAGCACCTGGGCCAGCTGGGCGTGGTAGTCGGCAGCGGTCTGTTGCAGCAGGTCGAGTTGCACGATCAGGGCGTCGATGTTGTCCTTCTGCTCGTTGAGCGAAGTGGAGGTCGTCGCCAGCGCCGCGGTGATCCGCCGGAAGTCCTGGGTGGACAGGTTGAGGTCCTGGCCGCGGGCCGCCGTCGCCTCTCCCAGCGCGTTGATGACGATCCCGAGCTTCTGGCGAGTCGTCGGGTCGAGGGCGTTCAGCACCTCGTCCACCTGCACCGGGGTGATCGTGTTGACCAGGTGGATCGTGTCGCCGTTGCCGAGGGTGCCCGCGGACTCCGTCCCCTTGTCGATCTCGACGTACGTCTCCCCCAGCAGGTTCTTGGGACGGACCACCGCGTGGGCATCCTTGTAGACGGGCATGAAGCGGTCCTCGATCTGGACGCTGGCGACCGCGTAGTTCTTCTTGGCAACAATGGTCGTGACCTGGCCGACCTTGATACCCGCCATCCGCAGGTCGTTGGAGTGCAGCAGTCCTGCCGCGTCCCTGAACTCGATGCTCACGTTGGTGCACTTCGCCAGCAGGCAGGGCCCGCCCATGTTCACGGCCATGAAGGCCAGGATCGACCCTGAGATGGCCATGTAGATCAGCACGATCAGCGGGTTCCAGCGGCTCCTCACTGCAGCAGGTACCTCAGCAGGTCCTTCTGCGCCTGGTCGGCGCCAGGTGGAAGCGCGGGTGCGGGTGCGGTCGCCGCGCCCGAGCCAGGTGTCGCCGAACCTGTGGCGCCGGGGGCGGGCTGGGCGGCGCCGGCGGGCGCCGAGTTCGTGACCGCGTGGCCGGTGGCCATGCAGATGGCCTGGGTCACAGGGTTGGTCGGAGCACCGGCACAGGCGGTGGCCAGGAGCCCGAGCAACCCGGTGGGCGAGCCGGCGTCGCACACAGGCCCAAGCCCGGGCAGGCTGTCAAAGGTGTACGGCCCCTTTCCGCTGGTGCCCCCGGTGCCGCCGCCACGGGCTGTTGGGATCGGCCCCCCGTTGTCGCTGTACGCCCCGGTGCTGTCCTGGGCGCGGTGGTTGACGTAGAAACAGCCGACGGCCGGCATCACGCGGGTCCAGATGTTGCCCGTCCACTGGGTGCTGTTGGACTGGTCACCGAAGATCAGCGGTCCACTGACGATGCCCGGTATGGAGTTGGCCAGTGTCGGGTAGCCGATGTGGCCGTCGCGGGCCAGGTTGATGCTGAGGTTGTCGAGGTCGGTGACGGTGTTCGGCAGCGCGTTGAACACCCCCTGGAGGTCGGTTGCCCGGCCGTTGAGGCCCGCGTCGTAGGTGCCGAACAGCTTGTTCATGCGGTCGATCCCCTGCGCCACGTTGGCGTCCTCGGCCTTGAGCGTGGTCAGCACCTGCTCGGAGTGCTGCAGCAGGTTGATGTAGGTCTGCCGCTGCTGGTCGCTGGACAGCGTCGCCGTCAGTTTGGTGAGGGCGTCGATGATGCGCTTCAGCTCCGCGTCGCGGGCCTGCAGGGTATCCGTGACCTTGGCCAGGCCATTGAGGTCCTGGGTACCCGCCTGGAAGGTCTCGTTGGTGTTGCGGCCCTGCCCGGCCACGCCGATGCCGAGGTTGTTGATCAGGACCTGGAGCTGCTTGCGGGTGGGCTCGTCAAAGATGTTGATGATCTGGTCGAGCTCGACGTTGACGCTGGTGGCGGAGTCGGGCAGCGTGTCGCCATCGTTGTACGCCGGCTTGGCCGGGTCGCCCACGGTCATCGCCACGTATTTCTCGCCGAGCAACGACTTGGGCCGGATCGCCGCGGTGGCGTCCTGGTGGATGGGCGCGTACTGGCGGCCGATCGACACGGTCATCGTGATCGCCTTCGCGTCCTTGTCCAGCTCGAGCGTCTTGACGGTGCCGACCTTGACGCCGCCGAAGAAGACGTCGCTGCCCTCGATGATCCCGTTACCGGTGGTGAAGTGGAGCCTGACCTCGTAGTTGTTATTGCCGCTGCCGACACTCAGCCCGAGCGCCCCCAGGGTCATCGTGGCGAGGGTCAGGAACACGGCAAGGCCGAGGGCGACCGAGGCCTGCTTACCCCCGAGCAGCGGGTTTCCGCCGCCTGTTCGCCTCCTGCTCCTCCCCCGAACCACGCTCATCGGATCTCCGTCCCTACCCGTTCCTAGTCCATCCCGAGGGGGCCTTCCGCGGCACCCACCAGGAACTGCTGGATGAAGGGGTCGGGGTTGGCCTTGATCTCCTTCTGGGAGCCGAACGCCACGCATTTGCCCGCGTACAGCACGGCCAGGTTGTCAGCCACCTGGCGGACGTGGTTCACGTCGTGACTGATGATCACCGAGGTACAGCGGTACTTGTCGCTGATCTCCCGGATGAGCTCCGAGAGCAGCGCCGTGCGCACTGGGTCCAGCCCCGAGTCCGGCTCGTCGAAGAGCAGGATCTTGGGCTCCATCACCAGCGCGCGGGCAAACCCGGCGCGCTTGCGCATCCCGCCGGACAGCTCGTTCGGGAGCTTCTTGTCCGCTCCGGCCAGGCCCACCTCCTTGAGGCGGTCGTAGACGATGTCGTGGATCTCCTTCTCCGACTTGCTGGTGTGCTGACGGAGAGGGAACGCCACGTTGTCGAACAGGTTCATGGAGCTGAAGAGGGCGCCGTCCTGGAATAGCATGCCGCACTCCTGGCGAAGGGAGAGGAGCTCCTCGTTGCTCAGCCCCGGGACGCTCTTGCCGTCCACCCAGATGTCGCCCGAATCGGGGAACATCAGCCCCACGACGTGGCGCAGGAACACCGACTTACCCGTGCCTGAAGGGCCCATGATCATCGTGATCTCGCCCTCCGGGACCCCGAACGTCACGCCGTCGAGGACCTTCTGCTTGCCGAAGTGCTTCTTCAGGTCCTTGGCCTCGATGGCCATCTTCTTGTCCTTGGTGGGGATGTCGGCGTTCTTCGGCTTATAACCCGAGCCGGCGCGCACCGAAGGATGCCCCTCGTCGTCATCCGCCTCGCTGCGACTGTTGACGGTGGTCGAGGACTTCGTCTTGCTCCGGGTCTCCGTGTCTGCCAATTTCGTTCCTTCTGTACTAATAGAACGTGAGTGTATTGATGGTTCCTTCCGGGGTCACCCGCCGGGGATCGGCAGGTTGGCGTCAATCCCCCAGAAGAGCTGCGTCAGGAAGGCGTTCACCAGGACGGTCATGACCAGGCTGACGGCCATCGTCTTCGCCACGGCGCGGCCGATACCCACCGCGCCACCGGTGACGTGGAAGCCGTAATAGATGGCCACCAGGATGATCAGGAAAGCGAAGAGGACCGCCTTGATCATCGAGAAGACCAGGTCCTTGATGTTGAGGAAGCGCCAGAAGTAGTCGAAGTAGGCGCCGTCCGAGATCAGGCCGATCTGGAACTTCTGCACCAGCCAGCTGGCCGTGAACGCCGCCGCCAGGGCCAGGAAGTACATGAACGGCATGATCAGCAGGGCCGCGATGACCCGGCTCGTGACGACGTAGCGGACGGTCGGCATGCCCATGAC
>JAXDLW010000038.1:0-10573 GCA_034666405.1 Chloroflexota bacterium | reverse complement strand
CGACCGATCCGTCGCCGTCAATGGCAGGGCGCCGGGAGAGGGCTCCGCGGCGGCCGCGGGGAAGAGGTCGGCGATCAGCACCGACGACCGGTAGTTGTTCTCGGCGCAGGGGCCGGAGGTCACCCCTGACCCCGGCGCGAGCCCCTTCTCGCAGGACTGCAGTGACGCGGGGTCGCCGGGGTCAAGCGCGCCGGCAGTGGTGATCGGGGGGGCGCCCGTCGAGCTGGTGCAGTCCGGGGCGGTCGTGCTGCGCGGTTTGCAGCGGTAGGCAGACCCTGGTGCCCCCTCGGGGATGGTCCACGGGGTCAGTGCCAAGAAGCCGGGCTGGGGACCCTCGAACCGGCTGTACCGAGGGTCGTCCGCGCGGTCCGTGTAGGTGCCAACGCCGGCACCCGCATACAGCGCTGCCGTGCTGTCCCCGGCGTACCAGCCCGGCCTCGCCCGGGGGTCGTCGCGAGCGAAGATCGCGGTCTGGCCGTCACCGGAGATGTCGAAGAGGTTGCCGGTCATGAAAGGGTTCACGGCGTACTTGAAATTCTTGAAGACGAAGCCACCGTCGGCGCGCCCCTGGACCGAGAACCAGGCGCTGCGCATCCAGCTCAGCGGCTGCCAGTTGGCCTTCGTGGTGCCGCAGTCCTCGGTGAAATCGGTCCAGCTCGCGCAGGCCGCGCCACCGTCGTTGAACTCCGGCTGGAGGAAGACGTTCACCCCCTTGCTGTCCAGGCACTGCATGAACTGCGGGTAGGGCTCGAACTTCGTGCCCGGCGGCGCCTCCGGCGGGCAGGGGGTCGGGCCGATCGCGGTCTCGAATGCGTCCAGGCTGATCCCGACCCCGAACCTCACCGCCGGGTAGCGAACCGCGTCCGCACCGTACAGGCTGATCGCGTGGATTGTCGTCGCGGAGCCCTGGTGCCAGCCCAGCGGATCGATCTCGATCGGGGTCAGGTTGACCTTCGGCTGCATGTCGTAGAGCGTCCCGTCAGGCGCGAAGAAGAGCTGCACATTGTCGACGGTGTTCGCGTCCGCCACGTACACGTAGGGCGCCGGTGCCAGGTCGGGGTCCTGCAGCGCCGCGATGTCGCCGACGTCAGTGCTCCTGTGCCAACCCGGGCAGGCCACCCAACCGGCGTACTGGCCCGAGCAGTCCGTCCCCTCACGGACCACCAGCGGCGTACCGAACACGATATATACGCCGTGCTTGTGGGCCAGCGCGGAGAGGTTCTCGACCACCGATCGCACCAGGGTATCGGTGATCGACGTGAACATCTGGCCGATCGCCCCGGCCACGCTGCCAGGCGTCCCGAACTTCGTGTCGTAGTACGCGATCGGGGCAGCGTAGGGCCCGGCCACGGCGCCGATCCCAAGCGCGCCAGGCTGGCCGATGGTCGTGTCCACGAAGGTGGCCTGGCTCGATGCCTGTCTCGCCACGAGCCCGCGGCTCCCCTCGGTGCCGTACGACAGGCCATTCAACTCGTTGTAGACGACGACGTTGGGATGGTCGGACGCGCGGTAGGGGTCCACCCGGGCGGTCAGCTCGCAGTCGAGGGCATCGCGAATCGACTGGTAGGTGGAGTTGTCGGCAAGGTCCTGCTTGTGGTGCATGGCGAAGACCCGCACCTGCCCGCCGCCGGTGAGCACGGCGTCGGGAACCCCGGTGCAGTTGGGGTTGGTCGGACTGGCCGCCGAAGCCCCCCCGAGCGCGACCAGTTCACCGGCCAGGAGCGCGCCGCACAGCAGGAGCGCGCGCAGCGGCCGGCGGATCATCGGCGCAAGTTTAGGCAGCGCCCCCTGGCGAAGTGGGCGATTCAAGGGCGGCGAGGGACCGCGTCAGCCACACCTGTTCCTCGTCCCGGTAGCGTCCCCAGACCCACCCCGGTCCGGCCTCATCGGCGAGCTCGGTGAAGCGGTCCCCGAACCACTCGTGCCGGGTGCGGTAACCGGCGGCGGTGGCCAAGTCGAAGTCGACTGGCGTCAGCCAGATGATGTATGCCGTTCCATGGGCCTTGGCGAACACCCTGCCCGACCGCGGCGCCGCCAGCACCGGCACATCCTTGGCCCGCGCGCGGCAATCGACGCCAAGGGCTGACCCCAGCTTGTCCCAGATGCGCTCGACGACGTCGGGGTGGCAGCCGGACTCCCAGTAGGGGTCGGGGCGGCCGCCGTCCTTGCGGACCATGGGCTCCTGCACCAGGCCCCAGATGGCCCGGTTCACCTTGGGGTCCGCCTCCCACCAGGAGGCGGTCACAGCCCGAGCGACTTGCCGATGATCTCCTTCATGATCTCGTCGGTGCCGCCGCCGATGCGGATCAGGCGGCTGTCGCGCCAGGAACGCTGCACCGGGTTGGAGGCCATGTAACCGGAGCCACCCCAGATCTGCATGCAGGTGTCGGCAACCTCGAACGCGACCTGTCCCGTGATCAGCTTGCAGATCGAGATCTCCTTGACCGGGTACTCGCCGTTGCCGAACGTGTGGGCCGTGGCGTAGTTGTATTCGCGGGCAACCTCGATCTTGGCCGCCATGTCCACGAGCATGTGCTTGATCACCTGCTGCGAGGCGATCGGCTTGCCGAACGCCAGCCGCTCCTTGGCATAGGCGATCGTGGCGTCGAGCGTGAGTTGCGCCCCGGCGATGGACCCCGCGGCGCCGATCATGCGCTCGCCCTGGAGCTCCCACATGATGTTGTAGAACCCCTTTCCGACCTCGCCGAGCACGGCATCGCCCGGCACCCGCATCTCCTCGAACGAGAGCTCCGCGGTGTCCGAGCTGAGCATGCCGACCTTCTCCAGCTTGCGGGAGCGTTTGAAGCCGGGGGTGTCAGTGTCCACCAGGAACAGGGTCACGCCCTCGAACCCCCGGCCGCGGTCGGTGCGGGCGACAAGCGTGATGAAGTCGGCCCGCATTCCGTTGGTTATGAAGATCTTGCTGCCGTTGATCACCCAGTCATCGCCATCACGGCGGGCCCAAGTCTGGATGTTCTGCACGTCGGAGCCGGCATTCGGCTCGGTGATGCCCAGGCAGGCGACCTTTGCGCCCTTGATCGCAGGGACCAGGTAGCGCTGCTTCTGCTCCTCGGTGCCGAACTTGAGGATGGGTGGGGTGGCCATGTCGGTCTGGACGGCCACTGCCATCCCGATCCCGCCCGAATGGGCCCGGGCCATCTCCTCCGACAGGACGATCGAGGAGAAGTAGTCTCCACCCTGGCCACCGTACTCGGTGGGATAGGCGAGCCCGAGGAACCCCAGCTCGCCCATGCGCGGGAACACCCAATCGGCGAAATAAGCGGCCTCCTCCCATTCGTCCGCGTGCGGTGCCAGCTCCGTTTCAACAAACCGGCGCACCGAGCTGCGCAGCTCGTCGTGGTCTGACCCGAAGTAACGACTCGTCATAACGCCGTCACAAGTTCACGACTATTGTGGGCTTGAAACAGAGCCCCAGACCCTATGATGCAAGCCATGTATAACTTGGCCGAACTCAAAAACCGGCTCATCGGCGGGCTGTCCAGGCGACTGGACTCCGATGAGAAGGGGCAGGGCATGGTCGAGTACGCCTTCATCGTCGTCCTCATCGCACTGATAGTCATCGTAGTCATAGTGGTCATCGGCAATCAGACGCGAAACATGTGGTCGGACATAACCGTCCAGTTCCACTGACCGCCCGGGTGGTCCGGCGAGCCCGCCGGACCATCACCCGGAAAGCCTGCGGCGCCGAAGCTTAGGTGAGCCTCTCGATGATCGTGCCGGTCCCCATCCCGTGGCCGATGCACATTGTCACCAGCCCGAAGCGGGCATCCTGCCGCTCCAGCTCGTTGAGCACCGTGGTGATCAGCTTGGCTCCGCTGCAGCCCAGTGGGTGGCCCAGGGCGATCGCTCCACCGTTGTAGTTGACCTTTTCCGGGTCGGCCCCGGTGGTCTTCAGCCAGGCCAGGACGACCGATGCAAACGCCTCGTTCACCTCGAAGAGGTCGATTTCGTTAAGCGTCATGCCGGCCTTCAGCAGGACCCGCTCCGTTGCCGGGATCGGACCCTCGAGCATGAGCGTCGGGTCACAGCCCACGGCGGCGGTGGCCACGATCCGGGCCCGCGGCTTCAGCCCCAGCTCGTTCACCTTGGCCTCGCTCATCACCAGCACTGCTGCGGCGCCGTCCGAGATCTGGCTGGAGTTGCCCGCGGTGATCATGCCTTCCGGCTCGAAAGCCGGCGCCAGCGAAGCGATCTTCTCGTAGCTGCTGCCCCGGCGCGGCCCCTCGTCGGTGTCGACGGTGTGGGAGTTGCCGTTGTCGGCCACGTGGACCGGCACGATCTCCCCCTTGAAGCGTCCCTCGTCGATCGCCGCGATCGCCTTCTCGTGGCTGTTGAGCGCGAACCTGTCCTGGTCCTCGCGGGTGATGCCGTACTTCTTGGCAATCCGGTTGGCGGACAGGCCCTGGGGGATGATCTCGTAGAGATCGGCCAGGATCGGGCTGATCGGACCCTTGCTGTCGCCCAGGGGATCCGGGTTGGCCATCACGTCGGAGCCCATCGGCGTGCGGGTCATGACCTCGGTGCCACCACCGATGACGATGTCCATCGCCCCCGACTTCACCGCCTGGGCCGCGAAGTTCACCGCCTGCTGCCCCGAGCCACAGAACCGCTCGACGGTCGTTCCCGGGACCTCCTTCGGGAACCCGGCGATAAGCGCCGCCTCCCGCGCCATGTTCATCGACTGCTCCCCGATCTGGGTGACGCAGCCGGCGATGACGTCCTCGACCGAAGCCGGGTCGACCCCCGCCCGCGTGACCAGCTCCTTCAGGGCGATGGCCAGCAGGTCGTCGGCACGAACCTTGCTGAGCACCCCATTCCGCTTCCCCACAGGGGTGCGGACGGCATCGACGATAAACGCTTCAGGCATTAAGGAAACCTCCAGAGGGGCAGGGAACTGACGATCGTGTCAGGAGTCTAATCTCCACTATCCAGAACCCAAAAGTCAGCTTGAATCTTCCTCGAATCTGTTGCCCAAAGCACCGCAGCCGCCGATCGGCGGTCGCAGCGAAGGAGGTTCCGAGGACCCGGGTACCCGCGAAGCGGGTGTGGGGACGAGCGTAGGTGCAACTACGTGAGCGAGGCGGTCGCCGACGCCCGATCCGGCCGCCCAGCGGCGGCGTCCGAGCGCGATTACTTAGCTCGGCGCGCCCACTTGGTCTTCTTGAGCATCTTCTTGTGCTTGTGCTTCCGCATCTTCTTGCGGCGCTTCTTGATGACTGAGCCCAAAAAGAGGTTCTCCCAAAAGACCTGGCATTCGGATGACGCGCGCCGTCGTCAGGCGACGCGACCGGGGGATTCTAGTTGGTCGCGCCGAGGGGCGTCAATTCGCCCCGCTGCCGCCGGCCATGGGCACCAGGCCTAATCGACCCCGATCTGGAACGCGGCTTCGATGTCGCCCTTGCTGTACTCCCGCAGCGCGACGTGGGTGTCGGTGTGGGCGATGCCCGGCACCGCGCGGAGCCGCTCTGTGACCAGCGACGACAGGGCTTCCATGTCCTTGACGCGGACGATGGCGATGTAGTCGATGCTGCCGGTCGTGGTGTAGACCTCGGTGACACCGTCGATCTCCGCCAGCCGCGGTCCCACCTCCGCCAACTCCGCCCGCTCGCAGGTCACGAGCATGAAGGCGGTCAGCACGTCCGGTGGGTGCTCATGAGAGCTTTAGCTTATCCGCGAGCAGCCGTTTCAGGACGTCCTCCCCCACGCCCCCCGTCTCCTTGTAGCGCACCACCCCGGAGCTGTCGATCAGCACCGAGCTCGGTGGTGCGTCCACCTGGTACGCGTACTCCAGGCGCGCCGCCTGGTCGAAGATGCTGGGGTACGGAACGGAGAACTCGTCGCGGTAGATCTTGGCCTGGTTGAGATTGTCGCGGACCGCCACACCGACCACGCGCAGACCCTTCGCCTCGTATTCCTTCGCGACCTTGGTGAGCCCGGGCTGCTCCAGGCGGCAGGGACCGCACCAGGATGCCCAGAAGTTGAGCAGCACCGGGTGCCCGCGCAGGTCCTTGAGGCTGAGCGCCTTGCCGTCGAGCGTGGTCCCGGAAAAATCGGGCGCGGGTTTACCGACGGTGGCCTGGCTCTGGTTGGCCGCATCGAGAGGATGCTGGAGGCTGCAGCCCGTCAGGGCGACCAGGCCGGTGAGCGCGACGAGAGCGCGCACCCTGCGCGCCCGGCTTACCGGGCGCAACCGGGCCCTCGGGGCCCGCCTATCGAGCGTATGAGTGGAGGCCGACGATCCAGAGGTTGACGTAGTAGAAGGTCGCCAACACCGAGAGGAAGCCCAGGCCGGCGATCGCGGTGGTCCGATACCCGCGCATCCCGCCCATCGCCCGGGCGTGGAAGTAGATGGCGTAAACGATCCAGGTCACCGCGGCCATGATCTCCTTTGGATCGTTGCCCCACCAGCGCCCCCATGCATGCTCGCCCCAGACCGCGCCCATCATCACCCCGAACGTCCAGAGGGGGAAGCCGATGAGGACCATGCGGAAGGCCAGGCGGTCCAACGTCTCGGGATCCGGCAACCAGGCGGTCGCCGTCTGCAGCCAGCGAGGACCCGTTGCCGCGACCGCGGCCCCGGGGCCCGAGGCGTAGGCCTTGCCGGGGTTGGCCGCCAGCGTGTACCGCGGCCCTGACGCGAGCACCAACTTGCGCCCGCCGATCGCCCACGCTTTGAGCAGGGCGGCGAAGCTGAAGAAGAAGGTGAAGCTGAGCAGCGCCGAGGAGGTGACCATGCTGGTCACGTGGATCTTGAGCCAGTAGGAGTTGAGCGCCGGGATCAGACCGGACGGCCCGGTGTAGAGGGTCCGGCCCACGCTCATGATGCCGATCGCCCCGATCATCACCAGCCCGCCGATGAACTCGGTCCGCCAGCCGCGCGCGGTGGCTACGAAGAAGGCCACCATGATCAGCGCGAGCAGCGATGAGTACTCGTACATGTTGCTGAGCGGGTAGTGCCCGTCCGCGGCCCAGCGATAGCCGAAAGAGCCAAGGTGGGCGGCCAGCCCGATGCCGCTGACCACCAGCGCGAGCAGGAAGATCCGCGGACGGCCGAAGCCGGCGGCGATGAAGTACAGCGGCATGGAGACGAAGTAGGCCGCGATGGCCACTCCGAACAGGGTTAGAGAGATTTGTTCCATGGGCCGCTCAGAGTATATGGAGGCGGTTATTAGACGCCGGGTCGAACTGGGCCTGGGCGGCTCAGGCTCGGACGGGCTTCACCCTCAGCGGCCGGCCAACGTCATGCAGGAAGGCCAGGAGCTCGCGGTAGGACTGGGTCATCGAGGCCTCATAGAACGGGACGTTGATCTCCACGCAGTAGTCCTTGATCATGGCGTGGGCCTTGCGCAGGTTGTTCCGTGGCATCGTGGGGAAGAGGTGGTGCTCGATCTGGTAGTTGAGCGAGCCGTACCACATGTCCTTGATGCGGCTGGCCCTCACGTTGCGCGCCGTGAGCACCTGGGAGCGCAGGAAATCCATGCGATGGGCCGCGTCCGTCTGGGGCATCCCCTTGTGGTTGGGCGCGAAGACCGAGGCGAGGTAGAAGCCACCACTGGCCTTGTGGAGCACGATCACCACCACCGCCATCCAAGGTCCGAGAACCGCGAGCAGGAAGCCGAAGTACAGCACGTTGTGGAGCGCCAGCAGGGCGATCTCCTCACCGCGGTAGCGGGCACCGCGGCCGGCCAGGTGGATGTAGCTGGAGCCATGCATGCTGAAACCCAGCAGGAACAGCAGAGGGAAGAAGAAGAACGCCTGGTAGGCGGCCAGCTTGCGCAGCAGGCCGCGGCGGGACAGGGCCTGGGCACGGCTGTAGACGATCGCCGGGCTGTTGATGTCGGGGTCCTCGTCGACGTCGTTGGGATTGGCGTGGTGACGGTTGTGCTTCTCGTACCACCAGCCGTAGCTCATCCCCAACAGCAGGTCGCCGGTGATCAGGCCCACGAGCCGGTTGGCCCACGCGCTCTCGAACATCTGGCGGTGGGCGGCGTCGTGGAGCTGGAATCCGAGCTGCCCGGAGACCAGTCCGAGGAATATCGCGTCCAGGGCCAGCAACCAGGGGTTGCGCAGGATCACCAGCGCCCCGATGCAGAGGGCGAACATGCCCATGTTGGCGGCGATGACCAGCGTGTAGTAACCGCGCTGCTTGCGCAGCAGGCCTGCGGCCTGGACGCGGGCCTTCAGCCGCGCGTAGTCGTCCGCGGCGGGCGCGGGACGCCGCGAAGCCGCGGCAGGTTGGGGTAGGGGTAGGGGCGGAGCGAGGGTGGCGATGCTGGGAGCCTCCGTAGGGGGTCGTGGGCGACTTTCAGCCCCCGTCTCGCTGCGGGCCTCGCGTCAGCGCGAATCACAACGATCCGCCGTTCTCAGCGTACACCCGTGGACGCATCGCCGCGTGGCAACAGCCCCCGCATGCCTCCCTGCTCTTGACAGGTGACCAAATGGTCACGTATGCTCCCTGCCATGGACGAGGTTTTCAAGGCGCTCGCCGACCCGACTCGACGGAGTCTTCTCGACGAGCTCTTTCGCCAGGACGGACAGACCCTCATGGCGCTGGAGGGACGGCTGCCGATGACCCGTTTTGGGGTGATGAAGCACCTGAAGCTGCTCGAGGAGGCGGGCCTGGTGGTTACCAGGCGGCGCGGGCGCGAGAAGCTGCACTTCCTCAACCCCGTTCCCATCCGGCTTGTCCACGACAGGTGGGTGAGCAAATACGCCGAACCGTGGGTCGCGGGACTTACCGGGCTCAAGCACGAATTGGAGGAAACCATGGAAAAGGTCTTCGAGATCTACATCAAGACAACGCCGGAGCGCCTCTGGGAGGCCATCACCAACAGCGAGATGCGCGGCAAGTACAACTTCGGCGCCCACATCCAGTCGGACTGGACCGAGGGGTCACGAATGGAACAGCGGGCCGGCGACATGCTCCTCGGTGAGGGCCAGAACATCGTCGTCGATCCCCCGCACCGCCTGGTGCAGACCATGACCGCGCTCTGGGGCGATGACGTGAAGAGCGAGGGGACCTCGCGGATCACCTGGGAGATCGAGCCTGTGGGCGACTCGTGTCACCTCAAGCTCACCCACGACCAGCTGCGCGAAGGCGCCAACGAGCAGCTCTACGGCGGCTGGCCGATGATCCTGTCGGGGCTCAAGACCCTGCTGGAGACCGGCGAGTTGCTGACCACGCCGGGGTCGCTGATGTACGCCGCCCAGGCGGCCAAGAGCTGAGCCCAGGCCGAATGCGCCCGGGGCGATCCCCCCGGGCGCAGACGCGCCGCGACATCGCGGGGGACGGTGGTGGACCCGATCGGACTCGAACCGACGGCCTCTGCGATGCGAACGCAGCGCTCTCCCAGCTGAGCTACGGGCCCGGACGGATTCTAGCGGCGGCCCGCCCCGCTCACTGCGACCCGACGGTGTTGAGAAGCGTGAAGCCGCCCTTGCCGTCCATCGCCATGATGTAGACGTCCTGGCGAACATCGTGGGTGCTGGTGAAGCTGACCGGCCCCATCGGCGTGTCGACACCGACCTTCGCCAGCGCATCTCGCAGCCGGGTGCGGTCGCCCGTCGGGTCGCCGAACTTCAGGTTGGCGGAACGGGCCGCCTCGGCGAAGAGCTGGACGGCGACATACGCCTGGGCGGCGACCTCGTCGGGCGGCAGCGGCTTGCCCTGCGCGTCCTTGTACCGGGCGCTGTAGGCGCTGACAAAGCCCTTGGCCGCCGTGGTGTCGAGTCCGGGGAAGTACGCGGTGGCGGACTGCGCTCCCTTGGCGCCCGCGCCGGCGAGCTGGGACACCACGGCGTTGTTGAAGGCGTCGGTGCCCAGGATCGGACCGGAAAAGCCCTGCTTGCGGGCCTCGGCGACCAGCGCCGCGGCGATCGCCCCGGGGCTGGAGACCGCGAGCACGTCGGGCTTCTTGGCCAGGGCCGCGGTGACGTAATCAGTGAATACCGACTCGTTCTTGGAGAAGGCGACCGCCGCCCCTGCGGCGACCGCAATGCCGTTGTCCGCGAAGGCCTGCTGGAACAAGGCCGACCCTTCAGCCGATGTCTTGTCGTCGGTCGCCGACAGGACCGCGGCGCTCCTGGGGTGGTACCGGTCGCGGGCGTCCTTCACGTTGTCGGGGATCGCGAGGGCCTCACCGAGGCTGTCCCGGAAGATGTAGTCGCAGGGGTAGGCGCAGCTGCCCACGATGCCCTTGCCGGTCTCGGAAGGCGCGATCACCGGGGTTTTCAGCCGATTCAGCGCGGGGTGGGCCAGGGCGGCCACGATCGACAGGCTGGGGCCGATGATCCCCAGGACCTTCTTGGTCTGCACCTGAGCCGTCATGGCGTCCAGGCCCTGCTGGGGAACCGAGGCGTCGTCCTGGACGTCCACCGCGATCTTGCCGCCGTTCACCCCGCCGGAGCTGTTGATCGTTTCAACGGCCAGTTCGATCGCGTTCTTCTGCGCCGGCCCGAAGACGCTCCCGGCGCCGGTGATCGACAGCACCGCGCCCAGCTGGATTGTCCGGCCCGTGTAATCCGCGGGTGGGGTGGTGCTCGACGTGGAGTT